>CAJYIX010000022.1 GCA_913775315.1 uncultured Sphingomonas sp. | reverse complement strand
CAGGACAAGGATTTCGGGCGATGGCCGACGACGACTATGTGTATGACGAAGCGACCGGCGAATGGATCAGCGCCGCCGACGCCGCCGCCAAGGCGGGAGCCGCCGGCAATGACGATGCGGTGGAAGTCCGCGACTCGGTCGGCAATGTGCTGAGCGACGGGGATCAGGTGACGCTGATCAAGGACCTGACCGTCAAGGGCGCAGGCCAGACACTGAAGCGCGGCACCCTCATCAAGTCGATCCGCCTGACCGGCGACGCGCAGGAGATCGATTGCAAGTTCGACGGGATCAAGGGCTTGGTGCTGCGCGCGGAGTTTGTACGTAAGCGGTAAGGGTTGACGTTCGGGAAGCAGTAGGAGAGCTTCGGCTCATGCAAGCCGTCTCCTACGCCGAAGCGTCCGAAAATCTGGAGGCGATGATCGACAAGGTCGTCGCCGACCGCGCGCCATTGGCGATCACGCTTGAGCGTGGCGAAGGCGCGGTGCTGGTGTCGGCCAGCGAATGGGCAGCGATCAAAAAGACGATTTCCAGCCCCCGCTTGGCGCGCGTCGCTTAAGTCGACTCTGGTGGATTCCGAAATGGCAAGCGTTTCGGAAGTGCGCTGATGATCGAGGAGGCGCGCCCCGTGGCAATATTCCGCACATCCGCCGCCCGATCCGCAATCGTCCGCGTAATATCACCCAGCCGTCGGCCGAACGTCGCAGCCGCGTCTCCTACCATACGCTTGAGTTCCGCAAGATTTTCCTTGGATAGTAGAGCCTTGATGGTGTCGACGGCAAAGTCGGCCACCGCCTTGATAAGTTGCCGTCCAGCGGCAAAGGCGTCTGCCACCGTCTCGAGAACCTTGGCGCGTTCGTCTTCGCTCAAGGCATTCCAACCATAATGAATCGCACCGATGGCAGCGCACGTCATCATGACGGGGTTGGCAAGAGAAGCGGTCCCTGCAACCGGCATCGCTCCGGCACCCAGGAGTGTCCTTCCCAGACCGATCAGCATCAGGCCATTATCGGAGCCTACACCGAAGCCAATCTGAACTGCTTCCAAGACATGTCCGCACCGGCTCAACAGCGCGTTGTCTAGCCCCTTGAGGGTTTCGATATGGCTTGAGACGAAGCTGGAGGCATCGGAAAACCCGTAAACCTGCGCAAGAGCCGTCACCCCCGCCGTCGCTACTTGAAGCATTGTTCCCCCTGCCCTGTAGTCTCAAGCTACACGCAAACGCAGGGCCACATCCACCAGTTATCTGCAAATTTTCTTAGTATTGGATCATTGGTGTGCCAGATTGAGCGAAGGAACAGGACGGATCGACATTCCTCCCCTGGCAGGGGAGGTGGCAGGCCGTCAGGCCTGACGGAGGGGTGTCGCCCTATCGATAGTAGGACACTCCTCCGCTTGAATGTCGACTGGACCTAGCCACGGACGCAAAGCCTAGACAGCGACCATTCCGCCAATCTTTTGAGAACGCGAAATTCTCGTGCTGGGCGTCGCCTTCGACTTCGGTCAGGCTGAACGGAGGTGGGAATTTGAGGCCGCACCCTGCTAGTGCGGCCCGCTTTCATCACTCCGCTGGAAGGTAAACCTCCCCGCCTTTCTCACGGAATTTCTCGCTCATTTCCTTCATCCCCGCCTCGGCGTCCTCGGCCGCGACGAAGGTTTCGACCGGGGCGTTCTGCTTGGCCGCGAACTCGCGCACTTCCTGCGTGATCTTCATCGAGCAGAATTTCGGGCCGCACATCGAACAGAAATGCGCGGTCTTGGCGCCCTCCGCAGGCAGCGTCTGGTCGTGGTAGGACTCCGCCGTGTCGGGGTCGAGCGACAGGTTGAACTGGTCGCGCCAGCGGAACTCGAAGCGGGCGCGGCTCAGCGCGTCGTCGCGCATCTTGGCGGCGGGGTGCCCCTTGGCGAGGTCGGCGGCATGGGCGGCGAGCTTGTACGTCACTACGCCGACCTTCACGTCGTCGCGGTCGGGCAGGCCCAGATGCTCCTTGGGCGTGACGTAGCAGAGCATCGCCGTGCCGTACCAACCGATCATCGCCGCGCCGATGCCGCTGGTGATATGGTCGTAACCCGGCGCGATGTCCGTCGTTAGCGGCCCGAGCGTGTAGAAGGGCGCCTCTCCGCACGCCTCCAGCTGCTTGTCCATATTCTGCTTGATCTTGTGCATCGGCACATGGCCGGGGCCCTCGATCATCACCTGCACGTCCTGCGCCCAGGCGCGCTTGGTCAGCTCGCCCAGCGTGTAGAGCTCGGCGAACTGCGCTTCGTCATTGGCGTCGGCGATCGCGCCGGGGCGCAGGCCGTCGCCCAGCGAATAAGCTATGTCATAGGCCTTCATGATCTCGGTGATCTCGTCGAACCGCTCGTACAGGACCGATTCCTTGTGATGCGCCAGGCACCATTTCGCCATGATGGAGCCGCCGCGGCTGACGATGCCGGTGACGCGCTTGGCGGTCAGCGGGATGTAGGGCAGGCGCACGCCCGCATGGATGGTGAAATAGTCGACGCCCTGCTCGGCCTGTTCGATCAGCGTGTCGCGGAAGATTTCCCAGGTCAGCTCCTCGGCGATGCCGCCGACCTTTTCGAGCGCCTGATAGATCGGCACGGTGCCGATCGGCACGGGCGAGTTGCGCAGGATCCATTCGCGCGTGTCGTGGATGTTGCGCCCCGTCGACAGGTCCATGACCGTGTCCGCGCCCCAGCGGATCGACCAGACCAGCTTGTCGACTTCCTGCGCCACGTCCGACGCCACCGCCGAATTGCCGATATTGGCGTTGATCTTGACCAGGAAATTGCGGCCGATCGCCATCGGCTCGCTTTCGGGGTGGTTGATGTTGTTCGGGATGATCGCCCGGCCGCGCGCCACCTCGTCCCGCACGAACTCGGGCGTCACATAGTCGGGGATGGCGGCGCCGAAACTCTCGCCGTCGCGGACGTACTCGCGCAGCATCTCGCGGCCCAGATTCTCGCGCGTCGCGACATATTCCATCTCTGGCGTGACGATGCCGCGGCGGGCATAGTGCATCTGGCTGACGTTCGCGCCCGGCTTCGCGCGCAGGACGCGGCGGCGGACGTTGGGGAAGGGCTGGACGCCGCCCGAGCGATCCGGGCCGAGCTGGCCGTTATCCTCCGGCCGCACCTCGCGCTGGTCGACTTCCTCGACATCGCCGCGATCGCGGATCCAGTCGCGGCGGATTTCGGGCAGGCCCGCCATGATATCGATGCGCGCATTCGGGTCGCTGTACGGCCCCGACGTGTCGTACACGTTGAGCGGCGGCTCTCCGCACGAGGGTTCGAGGTCGATCGCGCGCATCGCGACCTTCAAGGGCCCGACATGGATCTTGCGGCTCCCGCGGATGGGGCCGGTCGTGACCTTGAGTTCGGTGCGGGCGGGGATATCGGCCATTGTCAGTTCCACTCCATGCGGAGGAAACGGACCTCATTGGCGGGGCCGCTCCCTCCCTACGCCGGTGTCAGCCGGATCAGGTTCAGCGGGTCGGTGGCTGCATCGGGTCCCATGAAAGTAACTACTTTCATGGGTGCCCTGCCACCCTCTCAACCGCTGCGTCAGCGGTCCCCCGGGGATGGCATGGGTGTAGGCGCTTCACGGGTCGCCCGCAAGCGAGGCGAACCAGTCGGCATAGGGCGTGCCCCGGACCATATGCCGGTTGAGGTCGGGTGCGCCGTCGTCCCACCAGACCGGTCCGCGCTCGCCGAGCGCCACCTTGGCCGCCTGCACCCGCGTGCGAGCCGCGCGGGTCATCGCTTCGTCGGCGGCATCGCGAACGGCGCGGCGGGCGTCCATCAGTTCGTTGACGAGCGCATGCCGCTCCGCCTCCGGCAGCGCAGGATTGCTCCGCCGCCACAGCCGCTCGCGGACGACGATGTATCGTCCGTCGGGTGTCTGGAGCGGTGCTTCTTTGGATCCGCTCACGCGGATAATGCGGCACCGGCCCGCTCCCCCACCCGGCCCCCCACAGCGTATCCTGAATGGGTGGCCGGGTGGGGGAGCGGGCCGGTGCCGCCCTCAAAGCGCTCAGAAGCTGTAGGCAAGCCCGAGCGCGCCGATCCACTGGTTGGGCGATCCGACGCGCGTCAGCGGCGAATCGGCGAAATCGCCCGACAGCCGGCGATAGACCACGCCGCCGACGAGCTGGAGCCCGCCGGTCAGGTCGCCGGTCAGCGAGCGCATGCCCACGGCGCCGATGCCCCAGTTCTTGAACCCGCCGCCCGCGGTATAGATGGGCAGGCCCGAGCGCGCGCTCTCGGCCGGGGTGACGCTGAAATAGGTACGGCCATAGCCGCGCTCGACGAACTCGGCCGAGGCGAACAGGCCGACCAGCGCCTTGGTCGACAGCGGCGTCGTATAGGTGACGGTGGGCGTCAGGATGCCGCTCGAATGCACGCCCGCCACGTCGTAGCGATAGCTGAGCGTCGCCGAGAAGCGGTCGTAATCGCTGGTGATGACGCCGGTCTTGCCGATACCGACATAGCCGCCGAGCTCGATCGCGGTGCCGCGTTCGTCGAGCAGCGCCACCTGCGGATTGTCGATCGCATCGCGGCTGTTGCGGTTGAAATTGACGACGCCGATCGGCCCCGCCTGCACGTCCCAGGTCGGACCGTAGCCATCCTTGATGAGGTCGACGCTGACGCGGTTGCCCGCCAGGATGAAGCGATAGCCCGAAACCTGACCGATCGCGGCGGGCACGGGCGAGACGCTGTAGTCGCCCGAGCCCTCGTAATCGGGGAGCAGGCCGACGCCGACGCCGACGATCGCGAAATCGCCGCGCGGATCGGTCGAGGGCGGCGTGTCGACCGGCGCAGGGGCCGTATCCTGGGCAAAGGCAGGAGCAGCGATGCCGAGCGACAGCGCGGCGGCGAGGAGGATGCGCAAGTGTTGGAACTCCGAAGGTTTCAGCCGCGAAACGTGTACGTTCGCGTTTCGCTCCCTTCAGAACATGTAGCGCATGCGAATCCGCTGCTCACCGTTGCCCTGCTGCACCACGAAGCGCGCGGCGTCGAAGCGCGGCGGGCCGAAGGCGATGCGCGGATTTCGCGAAAAGCCGAACCCCTCGCGCGGGATGCCGGCAAAGGTGTCGAGCTTGCCGTTGCCGTTCTCGTCATGGATGATCGCCACGGCATAGCCGCCGGGCGGCAGACCGTCATAGGCGAGGCTGCGCTGGCTGGCGGGCACCGAGCGGGCGACCGCGCGCGCATCGTCCTCGCACGTCGGAAAGTTGCTCGCGACCGCGGTCAGGCAGAGGCGGATGACGCCGCGCGCGTTGCGCAGCGAATCGACGTCAACCTTGAGCGTCGCGACCGGCGAGGCGCCGACCAGCAGCGCTAGCGGCGCGAGCGCGGCGAGCCGCCGCATCGAAGTTACCCAAACCGTCATCGGTCCCGCACACCCGGTCCCAGAACCGGAAATAAAGCCCGTAATTGCACCCGTAGCGCTCATGATGGCGCTGGTGGTGGCTGGCCGTGATGAGCCAGCGGCCCAGCGGCCCCTCCACCATGAACTTCGGGAAAACTTCCCACCCCATGTGGTTGGTCACTCCCATAAGCGTCATGATGGCGAGGACCAAGCCCAGTGCGGCGACATGGATCGGAATTGCGAAGACCAGTAGCGGAATTACCACGGCGCCGGTCAGCGCCTCGATCGGATGGAACGCCATCGCCGCCCAGGCGGTGGGCGGGCGGCTGGCGTGATGGACTGCATGCGCAGCCTTGAAGGGCTTCGGCCGGTGCATCCAGCGATGCGTCCAGTAGAACCAGGTGTCGTGCGCGAAGAGATAGAGCAGCACCGACACCGGCAGGTACCAGAGCGGATAGGCGCTCACATCCTCGTAGATCTGCGTCCAGCCATGTTGGCGCCAGCCCCAGGCGACGATCCCCGCGGGCACGCCATAGATCGCGGCGGAGGCGAGGCTCCACCGGATCTCGCGTCCGATCTGCTTGTCGAGGCCGACATACAGCCCCGGCCGCGTCGCCCGCGTGGCGAGCGCGAACGCGCCTGAGGTGAGGAGGTAGCGGACGCCGACGATGGCCGTCATCGCGGCGGCGGACAGGAGGATGGCGACAAGCGCGGTCATGGGAAGGCGCCTTACCGGATCGGCGCGCGACCGGGAAGCGACGGCGGTTTGACGATCGTCAATGCGGGCGGGCGCGGGTGGTGCGAGCACGGGGCCAAGGAGAACCGCCATGACCGCCAAGTTCGACACCGACCAGCTCACCCGCATCGCCAACGTCCATCCCGCCCGTGCCGAGCGGACCTTCGGCCTCCATCCTGCGCTGTTCGGCGTCACGGTCGGCGCCTATTTCGTCTATCTGGCGATCATGGGCGCGGCGTTCATGAATGCCGAGCTCTGGATCCCCTTCGCGGTCTTTGCGGTATTCGTCGCCGCCGCGTTCGGCGTACCGGCGATGTGGGCTCGGGTCGCCGGGCCGCGGAACGCGCGCTTCGCCGACTGGTCCGAATTCAAGGCCGAGGGGCTGGAGACCGCGACCGGCCATCTGAGCGGCGGCGCAGTGGTGGCGCAGGTGCTGACCGTGCCGCTCCTGATCGTCGCCTGGGGCATCGCGATCGCCGCGATCCGCGCCACCGTCTGACGCTTCAGTCGCCGCGCGCCGCCGCAAGCGCCGCGGCGTCGCGCACGACGATGCCGCGCGGTCCCTCCCGCCCGATCACGCCATCTTTCTCGAGCCGGGTCAGCGCCCGGCTCACCGTTTCGATCGTCAGGCCGAGCAGCCCCGCCATCTCGCCGCGCGTCAGCGGAAGGTCGAAGCAGTCGGCGGCCCGGCAATCCGCGCCCGCCGCGCGGGCAAAGGCGGCGATCAGCCCCGCCACCCGCCCGCGCGCATCGCGCCGCCCGATCAGGTCGGCGAGTTCGTGCGCGCGGTCGAGCTCGGCCAGCGTGCGTTCGAGCACGCGGCGCGTCAGCATCGGGTGCCCGGCCATCATCCGCTCGAAATCGGCGCGCGGGAACAGGCACAGCTCGCTGTCGGTCAGCGCGATCGCGTCATGGCCCGGCGTGCTGGCGAACAACCGACCCATCAGTCCCGCGGGATGGACGATCGCCACGATCCGCTCGGTCCCGTCCGCACCGGTCGCGGCCAGCTTGACCGCCCCCGAGACGAGTGTCGCGCAGGCAACCGTTTCGTCCCCCGCCGAAAAGATCGTTTCGCCGCGCGCGAACCGGCGATGCCGCCCCATGCGCGCCAGCTCGGCCAGCCCGGCCGGGTCGAGGCCCGCGCAGACCGCATCGTGCCGGACCGGGCAGGTGGCGCAGGCAAGCGGCTCGGCAACGGTCGGCGACATGCCCCCTTAGATAGCCGATCGGCGCCGCGGACTAAATGCCCCCTCCCCTTCCCACTCCCCTTCAACCCCGCTAGTCGAAGGACATGGCCTCCACCCATCGTTGCAACGTCGCGATCGTCGGCGCAGGCCTTGCCGGCGGGCTGATCGCGTTGGCGCTGGCGGAGCGGCGGCCGGGGCTGGAGATCCGGCTGATCGACGGTGCGGGATCGGTCGGGGGCAATCACCTCTGGTCGTTCTTCGACCACGACATCGCGCGCGAGGATCGCTGGCTTCTCGAGCCGCTGATCGTGCATCGCTGGGACAGCTACAATGTCCGCTTCCCGCGGCACGGGCGGACGATCGCGGCGCGATACAATTCGATCGAATCGGACCGGCTCGACGCGGTGGTGCGAAAGCGGCTGCCCGAACGCGCGCTGATGCTGGGTCGAAAGGTACTCGCCGCCAGCGCGACCGCCGTCGTATTCGCCGACGGCGACCGGATCGAGGCGGACGGCGTCATCGACTGCCGCGGGCCGGGCGACGTGTCGCACCTCGTCATGGGGTGGCAGAAGTTTGTCGGGCAGGAACTGGTCCTCACCGACAACCACGACGCCCC
The DNA here is from genome assembly GCA_913775315.1 of uncultured Sphingomonas sp. Taxonomy (GTDB): domain Bacteria; phylum Pseudomonadota; class Alphaproteobacteria; order Sphingomonadales; family Sphingomonadaceae; genus Sphingomonas. Next base: position 168,776 of record CAJYIX010000022.1, on the reverse strand, counting down.
CCGGCCGATGGTGATGGACGCGTCGGTCGAGCAGATCGACGGCTATCGCTTCGTCTATTGCCTGCCCTTCGCGCCCGACCGGATGTTCGTCGAGGACACCTATTACAGTGACACGCCCGACATCGACGACCGCGCACTGGACGGCCGCATCGCCGCCTATGCCGCGGCGCGCGGGTGGGAAGTCGAGCGGGTGGCGCGGGCGGAGCGCGGCGCGCTGCCGGTCGTGTGGGGCGGCGATTTCGAGAGCTACTGGCTGTCTGGCGGCCGCGGCGTGGCCAAGGCGGGGATGCGCGCGGGACTGTTCCATCCGCTCACCGGCTATTCGCTGCCCGATGCGGTGCGCACCGCATCGATGCTGGCGCGCGCGCGCGATTATGCGGGCGCGGCGCTGCACGAGGTGACGCACGACCATGCCGCCGCCACCTGGGCCTCGCGCGGTTTTTACCGGATGCTCACCGCGATGCTGTTCCGCGCCGCCGATCCGGCGGATCGCTGGCGCGTGCTCGAACGCTTCTACCGCCTCGATGCCGGGTTGATCGGCCGGTTCTATGCGGGGCAATCCACCATCTTCGACAAGGCACGGGTACTGACGGGCAAGCCGCCGGTCCCCATCGGGCGCGCGATCGCGGCCATCAGGGAGTCAAGGGTTTGAAGACCGCAGCGGTCATAGGGTCAGGGTTCGGCGGGCTGGCACTCGCCATCCGCCTGCAGGCGGCGGGCATCGCCACGACCATCGTCGAGGCGCGCGACAAGCCCGGCGGGCGCGCTTACTATTGGGAAAAGGACGGCTTCACCTTCGACGCCGGTCCCACCGTCATCACCGCGCCGGAAGCTTTGCAGGAACTCTGGGCGCTGTCGGGCCACGACATGGCCGAGGATGTCGAGCTGGTCGCGGTCAATCCCTTCTATCGCCTCAACTGGGCGGACGGGACCAATTTCGACTACACCAACGACGACACCGTGCTCCGCCAGGAAATCGGCAAGCTCGATCCCGGCGATATCGAGGGGTACGCCCGCTTCCTCGACTATTCGCGCGGCGTTTACGAGGAAGGATACGTCAAGCTGGGGTCGAAGGCGTTTCTCGACTTCGGCTCGATGGTGAAGGCGGCACCCGCACTCGCCAAGTATCAGGCATGGCGCTCGGTTTATTCGATCGTCGCGGGTTTCGTGAAAAACGAGAAGCTGCGTCAGGCCTTGAGCTTTCACACGCTCCTCGTCGGCGGCAACCCGATGAAGACTTCGAGCATCTATGCGCTGATCCACAAGCTGGAGCGCGACGGCGGCGTCTGGTTCGCCAAGGGCGGCACCAACCGGCTTGTCGCTGGCATGGTCCGCCAGTTCGAGCGGTTGGGCGGCACGATCCGGCTGAACGACCCGGTCGTCTCGATCGAGACGCTGGGCGACCGCGCGACCGGGCTGACGACGAAGAGCGGCTGGCACATCGACGTCGATGCGATCGCGTCGAACGCCGACCTGATGCACAGCTATAAGGACCTGCTCTCGGGCTCGCGCAGCGCGAAGCGGACGGGTGCGAAGCTGGAGCGCAAGAAGTTCTCGCCGTCGCTGTTCGTCGTTCATTTCGGGGTCAAGGGCACGTGGCCTGGCATCCCGCACCACATGATCCTGTTTGGTCCGCGCTATCAGGGGCTGCTCGCCGACATCTACGACCACGGCGTGCTGTCGGAGGATTTCAGCCTCTATCTCCACCACCCGACCGTCACCGATCCGTCGATGGCGCCGGAGGGGCACTCGACCTTCTACGCGCTCGCCCCCGTGCCGCATCAGGGCAAGTTCCCGGCCGACTGGGACGCGATCAAGGAGACGTACGAGCGCCGCATCCTCGACGAGGTGGGTCGCCGGCTGATCCCCGATATCCACGACCGGATCGTCACCAAGTTCAGCTATACCCCCGCCGACTTCACCCGCGACCTGTCGGCACATCTGGGCAGCGCGTTCAGCCTGGAGCCGGTGCTGACGCAGAGCGCGTACTTCCGCGCGCACAACCGCGACGACCATATCCCGAACCTCTATTTCGTGGGCGCGGGCACGCATCCGGGCGCGGGCATTCCGGGCGTCGTCGGCAGCGCGAAGGCGACGGCCGAGCTGATGCTGGCGGAACCGCGCTGATCGGCCTATCGGCGGCGCGGACAAGCCATTGAGAAAGACGAAGTGATGAACCGCATCGCGGTCTATTGCGGGTCGGCGACCCCCGCCGATCCCTCCTATATCGAATGTGCCGCGCTGACCGGCCGAACGTTGGCGAGCCGGGGCATCGGCACCGTCTATGGCGGCGGCAAGCTCGGGTTGATGGGCGCGGTCGCGGACGCGGCGCTGGCGGCGGGGGGCGAGGTGATCGGCGTCATCCCGCAGGCGCTCGTCGATGCCGAGGTCGCGCATCGCGGCCTCACCAGCCTCGAGACCGTGACGGGGATGCACCAGCGCAAGCAGCGCTTCACCGACCTGTCCGACGGCTTCCTGACGCTGCCCGGCGGCACTGGCACGATGGACGAATTGTGGGAAGCGATGAGCTGGTCGCAGATCGGCTATCACACCAAGCCCGTCGGCCTGTTCAACTGGCAGGGCTTCTACGACCCGCTGATCGCGTTCGTCGATCGCATGGCCGACGTGGGCTTCCTTCGCCCGCAGCATCGCGACATCCTGATCGTCGATGGCGACCTCGACCGACTGCTCGGGCGCATGGCGGCCTATCGCCCGCACGTGCCGATCACGCGGATGACGCGCGAGGAACTGTGAGCGAGCGCGCCGCGCTGGTCGCCGCCGCGCGCGCGTCGATCGCGCGCGGGTCGAAGAGCTTCGCCGCCGCCTCCACCCTGTTCGACCGGGCGACGCGCGAGCGGGCGTGGCTGCTCTATGCCTGGTGCCGCAAGTGCGACGACGTGGCCGACGGGCAGGACCACGGCCACGGCATGAGCCGCGTCGAGGACGCCCCCGCTCGCGTCGCGCAGCTTCGCGCGCTGACCCACGCCGCGTTCCGGGGCGAGCGCACCGGCGACCCGGCGTTCGACGGCCTCGCCATGGTGGTGCGCGAGACCGGCCTGCCGCAGCGGTTCGCCGACGACCTGATCGACGGCTTCGTATTGGATGCCGAGGAGTGGCAGCCGCGCAGCGAGGCCGACCTCTATCGCTATTGCTACCATGTCGCGGGCGCGGTCGGGTGCATGATGGCGGTGGTGATGGGTGTCGATCCCGCCGACGAGGCGACGCTGGACCGCGCGTGCGACCTCGGCCTCGCCTTTCAGCTCGCCAACATCGCCCGCGATATCGAGGAGGATGACCGCGCCGGCCGCTGCTACCTGCCGCAGGAGTGGCTGGCGGAGATGGACGTGCCGCCCGGCCAGCACATGAAGCCGCCGTTCCGTTCGCGCCTCACGGTGTTGGCGAGGCGGCTGGCGACGCGGGCGGCACTGCATGAGGAAAGCGCGCGCGGCGGCACGCCGGCGCTCTCGCTACGCTCGGCCTGGGCGGTGCTGGCGGCGGCGGGCATCTATGGCGATATCGCCCGCGAAGTGGCCCGCCGCGGCGACCACGCCTGGGACCACCGCGTCCACACGACGAAAGCGGAGAAGCTCCGCTGGATTGCGCGGGCGGGGGCGCAGGCGTGGCGGCGGGCGCGGTATGCGGGGGCGGCGCGGCCGGCGGAATTGTGGACGCGGCCGCGGTGATGCCGGCTCGCTTGCCTGACGATCGATAAACGATATTCTAATATATTCTCAAGTTCCTTTTCTAGTTAAAAACATGATCCTTCCGGTTTCTCCAATCAATTTCATTTTCGTTTCACTTTTATCTTTGATTAGGAAGCATCGAGTTGATTCTCGTTGCGCGATGCACAACCGATTATCTGACAAGCGGTATTTTGCTCCGACGCCCATACCTTTGATGTACACGGTAAGTACGCCGTTCTTCATAAAATAGAAAACCGTGCTGGGTAGGCGCTTGTCTGTGTGCTCGACCCTCCACAGCTGACCTTCGAGTTGAAACGTCTGTCGAGGCGGTGCCGCTGATACGCATGTACCCATAGCAGACGTAGCAATCATCGCGGTGCTTAGCACCAAATGCAGAAGCTTCATGATGGCGCCTTTTAAAGATTTTCAAGGCTGAACCGGCCTCGGTCTCCGGCGACCAGCTCCGCACTCAATCAGAAACCAACTCCGCCCCCAGCAGCGTCAGCAGCTTTACGTCCACCCCGCATCCTTCGGACCGCTTCGCCGCCACGAACGCCGGCAGCGCGTCGAGCGCCACGCGGTGGACGGTGATCCCCTCGCCATCGACGCCGCCGCCCGGCCCGACCTGCGTCAACCCGCTCGCGCGCATCAGGGTGAAGCCCTCCGACGCCATGCCGGGGGAGGACCAGAACTCGCCCACCGGCTCCATCACGGCCGCGTGCCAGCCGGTTTCCTCCTTAAGCTCGCGGCGCGCGGCCTCGACCGGGTCCTCACCCTCGGTCTCGTCGCCCACCAGGCCGGCGGGGAGCTCGATGCAGTTGCGGCCGAGCGGCACGCGGTACTGCTCGACCAACAGGACATGGCCGTCCTCGACCGCCAGAATGACCGCCGCATGGATGTTGCCGGTGCGCGAGACATATTCCCACCGCCCCCGCCGCTTCATGTCGAGCCAGCGGCCCGCCCACATGGTCTCGACCGGCTTGTCGCGGTCGAAGGGGTCGTCGGTCATGGCTCGCCACCCTTGCTGATCGTCGTTAGGCTGGCGCCGCCTTTAACGGGATCAAGGGGACAAGGCCAATGCTCAAGGATTTTCAGGCGTTCATCGCGCGCGGCAACGTGCTCGACCTGGCCGTCGGCGTCATCATCGGCGCGGCGTTCGGCAACATCACCAAGTCGCTGACCGACGACGTCATCATGCCGGTGATCGGCGCGATCTTTGGCGGAGTCGATTTCTCGGGCTATTTCCTGCGCCTGGGACCGGTGCCCGCAGGCTATACCGGCTCGCTCACCAACTATGCGGCGCTCAAGGAAGCGGGTGCGCCGCTGCTCGGCTTCGGCCAGTTCGTGACGGTGGTCATCAACTTCCTGATCCTGGCCTTCATCGTCTTCCTGCTGGTGCGCAGCGTGAACCGGATGATGACGCGCCTCGAGAAGCAGAAGGCCGAGGGTACCGCGGCGCCCGCCGCCGACCCGGCCGACGTGATCCTGCTTCGCGAGATCCGCGACGAGCTCAAGGCGTCGCGGGGCGTTTGATTGTTTTCCCGGCTCACGCCGGGAGAACGGCTCCAGCCCGCTCCCCCGCCCGGCCACCCATCAGGATACTTAGTGGGTGGCCGGGTGGGGGAGCGGGCTGGAGCCGCCAAACAAAAAACGGCCGGTGCATCGCTGCACCGGCCAGAGTGGTCCGCAGGAGGAACCTGGGTACGGGGCCGGCCCTGAACCGGCCCCGAAGCTTGTCAGAGGTTGTAGGCGCGCTCGCCATGCTCGTTGATGTCGAGACCCTCGACCTCGACCTCGAGGCTGGGGCGAAGGCCCATCACCTTGTCGATGACAAAGAACAGGACGAAGCTGATGAGGCCCGAATAGAGGAGCGTGAAGGCGACGGCCTTGACCTGCGTCCAAACCTGCGTCGCGATCGAGTAGGTCGAGGCATCGAACGCGGCGGGCAGGACGTTGTAGTCGAACACGCCCTGGCCGCCGAGCGAGGGGGCCGCGACGATGCCGGTGCCGATCGCGCCGACGATCCCGCCGACGCAGTGGACGCCGAACACGTCGAGCGTATCGTCATAGCCGAACTTGTTCTTCACGGTCGTCACGAAGAAGAAGCAGACGATGCTGGCGACCGCGCCGAGCGCGATCGACGTGCCGGGATGGGCGAAGCCCGCCGCCGGGGTGATCGCGACGAGGCCCGCGACGACGCCGGTGGCACCGCCCAGCAGCGACGGCTTCTTGTGGACGATCTGCTCGATCACCGCCCAGACCACGCCCGCCGCGGCAGTCGCGGTGAAGGTATTGATGAAGGCGACGGCGGTGACGGCGTTCGCCTCGAGGTTCGAGCCGGCGTTGAAGCCGAACCAGCCGATCCACAGGAGCGAGGCGCCGATCATCGTCATGACCAGGCTGTGCGGCGGCATCGGCTCCGACTTGTAGCCGTGGCGCTTGCCAAGGACGATGCAGCCGGCCAGCCCCGCGATGCCCGCATTGATGTGGACGACGGTGCCGCCGGCGAAGTCGAGCGCACCCCAGCCCCAGAGCAGGCCATGGTCGGTCGGCGCGCCCGGCTGGAAGTCCGGACCCGGCCAGTACCAGACCATGTGCGCCATCGGGAAATAGACCAGCGTCAGCCAGATCACCGTGAAGATGATGAGCGGCGTGAACTTCACCCGCTCGGCAAACGCGCCGACGATCAGCGCAGGCGTGATGCACGCGAACGTCATCTGGAAGATGACGAAGACGAGCTCGGGCAGATAGACGCCGTTGGTGAAGGTCGCGGCGAAGGTCGTGGCATCGACGCCCTTCAGGAACACCTTGGAAAAGCCGCCGACGAAGCTATTGAGCGCGCCGCCGTTGGTGAACGCCATCGAATAGCCCCAGCCAACCCAGACGAGGCTGGCGACGCAGACGATCGTCAGCACCTGCATCAAGACCGACAGCATGTTCTTTGCGCGGACAAGGCCGCCGTAGAACAGCGCGAGCGCGGGCACCGACATCATGAGGACGAACGCCGAGGAGACGAGCATCCAGGCGACGTCGCCCTTGTTCACCATCTCGGCGGTCGGGACGACGGGCGCGGCGGCGGCCGCGGTCTGAGCGAAAGCGGGTGCCGCGGCGAGGAGCGCGGCGCCCCCGGCGGCGATGGGTGCAATCAGTCGCTTCATCGGTCCCCCCTTCAAAGCGCGGTCTGGTCGGTTTCGCCGGTGCGGATGCGAACCGCCTGTCCGACGTCGAGCACGAAGATCTTGCCGTCGCCGATCGCGCCGGTGTTGGCGGCGGCCTGCACCGCCTCGACCACGTGCGGCGCGAGGTCGGAGGCGCAGACGACCTCGACCTTGATCTTGGGCACCATGTTCGTGGAGTATTCGGCGCCGCGATAGATTTCGGTCTGGCCCTTCTGGCGGCCGAAGCCCTTCACTTCGCTGACGGTCATGCCCGCCACGCCGATCTCGGTGAGCGCCTCGCGCACCTCGTCGAGCTTGAACGGTTTGATGATGGCGATGACGAGTTTCATGGCGCCCCCTGGCTGTGTCCCGGGGATCGACCTCGCAAAGCGCGTGCCAAACGCAAAAAGCCCGGTTTACGAGCGGCGGCGGCGGCCGAACTTCGTTACGGAAGTGTGAAAATTGTGCAGCCGCGAAAAGCTGCCTGTTTTTGTGGCAGCTAGCTGCCGCTCAGCGCCTCGGCGATCACGGCGCGGGCCTCGCGCTCGTCGTCGGCATCGACCATGACGCGGACGGGGATGAGAAAGGCGCTGCCCTCCCCAAGGCTCATCTCGCCGTCGAAGCCGATCGCGGGGATGCCCGCGGCTTCCAGCGCGCCGACGACGACATGAGCTTCGATGCGGTTGTAGCGGCCGATCTCGACGAGCATGACACCCGCCTGCCCCGCTTCGGCCGCAAGGGCAAGGGGCTCAGGCGGCGCGGCGCGTACCCGCGGCGCGCGCCTTGTCGGCGGCGATGCTGTCGACCATCAATTCGTACTGGCGCAGGTCGTAGCCCGCCTCGACGAACCGGCGGATCTCGAAGGTGTCGACCTCGTACCCGTGCCGCCAGCTCAGCACCGCCATGCGGCGCAGCGCCTCGAGCTTCGGATCGGCAAGGCGCGGGTTCGGCCGCTCGCCGAACAGCACGCCCATCGCGACCGCGACGCGGCCGGGTTCGCGCAGCGAAGCTACCTTGTCGCGGCGCGCAAGCGCGACGACCGACCATTCGAGCGGGCTAAACGCGGGCTTTGCGCGAAAGGTGGCGGGCGCAGGAGCAGCGGCGCTGCCGGCCGCGACTTCGGCGAATGCGAGATATGCCATGAACCGTCCTTCCCTGAACCCGGCCGCACGGACCCGCCGCGGGCCAGATGACCCGCGCGCCGCCGAACGCCGCCGCCTTTTCGATAGTGGAAGGAGGGGGAGCCCCGACTTCCATACCAAGCGGTATAGAAGTTCGTTCAGCCGCCGTCAATCGTTCTGTACCGCCCGGTACAGAAAAAAGTTTAGCGCGTCGGCCAGATGTTCAGCGTGAAGTCGACGGTTCGCGCGAGTTGCTCGCGCGGCACGCCCGCACTCGCCTGCACCGCCAGGCCCTGGAGCACCGCGAACAGGTAGTGGATCAGATCGTCGGGCGCGATGTCGGTGCCGAAATCGCCCTCGGCCTGCGCACGCTTGAACCGGGCAAGCATCGCCGCGTGGGAGGAGGCGCGGCGCGCGATCACTTCCTCGCGAATCGCCTGCGCATCGTCGCCGCAGGGCAGGCTGGAGATGACGCTGAGGCAGCCCTTGGCCGCGCAGTCGCTGGTCTGCGTCTCGATCCCGCCGCGCATCATCCGCTCGGCGACCCCGCGCGCGGTCGGCGCGGCCAGCGCGCGACCGATATAGTCGAGCTTCTCACGCTCATAGAGGTCGAGCGCGTGGCGGAAGAGCGATTCCTTGTTGCCGAACGCGGCGTACATGCTGGGGCGAGTGATCCCCATCGCCTCGGTGAGGTCGCTGATCGATGCGCCTTCATAGCCCTTGGTCCAGAACACGCGCAGCGCCGCGGCGAGCGCGGTGTCGGTGCAGAAGCCGCGCGGGCGGCCCTTCTGCGCCTGGACGCAATCGCCCTGAATGTCGTGATCGAGAACCGTGGCCATGGGACTCATATACGACGCGCGGGCGCCGCTTTCAAATCAGGCCGCGACGCATCAGGCGAAGGCGGGTTCGCGCTGGGGAGCGGCGACCTGTCGATACAGCGATTCGCAGCCGTCGAGCCAGCGATCGTGCGTGAAGCAGCGCCGGACCCGCGCATGCGGCACCGCGCGCGGGATCGCCGCGGCGTCGCCGATCGCGCGGGCCAGCGCGCCGACGTCGCCGGGCGGCACGACCACCCCGCCCTCGCCCACCACTTCGGCCGCGGCGCCCATGTCGAACGCGGCGACGGGAAGCCCGCAGGCCATCGCCTCGATCGCGACGAGGCCGAAGGGTTCGTCCCAGCAGGGTGTGAACATGAAGACCGATGCGAGGCCCAGTTCCGCCGCCAGCGCCGCGCCGTGCAGATGCCCGCCATAGCGGATCCCCGCGCCAAGCCGGGGCCCGACTTCTGCCGCCCAGTAATCGGCATCCTCGATCGCGCCGAACAATGTCAGCGGCACGCCCGCCCGCCGCGCCGCGTCGATGGCGTGGTGCGCCCCCTTGTTCGGGGTGATCCGCCCGCACCACACCGCCTCGCCATTGCCGGTGGGGACAAACGGCCAGCGCGCGGGGTCGATGCCGTTGTGGAGCACCGATGCCTCGACCGGCGCCCCCTCCGGCCACCAGGCGTCCAACTGCCGCGCCGACGTGACCGTCAGCCGATGGCCGGGCGCCGCACTTGCCCGCACGAACCAGTGGAGCGCGTCATAGGGCGGCACGTGGAGCGAGGTGACCGTTGGTACCGCTGCCGTCCGCCGCGGCTCGAGCGGGAAACGGTGAAGGCTGTTGTTGTGGACGACGTCGAATCCGCCGCGCGCGATCCGGTCGCATGCCGCGCCGTAAGCGGCATCGAGATAGCCGGTCAGCACCGCCGACCCGCGATACATGTCCCACGGGAAAGCGCGCTCATAATGCTCGCGCAGCACGGGATCGATGGCGAACGCCGCGTCGCTGTCGCCGGAAGCGAACAGCACCACCTCGTGCCCGCGTGCCGCCAGCCCGCGCACCAGATGCCAGCAATGCGATTCCATGCCGCCGGCGAACGGCTCGGCGATCGGCTGGCGCAGGTGCGCGAGGACGGCGATCCTCACGCGGCGACCGTCACCGTGGTAACCTGCAACGCCTCGGCCTGAAGCTGGCGCAGGACGCGGGCCGAATTGGCATAGGGCATGTGGCTCTGCTGGCCGGTCAGCGCGCGGTCCGCGTCGTCGGGGCGGCGCAGGATGCGGATCGGTTGGCCGGGGGTGTCGTCGACCAGCCCCATCAGGCGAAAGGCGTGGAGCCAGTGCCCCATCGTCCGGTATCCCCACTTCGCCTCGAACAGCTCGGCATTACGTACCACGCTGTCCAGATGGTGGACGGGCGGCATGTGGTGCGGGTGGTACTGGTGATAGGCGAGCGCGCCCTTGATCCAGGCGATCGGCACGCCCGCCAGGCTGATCGTCTTGCCGAAGTCGGTATCCTCGCCGCCATAGCCGGCATAGCGCTCGTCGAAGCCGCCGGTGGCCATGAAGGTCGCGCGGCGCATCGCGAAATTTAGCGACCAGAAGCAGCGATAATCGGCGCATATCTCGATCCCCGACGGCGGCGGCCCGCGGCGGTCCGAATGCCGTTCCGCCACCGCGGCGAACCCCTCGTACGTCCACGCGCCCGCCGTCGCGCCGCCGGGCAGGTACATGACTTCCCCCATGATGAGCCCGTCGAGCTCGGTCAGACCCGCGGCATAGTCGGCGACGAGGTCGGGCGTCGGGATGCAGTCCATGTCGAGGAACACCAGCCCCTCGCCCACCGCGCTCGCCGCCGCGGCGTTGCGGGCGGCCGCGAGCGGCAGTTCGTCGGCTACGATGCGGATCTGGCGGATCGGGAACGGCGCGTCGGGCAGCGTGTAGAGCGCATCCTGCATCACCGCGACGATCAATTCGGTCGGCGGTCGCGTCTGCCGGCAAAGCCCCTCAACGACATGGGTCAGGTGATCGGGCCGGCCGCTGGCAAGCGTGACGACCGAAAGGCTGTTCATCGGATCAGGGCTCCATCATCGGGGGTGGTCTGTGCCGCGGGCGAAGGGTTCCAGAGGCGGTCTGCGAGCATCTCGAGCCAGAAGGCGACCCGCGCGGCCGGATCGTCGTCGATCATCGCGCGCTGGACGGCGGGGCGATGATTGCTCAACGTCTCGGCCAGCGCGGCGGTCCATGCGTGCGCCGAGGCGGGCAGATGCGGGCGCACCGTCGCCGCACCCGCAGCGGCCAGCGCCGCCGCCTTGCCATGCTGCTCGTCGAAATAGCGCCATTCGGGCACCGCCAGCCAAGCCCGGCCGGCGGCGAGGATCTGCTGGCAGGTGGTGTTGCCCGTCGACGCGACGATCAGGTCGGCGGCGGCGATATGGTCCGCCGCATCCTCGACCCAGCCGCGATGCTCGACATTGGCGGGTTCGGTGGCGTGCCAGTCGCGCTGGACGTTGCCGATCGTGATCCAGCGCGCCGCCGGGCGCGAGCGCGCGCCGACGCCGATCGGGGCCTGTGCGAACCCCGTACCGCCGCCACCCGACAGGACGAGGATCATTTCCTCCCCCGGCGCCACGCCGATCCGCTGCCGGGCGACTTCGCGTTCGGGCACGCGGGTATCGACGCCGAGGCCGCCGGCAAAGCAGGTCTTGGCGCGCCATTCGGGCGTCCAGTCGGGCTGCGCCAGCGCGACATGGAACGGCGCAACCAGCCCCGCCGCCCCGTCATAGGCCGCCTGATGCCCCGCATCGCTGCGATCGCCGTGCTGGAGCACCTTCACATGCGGGACCGAGCAGATACGCGCGAGTTGCGCCACCTCGGCCGACACGTCGCTGACCATCAACGCGGGGTCGGCGCGGTCGAACCAGTCGGTCATTGTCGCCATCGCGCGGCGGATGCCCGGCCAGCCGAGAGGGGCGCAGTGCAAGGTCTGCGGCGTCGGCACCCAGTCCATCGCGCCGCTCTCCGCCCCTGTGGGCTCGAACAGCGAGGGGAGCTTCACGAGCTCGACATGGCCGGGCAGCGCGGGGAAGATATCGTCGCGCGCGCAGAAGACGGTAAGCGGGCGCTCGGCGGGCAGCGCATGGGCGATCGCCGCCAGCCGTTCGGCATGGCCGCGCCCCTGATGATGGACGAAATAGCCGAAGGGCCGCATCACGCGACCTTCGCGGTGGGAAGGGCGGCGAGGCCGAGCCGCGCCAGCCCCTCGATCACGCCATCGGCATGGCACGCCGCCGCACGGTAGAGCCCCGGCCGGTCGGGCAGCCCGTTGAGTTCGTCCTCCGCATTGCCGACGACGATCGCGTTGCCACAGGCGGTCAGCATGTCGATATCGTTACCGCTGTCCCCGGCCGCGACGCACTGCGCCAGGGCAAGGCCGCTCCGCGCCGCATAGGCCGCGATCGCGCGCGCCTTGCCGCCCATCGGCGCGATCACGTCGATCAGGCGGCCGTGCGAGAAAATCACCTGCGCGCGCACGCCCGCTGCCGCGAGCGCGCCGCGCACGCGCGTCGCGTCGCCCGCATCGCCGAAATAGCTCAGTTTGTGCGGTCCCGCGGTCTCGGGCGGCTGAGCTTCCAGGTCGAGGTCTTCGAGCGCCGCCTCGACCGCGACGCGATCCCACCCCTCCTCCAGCGCCGCGGCATAGTCCGGACATTCGCGCCAGCCGCCGCTCCCGTCGGGCAGCATGATCCGCGTGCCCACGTCGACGATGAAGGCATCGGGCACCGGCAGGCCCCAGCGCGTCAGGATCGCCTGCGCCATCGGCAGGCTGCGCCCCGTCGCCACGACGAACGGCAGCGACGCAGCACCGCGCCACGCGGCGAAGGCAGCGGCACCGGCGCGGCTGCCGGTCAGCGTGTTGTCGATATCGCACGCGAGCAGTTTAGGCTCGGTCAGGTCGGCATAAATCGACACCGACCCGGTGGCATAAAGGTCCCAGTCATAGGCGCCGACGCCGCGCCGTCCCGCCTCGGCAAAGCCGTAGTGGCGGGCGGGGTCGCAAAGGATCGCGCGCATCGCCGCGGCGAGCGCCGGCTCGTCGGTCGGATCGACCGACAGGCCGTGGCCGATCGTGGCGACGATCTCCGCTGCGCCGCCGCGGGTCGTTGCCACGACGGGGACACCCGCCGCTGCCGCCTCGAGCAGCGTCAGCCCGAACGGTTCGTGGAGCGCCGGATTGACGAACAGCCCGCCCGCCGCCGCCCGTGCATAGAGCGCCGCCACGTCGCCAGCGGCGTGGCGCGGCGGCAGCGCGATCCGGCCCGCCAACGACGTCCGATCGGCAAGCGCGCGGAGCGCGTCCAGCACCGCGGCTTCCTTATCGCTCGCATGGTCGTGCTGCCCGGCGAGGATCACGAGGTTCGCCGCCTCGCGCAGCGCTTCGTCGCCCGCATAGGCGCGGATCAGCGCGGCGAGGTTCTTCTTCGCCACGGGGCGGGCGATCGCGAGGATGATCGGCTTGTCCGGATCGGCAAGCCACTGGCCCAGCCGTTCGACGATCGTCGACCCCGCGCTGCCGTGATGCGCGGGCACGCCGGGCGCGACGACATGGACCGGCGAGCCCGGTGCCACGCCGTAGCCGCCGACCTGCCGCGATGCCTCCTCCCGCGTCGAAACGATGATCGCCGAGGCGGCCCGGATTGCCGCCCGCTCGCTTTCGATCCGCGTGGCGAGGCCGGGGCAGGCCAGCCCCTGCCGCTGCTTGTCGATACCCAGCGCGTGCGGCGTGTAGACGAAGGGGATGCCGAAACGGCGCTCCGCCTCGGCCGCGACGGCGGCGGCATCGGCGAAATGCGCGTGGATGACCTCGGGGCGGCGATCGAGCGCATCGAGATAGGCGCAGAACCCCTCGACAAAGGCCGGCAACTCGGCCGCGAGCGCTTCCTTCTCGAGATAACCGAGGCTCGGGGTGGCGATCCGCCGGATGGCAACGCCGGGAGCGACCGGCTCCGTCGCAGCACCGTGAACCGCGCCCAGTCGCGCATCGGTGAAGCGGCGCGTGACGATCGTCACCTGCTCCACCCCGCGCAGCCGCGCCTGCGCGAGCGCGGCGTCGATGACATAGGCGATGTGCCCGCCCGTATCGGCGGTGATGCCGTACTTGATCGGCGGCGCCTTCAGGCAACCGCCCAGGGCAAGATGGACGATGTGCATGCCTGCCCCCGTTTTCCTTGAAAAACGAGAACGTTGGAATGATCGATTCGGGTCCCGAACGAAATATTGATCCCGATCATAGCCGACGCGAGGTCAATCGAAACCTGCGCCAGCCCAGCGCTGATTGAGTTGCGGGGTGCTTCTTTATTCGGAAAGTGGTGCCCGGGGACGGAGTCGAACCGCCGACACTGCGATTTTCAGTCGCATGCTCTACCAACTGAGCTACCCGGGCACGGGTCCGCGGCCTTGGAGCGCCGCTGGGAGCGCGCCTCTTAGTCGGGCGAATCGCCCCTGTCCAGCCCATCAATCTCCATCGGATCGACGGGGCGGCCGGGCAGGCGATAGCCCTCGCCCAGCCATTGCAACAGGTCGCGGTCGCGGCATCCCTGCGAACAGAAGGGCGCATGCTCGGCGCTGGCGGGGCGGTCGCAGATCGGGCAGCCCTTGGACTTGGTCATCGCGGCTCCTCGGCGACGAACCGCGCGGCCACGCCGGTGCGCCGCGCCAGTTCGTCGGTCAGGTCGGGGCGGCGCGCCAGCCAGCGCGCCACGGGTTCGGGGACGATATGGGTATCGGGGACCGGCGGCGGAACCCGCTCGGCGATGCGCAGCGCCGCGCGGGCGGCGTGGCCGACCGGATCGGCGAGGATCGCCTCGGGCAGCGAGGCACGGGTGCGGCGGCGCACGACCTGAAGGAAGCCGAAGCCGTTGATCGCGGTCCGCTCGAACGGTTGCGGCAGCGCGGCGTCCAGCGCGGCGGCGGCAGCCACGCGCTCGGGCTTGTCGGAGAGCGTCGGAAAGTCGATGCCGATCGAGCCGCCGATCCCGTGCCGCTCGATCGCCTGTGCCGCGGCGTGGGCCGCGGCGATCGACAGGGGCCCATGCGGCGGCGGGCCGTCCACGTCGAACAGCGTCATCGCCGGCGTCACCGCCATGCGCAGCCACCCGCCGGGAAAGGCGATGTCGCCGGTGATCGCCTCGTCGACGACCTCCGACCAGCCCGCCGCCTCCAGCGCGTCGGGCTGGTGCGCACGAAGCTCGATCACGGGGATGCCGGTCGCGGCGATGCGATCGCGCAGCGTCGGGCCTGGTTGCAGCGGGCCGTCGGAGGGCACCGCCTTGGGCAGGCGGCGGCGGCCGCGCTCGATGATGGCCTCGCGCACGATGCGCACAGTCAGCGATGCGCCTTGGGTGATGCCGGGGGGCAGCGGCTCGACCAGCGCCTCACCGAGCTTGTCGGGCAGCGCGACCTTGCCGGTGCGGGGGCCGTTTCGCTCGATCAGGCGCGCGCGGGCGACCATCCCCTCGCGCGGCTCAGGCCCGTCCACCTCGATCCGCGCCTTCCAGATGCGACCGCGCGAGACGAGTGCGGCGCGCGCCTCACCGATCCCAGCCTCGTACAGCCATTCAGCCAAGGGGGACGCCGGCACTCTCGAGCAGCGCGCGCGTGTCGTAGAGCGGCAGGCCGATCACGCCCGAATGGCTGCCTGACAGGAAGCGGACGAACGCCTCTGCCCGGCCCTGGATGGCATAGCCGCCCGCCTTGCCCAGCCCCTCGCCGCAGGCGATGTACGCTTCGATCTCGGCATCGGTCAGCCGCTTGAACGCGACGATCGTATCCGAAAGGCGCGTTCGGGCGCGGCCCGCGGCGTCGATGACGCAGACTGCCGAAAGCGCGTGGTGCCGGCGGCCAGACAGCAGGCGCAGCAGCGTCCGCTGGATTTGCGGCGTCTCGGCGGGCGGAAGGATGCGGCGTCCGACCGCGATGGTGGTGTCGCCGGCGACGACCACCTCATCGGCGGCGCGGTCCACCGCGCGCGCCTTGGCCTCCGCCAGCCGCAGCGCGTAAGGGCGCGGCAGCTCGCCCTTCAATGGCGATTCGTCGATATCGGGCGCGGCGACGCGCGACGGCACCGCGCCGATGCGCGCGAGCAGGTCCCGCCGCCGCGGCGACGTCGAGGCGAGCACGAGCGGCACGGGCGAAATCGTCAGGCGGGGATCAGGACGACGACGGGCCGGGGCCGCCGCGACCGGGCATGAAGCGATAGGTGATGCGACCCTTGGTCAGGTCATAGGGGGTCAGCTCGACCAGCACCTCGTCGCCGACGAGCACGCGGATGCGGTTCTTGCGCATCTTGCCCGCGGTGTGCCCCAGGATCTCGTGATCGTTCTCGAGCCGGACGCGGAACATCGCGTTGGGGAGCAGTTCCACCACGCGCCCGCGCATTTCGAGCAGTTCTTCCTTGGCCAAACGCAGTCCTCACGGGGTTCGCAAAAGTCGCGGGCCTATACGCCCGGACGGTAAAAAAGGAAAGCGCCGCGGCGGCTTGGGGCTCGGCGGCGGCGGTTTCACGCCTCAGCCGTGGTTCAGATGCCACGCGGCAAGACTTATATAGGCGGATTGTCGCGTAATTCGAGGGTGGTTCGATGGCTTATGCCGCGGTCGATCGACGGGAACGGGTGCCGGGCGCGGTCGCCGCACTGGCGGCGACGGGCCTGTTCGGCTGGGCGCTGATCGCCGGCCTCGGCTTCGATCCGGTGGCGCATGTGGTCGAGAGCCTCAAGACGTTCGACGTCGCTTCCGAACCGCCGCCGCCGCCCGATCCGGTCGTCCCCCCGCCGCGTCGTGACAAGCGGCCGGAGGGAGAGGCGGCACCGCCCAACCTGCGCTCGAAGGCGACCGAGGTGACAGCACCGAAGCCGATGATCGTCCTCCCCCTGCCCCCGCCGCCGGTCACCGTCGCGGAGAAGCCGGGGCCGGGGGTGCAGGCGACCAGCGGCGCGGCCGATGTGCCCGGTCCGGGCACGGGCGCCGGCGGCGTCGGCAACGGCTTCGGCGCGGGCGGGTCGGGCGATGGCGAGGGCGGCGGCTGGGAAGACGAAACCCCGCCCGAGCAGATCCGCGGCAACATCGCCGATGCTGACTATCCCTCGCACCTCGCCGATGCGGGGATCGGCGGGCGCGTCAGCGTGCGCTACCGCGTCGATCCCGACGGGCGCGCGCGCGACTGCCGCGTCACCCGGTCGAGCGGCACGCGCGAGCTCGATGCGCTGACCTGCGACTATATCCAGCGCCGCTTCCGCTTCCGCCCCTCTCGCGATGCGCGCGGGCGTGCGGTGGCGGCGGAGATCGTCGAGAACCACGAATGGGTGCCGGGCGGCAACTGAGCGGGGCGCCGCGGCCAGCGCCCCGCGCCATCGTCAATCCTTGAGGTTCGCGGGCACCGCGCCGCCGCTCTTGCCCAGCTCGCGCATCACTGCCTGATGCAGCCAGATGTTCATTTCCGCACTGCCGTCGGTCGCGCCCTGATAGCCGAGCTCGGTCGCGAGCTCCTTGCGGTTGGCAAGGCTCGAATCGAGGTCGAGCAACTTCATCAGGTCGACGATCGACGTCTTCCAGTTGAGATCGGGATTGCCCTTCGCCTGCGCGATCTTCGCGATCGCTGACTCGGGATCGACGGGGGTCGGGGCGGCAGGCTGGGCGGGCGCGGGTGTCGGTGCCGCAGGGGCCGCGGTCGGCGGCACCGGCGAGGGCCGGGGTGCTGCCTGTGGGGCGGCCGGCGCGGGCGTCGGCGCGGCGGGCTTGTTGTTGCTGTGACCGAGATAATTGTCGCTCAGCGGTCCGCCGCTGCCGAAGATCGCGCTCTTGATCTTGCCGAGGATGCTCATGGTCCGTCGCTCCTTGAATGACGGTGCCCGAACGCGTCCGCGGCGCGAACGCTCCTAGCGCCCCAGCCGGATCGGCGGCGAATAGTCGGCCTGGGTCATGAAGATGCTCTCGACCCGCTCGACCAGCTTGCCGTTCGCTTCCGACGCCGCGGCGACCGCGCGCCATTCGGGATCTGCGCCGAACGCCGCCCACGCCTTCTCCCGCGCCTCCCGGCTGGGATAGGCGAGGACATAGACGACGCGGCCGCCGGGCGACTTCTCGTTGGGCTGCTCGACCCAGTAGGCGACGTTGGTCATGCCGTGCCGCTCGAACAGCTTGAGCGTGTGCCCGCGGAACCGGGCGTTGAGCGCATCGAGCTTGCCCGGCGCGGCGTGATAGATGCGCAATTCGTAGAGCGCCGCACGCGGGTCGAGGCGCGGCTGCGCAGCCTGTGACAACGCAAGAATCGTCATTGCGGCGATCATGTCGGTCTCCTTCGAGAGAAAGCGGCCCGCCCCTTGTCGGAGCGGGCCGGTCGAGTCAGCCCATGCCCGCCAGCGCGGCGAGCAGCAGCAGCGCGACGATGTTGGTGATCTTGATCATCGGGTTGACCGCGGGGCCGGCGGTGTCCTTGTACGGATCGCCCACGGTGTCGCCGGTGACCGCGGCCTTGTGCGCCTCCGACCCCTTGCCGCCGTAATTGCCGTCCTCGATGTATTTCTTGGCATTGTCCCACGCGCCGCCGCCACTTGTCATCGAAATCGCGACGAACAGGCCCGAGACGATGACGCCTAGCAGCATCGCGCCCAAGGACGCGAACCCCTGTGCCTGCCCCGCCACCGCCGTCACGATGAAATAGATCGCGATCGGTGCCAGCACCGGGAGCAGCGAGGGGATAATCATCTCCCGGATCGCCGCACGCGTCACGATATCGACGGTGCGGGCATAATCGGGGCGGCTGGTGCCCGCCATCAGGCCGGGGTTGGAGCGGAACTGCTCGCGCACGTCCTCGACCACCGATCCCGCCGCGCGGCCGACCGCGGTCATGCCGAACGCGCCGAACAGATAGGGCAGCAGCGCGCCGAGCAGCAGGCCGACGATGACGTACGGGTTGGACAGGCTGAAATCGACGGTCAGCTCGGGGAAGAACGCCTTGAGGTCGGTGGTGTACGCGCCGAACAGGACGAGCGCGGCGAGCGCCGCCGAGCCGATCGCATAGCCCTTCGTTACCGCCTTGGTCGTGTTGCCCACTGCGTCGAGCGCATCGGTCCGCCCGCGCACGTCGTCGGGCAGCCCCGCCATCTCGGCGATGCCGCCCGCGTTGTCGGTGACGGGACCATAAGCGTCGAGCGCGACGACCATGCCGGCCAGCGCCAACAGCGCCGTCGCGGCAAAGGCGACGCCGATGATCCCGGCCAGTTGATACGCCGCCACCACTGCGACGACGATGACGAGCGTCGGCAGCGCGGTCGATTCGAGGCTGATGGCGAGACCCTGGATAACGTTGGTGCCGTGGCCGGTGACGCTCGCCTTGGCGATCGACTTGACCGGGCGATAGTTGGTACCGGTGTAGTATTCGGTGATCCAGACGAGCAGGCCCGTGACGGCGAGCCCGATCATCATGCACCAGAACAGGTCCCAGCCGGTAAAGCTCAACCCCGCTTCCGGCGTCGGACCGCCGACCGTCGTCAGTGCGTCGGTGCTCGCCTCGAGCAGCCCCGCCCCACCGATCGGTGCGGACAGGTCGCCGAGCGTCATCTGCGTGGCGAGATAGATCGCGGGCACCGCGAGCAGCGCGGTCGTCCAGAACCCCTTGTAGAGCGCGCCCATGATCGACCCGCCCTTGCCGAGCTTGACCATATAGGTGCCGAGGATCGAGGTGACGATGCACACGCCGCCGACGATCAGCGGCAGCGCCATGAGTTGCAGGAGGTTGCCCGCCGCGGGGACGAGCAGCGCGATCGAGACCATGGTGAGGCCGAGCGTCACGACATACGTCTCGAACAGGTCGGCGGCCATGCCCGCGCAGTCGCCGACGTTATCGCCCACGTTATCGGCGATCACCGCGGGGTTGCGGGGATCGTCCTCCGGGATGCCCGCCTCGACCTTGCCCACCAGATCGGCGCCGACGTCCGCCGCCTTGGTGAAGATGCCGCCGCCCAGCCGCGCGAAGATCGAGATGAGCGACGCGCCGAACGCAAGCGCGGTCAGTGCTTCGACGATGTGCCGGCGATCCGCCTCGACCGCCAGGTCCATGCCGCCCGGCCCGATCAGGTAGGCGAAGATGCCCGCGATCGCGAGCAGGCCGAGGCCGGCGACGAGCATCCCCGTCACCGCGCCCGAGCGGAACGCCATGGTGAGCCCGCCCTGAAGCGAGCCGCGCGCCGCCTCCGCCGTGCGGACGTTGGCGCGAACGGAGATCAGCATGCCGACATAGCCGGCAATCCCCGACAGCACCGCGCCGATGAGGAACCCGACCGTCGAAAGCGGCCCCAGCGTCGGCCAGAGCACGATCGCGACGATCACGCCGACGATCGCGATGGTGCGATACTGCCGGCCGAGATAGGCCTTGGCCCCCTCCTGGATCGCGGCGGCAATGTCCTGCATCCGGGCGTCGCCGGCGGGCGCGCGCAGGACCTGTGCGGCGGTAACGATGCCATACAGGACCGCGAGCACGCCGCAGCCAATGGCAATCAGAACGATATCCATATCGCTGACTTCCCCTCCTATGGGGCGCCCGCGCCGATACGATGCCGCCGCGGGTCACCGAACACACAGGGGTATAGGCCGGCTCGGCCCCGCGCAAGCCGCCGCCTGCCGTTAGGCGCGCCCGTGTTCCCAGCCGAGCGCCGCCGGCAGCGGCACCGGATCGGCGCCATCGATCAGGCGCAGGCCCAGCCCCGCCTCGAACCAGCCGACGCGGCGGGCCTCGACCGGCGGGCTGGTGCCGTGGGGCAGCGCAAAGAGCAGCGCATAGTCGTCGCCCGCGGTCGCCGCCTCCAGCCGAGCCTCGCGGCTCGATCCCGTCAGTTCGCGCGCGGCGGCCGAACGGGGGATGCAGGACAGGTCGATGACCGCGCCGCACTGGCTGGCGGCGGCCATCCGCGCGGTGTCGATGAGGAGGCCGTCGGACACGTCGCACATGGCTGTGACGACGGGGCCGAGCGCGCGGCCCGCCTCGATCAGCGGCATCGGCCGGCGATAGGCGTCGAGCAGCACGCTCGGCCCCATCCCGCTCATCGCGAGGGCGAGGCCGAGGCCCGCATCGCCGATCGTGCCGGCGACCCACAGCGTATGGCCCGCCTGTGCGCCGCTGCGCAGCGGCACCTTGGGGCCCGCGCGCCCGATCGCGGTCAGCGACAGCGTGCGCGGCCCCGCCCCGCGGACCGTGTCGCCCCCCAGCAGCGGACAGGCGAACGCCTCGCACGCAGCCCGCAGTCCCTTCAGGAACGCGCGATCCCACGCCTCCTCGCCCAGCGGATAGCCCAGCAGCACGCCGACCGGCGCCGCGCCCTTGGCGGCAAGGTCGGACAGGTTGACCGCGATCAGCTTCCACGCAACGTCGTTCGCGGGGTCGCCGGGCAGGAAGTGCACCCCCTCGACCAGCAGGTCCTTGGTCAACACGAACTCGGACAGGCGGGCCGCGTCGTCGGACAGGTTCATCGCCCCGGGGTGCAGCGGCAGGCCGCGCAGCGCGGACAGGAAATCGGCTTCGTTCACGCGCCGACTGCTAGCGCGCTTCGACCCGGCTGTCGCGCCGCGAGCGCTTGGCCGAACCGGCGAGACGCGATAAAATCAGCGCCGATTTCAACGACCGGGGGAAAACCGATGAAGACGCTGTTGTCGATGGGCGTGATGGCGCTGGCCGTCCTTGGATCGATGCCCGCGGGGGCGCAGGACCGCGGGTTCGAGGACGAGGTGCTCCGCCGCCTCGATCGCATGGAGCGGCGGATCCAGATGCTCGAGGACGAACTGGATCGCGGGCGGGATCGCGGGCGCCCGACCCAAAGCTACCGCCCCGCTGCACGAGAGGAAACGGTGGCGGCGGTCAGTCTGCTGTGCGGTGCCGATTGCGGCATGGCAGCGGTCAATTACTGTCGCCGCGCCGGATTCCAGCGCGGCGTCGCCGTGGCGATCGAGAAGCGCATGAACCTCGACCACGTCACTCGCGCGCGCTGCTTCGACTAGGGACGATGCCGCCGCCCGGGGATATGGGGCAGCGGCATCCTTCACTTCGTCAGCGGCAGCGGACGCCGCCGCGATCGATCTCGCGACCGAGCAGCGCACCGCCGCCGGCGCCCAGCAGCGTGCCGAGCGTGCCGCCGCCGACGAGGTTGCCGAGCACGCCGCCGCCGACCGCGCCGACGACGAGGCCGGTGGTGCCGTCGTTGCGGCGGCAATAGGCGCGGCCGTCACGCCCGCGATAGATGCGGTCGTTGCGACCCAGACGACGCTCGCGATACTTGCCCGCGCGATAGCTGCGGCTCGGCTCCCAGTCGCGGCGGTCGCCGTTCCAGCGATAATCGCGGTCGCGATCGCGGCGCTGCGCGATCGGCGCCATCTCGAGCGGGGCGGCGATCGCGGTCGCGGTGGGCGCCGCCGCGACGGCGGGCATCGCGGTGAGCGGCAGTGCGGCCGCAACGGCGGCGATCAGGAAACGCTTCATGGTCGGGGGGCTCCTGTGGACGTTTGCCCCCTCACAACCCCCCGACCTTGATTTGGGTTCAGTCGGCGGCGGGCTTTGCGCGCACTTCCTTGGCAACCGCGTCGAGCAGGCCGTTGACGAAGCCCTTTTCGCGCCGGTCGTAAAAGGCGTCGGTGACGTCGAGATACTCGCTGATGACCGCACCCACCGGCACGTCGGGCCGGGCGATCAGCTCATACGTGCCACAGCGCAGGATCTGGCGCATCGGTTTGTCGAGCCGGTCGAGCGACCAGCCGGCGGCGAGCTTGCCCGCGACCGCGGCGTCGATCTCCGCGCGGCGCGCCATCGTCCCCTGAACGAGGTCGTCGAAGAAGAAGACGTCGGCGTCGTGATATTCGGCATCTTCGATCGTCGCGCCGAGCCGGTGCTGGTGGAACTCGTGCAGCAGTGCAGGGATCGCGGTCCCCTCCATCTCGTGCTGATAGAGCGCCTGGACGGCGGCGAGGCGCGCGGCGGCGCGGGCCTGGGTGCGGGAGCGGGACTTGGGACTGGGCATTCTGGTTCCGGAACTTGGATGAAATCAGGAAAGGCGGAGCGCGACCGAACGGGCATGCGCGGGCAGCCCCTCGGCCTCGGCCAGCCGCACGGCGGCGGGGCCGATCGCGGCGAGACCGGTTTGCGAAAGCGACAGGAAGCTGGTGCGCTTCATGAAGTCGAGCACCGACAGCCCACTGGCAAAGCGCGCGCGGCGGCCGGTGGGCAGGACGTGATTCGGCCCGGCGACGTAATCGCCCACCGCCTCGGGCGTGTGGCGGCCGAGGAAGACCGAGCCGGCGTGGCGTACGCGATCGAACAACGGCGCGGGGTCGGCGACCGCCAGCTCGAGATGCTCGGGCGCGAGGCGATTGACCAGCGGCATCGCCTCCTCGAGCGAGGGCACCAGCACGATCGCCCCGTTGGCGTCCCACGCGGCGCGCGCGACCTTTGCGGTCGACAGCGTGCCGATCTGGCGATCGACAGCGTCGGCGACGGCATCGGCGAAGCCGGCATCGTCGGTGAACAGGATCGACTGGCTGGTCGGATCATGCTCGGACTGGCTGAGCAGGTCGGCGGCGGTCCATTCGGGGTCGTTCGCACCATCGGCGACGACGACGATCTCGCTTGGCCCCGCCACCATGTCGATGCCGACCACGCCATAAAGCTGGCGCTTCGCCTCTGCTACCCAGGCATTGCCGGGGCCGCAGATCACATCGACCGGCTTGATCCGGTCGGTGCCATAGGCGAGCGCGGCGATCGCCTGTGCGCCGCCCACTCGCCACACCTCGTCCGCGCCGACCAGCGCGGCGGCGGCGAGAACGAGCGGATTCGCCTCGCCCCTCGGGGTGGGCGTGACGATCACCAGCCGCTCGACCCCCGCGACGCGCGCGGGGATCGCGTTCATCAGCACCGAGCTCGGATACGCCGCGCGGCCACCAGGCACGTACAGCCCCGCCGCATCGACCCCGCGCCAGCGCGCGCCGGTGACGATGCCGTTGTCCTCGCGATACTCGGCGTCGGCGGGCCGCTGCTTTTCATGATAGGCGGTGATGCGATCACGGGCGAGCGTCAGCGCCTCGCGCAGATCGGGATCGAGCATTTCGAGCGCCGCTTCGCAATCCGCCCGCTCGATCCGCCAGCCACTGTCGTTGAGGTCGTGGCCGTCGAACTTCTTCGTGAACGCATGGAGCGCGGCATCACCCTCCCGCCGGACGCTGCCGACGATCGCCGCGACGTCGCGCGACACGTCGGCATCAGCTTCGCGCCGGTCATCGACCAGCGCATCGAAGGCGGCGGCGAAGCCGGGGGCGGCGGTGTCGAGGCGGATCATGCGGCGACCTTTTCGGCGACGGCGGCGCGGAAGGCATCGACCAGCCCGACCACCTCGGCGCGCGTCTTGAACGCGGTGCGGTTGACGACGAGGCGTGAGGACACCTCGGCAATCATCTCGACCTCGACCAGCCCGTTTTCCTTGAGCGTGCGGCCCGAGCTGACGAGGTCGACGATGCGCGGGGCAAGGCCGAGGATCGGGGCCAGCTCCATCGCGCCATTGAGCTTCACGCACTCGGCCTGGACGCCCCGCGCCTCGAAATGGCGGCGGGTGATGCCGGGATATTTGGTGGCGATGCGCACGTGGCTCCACCCGCGCGGATCGTCCTTCGCGGCCATGTCGGCGGGCTCGGCCACCGACACGCGGCAATGACCGATGCCGAGATCGACTGGCGCGTAGAGCTCGGCATAGGCGAACTCCATCAGCACGTCGGACCCGACGATGCCGAGCTGCGCGGCGCCGTGCGCGACGAAGGTCGCCACGTCGAACGCGCGGACGCGGATGAGGTCGATGTCGGGCCGGTTGGTGGCGAAGCGCAGCGCCCGGCTGTCCTCGTCGGAGAAGGCGGGCTCGGGCACGATTCCCGCCGCGGCGAGCAGCGGCAGCGCCTCGGACAGGATGCGGCCTTTCGGCACGGCGATGACGAGTGGGCTTTTCATGGGACGGCGCGCTTTACTTGGGGGGCCGCGCGGGTGCAACAAGGCGGGACCTATACGGCCCTAAAGTCCCCCGGGAGCCCCCATGATCCTTCGCACCCTGTTACTTGCCTCGCTTTCGCTCGCCACCGTCGCCGCCGCGCAGGAAGCACCCGCCCCTGCCCCCGCCGCCAATCCGGCGGAGGTCAATGCCCGCGTCAACGCCGCGCTGCCCGAGGCGGAGGCGGCGATGAAGGCGCACGTGATGTTCCTCGCTAGCGACGCGATGCAGGGGCGCGAGGCGGGGAGCGAGAGCTACAACGTCGCCGCGCAGTACGTCGCCTCGCAATATTACGCGGCGGGCCTGCGCCCGGCGGGCGACAATGGCAGCTATCTCCAGACCGTGCCGCTCGTCAGCTACAAGGCGGCCGACAAGGGTGCGTTCGGCTGGACGCCCAAGCGCGGCGAAGCGACCGCGCTGACCTTCGGCGAGGATTATCTGCCCGGCGCCGACCCGATGCGCGCCGAGACGAGCGTCGATGCGCCGGTGGTGTTCGTCGGCTACGGCATCGACGCCCCCGCCTTCAAGCGCAACGACTATGCCGGCGTCGACGTGCGCGGCAAGGTCGTCGCCTTCTTCTCGGGCGCGCCCGCGGGCCTGCCGGGCGAGGAGCGCGCGCATTTCGGCAACGGCGCGAACAAGGCGGTGACGGCACAGGCCAAGGGCGCGGTCGGCGTCATCACGCTCGAATCGCCGTCGAGCGCGAAGGTGCGGCCCTTCTCGCGCCTTGCCGACACCTGGGACAGCGCGCGCATGACCTGGGCCGAGAAGAACGGCACCGGCTTCTTCGCGGCGCCCAAGACGCCCGCGCTTGGCACGTTGAGCATGAAGGGTGCCGAGAAACTGTTCGCCGGCGCGAAGACGACCTGGGCCAGCGTCGTTGCGACCGCCGAGAATCCGAACGCCAAGTTCCGCGCGGTCGAACTGCCCGGCCGCCTGTCGGTCAAGCTCAAGACCGAGACCAAGCCCGTCACCAGCTATAACGTTGCGGGGCTCCTGCCCGGCAGCGATCCCAAGCTGAAGGACGAGGTCGTCGTCCTCACCGCCCATCTCGATCACGTGGGCGTCGGCAAGGCCAAGAACGGCGACACGATCTACAACGGCGCGATGGACAATGCGGTCGGCATCGCCTCGCTGATCGAGGAGGCCAAGCGCTTCAAGGCGGCGGGTACGGCGCCGAAGCGGTCGGTGCTGTTCCTGGCCGTCACCGCGGAGGAAAAGGGTCTGGTCGGCGCGGACTACTTCGCGCACTATCCGACGCTGCCGAAGGCGAATCTCGTCGCCGACGTCAATCTCGACATGCCGATCATCACCTACAAGTTCGAGGATGTGGTCGCGTTCGGTGCGGACCGCACGACGCTCGGTCAGTACGTCAAGAACGCGGCGGGCAAGCTCAACCTTGAAATCTCGCCCGATCCGATGCCCGACCAGGGCTTCTTCGTGCGCTCCGACCATTACCGTTTCGTCCAGCAGGGCATCCCCAGCGTCTTCGTCTGGCCGGGCACCAAGGGACCGGGCAAGGCGGCGTTCGAGGCGTTCCTGTCGACGCACTATCACCAGCCGAGCGACGAAGTGGGGCAGACGCCGCCGATCGACTGGGGCTCGGGCGTGCGGTTCATCGAGGCCAACTACATGATCGCGCGCGAGATCGCCGACGCGCCAGAGCGGCCGCGCTGGAACAAGGGCGACTTCTTCGGCACGCTCTATGGCGGGCTGGGCGCCAAGTGAGGGTATGGCTGCTCGCCGGCGCTGCCGGGCTGCTGATCGCGGCCAACGATGCGCCGCTTCCGCCGGATCAGGCGGCGATGAAGGCGCATGTCGCCTTCCTTGCCGACGATGCGCTGAAGGGGCGGCAGGCGGGCAGCCCCGAATATGACGTTGCCGCCGCGTACGTGGCGGCGCGGATGCAGGAGGCCGGCCTTGTCCCCGCTGGCGATAACGGGACGTGGCGACAGACCGTGCCGCTGGTCGCCGCCCGGCCGCTCGAGGGTACCGCATCGCTGACCCGCGGCGGGGCGAGCGAGCCGCTGGTCGCGGGCAAGGATTTCGTCGGCCGCGCCAGCCTGACCGAAGCCGACCGCACCGTCGAGGGCGAGGTGGTGTTCGCCGGCTACGGCGTCGTCGATCCGACGCGCGGGGTCGATGATTATCGCGGGCTCGACGTGAACGGCCGCATCGTCGCCGTCCTCTATGGCGGCCCGCCGGGCCTCAACAGCGAAGTCGCCGCGCATTACGGCAACCGCGAGGTCAAGGCCGAGATCGCCGGCAAGCGCGGGGCGAAGGGCATCGTCTTCATCGAATCGGCAGCGATCCGCGCGACCTACGACTTCCCCGCGATCGTCGAGGCGTGGTCGGGGCCGAGCATGAACTGGACGCGCCCCGGCAAGCCGCGCGGCGACGGCGCAGCCCAGCTTGCCGCGATCAGCGATGCGGGCGCGGCCAAGCTGTTCGCGAAGTCGCCACTGTCGTGGGATCGCGTCCGCAAGGCCGATGCCGCCAAGAAGCCGGTGCCGACCGGCGCGCTTGGGCTCACCGCGCGCTTTGCCCAGCGCAGCGAGATCGTGTCACTGGCCAGCGCCAACGTCGTTGGCAAGCTCGAGGGAAGCGACCCGGCGCTCAAGGGCGAGTATGTTGTCCTCACCTCGCACCTCGACCATATCGGCGTCGGCGAGCCGGTGAACGGGGACGCGATCAACAACGGCGCGATGGACAATGCGATGGGCATCGCCGCGATGCTCGAAGCCGCGCGCGCCTTTCGCGACGCCGGCGCCCCGCCGAAGCGCAGCGTGCTGTTTCTGGCCGTCACCGCGGAGGAAGAGGGGCTGATCGGCTCGGACTATTACGCCCGCTTCCCGACCGTGCCCAAGGGGTCGATCGTCGCCGACGTCAATCTCGACATGCCGATCATGACCTACAAGTTCGAGGATATCGTCGCTTACGGCGCGGACCGGTCGAGCATCGGCCCGATCCTCGCCAAGGTGGCGACCGCTGACGGGCTGAAACTGAGCCCCGATCCCGCGCCCGAGGAATCGAACTTCGTGCGCACCGATCACTACAGCTTCGTCAAGCAGGGCGTGCCGTCGGTTTCGATCGACGCGGGCTGGGCGGGGCCGGGCGCGGCTGCGACCAAGGATTTCCTCGACAAACATTATCACCAGCCCTCCGACGACATGAAGCTGCCGTTCGACTGGGCGTCGGCCCGGCGGTTCGCGATGCTGAACTACAAGCTTGCGCGCGCGCTAGCCGACGGGCCGCGGCCGGTGTGGAACAAGGGCGATTTCTTCGGGTCGCTCTATGGGGGCGCAGCGGGCCAGTGAGGCTGCTGATCTTCGGCCTCGGCTATAGCGCCAGGGTGATCGCCGCGCGGCTCGCCCCGCGCGGCTGGCGCGTTATGGCGACGACGCGCGACGGGCGGGACGGCACGATCCGCTTCGACGATTCCGAACGCGTGCGGTTCGAGGCCGGACAAGCGACGCATATCCTGTCGAGCGTGCCGCCGGGTGACGCGGGCGATCCGGTGCTCGCGACCTATGGCGACGCGCTGGGCCGGGCGGCGCTCGCCTATCTGTCGTCCACCGGCGTCTACGGCGACGCGGGCGGCGCGTGGGTGGACGAGAGCGCGCCGATCCGCGGGCGCCGGGCGAACCGGAACGAGGCGGATGCGGCGTGGCTCGCCCGCGGGGCGCGCGTCTTTCGCCTGCCGGGCATCTACGGCCCCGGTCGCTCGCCGCTCGACCGCGTGGCGGCAGGGGAAGCGCACCAGACGGGGATCGCGGGGCAAGTGTTCAGCCGCATCCATGTCGACGATCTGGCCGAGGGGGTGGCCAAGGGCCTCGACGCCCCGCCGGGTGCCTACAACCTCGCCGACGATGCCCCATGTGCGCAGGACGAGGTCGTCACCTTCGCCGCGCGGCTGCTCGGCCTCGACCCGCCGCCGGTCGTGCCGCTGGCGGCGCTCAGCCCCGCAGCGCGCGCCTTTCATGCCGAGAACCGGCGTGTCGCCAACGGCAAGGCGAAGCGGGTGCTCGGCTGGCAACCGCGATATGCCGACTACCGGTTGGGCCTGCGCGCCCTTAGCGCCACCACCAGCCCCGTCATCGCCAGCGCCGCGCCAAGCCCGGCAAGCAGCGACCAGCGATAGCCCTCGAACACCGTTGACAGCGCCATCGCGATGACGGGCACGAGCACGCCGGAATAGGCCGCCTTTGCCGGCCCGATCGTGCGGATCACCCCGAAATAGAGCGTGAAGGCAAGCGCCGAGGCAGCCAGCCCGAGGTACAGCAGCCCTGCGACATAAGGCAGACTGAAGTCGAACCGCGGCGGCCCCGTCGTAACCCAGGCGAAGGCGGCATCGACGCTTGCCCCCCACAGCATCGCCCAGCCGAGCATCGCCGCCATCGGATAGGCCCGCGCGGTCTTCGTCGCCTGCATGACGTTCGCGACCGAGGCGGCACAGACCCCCGCAATGGTGATCGCGATCCCCGTCAGCACGCGGCCGGTCGCCCCGCTGTCGATCCGTGCCTCGTGGACGAAGAGCAGCGCGATCCCGCTCATCGCGATCACCGATCCGACGATGAGTTGCGCGCCCATCCGCTGGCCGAGGAAGATGCGCGACAGGACCGCATTGGGGACGAGCAGCAACGCGAACACTACCGCCACAAGCCCCGATGTGACATAGAGCTCGGCGCGGTAAACGAAGTTGAAGTTGAGCACGAACTGCATCAGCCCGAGCACTAAGGCAAACCCCAGCCCCCGCGCATCGAGCCGCAGCCGCTCGCGCCGCAACAGTCCCCAGCCGAGCATCGCCGCGCCGCCGATGGCGAAGCGATAGGCAACCGACCAGGACGGCGGCACCTGTCCCAGCTGCCCGGTGATGACGATCCAGGTCGAACCCCAGATCAGCGTGACGATGCCGAAGGGGATGAGGACCGACAGCCGCGTTGATTGCGGCTTGGGTTGATCGCTCACAGCCCGGCGATGGCGTCAGCGAGCGGCCGCACAGCCGCCTCGCCCTGATCCCACGCCGTCACGAACCGCGCCTGCCCCGGCCCCCAGTCGTAAAAATCGAAGCCTTTCGCACGCAGCGTCGCGGCCTCTTCGGCGGACAGGCGGCAGAACACCTCGTTCGCCTCGACCGGCTCGACCAGCCGCTCGCCCGCCGCCGCCGCGATCAGCGCCGCCCCGGCATTGGCCGCGCGCGCATTGTCGAGCCACACGTCGCCCTCAAGCATCGCCAGCAATTGCGCCGCGAGATAGCGGCCCTTGGATTGCAGGTGCCCCGCCCGCTTGCGGCGATAGCGGGACGCGGCGGCAAGATCGGGGCGGAAGAACACCAGCGCCTCCGCCGACATGCCGCCATTCTTGACGAAGCCGAAGGAGAGCGCGTCGACCCCCGCGCGCCACGTCACCTCGGCCGGCGTGCAACCGACATGCGCGACCGCGTTTGCGAAGCGCGCGCCGTCCATGTGGAGAGCGAGGCCGCGGCGCTTCGCCACCTCGCCGATCGCGGCGACTTCGGCAGGGCAATAAGCCCGCCCCGCCTCGGTCGCGTTGGTAATGCTGATCGCGTGGGGCTGCACCTGATGCACGTCGTCGCGAATCGCGGCTGCGGTGTCCTCGATCGCTTCAGGCGTCAGCTTGCCGCCCTCGCCGTCGATCAGGAGCAGCTTGGCGCCGTGGGTGTAGAATTCCGGTGCGCCGCATTCGTCGACCTGGATATGCGCCTCGCGGTGGCAGAGGACGGCGCCGTGCGGCGGCACCATTGCCGCCAGCGCGAGTGCGTTGGCGGCGGTGCCCGTCGGCACCCAGATCACCGCAACATCGGTGCCGAACAGGTCGGAGAACGCCCCGTCGAGCCGCTTCGACCAGGCGTCGCCGTCATAGGCGGTGTCCTGAACATTGGCCTCGGTCAGCGAGGCCATGACGGCGGGACAGGCGGGGGCGGCATTGTCCGAGAAGAAGCGCATGGGTCAGCGCATTACGGGGCCGACCGCGGCCGTCAATGCCGGTGCAGGCGGTTCCTGACCCGGCGCGCGCGGCGGCGGATACCACGGACGAGGCGGTTGGGGCCGGCGGGCTCGAACGCCTGTTCGGGATGCTCGGGGTCGAGCGCCTGGCTGCGCGCGATCCCGCGCTGGATCTCGCCCTTGTCCGGCGGATCGAAGGGCGCCAGCGTGCGCCCCGATCCGCGCAGCCGCTCGACCGTCGCAATCAGCGAGCCCGTCGCCTCCAATGTCTCCGCCACCACCGCCGGACCGACGCCCAGATGCTCGCCGATCAGGTCGGCGCGGATCGCGGCGATCATCGCGCGGGCGTCGTCGTCCGACGCCTCGATCATCAGATCGCACTCGCTGTCGAGACCCATCGACCGATTGTTCATGTTCGCCGAGCCGACGCGCAGCACCCGGTCGTCGGCGATCATCACCTTGGCATGGACATAGATGTCGGCGCCGCGGTGGGTGACGGGGGTATAGATGCGGATGCGATCGTGATGCGGATGCTGGCGCAGGGCATCGATCAGCTCGGCCCGCGCGGCGCCCATCACCTCTTCCTCGAGCCAGCCGTCGGCGACCTTGGGGTTGACGATCACGAACTCGGGGCCGTCCGCCTCGTCCAGCCGCTTGGCGATCGCCTCGGCAATGACGCGCGAGGCGAAATACTGCGTCTCGATATAGGCGAAGCGCTCGACCCGCTCGATCATCGCGACGAACATCGCCTCGATCTCGCGGATCTCGGCAATCTCGCCATTTTCGCCGCGAGTACGCGCGATCGTGACGTCGAGGTCGCGGAAATGCGGCTCCAGCCCGTCCGGCCAGGCGTCGCCGCCGGGCGCGGGTTCGGGCAGGTCGCTGCCGCCCGCGATCCGCCATCGCTCGCGCGCCAGGTCGCCCAGCGCCTTGGCGACCGGTCCATCCACTGCCATCGACGCGTCGTGCCATGGCATCGAGCGCCGCCCGGTGAACGGCCGCCGCCGCCGCTCGTCATCGTCCAGATGCTCGCGCGTATCCCAGCGCGACGCGGTCATGTCGATGCCGCCGCAAAAGGCGAAGCTGTCGTCGATGACGACGATCTTCTGATGGTGGCTGCCGCTGAAGGGATGCGCATTGTCGGGCAGGAAGGTGATATTCGGCCGCGCCATCCAGCGCAGCAGCCTGAGAGCGGTCGTCCCGCGCCCCAGCAGCTTCACCGCCGCCACGTCCCAGGTGAGGATGTTGATGCACAGGTCCGGCTTTGTATCGGCCAGCCAGGTCAGGAACGGCCCCAGCTCGGTCGGCGCCCCGTCGCGCGGATTGCTGCGGTCGAGGATGATCCGCGTGTCGAAGTCCCAGCCGATCAGCATGATCCGCTCGCGCGCCTGCATCATCGCGCGGCGGGCATGAACATAGTAATCGGCGGCATCGACGATCAGCGCAGCACGGTTCGCATGGTCGGTGCGCCAGCCGTGCTCGGAAAGGCTCATGCCGGTTTGGGTCCCTCTGGCGTCATGATGTGCGTGCACAACTGGGCGGCGGGGGTGTCCTCGCCCTCCAGCGCCGCGACCGTAACCCAGCCCTGCCGCCGCAGTTCCGCCGCCGCCGCCGGATCGGCGCCGACCGGCACGAACAGCCGCCGCCGCTCCATGGGGGCGAGGCCGGCATCGAGGATCGCGTCGGCATAGAGCGAAAAGCCGATCGCCGGCTCCTCCGCCCCGTCGTCATGGACGATCGCATAGCTGCCGCCGCGCCCCACCTCGACCGGCACGCCGGTCTGGAACAGCGAGAAGCCGAGCCAGCTCTGATATTCGAACCCGTGCCGCTCGGTCGGGTCGAGCGTCAGCGCGACGCCGGCGGGCACCGACGCGGCGATCTCAGCAAGGCCATCCAGCCGGGTCTTCAGCGCCGCACCATGCGCGCTCTCACGAAGCCGCGTCAGTGCCGCCTGGAATGGCCCAGCCGCCTCGATCAGCGGCAGATAGGCGCGGTCGATCGCCGCGACCCCGGCGGCGTCCTTGCCGTCGAGCGCCTCGCGCAGCGCCGCCAGCGTGTCGGGGGCCATGTCGCCGGCCAGTTCGGCGAGCAGGTCGGGCAGCGTGAAGTCGATCGACAGCCCTTCGAGGCCGGCGGCCTGCAGCGCCTCGATCGCGACGCCCACGACCTCGCGCGCGGCGGCGACCGAATCGCGGCCGATCAGCTCGCAGCCGATCTGGCGGGCCGCGCGCTCGGGCCGGATCTTGCCGCCGCGCAGCCGCACCACCGCGCCGGCATAGGAAAGGCGCACCGGACGCGGGTGGTGGCCCATGCGGGTGGCGGCGATGCGACCGACCTGCGCGGTGATGTCGGGGCGGACGGCCAGCGTCGCCTGCGACACGGGATCGACGAAGCGCACCGAATCGCGTGCGCCGCCCGCCTTCAGCCGGTGGGTGAGCGCGCCCTCGAACTCGACGAGCGGGGGGTCCACCTGCTCATAGCCATGCGCGAACGCGGCATCGAGCACGCGCCGTTCCAGCCGCGCGGCGGCATCGGCGAACGGGGGCAGGCGGTCGTGAAACCCTTCGGGAAGGAGGCCGGTCATGGCGGGCCTCCTAACCGGATCAGAACTTGAGCGCCATCACCGTCTTGACGCCCGGCAGCGCGCGGACCTTTGCGATGAGATCGGCGGTCACCGGCTCGTCGACCGAGAGGAGCAGCACCGCCTCGCCCCCTGCGGCGCGGCGGCCGAGGTGGAAGGTGCCGATGTTGACGCCCGCCTCGCCCAGCGTCGTGCCGATGCGGCCGATGAAGCCGGGCGCATCCTCGTTCACCACATAGAGCATGTGGCCGGCGAGGTCGGCCTCCACCTTGATCCCGAACAGCTCGATCAGGCGCGGTGCCTCGTTGCCGAACAGCGTGCCCGCGACCGACCGCTCGCCCGCCTCGGTCTTGACCGAGACGCGCACCAGCGTGTGATAGTCGCCTTCGCGCTCGGTCCGCACCTCGCGCACCTCGATCCCGCGCTCCTTGGCGAGGAACGGCGCGTTGACCATGTTCACCGTGTCGGAATGGACGCGCAGATAGCCGGCGAGCACCGCCGAGACGATCGGCTTGGGATTGAGCTCGGCCGCCGCGCCCTCGGTATGGATCGAGATGCGTGGGACGGCGTCGTGGCTCAGCTGGCCGATCAGGCTGCCGAGCCGTTCGGCGAGCGCCATGTACGGGCGGATGCGCGGTGCTTCCTCGGCCGACAGGCTCGGCATGTTGAGCGCGTTGGTGACGCCGCCCGAGACGAGATAGTCGGCCATCTGCTCGGCCACCTGCAGCGCGACATTCACTTGTGCCTCGTTGGTCGAGGCGCCGAGGTGCGGGGTCGCGACGAAGTTCGGCGTGCCGAACAGCGGATGCTCCTTCGCCGGCTCGGTCACGAACACGTCGAGCGCGGCGCCGGCGATGTGGCCCGAATCGAGCAGCTCCTTCAGCGCCGCCTCGTCGATCAGGCCGCCGCGCGCGCAATTGATGATGCGCACGCCCTTCTTGGTCTTGGCGAGATTCTCCGCCGACAGGATGTTGCGCGTCTGGTCGGTGAGCGGGGTGTGCAGCGTGATGAAGTCGGCGCGCGCGAGCAGTTGGTCAAGCTCGACCTTTTCGATGCCGAGTTCCACCGCGCGATCGGCGGACAGGAACGGATCGAACGCGACGACCTTCATCTTGAGGCCGAGCGCACGATCGGCAACGATCGAGCCGATATTGCCCGCACCGATCAGGCCGAGCGTCTTGCCCGTCACCTCGACGCCCATGAAGCCGTTCTTGGGCCAGGTGCCGGCCTGCGTCTGCGCATTCGCCTCGGGAAGCTGGCGGGCGAGCGCGAACATCAGCGCGATCGCGTGTTCGGCGGTGGTGATCGAGTTCCCGAACGGCGTGTTCATGACGACGACGCCCGCGGCGCTGGCGGCGGGAATGTCGACATTGTCGACGCCGATGCCGGCGCGGCCGATGACTTTGAGATTCGTCGCGGCTGCGAGAATGTCCTTCGTCACCTTGGTCGAGGAGCGGATGGCGAGGCCGTCATACTCACCGATCATCGCCTTCAGCTCTTCGGGCGTCTTGCCGGTGATTTCGTCCACCTCGACCCCGCGTTCGCGGAAGATCTTGGCGGCGAGGGGGGACATCTTGTCGGAAATCAGGACCTTGGGCATGGGTTCACCTCGTCATCCCAGCGAAAGCCGGGATCGGGCGCCGCAGGGGCGCGATTGCGGAAAGCGACCCCAGCGTTCGCTGGGGTGACGTGAGAAAAGGGGGTTAGGCCGACTTGGCGGCGGCGTAGGCCCAGTCGAGCCAGGGGCCGAGCGCCTCGATATCGGCGGTGTCGACGGTCGCGCCGCACCAGATGCGCAGCCCCGGCGGGGCGTCGCGATAGCCGGCGACGTCATAGGCGGCGTCCTCCGCCTCGAGCAGGGAGGCCATCTTCTTGATGAAGCCCTCGTCCGCACCCTCGACCGTCAGGCAGACGCTGGTATTCGAGCGCGTCGCCGGGTCGGCGGCGAGATGGCCGAGCCAGTCGCGTTCCTCGACGATGCGGCCGAGCGCGGTGGCGTTGGCGGTCGACCGGCCGATCAGCGCGTTCAGCCCGCCGATCGACTTGGCCCATTCGAGCGCGAAGATGTAATCCTCGACCGCGAGCATCGAGGGGGTGTTGATCGTCTCGCCCTTGAAGATGCCCTCGATGATCTTCCCGCCCTTAGTCATGCGGAAGATCTTGGGAAGCGGCCAGGCAGGCGTATAGCTTTCGAGGCGCTCGACGGCGCGCGGGCCGAGGATGAGGATGCCGTGGCCGCCCTCTCCGCCCATCACCTTCTGCCACGAGAAGGTGGTCACATCGAGCTTGTCCCATGGCATGTCCATCGCGAACACGGCCGAGGTCGCGTCGGCGAAGGACAGCCCCTCGCGGTCGTCGCGGATCCATTCGCCATTGGGGACGCGCACGCCCGAGGTGGTGCCATTCCAGGTGAAGATGACGTCGTGGCTCTGATCGACGGTCGTCAGATCGACGATCTCGCCATAGGACGCCTTCATCACGGTCGGCTCGATCTTGAGCTGCTTGACCGCGTCGGTCACCCAGCCCTCGCCGAAGCTTTCCCAGGCGAGCAGGCTGACGGGGCGTGCGCCGAGCAGCGACCACATCGCCATCTCGACCGCGCCGGTGTCGCTCGCCGGCACGATGCCGATGCGGTGCGTGTCAGGCACCCCGAGAATCTCGCGGGTCAGGTCGATGGCGTGCTGGAGCCGGTTCTTGCCGAGCTTCGAACGGTGCGAGCGGCCCATGACGCGCGTGTCGAGCTTGTCGGGCGACCAGCCGGGCGGCTTCGCGCAGGGACCGCTGGAAAAATGGGGGCGCCGAGGCTTCTCGGCAGGCTTCGCGGGCGCAAGGGTGGCGTCGGCGGCAGTCAATTCAGTCATGTCTGACTCTCCTCACAGAGAGCACGCGCGGCGTTGGGACCGCGTGGCCCGCCGCCGGCCCTAACGGCGCCCGGCGGCGAGTCAAGCAAGGATTGGCGCGGGCGCGGGTCCCGCGCCGCATCTTTATTTCGCGAGCACCGCACTCGCCTGCGCCTCGCCCTGGTCGCGGACGGCCTTGGCGCGCGCTTCGGCCTGTTCCTTGACGAGATCGGCTTCCTTGCGAAGCGCCTCGGCACGGACGTTGGTCCGCTGCGCGTCATAGCCCTGCGACGTGCCCGCCTGGTTGGTCAGCGCGGCGGCCTGTTCGTCCATCTGCGCGGCCTGGTTGGCGGCGGCGGCCTCGATCGAATCGCCCTGGGCATCGGCCTGGTCGCGGATCTTCTCGGCCTGCTGCTCCTGCGGCGTCTGCGGCGAGCAGGCGACGGTGGCGAGCGCGAACGGGAGGAACGCAAGCGCGGGGCGGAGTTTCATCATCTTCACCTCGATCAATCTCTTTGGCCCGTGGCAACGCCGCGACGAAGCGAAGGTTGCGTATGGGTCGCTCCCGCCCCTAAGCCCGGCCCCGCCATGCTCGTCCGCCTCGCGCTCAGCGATTTTCGCAACCACGCCGATGCGGTGATCGAGCCCGGCCCCGGCTTCGTCGCGCTGACGGGGGAAAACGGCGCGGGCAAGACCAACGTACTGGAGGCGGTGTCGCTGCTGGCCCCCGGCCGTGGCCTGCGCCGCGCGACCTTTCCGGCGATGGCGCGGCAGGGCGGACCGGGCGGGTTCGGCGTCGCCGCGACGCTGATCGGTGACGCGACGCTCGGCACCGGCGTGCAGCCGGGCGCGCCGGAGCGGCGGGTGGTGCGCGTCAACGGCGCCGTCGCGCCCGCGACGGCGCTGGCCGAATGGCTGGCGGTGCTGTGGCTGACGCCAGCGATGGATCGCCTGTTCGCCGAGCCCGCGAGCGAGCGGCGACGGTTCCTCGACCGGCTGACGCTGGCGCTCGACCCCGGCCATGCGGGCCAGGCGACTCGCTACGAAACCGCGATGCGCGAGCGCAACCGGCTGCTGGCGGACGAGGTGCCCGCCGACCCGCAATGGCTGGCGGCGCTGGAGATACGGATGGCCGAGCATGGCGCGGCGGTCGACGCGGCACGGCGGCGGACGGTGGCGGCATTGTCGGCGATCGTCGAGAGCGCCGATCCGGGGCCGTTCGCGCGGCCGACGCTGGTGCTCGACGGCTGGGCGGGCGGCGAGCTGGCACGCGAACTGGCGCAAGGGCGCGGGCGCGATGCGGCGGCGGGACGCGCGCTCGTCGGGCCGCACCGCGCCGACCTGATCGTCACGCACCGCGACAAGGATCAGCCCGCTGCGCTCTGTTCGACCGGCGAGCAGAAGGCGCTGCTGCTCAGCATCGTTCTCGCCCATGCCGATCTCGTCGCCGCGACGATGCCGCATCCGCCGGTGCTGCTGCTCGACGAGGTCGCCGCGCACCTCGACCCGCTGCGCCGTGCCGCGCTGTTCGGGCGGCTGGCCGGCAAGGGTCAGGTGTGGATGACGGGGACCGAGGAGGCGCTGTTCGCCGAACTGCCCGCGGACGCCACGCGGCTGCACGTCGAGCACGGGCACATCACCGCATCTTGACTTTTCGAACGTTCGGGCGCACTTGCCGCAGTGCAGCGACGCTTTCAATCGAAGCAGCGTGATCGGCGAGGGTTTCAAGACCCCGCCAGGCTCGCGTCGCCCAGCCAGCATCCCATGTCACGCGGGGCGCCTTTACGACCCGCCCGTCGTGCGCCCTTTGCCGTGCCCGGCGCGCCAGAATACGAGAACCCCCATGTCCTTTTCGACCCTCGGCCTTTCGCGGTCCGTGCTCGATGCGCTTGCGTCGAAGAACTACGACACGCCGACCCCCATTCAGCAGCAGGCGATCCCCGCCCTTCTGGAAGGCAACGACCTGCTCGGCATCGCCCAGACCGGCACCGGCAAGACCGCGGCGTTCATGCTGCCGTCGATCGACCGTCTGGTGAAGGCGAACGAGCGCCGCAAGCCGATGCGCTGTCGTATGCTCGTGCTCGCGCCGACGCGCGAGCTTGCCAGCCAGATCGCCGATTCGGCGCGTGCCTATGCCAAGTTCACCAAGCTGACCGTCGCCACCGTGTTCGGCGGCACGCCGATCGCGCGCAACCGCCGCGACACTGCAGCCGGCGTCGACATCCTTGTCGCCACGCCGGGCCGCCTGATGGACCTGATCGAGCAGCGCTGCATGAGCCTTGGCGACCTCGAAATCCTCGTTCTCGACGAGGCGGACCAGATGCTCGATCTCGGCTTCATCCACACGCTGCGCAAGATCGTGTCGATGCTGCCCGCCAATCGCCAGTCGCTGTTCTTCTCGGCAACCATGCCTAAGACGATCAAGGAACTGGCCGACAAGTTCCTGACCGATCCGGTCGAGGTACGCGTGACCCCGGTCGCGACCACTGCCGAGCGCGTCGAGCAGTATGTCACCCACGTCAACCAGGCCGAGAAGCAGGCGCTCCTGACGCTGTTCTTCCAGCGCAACGAGGTGGAGCGCGCGATCGTCTTCACCCGCACCAAGCACGGCGCCGACCGCGTGGTGAAGCTGCTCGCGTCGAACGGCATCGTCGCGCACGCGATCCACGGCAACAAGTCGCAGCCCCAGCGTGAGAAGGCGCTGGCCGAGTTCCGCGCGGGCAAGGTCAAGATCCTCGTTGCCACCGATATCGCCGCGCGCGGCATCGACGTGTCGGACGTCAGCCATGTCCTCAACTTCGAGCTGCCCAACGTCGCCGAGCAGTACGTGCACCGCATCGGCCGCACCGCGCGTGCGGGCAAGACGGGCGTGGCGTTCGCGTTCTGCGACGCCGAGGAGAAGGGCTACCTTCGCCAGATCGAAAAGCTGACCCGCCAGAGCATCAGCGTCGTGCCGCTGCCCGACAATTTCGAGGCCGAGAGCCACCGCATCAAGTCGAGCCGCGTCGGCCCGATCCCGGCCGAGCGCCCCGAGCGCCCGCGCCAGGAGCAGGGTCCGCGCCGCCCCCGCGCCACGCACGCGGCCAAGCCCGCGGGCGAGAACCGCGGTCATGGGGCCGGTCACGGTGCCGGCCGCCCCGGCGGCCCGCGCGGCGGCCGCGGTCGCCCCGGCGGCGGTGGTCGCCCGGGCGGCGGCAACCGCCAGGGCGCGCGCGCTCAGGGTTGAGACTGAAAATAGGAAGAAGCGGGACCCCGGGTCGAGCCCCGGGGTGACGGGATTTGGGGGACGTTACGCCCTCCACATTCGTCACCCCGGCCTTGAGCCGGGGTCCCGCTTTTTTCTCCCCTCCGCCGCAAACCCGACCTTAACCTGCGATAAGCGGACCGGCCAGCAACGGTTCAAGCCTTCGGGCGTAGCGCCCACCGTCGGTAGCGGGGGCAGCTACGAAAGGTTTGAACATGGGTATCAAGCGTAACCTCATCCTCCTGTCGATGATCGGCGCGACGGCCAGCCCGGCGCTGGCGCAGAACTGGGACTGGTCCGGTGGCCGACGCGGCCAGCCTGTGATCCGCCTCGTCGGTGCGGGCGTGCCGGCGCTCTACCCCGAACTGCGCGCGAGCAACCGCGGCCGCGCGTTCGTCCTGCGCAACTTCGACCGCAATCGCGATGGCCGTATCCAGCCGATCGAGGCGCGCGAGGCCAATCGCGCGTTCGAGATCCTCGCCGACGGGCGCCGCGACCGATTCGACTGGGAAGCGCGCGACCGGGGCGCGGTGGTCGTCGTGCGCGAGGGACCGGGCCGCTGGGATCGTGCGCGGATGCGCGGCTACGGCTTCCGCCAGACCCAGCGCGGCGCCACGATGACGCTGGCAGAGGAAGTGCTGTTCGCGACCGACAGCGCGGTGCTGCGCCCCGGCGCGATCGCCAAGCTCGAGCCGCTGGCCGATTATCTGCGCGCGACGCCGGGCGTACGCGTCGCGATCGACGGCCATACCGATTCGCGCGGCACCGACGCGCATAACGATGCGCTGTCGCTGCGCCGCGCGGACGCCGTGCGCGCCGCCTTCGACCAGATGGGTGTCACCAGCGCGCGCTTCAGCACCAAGGGGTATGGCGAGCGTCAGCCCGTCGCCACCAATGCCACCGCAGAGGGGATGCGCCGCAATCGCCGCGTCGAGATCACCCTGCTCGGCCGCCGCGCGACCGAGTTCGACGGCCGCTGATCCTGATAGAGCCGCCCCAAGGAAGCGCGGGGCGGCTCCTCCATCGTCCCGCCGAGGCGAATGTCCTGGCGGCGCATTCGCCGCTTGGCATTCCCTATAGGATGCGCTTGGCTGCCCGAAAGGGAGAGTCAGATGCGCACCATGTTCCAGATCCTTGCCGGCGGGCTGCTGATCGCCGCTTCAATACTGCCGGCACAGGCGGGCCAGAGCGGCGCGGTCGCCGAACGCCGCTTCATCCATCATGTCTTCTTCACGCTGAAGCGGCCGGGCAATGTCGAGGATCGCGCGAAGCTGACCGCCGCGCTTCGGAAACTCGCCGCGACGCCGACGATCCGCAGCTATCAGATCGGGCAGCACGCCGGGACGACGCGCGACGTCGTGCAGCGCGGCTATGATCTGTCCTGGACATTGACCTTCGACAGTCCGGCCGATCAGGAGGCGTATCAGGATCATCCGATCCATCTGGACTTCGTGCGCGACAATGCGGCGCTCTGGTCGAAGGTAATCGTCTTCGACACCGTGCCCGCGGGCTGAAAGACGCGGAAAACCGCGGATTAACCGTTCGCGCGCTAAAGGCCGGGCATGGCCAGCCGCCCCGCCCCCCTTGCGCCCGTGCCCCTGCCCGCCCCTATGCTGGTGCGCGCCGCGGCGCTGGCACAGGCGGGGGCGTGGCGATGTGAGCTTGCCGATCAACGACTTGCGTGGACGCCGGCGGTCTTCGACCTGTTCGGGATCGACCCTGCGCGCCCGCTCGACCGGCGCGAAGCCGTTGAGCGGTACACCCCCGAATCGCGCCATACGATGGAGCGGCTGCGCGCCGCAGCGATCGAAAGCGGCGAGCCCTTTACCTTCGATGCCGAACTGGCACCGGGGGACGGCCCCCGCCGCTGGATCCGCGTCTGGGGTGAGGTCGAGCGGCGCCATGGCCGCGCCGTCGCGCTCAACGGCTGGAAGCAGGACGTCACCGCCGAACGCGCGGCGATCGCGGCGCTGCGCGAGCGGGCGGACCGCGACGCGCTGACCGGGCTTGCCAACCGCGCGGCGTTCCGTGCGCGGCTGGAGGCGGGGGATGCCGGGGCGCTGCTGCTCCTCGACCTCGACGGGTTCAAGGGGATCAACGACGCGCACGGCCATGCCGCGGGCGATGCCTGCCTCGCCGTGGTGGGCGAGCGGCTGGCCAGCGCGTTCGGCGATGCGCACATCGCCGCGCGGCTGGGCGGTGACGAGTTCGCGATCCTGCTGCCCGATGCGAGCGAGGCGCGGCTGGCGGCGGCGCGGCGGATCGCCCGCCGCGCGCGGATGCTGTCGCTGCCGGTCGAATGGGACGGCCGGTTGCTGCATTTCGGCGTGTCCGGCGGGCTCGCCTTTGCCGATGCGCGGCGGCTCGCCGATCCCGATGCGTGGATGCGCGATGCCGACGGCGCGCTCTATGCGGCGAAACGGCTGGGCAAGGGGCGAATTCGCATCGCCTGAGGGGGGCCGAAACGGCCCATTTCGCTTTCGTTACACAGCGCTCGCGCCTATATGATGGTGCATGGCAACCACCAACGAAAACGAATACGGCGCCGCCTCGATCAAGGTGCTGAAGGGTCTCGACGCGGTCCGCAAGCGGCCGGGCATGTATATCGGCGACACCGACGATGGCTCGGGCCTCCACCATATGGTGTTCGAGGTGAGCGACAACGCGATCGACGAGGCGCTGGCCGGGCATTGCGACCGGATCATCATCCAGCTGAACGCCGACGGATCGGTCAGCGTCGAGGATAACGGCCGCGGCATCCCGACCGGCATCCACCCCGAAGAGGGCGTGTCGGCGGCCGAGGTCATCATGACTCAGCTCCACGCCGGGGGTAAGTTCGAGAACA
This sequence comes from uncultured Sphingomonas sp., assembly GCA_913775315.1. Classification (GTDB taxonomy): domain Bacteria; phylum Pseudomonadota; class Alphaproteobacteria; order Sphingomonadales; family Sphingomonadaceae; genus Sphingomonas. Next base: position 126,450 of record CAJYIX010000022.1, on the reverse strand, counting down.
CCAGCGACACCAACGCCTACAAGGTGTCGGGCGGCCTGCACGGCGTCGGCGTCAGCGTCGTCAACGCGCTGTCAGAATGGCTTGACCTCAACATCTGGCGCGACGGCGAGGAGCATTACATGCGCTTCCGTCACGGCGATGCGGAGGCGCCGCTGCGCGTGCTCGGCCCCGCGCCCGAGGGCAAGAAGGGCACGCGAGTCACCTTCCTCGCCAGCCCCGAGACGTTCAAGATCACCGAATACGACTTCGACAAGCTCGAGCATCGCTATCGCGAGCTTGCCTTCCTCAATTCGGGCGTGCGCCTGTTCCTGCGCGACGCGCGGCACGAGGAGGTGAAGGAAATCGAATTGTTCTACGAGGGCGGCATCGCCGCGTTCGTAAAATATCTCGACCGTAACAAGCAGCCGCTGATGCCCGATCCCGTTGCGATCGCGGGCACCCGCGACGACGTGACGATCGACGTCGCGCTCGAGTGGAATGATTCCTACTACGAGAACGTCCTCGCCTTCACCAACAACATCCCGCAGCGTGACGGCGGCACGCACCTGGCCGCGTTCCGCGCGGCGCTGACGCGCACGATCAACAACTATGCCGACAAGTCGGGCCTCCTGAAGAAGGAAAAGGTCACGCTGACCGGCGACGACATGCGCGAGGGGCTGACCGCGATCGTCAGCGTGAAGCTGCCCGATCCGAAATTCTCGAGCCAGACCAAGGACAAGCTCGTCAGTTCCGAGGTGCGCCAGCCGCTCGAGGCGCTGATGGCCGACAAGCTCGCCGAATGGCTGGAGGAGAACCCCGCCGTCGCCAAGCAGATCATCCAGAAGGTGATCGACGCCGCCGCCGCGCGTGAGGCGGCAAAGAAGGCGCGCGAACTGACCCGGCGCAAGGGCGTGATGGACATCGCCTCGCTCCCCGGCAAGCTCGCCGACTGTCAGGAGCGTGATCCCGCCAAGTCCGAGCTGTTTCTGGTCGAGGGCGACTCGGCCGGCGGCTCGGCCAAGCAGGGCCGCGACCGCCATTTCCAGGCGATCCTGCCCCTTCGCGGCAAGATCCTGAACGTCGAGCGCGCGCGCTTCGACCGGATGCTGGGCAGCCGCGAGATCGGCACGCTCATCCAGGCGATGGGCACCGGCATCGGCCGCGACGACTTCAACCTCGCCAAGCTGCGCTATCACAAGATCGTCATCATGACCGACGCCGACGTCGACGGCGCGCATATCCGCACGCTCCTGCTGACGTTCTTCTATCGCCAGATGCCCGAAATCATCCAGGCCGGGCACCTCTACATCGCCCAGCCGCCGCTCTACAAGGCGACCAAGGGCCGGTCGGAAGTGTACCTAAAGGACGATGCCGCGCTCGACGAATATCTGGTCGAGGCGGGCGTGGGGCTCAACGTGCTGGAGGGCGCCACCGGCACGCGCGCGGATCAGGACCTGCGCGGCCTGGTCGATCATGCCCGCCGGATGCGCACGCTGATGCGCTACGTGCCGCGCCGCTACGACGCATCGATCATCGAGACGCTGGCGCTGGCCGGCGCGCTCGATCCCGAGGCCTCGCGCGAGGTCCGCGCCGAGCGGCTGATCGAGGCGACCCGCCGCCTTGACCTTGCCGACGGTGAGGGCAAATGGTCGGCGGAGATGAGCGAGGAAGGCGGCTTCCACTTCCGCCGCCTGTGGCGCGGGGTGACCGACCACCACATCATCGAGGCGACGTTCCTTGCCTCCGCCGAGGCGCGCAAGCTCCACACGCTCGCCGCCGAGGAAGCGCAGACCTATGTCAGCGCCGCCAAGCTGGTCCCCGCCCGGTCGGCGCAGGCCGCCGAGGCGAGCGAGGGCGAGGAAGAGGCGATGACCGTGGCCAAGGGCGAGACGCTCGTCGGCCGCCCCAGCCAGCTGCTCGAGGCGATCCTGCTGTCGGGCCGCAAGGGGCTGTCGATCCAGCGCTACAAGGGGCTGGGCGAGATGAATGCCGAGCAGCTTTGGGAAACGACGCTCGACCCCTCGGTCCGCTCGATGCTCAAGGTCGCGATCGACCAGGCCGACGTGGCGGACGAAATCTTCACCCGCCTGATGGGCGACGTGGTGGAACCGCGCCGCGAGTTCATCCAGGAGAACGCGCTGAGCGTCGCCAACCTCGACGTCTGACGGGTCACCGGCGGCGGGCGCGGATCAGCACGCCCGCCGCTCTTGCCGTTATTGCCGGGCGGGGACCGTGGGCATGACGTCCTTGACCCGCTGCGCATAGCGCCGGGCGAGCGCGGCGCAGACCATCAGCTGCATCTGGTGGAACAGCATCAGCGGCAGCACGATCAGGCCGACCGCGCTTGCCGGAAAGATGATGTTGGCCATCGGCAGGCCGCTCGCCATGCTCTTCTTCGACCCGCAGAACACGATGGCGATCTCGTCTTCGGTGGTGAAGCGCAGGAGGCGGCTCGCCACCGTGGTCGTGGCGAGCACGAGGGCAAGCAGCGATAGGTCGAGGACGATGACGAGCGCGAGGCTCTGTGGCGTTACCCGGCCCCAGATGCCGGCGACGACGCCCGCGCTGAACGCCGAATAGACGACGAGCAGGATCGAACCGCGGTCGACGACCATCGTCAGCGTCCGCCGTCGTTCCAGCCATTCGCCGATCAGCGGGCGGGCGAACTGGCCGACCACGAACGGGAGCAGGATCTGGAGCGCGATCTCTCCCACCGCATCCAGCGACATGCCACCGCCCCCGGCGCTCAGGACCATCGTCGCCAGCAGCGGGGTGATGACCACGCCCGCCAGGTTCGACAGCGAGGCGCAGCACAGCGCCGCGGGCACGTTGCCGCGCGCGATCGACGTGAAGGCGATCGAGGACTGCACCGTCGAAGGCAGCAGCGCGACGAACATCAGCCCGGTGACGAGGCCGGCGTCGAGATGCCCCGCCGCAAGCTTGGCGATCCCGAAACCGAGCAGCGGAAACAGGACGAAGGTCGTTGCGAACACGAGCGATTGCAGCCGCCAGTGAAGGATGCCCGCCCAGATCGCCTGACGCGAAATCCGCGCACCGTAGATGAAGAACAGGAGTGCGATGGCCGCGTGGACGACGATATCGAGCACGTCCTTGCCCGCGCCCCGGGCGGGCAGGATCGCGGCGATCGCCACCATCCCCATGATCGCGAGGATGTAGATGTCGATCCGCAGCCGGCGGAGGATGGCATTCATGGTCGGTCCCTCGGTCGTGCGGGGCAGCACGTCCCCCTTGGCCGCTGCGGCCCCGTCATGGAAGCCGCAGCGGCATCAGGCGATGGCGATCAGGCCGAGAGCTCGGCGCGGACGATCGCCGCGCCGGCACCCAGCGCCGCGAGCTTGCCGCGCGCGACCGCGCGGGACAGCGGCGCCATCCCGCAATTGGTGGCGGGATAGAGCTTGTCCGCATCGACATGGGCAAGCGCGGCGCGCAGCGTGTCGGCAACTTCCTCCGGCGTCTCGACGTTGTGGATCGCCACGTCGATCGCGCCGACCATCACCTTCTTGCCGCGCACGAGCTCCATCAGCTCCATCGGCACGCGCGAGTTCCGGCATTCGAGCGAGATGATGTCGATCGTCGACTTCTGAAGGTTGGGGAAGGTTTGCTCATACTGACGCCATTCGCTGCCGAGCGTCTGCTTCCAGTCGGTATTCGCCTTGATCCCGTAGCCGTAGCAGATGTGGATCGCGGTTTCTGCCTTCAGCCCCTCGGTCGCGCGCTCGAGCGCGGCGATGCCCCAGTCGTTCGCCTCGTCGAAAAAGACGTTGAACGCCGGCTCGTCGAACTGGACGATGTCGACGCCGGCGGCTTCCAGTTCACGCGCTTCCTCGTTCAGGATTTCGGCGAACGCCCAGGCCAGCTTTTCGCGGCTCCGGTAGTGCGCGTCGTACAGCGTGTCGATCATCGTCATCGGCCCGGGCAGCGTCCATTTGATCGGCCGGTCGGTCTGCGCGCGCAGGAAGCGTGCATCCTCGACGAAAACCGATTTGGGGCGCGAGACCGACCCGACGACGGTCGGCACGCTGGCGTCGTAGCGATTGCGGATACGCACCGTCTCGCGCTTCTCGAAGTCGACGCCGGCCAGCTGCTCGATAAAGGTCGTGACGAAATGCTGGCGGGTCTGCTCGCCGTCGCCGAGGATGTCGATGCCCGCCTGCCGCTGGTCGTCGACCGCGAGGCGCAGCGCATCCTGCTTGCCCGCGGCGAGGTCGTCGCCGGACAGTTTCCAGGGGGACCAGAGCGTTTCGGGCTCTGCCAGCCAGGCGGGCTTGGGCAGGCTGCCCGCGGTGGTGGTCGGGAGCAATGTCGTCATCGGGGAATACCTTCGTGAATGCGGGGGATCAGCAGCCGGCGGTCGCGGACCAGCGGCGCAGCGCCTCGGCGTGCGGCTTGATGAAATGCGCTTCGGCGAACCGGCCCTGCTCGACGGCGAGGCGGCTGCGCTCCTCGCGGTCGTAGACGATGCGGGTCAGCGAATAGTCCTGCGCGGCCAGGCTCGGCTGATAGTGTTCGGCGGCCGCCGAGTTGGCGTTGTAGATTTCGGGGCGGTAGATCTTCTGGAACGTCTCCATCACCGCAATCGCGCTGGCGAGTTCGAGGTTGCTGTAGCCGCCGACCAGGTCGTCGATGTGATAGAAGGCGAACGGCGCGACGCTGTGCGGCGGCATGAAGTAGCGCGCCTTCATCCCCATCTTCGCGAAATAGAAATCGGTCGGCGACAGCGCGTCGGTGCGGTATTCGGCGCCGAGGATCGGATGGACGTTGGCGGTGCGATGATAGACCGCCTTGCTCGACACGCTAAGGCAGATGACCGGGGGCTTGCGGAAACGGTCGCGATAGGCGGCGGAGCCCAAGAACTGCCTGAACAGATTGCCGTGGAGGTCGCCGAACCCCTCCGGCGCGTCGCTGCCCCCGGCCCGGAGATAATCGGGCAGGACGACGCTGAAATCATAGTCGCGGACATAGGACGAGAAATTGTTGCCGGTCATGCCGTCGTGGCGCTCGCCACTGATCCGGTCGGTGACCTCGCTATGCAGGATCTCGATCAGTGGAAACGGCTCGTCCGCCGCGCCATCGCCGAGCGTGAGTGCGGCCGAGACGATGCTGAGCGCCAGCGTGTAGCGATCACCCCGGGGATTGTCCCAGTGCATCAGCGCGTTGAACCGCCGGTCGATCATGACGAGCGTGTTGGAAAGGTTCGCCCGGCGGCTTTCCCCGCGCGCCAGATTGGCGAAGTTGGTGGTGATCCGCGTGTTGTCGGCGGGACGATAATCCGCGTCGAACGGAATGCTGTCGATCGTGAACGTGAAGCCGCTGTCCGTCATGACTCACCTGTCTTGGCGGACGGAAGTCAGGCGAAAGCGCACCCATCGACGGCGATCCTGGCAGCGGGTCGCCACGGATCAACGCTTTCCAAGCGCGATCCACCGGAGGAACCCCCGTCCGAGGAACGTTATGGCGTCGAAGGCAGGTCTCCTGGCTTACGGGTCAACGCGGTGGCTCCGGCCTTCCCAGGCGCCTTGCGGGCGCCCAGTGACGCGAAATGGAGCCGCCGCTCGCCGCTTACAGTTGCGGGGGCAGCGCCGGATTCCGTCCCGAAGGACACCACCGGCTTCCCGTCTTAGCCCCATCGCCACGCCTGGGATGGGGAACCTCGACGCGCCCGTTGAACACGCTCCGGCGACACCTGTCAATACTGATATAAAGATATGCTTATATCCTGATGAGATCACCGACTGGCCGACACTGCGCTTCACAAACGAACGACGCCCCCGAACCGAAAGGCGCGGGGGCGTCGTCGCGATCGAGAATGCCGGCGCGGGAAGCGATCCCGCGCGGCTGGTCGTCAGGCCGGCTCGGCGATGCCCACCGGCTGGACGCTGTCCGCCTGCTGCTTAAGGTCGAAGCGGTCGGCGTTCATGACCTTGGTCCAGGCCGCCACGAAGTCGCGCACGAACTTCTCCTCGTGCCCGCGCTCGGCGTACACCTCGGCCACCGCGCGCAGCTGGCTGTTCGACCCGAAGATGAGGTCGGTGCGCGTCGCCTTCCACCGCTCGTGCTTGCCCGCGCGGTCATAACCGATGAACTCTTCGTCCGCGCTCGTGTCGACGACCTTCCAGAAGGTGTCGTTGTTGAGCAGATTAACGAAGAAGTCGTTGGTCAGCTGGCCCTTGCGGTCGGTGAACACGCCCTCCGGCGCATCCTTGTAGTTCGCGCCGAGGACACGGAGGCCACCAACGAGCACCGTCAGCTCGGGCACCGACAGGCCGAGCAGCGAGGCGCGGTCGAGGAGCAGCTCCTCGGTCTTCACCGTCTGCTTGGTCTTGAGGAAGTTGCGGAAGCCGTCGGCGACGGGCTCCAGCGGCTCGAAGCTCTCGGCGTCGGTCCATTCCTGCGTCGCGTCGCCGCGGCCGCCGGTGAAGGGCACCTCGACGTCGAAGCCGGCATCCTTCGCCGCCTTCTCGACCGCCGCCGTGCCGGCCAGCACGATCGCGTCGGCGACCGACAGGTTGCCGCGCAGTTCCTCGATCTTGGCGAGGACCGCCGACAGTTCCTCGGGCTCGTTCACCTTCCAGCCGCGCTGCGGCTCGAGGCGGATGCGCGCGCCGTTGGCACCGCCGCGATGGTCGCTACGGCGATAGGTCGAGGCCGAGGCCCATGCCGTCTTGACGAGCTGACCGACCGAGAAGCCGGCATCGAGGATCTTCGCCTTGAACGCGGCGACGTCGGCGTCCGACGGCATGGTGCCGGCGGGGACCGGGTCCTGCCAGATCAGGTCCTCTTCGGGCACTTCCGGCCCGAGGTAGCGGACCTTGGGACCCATGTCGCGGTGGGTGAGCTTGAACCAGGCGCGGGCGAAGGCGTCCTTGAACGCCTCGTGATCGCGGCGGAAGCGCTCCGAAATCTCGCGGAACTCCGGATCGACCTTCAGCGCCATGTCCGCGGTCGTCATCATCGTCGGCACGCGCTTGTTCGGATCATGGGCCGCGGGCGCCATGTCCTCTTCCTTCTGGTTGATCGGCTGCCACTGCTTGGCGCCCGCGGGGCTGCGGACGAGCTCGTAGTCATAGTCGAGCAGCAGGCGGAAATAATTCTCCGACCACTCGGTGGGCGTGTTGACCCACGACCCCTCGATACCGCTGGTGATCGTGTGCTCACCGAAGCCGGTGCCGTGCGCGCTCGCCCAGCCGAGGCCCTGGAGCGCGATGTCCGCACCCTCGGGCGCCTCGTCGATCAGCGTCGGGTCGCCCGCGCCGTGCGCCTTGCCGAAGGTATGGCCGCCGGCGGTCAGCGCGACGGTCTCCTCCGAGTTCATCGCCATGCGCTTGAAAGTTTCCTTCATGTCGCGCGCCGATTGGAGCGCGTCAGGCACGCCGCCCGGCCCCTCGGGATTCACGTAGATGAGGCCCATCTGGATCGCGGCCAGCGGCTGCTCGAGTTCGAGTTCCTCCTCGGGCAGAATGCGCGTCTTGTTGTCGGGATGGCCGACGAACTGCTCCTCCGAACCCCAGTAGATGTCCTTTTCGGGCTCGAACACGTCGGCGCGGCCGCCGCCGAAGCCGAACACCGGGCCGCCCATCGATTCGATCGCGACGTTACCGGCGAGGATGAAGAGGTCGGCCCAGCTGATGTGCTTGCCGTACTTCTGCTTGATCGGCCAGAGCAGGCGGCGCGCCTTGTCGAGATTGCCGTTGTCCGGCCACGAATTGAGCGGGGCGAAGCGCTGCTGCCCGCTGTTCGAGCCGCCGCGGCCGTCCGCGGTGCGGTACGTGCCCGCCGCGTGCCACGCCATCCGGATGAACAGGCCGCCGTAATTGCCGTAGTCGGCCGGCCACCAGGGCTGGCTGTCGGTCAAGAGCGCCTTCAGGTCCGCCTTCAGCGCATCATAGTCGAGCTGCTTGAACGCCTCGGCATAGTTGAACTCGGCGCCCATCGGGTCGGGCGAGGTGCCGCCCTGGTTGAGCACTTCGAGCGGCAGCGTATCGGGCCACCAGTCCTTGTTCTGGCGGCCGAGCAGCGACCGAACCGTGGTCGGCCCGTTCACCGGGCAACCGCTCATCTCTCCGGTTTTCGCGTCCATTCAGGGTCTCCAGTTAGAATCAGGCTTTCCCCCTACGCGCTCGCGCGCCATCGGTTTAGCCAATTGTCTCGCTTACACTCGGCGAGAAACTCGATTGTGACAGCGTGGGCGAATTCAGCGGCGGACAGCGGCGCTCCGGTCGCGGATATCTTTGAACTCCGATCCCGCCTTCCACATCGGCCAGCGGGTCGAGGTCGCCAGCTCCTGCGCCATCGTACCGACCAGCTCGATATCCTGTGCAGCCCCGGTCAGATCCCAGCTTTCGTCCCACGCGTCACAGGCCTGATGATAGCATTGGCCGGTATAGCGGTCGATCCACGCCTGTCCCGCCGCGCGCCCGCCGACCTTGAGGTCCGAGGCGCCCGCGATGCCCATCTGGAGAAGCACGGGCACGCCGCGCTTGGCGAAGGAGAAATGGTCGGCGCGGTAGAATAGCCCGCGCTCGGGCAGGCTTTCGGGCGTCACCGTCCGCCCCTGCATCCGGGCGATGCGCGCCATGTCGTCCTCGAGGCTGTCCTGACCCTGGCCGACCAGCACCACGTCGTTCGCCGCGCCCGCGGTCTGGAGAATGTCGAGCGCGAGGTTCGCGACGGTCTTTTCCATCGGATAGACGGGATTGGCCGCGTAATATTCGCTGCCGAGCAGCCCGCGTTCTTCCGCCGTCCAGAAGGCGAAGACGACGCTCCGGTCGGGCTTCGGCCCCGCCTTCATCGCGCGGGCGATTTCCAAGAGGCCAGCGACGCCGAGCGCGTCGTCATTGGCGCCGGCGCGATAGACGCGGCCATGTGCATCGGGCGCACCCTTCCCATAGGCGTCCCAGTGCGCGCCGAGCGACACCACCTCGTCGGGGCGCTTGGCTCCGGGAATGCGCGCAAGGACGTTGTGGCTGTCGACCGTCTCGTGCTTCACGGCGACGTCGGCGCTGAACGTCGCGCCTTTCAGCGGCACCGGGCGGAAATCGGCGCGGCGCGCGGCGATGCGGAGTTTGGCGAGGTCCTGTCCCGCACCCTTGAACAGCGACGATGCGGCAGCGCCCTCGATCCAGCCTTGCAGGCGCAGGCTCGTCACGTCCTTGGGCGCGCGGACGATGTCGTAATTCTCGCCGCGCGGGCTGACGACGACGTTCCAGCCATAGCCCGCACCCGGCGTGTCGTGGACGATCAGCGCGGCGATCGCGCCGCGCCGCGCGGCTTCCTCGAACTTGTAGGTCCAGCGGCCGTAATAGGTCATTGTCCGCCCGCCGAACTTGCCCGCGACCGGCTCCCCCGCCTTTGCCTCGAAGTCGGGATCGTTGACGAGGAATACGGCGACCTTGCCCTTCAGGTCCATGCCCTTGAAGTCGTCCCAGCCGCGCTCGGGCGCGGTGACGCCGTAGCCGACAAACACCATCGGTGCCTTGTCGATGCGCGCGCGATCGTCGGGGCGGATGGTCGAGACGTAGACCTGCTTGCCGCGCTCGACCGGCTGATTACCGAACGCGAGCGTGCCGTCGCCAAGTTCGGTGTGGAGGAGCGGCACCTTCTGCGTCCACTGGCCATCGGGACCGCCGGGCTCCAGCCCGGTCTCCTTCAGGCGCTGGACCAGATAGTCGATCGTCTTCTTCTCGCCCGCGGTGCCGGGCGCGCGCCCCTCGAACGCGTCGGACGCGAGCGTCCTGACGTCCTTGGTGATGCGGGCCGTATCGACTTTGATCTGGGCATTGGCGGGGGCGGCGAGCAGGCCGGCGGCGAGGATCAGGCGCGTGTACATACGCCCTACCCTAGCCGCCGGCCCCTCATAGGCAAGTTCAGCGCAGTTCGAGCACCACCACCGACTTGGCCGGCAGCGACACGGAGAGCTTGCCGCCTGCAACCGTCGCGCCCGTGAACGCCTGCGGTGCGACCCGGTCCGGCGCGTCGAAGTCGTTGCGCGCGGTGATCGCATCCGCCGTGAGTACCGTGCCGGTCACCGCCGATGCCTGCACGCCCGCAAGGCTCGCGGTCACGCTGTTCGCCTGGTTCGGATCGGCATTGGCGAGCGCGATGCGGACCACCCCGTCCTTGCCGCGGATCGCTGAGGCGCTGACTGCGGGGACGACATATTGGTCCTTCGAATACCAGCCGCCCTTCAGCTCGATCGGCAGCACGGTCGCGTCGATCCACGGCTTGTACATGTGGAAGACATGATAGGTCGGCGTCTTCACCATCTTCGCGCCGTCGGTCAGGATCATCGCCTGGAGGACGTTCACCATCTGCGCGATCGCGGTCATCTTCACGCGATCGGCGTGCTTGGCGAAGATGTTGAGGTTGATTGCGGCCACCATCGCGTCGCGCAGCGTGTTCTGCTGGCGAAGGAAGCCGGGGTTCGTGCCCGGATCGCCCGCATACCAGGTACCCCATTCGTCGACCGCCAGCCAGATCCGCTTCTGCGGGTCGTACTTGTCCATGATCGCCACGTGCTTGCCGACGAACTCGTCCATCTTCCACGTGGCAGCGAGCGTCTGTGCCCAGCCCGTTTCGTCGAACTCGCTGGCGGAGGCGCGCGGCGGCCAGCCGCCGGGGACGGTGTAGTAATGGAGCGAGAGCGCATCGATGGTCTTCGCGCTCTCGCGGATCATCACCTCGGTCCAGTTATAGTCGTCGTTGTTGGCGCCCGACGCGATCTTCAGGATGCGGGTGCCTGCCGGCGCCTTGACGAAGGTGGCATAGCGGCGCGTCACGTCGGCGGCATATTCGGCGCGCATGTTGCCGCCGCAGCCCCAAAGCTCGTTGCCGATGCCAAAATAGGGGAGCTTCCAGGGTTCCTTGTGGCCGTTCCTCGCGCGCTCGTCGGCAAGGCTGCCGGCCGGCGCCGTCATGTATTCGACCCACTCGGCCATTTCCTGCGGCGTGCCGTTGCCGACATTGCCGGAGATGTACGCCTCCGCCCCGACCTGTCCCACGAGGTCGAAGAACTCGTGCGTGCCGACCGTGTTGGGCTCGGTCACGCCGCCCCAATGGGTGTTGATCTTGACTGGCCGCTTGGCGCGGGGGCCGACGCCCTCGCGCCAGTGATATTCGTCGGCGAAGCAGCCGCCCGGCCAGCGGATGATGGGGACGCCGAGATCCTTGAGCGCGCCCACCACGTCGCTGCGGAAGCCGCGAACATTGGGAATCTTCGACTTCTCGCCGACCCACAGGCCGCCATAGATGCCAGTGCCCAGATGCTCGGCGAACTGGGTGAAGATCGCCTTGTCATAGGTCGGGCCGGGTGTGTCGGCGCGGACGGTGATCTCGGTGGGCTTGGCCGGCTCCTGCGCCGCCACGGGTGCCGCCAGCATCAGGGCGACCGCCCCCAACAACGTCCGCTTCGCCGCCCGTCCGATCATGCAATCCTCCCGTTCCGACCGGGGCAGCGATAATCCCGCCGCCCTCTCAATTAGTCGGACATATTCGGGAGGGGCGAGTTTGGCAATCATATCCTCCCCCGTCAGGGGGAGGTGGCAGCCGCAGGCTGACGGAGGGGCGGGCCGCGAACGCTGCGCCTGTGGCATTGCCCCCTCCACCGCCGTCGGCGGTCCCCCTCCCCGTTGCGGGGGAGGACTTTATTCCGCCGCCACCACCTCGGGCTCGGGCAGCGCGTTGGTCGTTCTGGCGCCCCAGACGGCGTAGAACAGGATGTAGAGCTCGCACACCACGGTCAGCAGGAACGAGGTCTGGAGGCCGTAGCGATCGGCCAGCCACCCCTGCACCACCACCAGCGCGCCGCCGGCGATCGCCATGATGAGCAGGCCCGATCCCTCCTCGGTCAGCGGGCCGAGGCCCTTGATGCCGAGCGAGAAGATCGTCGGGAACATGATCGAGTGGAACAGGCCGACCAGGATCAGCGACCACATCGCCGCCGGCCCGGTCAGGAACGTCGCCCCCAGCATCACCACGAACGCGCCGATCGAGAAGCCGGCGAGCACCGTCTCGGCGGGGATCTTCTGCATGATGAGTGAGCCGGCGAAGCGGCCGACCATCATCCCGCCCCAGAGCAGCGCGAGATAATGCGACGCCTGTTCCTGCGTCACGTTGGCGATGTTGGGCGAAGAGACGAAGTTGATGAAGAGGTTGGCGACGCCGATTTCGGCGATCAGGTAGATGAAGATCGCCGGCACGCCGAAGACGAGGTTGCGGTGCTTCCAGAGCGACAGCCGCTTGCGCTCCTCGCGCGTCACGCGCTGCGTCGACTGGCCGATCGCGGGCAGCGGGAAGCGGGCGATGACGACCGCGAGCACGACGAGCACGATCGCGACGAGGACATAGGGCAGGATCACCGACTGCGCATCGGCCAGCCGCTCCGCCGGGGTCAGCACGCGCCCCTGCGTCGTGCCGCCGACCGACCGGCCGAGGATGAGGTAACCCGCGAAGATCGGCGCCAGCGTCGTGCCGAGCGAATTGAACGCCTGGACGAGGTTGAGGCGCGACGATCCCGTCTCCGGCGGGCCGATGACGGTGACGTAGGGGTTGGCCGCGACCTGTAGCAGCGTGATGCCGCTGGCGATGACGAACAGCATCAGGAGCGTGACGCCATAGGACGGCAGGCTCGCCGCCAGCGTCATGCCGCCCGCGCCCGCCGCCATGACGAGTAGGCCGGTCACCAGCGACTTCTGATAGCCGATCCGCTCGATAAGCTTGGCCGAGGGGATCGAAGCGACGAAATAGGCGATAAACCACACGCTCTCGATCAGCGTCGTCTGCGTGTAGTTGAGGTCGAACACGCTCTTCAGATGCGGCAGCAGCGTGTTGTTGATGACGGTGATGAAGCCCCACATGAAGAAGAGGCTGGCCAGCAGCGTCAGCGCGGGGGCGTAGGACGCACCCCTGCCCCCTGCCGGCGACATGTGGGCGCCCGGTGCGGGCTGGCTCGGCGGCAGGGCCATCGGCGATCCTTCCTGATTATCCTGTCGGACTATATGGTTGAGTAGAAAGCGGTCAATCGTCCCAGCGGAACGGCCCCACCCGCTCGTGCCGGCCGAGCATGAAGGCATCGGCGACGAGGCGGAAGGGCGAGAGATCGGCGTCGATCGCGCCGGTGCCGATCATGTCGGCGAAGCGGGCGTAGAGCCGGCCATATTCGGTCCCCGCGGGCACCGCGACCTCGGCATCGTCGACGAACAGCCGCCCGCCGCCCTCGCGCAGTTCGGCGGTGCCTTTGTCGGTTTCGAGCGTCATCGACCAGGTCTGCGGCCCGCGCTGGTCGAAGCTGAACGCCGCCTCGATCTTGGTCTCCCCGCGCGCCATCGTCAGGTCGGCCATGATCGGCGCCTCGCGATCGGCGGGGTATTTGAGCTGGGCAGTGCGCAGTTCGGTGCCGGGCACCAACCGCGTCAGGATCGACAGAGCGTTGACGCCCGGATCGAACACGCCGATCCCCGGCTCCCAGATCCATTCCTGTCCCGGATGCCAGACGCGCACGTCTTCCTTCCACGCGACCGACACGCGGCGGAGCGTCTTGCCCGACAGCCACTGTGCGGCCGGCTCCACCCCGCTCGCCTCGCGCGAATGCCAGGTGAGGTAGAGCGCCCGCCCCGCCGCTCGCGCCATGCCGGCATAGCGTTCGGCGACGCTGACGCTGGCGGCCGGCGGCTTCTCGACCATCACGTCGAGACCGAGAGCGAGCGCCTCCTCGATCAGCGCGGTGCGCGCCATCGGCGGCGTGCAGAGCGACACGGCGGCAAGGTCGGGGACTTGGCGCTTCAACTCGGTGATCGTTGCGGCGACCGGCACGCCCTCGTCCCGCGCATGGCCGCTGACGATGCCGGCAAGGTGGAGCCGGTCGCTGGCGGCGAGCGTCGGCAGATGCTGGTCGCGCGCGATCTTCCCGAGGCCCACGATCGCGATGGCATGGCTCAACGTCACTCTCCCGCTGCCGCTGTTTCGGCTTGTCTGACAAATCTGATTTCGCAGATCGGCCGCGCGGCGACAAGCGCCTTTAGTCGAACAGCGACGGCGCCGCTTCCTCGGCTGGAAATCCCGACACGGTAACGCCGACGAGGCGCAGGCCCTTCTCCAGCGGATAGAGCGTCGCGATCAGCGCGCGGGCGGTGGCGTGCAACTGCTCGCGGTCGCGCACCGGCGCGGGGGTGCTGCGGCTGCGAGTCACCTGGCGGAAGTCGGCGTATTTCGCCTTCACCGTCACCGTCCGGCCATAGCGGCCGCGCGACACGCACCAGTCCCAGACCTCCTCCGCCTGCCCCGCCACCGCGGCCTCGATCTCTGCCGGGTCGATCAGGTCGCGGGCGAAGGTGGTCTCGGAGCCCGACGACTTGCGGATGCGGTTGGGCTCGACCGGGCGGTGGTCGATGCCGCGGGCAATGCCGTGATACCAGTCGGCCGAACTGCCGAAATGCTCGGCGAGGAACGCAAGCGACTTCGCCGCGAGATCGGCGCCGCTCTCGATCCCCAGCCGGCGCATCTTCGCCGCGGTCACGGGTCCGACGCCGTGGAACCGTTCGACCGGCAGCGACGCCACCCAGGCCGGCCCCATCTCCGGCGTCACCGCGAACTGGCCGTTCGGCTTCTTCTGATCCGACGCAAGCTTGGCGAGGAACTTGTTGTACGAAATGCCTGCCGAGGCGGTGAGTCCGGTTTCCTCGGCGATGCGCGCGCGGATCGCCTTCGCCGTCGCCCAGGCGGTGCCGAGGCCGCGCCGGTCCGCGGTCACGTCCAGATACGCCTCGTCGAGCGAGAGCGGCTGGATGAGGTCGGTAAATTCGGCGAAGACGGCGTGGATCTGCTGGCTGACCGCGCGATAGACGTCGAACCGCGGCGGCACGAAGATGAGGTCGGGGCAGCGCCGCTTCGCCGTGACCGACGGCAGCGCCGACTTCACCCCGAACGCCCGCGCTTCGTAACTTGCGGCCGCCACCACGCCGCGCGATTCGCCGTGCCCGACCGCCAGCGGCTTGCCGCGCAACTCGGGCGCATCTCGCTGTTCGACGGACGCGTAGAAGGCGTCCATGTCGACATGGATGATCTTGCGGACGGGCGGGGACTCGGCAGTCACTTGGTTCCGCTCTAGCCAGTCGGCATGCGATGCGGGAGGGGCGAAACGCCGTCCGAACCTTAACGCCACCTTACAGTTTTCGGCTCGCCGGTTGGATTCCGGCGGCGAAACGAGTTCGCCGTTCAGGCAGTCATCGAAGCGTCATGCTAGTCAATCGACGCCCGCCCAGAGTCGCGGGTGCCGTGGGGGACCGCATGTGTCGTTGAAACTCTCGATCGCCGCGCTCGGTTCCGGAATCGCCCTGTTCGTCGCCACGCCCGCCTGGGCAGAGGAGACGCCGGCCGCGACCGAAGCCCCTTCGGTGATCGAAAAGGTAGGCGAAGGCCTTGCCAGTTTCTTCGGCCGCGAGATCGCCGGCGCGCGTACCGCAAGCGGCGAGAAGTGCGATCCCACCACGCTGACCGCCGCGCACCGCACGCTCCCCTTCGGCAGCCTCGTCCGCGTCACCGACGCGATTACCGGCAACAGCGTCATCGTTCGCATCAACGACCGTGGCCCCTTTTCGGGCAAGCGCGTCATCGACCTGTCGAAGGCGGCCGCCACCGAGCTCGGTATAGTCGGCCGCGGGACCGCCCGCGTCATCATGAACCTGGTTTCGCGCAACTAAGATTGCGCCAATCGGGGTCCGCGCATTCGTATTGATGCGTTGACCCGGCCACCGCTGCGGTGCAGCAAGCGGTCATGGCCACGCTTCCCCCGATCGCGAACAATCCCGACATCCGCCTGCTCGGCCGCATGCTGGGCGACGTCATCCGCGCCTATGGCGGCGAGGCGCTGTTCCAGCGGATCGAGTATATCCGCTCGACCTCGGTCGATCGCCACCGCGGGGTCGCGGGAGCGGACGCGATCGACCCGGGTCTCGATCGGCTGACGCTCGACGAGACGCTCGATTTCGTCCGCGGGTTCATGCTGTTCTCAATGCTCGCCAACCTGGCCGAGGACCGGCAGGGCGTCGCACGGGAGGAGGGGGCCGATGTCGCAAACGCGCTCGCCCGGCTGTCCGAACACGGCATCGACCGACAGGCGGTCGTCGGCCTGCTCGACCACGCGCTGATCGTCCCGGTCCTGACCGCGCACCCGACCGAGGTGCGGCGCAAGTCGATGATCGACCATCGCAACCGGATCGCCGACCTGCTCGCATTGAAGGATCGCGGGCTGGAGGAAACGGCCGACGGCGACCGGATCGACGAGGCGCTGGTGCGCCAGATCGCGCTCCTGTGGCAGACGCGCGTGCTTCGCCGCGAGCGGCTGTACGTCGCCGACGAGGTGGAGACCGCGCTTTCCTACCTTCGCGACGTGTTCCTCCCCGCGCTGCCCGCGCTCTACGCACGCTGGGACCGGGCGATCGGCGAGCGGCTGCCCGCGTTCCTGCGCTGCGGGAGCTGGATCGGCGGCGATCGCGACGGCAATCCCTATGTCACCGCCGAGTCGCTCACCCTGGCGCTCGGCAAGGCGGCGGAGGCGGCGCTCGTCCATTACATGGATGCCGTCCACGCGCTCGGCGCCGAACTGTCGATCTCGACCGAGATCACGCATGTGAACGGCGATGTGGGCCGGTTGGCCGAGGCGAGCGGCGACGATGCCGCCAGCCGCGCGGACGAGCCCTATCGCCGCGCCTTGTCGGGCATCTACGCGCGCCTTGCCGCGACGCACCGCACGCTGGTCGGCAAGCCTGCGCCGCGGCCCGGTCCGCTGAGCGGCGAGCGCTATGCCGGTCCCGGCGAGCTTCGCGACGACCTCGTCGCCGTGGCGCGCAGCCTGTCTGCGGCGGGTGAGGGGACGCTGGCGACGGGCGGCGCGCTCGGCCGGCTGATCCGTGCGGTCGAAATCTTCGGCTTCCACCTCGCCACGCTCGACCTGCGCCAGAACTCGGCGGTGCACGAGCGCGTCGTCGCCGAGCTGCTGAAAGCGGCGGGGGTCGAGGGCGATTACCTGTCGCTGGACGAGGACGCGCGCGTCGCGCTGCTCCGCCGCGAATTGGCGAGCCCGCGGCCGCTGACCAGCCCCTATGCCGATTATTCGGAGGAGACCGCGGGCGAGCTCGCGATCCTCCACGCCGCCGCCGCCGCGCACGCGCGCTATGGCCGCCAGTGCATCACCCAGCACGTCATCTCGATGGCGCAATCGGTCAGCGACCTGCTCGAAGTCCACCTGATGCTCAAGGAAGCCGGGCTCTGGGTGCCGGGGGAGACGCCGACCTCGCACCTGATGGTCGTGCCGCTGTTCGAGACCGTCGCCGATCTGGAAGCGGGTGCCGACATCATGCGCGACTATCTGTCGCTGCCCGAAATCGCCGCGACCGCGACCGCGCGCGGGCATCAGGAAGTGATGATCGGCTATTCCGATTCGAACAAGGACGGCGGCTACCTCACGTCCACCTGGCAATTGTCCCGCGGGTCGGCGGCGCTGGCCCCGGTGTTCGAGGCGGCGGGCGTCGGCATGCAGCTGTTCCACGGGCGCGGCGGATCGGTGGGACGCGGCGGCGGCTCGTCCTTCTCCGCGATCCAGGCGCAGCCCCCCGGCACCGTCCAGGGCCGCATCCGCATCACCGAACAGGGCGAGGTGATCGCCGCCAAATACGGCACGCGCGCAAGCGCGATGGCGAACCTCGAGGCGGTGACCTCGGCCACCCTGCTCGCCAGCCTGGAGCCCGAGCGGCTGTCGGCGGATGATGCGGCGCGGTTCGGCGCGGCGATGGACGAATTGTCGGCGACCGCCTTCAAGGCGTATCGCGACCTCGTCTACGGTACCGATGGCTTCCGCCAATTCTTCCGCCAGATGACGCCGATCGCCGAAATCTCGGGCCTCAAGATCGGCAGCCGCCCCGCCAGCCGCAAGAAATCCGACGCGATCGA
Organism: uncultured Sphingomonas sp.; assembly: GCA_913775315.1. Taxonomy (GTDB): domain Bacteria; phylum Pseudomonadota; class Alphaproteobacteria; order Sphingomonadales; family Sphingomonadaceae; genus Sphingomonas. The sequence goes on along the minus strand of CAJYIX010000022.1, from coordinate 108,510 downwards.
GGATCTGCGCGCCATCCCCTGGGTGTTCAGTTGGGCACAGGCGCGCGTCATGCTGCCCGGCTGGTACGGGGTCGGCGCGGCGATCGAGGGCTTCGAGGACAAGGGCCTGCTGCGCGAGATGGCGGCGAGCTGGCCGTTCTTCTCAGCGATGCTCGCCAACATGGAGATGGTGCTGGCCAAGTCCGACATGGGCATCGCCGCGCGCTACGCGCAACTGGTCGAGGATACCGGGCAGCGCGAGGCGATCTTCGGCCGCATCAAGGATGGCTGGCAGGCGACGCATGACGGGCTGCTGACGATCACCCGCCAGACACGGCTGCTCGAGAAAAGCCCGGCGCTGGAGGCGTCGATCCGGCTGCGGCTTCCCTATATCGAGCCGCTCAACCTCCTTCAGATCGAGCTCCTCAAGCGCCACCGCGCGGGCGAGAGCGATCCGCGGATCGGCGAGGGCATCCTCCTGTCGATCAACGCGATCGCGACGGCGCTGAGAAACAGCGGGTGACGAAGGGCGGGGGACAAGCCGCTTCCCCCGCCGCGTCATCCGCACTACCTCCACCGCCATGACCGAAGCCGCCATAGCGATCCGCGACCTGTGCAAGACCTATGCGGGCGGCAAGCGCGCGCTAGACGGAGTGACGTTCGATGTGCCGCGGGGGCAGGTGTTCGGGCTGCTCGGCCCCAATGGCGCGGGCAAGTCGACGCTCATCAATATCCTCGCCGGCCTCGTCAACAAGACCAGTGGCAGCGCGTCGATCTGGGGCTTCGACATCGACGAGCATCCGCGCAATGCCAAGGCGTCGATCGGCATCGTCAATCAGGAGATCACCTTCGACCCCTTCTTCACGCCGCTGGAGACCCTGGAGAATCAGGCCGGTTTCTACGGCGTGCCAAAGGCGAAGCGCCGGAGCCTCGATTTGCTGCGGGCGATGGGGCTGGAGGACAAGGCGAACGCCTATTCGCGCACGCTATCCGGCGGCATGAAGCGGCGGCTGATGGTCGCCAAGGCGATGGTCCATTCGCCGCCCGTCATCGTCCTCGACGAGCCGACCGCGGGGGTCGACATCGAGCTACGCCGCCAGCTCTGGGACTATGTCCGCAGCCTCAACGCGCGCGGCGTGACGGTGGTGCTGACGACGCACTATCTGCAGGAGGCAGAGGAGCTGTGCGATCGCATCGCGATCATCAACCATGGCCGCGTCGTCGCCAACGAACCCACCCGCACGCTGCTCGGCATGGCGCAGGAGAAGCAGGTGGTGGTGACGCTCGACCGCGACGTGACCGCGCCGCCGCAGGCACGCTGCTTCGAAAAGGTCGAGGCGATCGACCCGCGCACGCTGGCCATCACCTATCGCAAGGATCGGACCAATGCGGGCGAGGTGCTGGCCGCGGTGAGCGAGGGCGGTTTCGCGATCGTCGACGTGACGACGCGCGAGGCCGATCTGGAGGACGTGTTCCTGAACCTCACACGGGCGGCGGCGAATGGCTGAGACCGACGTCCTCATCATCGGGTCGGGCGCCGCCGGGCTGACCGCGGCGCTCAACCTCGCCGATCGCTTCCGCGTCACGGTGCTGGCCAAGGGGCGGCTGGACGAGGGGTCGACCGCCTGGGCGCAGGGCGGGATCGCCGCGGTGCTCGAACCCGGCGACACGTTCGAGAACCATGTCGAGGACACGATGGTGGCGGGCGCGGGCCTGAACGACCGCGACGTGGTCGAGTTCGTGGTCGAGCGCGCCCCCGCCGCGATCGAGCGGCTGGCGGAACTCGGCGTCCCCTTCAACGCCGCCGAGAATGGCGGCAACGGCTGGCACCTGACGCGCGAGGGCGGGCACAGCCATCGCCGGATCGTCCATGTCGACGACGCGACCGGCTGGGCGGTGCAGGTGGCGCTGATCCGCGCAGCGGAGGCGCATCCCAACATCACCCTCGTCCCCGACATGGTGGCGGTGGACTTAGCGACCAGCCGACACGAACTGCGCTATTCGGGCGCGGGCAATGTCTGGGGCGTCTATGCCTTCAACCGCGCGACCGGGAAGGTCGAGCTCTACACCGCGCGCGCGACAATCCTGGCGACGGGGGGCGCGGGGCGCACCTACCTGTTCTCCACCGCGCCGCGCGGGGCGACGGGCGACGGCATCGCAATGGCGTGGCGCGCGGGTGCGCGCGTCTCCAACATGGAGTTCATGCAGTTCCACCCGACCTGCCTCTACAATCTGGAGGTCAAGAACTTCCTGATTACCGAGGCGGTGCGCGGCGAAGGGGGCCGGCTCGTCAATCCGCAGACGGGCAAGCGGTTCATGCCCTATTACGACGCCGACCGGATGGAGCTTGCCCCGCGCGACGTGGTGGCGCGCGCGATCGATGCGGAGATCAAGCGCTTCGGCCTCGATTACGTCCATCTCGACATCAGCCATCGCGGGGCCGATTTCGTGAAGGCGCACTTCCCGACGATCCATGCCAAATTGCTCGGGCTCGGCATCGACATGACCACCGGGCCGATCCCGGTCGTGCCGGCACAGCATTACACCTGCGGCGGCGTCGTCGTGGACCGCGACGGGCGCACCGACCTACCCGGGCTATACGCGGCGGGCGAGGTCAGCCAGTCGGGGCTGCACGGCGCCAATCGCCTCGCCTCCAACTCACTGCTCGAATGCTTCGTCTATGGCGAGGCGGCGGCGGCGCATATCGCGGCGCAATGGGACGACCTGCCGCATCCGCCCTCGATCCGGCCATGGGACGAGAGCCGCGTCACCGACAGCGACGAGGAAGTCGTCATCAAGCAGAACTGGACCGAGATCCGGCGCTTCATGTGGAACTACGTCGGCATCGTGCGCACCACCAAGCGGCTGGAGCGCGCGGCGCACCGGATCAAGATGATGCAGGAGGAGGTCGCGGACTATTACGGCCATTTCCGCGTCACCCCCGACCTGATCGAGCTGCGCAACCTCCTCCAGTCGGCCGAGCTGATCGTGAAGTCGGCGCTGCACCGCAAGGAGAGCCGCGGGCTGCACTACACGCTCGACTATCCGAAGACGGTCGAGCCGCCGCAGGACACGATCCTGATCCCCTGACCCAAAGGGGCGGCGAAACCGCTGGACAGCGTACTCGTTCGGGCGTTGTTCACGTCCTGTCGCTAAGGTAGGATGCTTCGTCGCAGCCGCTCGTGCGGCCTGTTGCCGCCACTGCCCGCGCTGCGTCATGGTTTTGCCCATCAGGGGGCTTGTCGACGCTTATGGTAGTTTCGCGTTTTTCGGTGATCGAGCGTGCATTGACGCTGGGCGGCCTCGCGCCGCTCGCGTTGATCGGGGCCGCGCCCCAACATCAGGACGGGCGCATCACCGAATTGCTGCCGCCCGGCTACGTCCATGGCAGCGCAGCGCCGCAGAACCAGGTCGTCATCCCCGCCCCCACCCCGCTCGTCACCGATATTGACGGCCTCGTCGGCGCGTTCGGCGGCAAGGTGGGCGTGGCGGTCAAGAGCATCGATACCGGCTGGATGGTGTCGAAGAACGGCGACGTGCCGATGCCGCAGCAATCGGTCAGCAAGCTGTGGGTCACGCTGACCGCGATGGACCAGATCGATCAGGGGCGCATCACGCTCGACGATCCGCTGACGATCACCCAGAACGACCTGACGCTGTTCCACCAGCCGATTGCCTCGCTGCTTCAGAACGGCGTCTACAACACGACCGTGCGCGAACTCATCCGCCGCGCGATGACGATGAGCGACAATACCGCCAACGACCGGCTGCTGCGCCATGTCGGCGGGCCGCCGGCGGTCAACGCCTTCATCGCGCGCCACTCGCTCGGCACAATCCGGTTCGGACCGGGCGAGCGCTTGCTCCAGAGCCGCACCGCCGGTCTTCGGTGGCGACAGGATTACGCGATGGGCCGCGCGTTCCAGGCGGCGCGGGCCAAGCTCGCACCGGGCGTCCGCCAGGCGGCGTTCAACGCTTATGTCGCCAATCCGATCGACGGTGCCGCCGCCGCATCGATCGCCAATGCGCTGACCAAGCTGCGCCGCGGGGAGCTGCTGTCGCCGCAGTCGACCAGCTATCTCATCAACGTCATGGAAAGCTCGCGCACTGGCCACGCCCGGCTTCGTGCCAGCGTGCCGCCCGGCTGGCGGCTGGCGCACAAGACCGGCACGGGTCAGGACCTGATGGGCCGCACCGCCGGTTTCAACGATGTCGGCATCCTGACCGCGCCCGATGGCCGCGCCTATGCGATCGCGGTGATGATCGGCGACACGACGCGACCGACCCAGGATCGGCAGAAGCTGATGCAGAACGTCGTTGCGCGGGTCGTCGCTTATCACGACAGCGAGGCGCCCCAGCGGCTCATGGCTCGCTGAGGCGCGCGCGTTCAGCGTTGCATCACGATCCAGACCGCATCGGCGAGCAGCGCGACGATCCCCCAGCCCGCTGCCGCGCCCCCGGCCATGATGGCGACGGTACGCCGCCCGGAATATTTGTTCACCATGCGCCCCTCCACTCTCTTATGTGGCGCATCATGCGTAACAAATGATTGATTGCCAATCGATCCTTATGGTCAGACTGATCGTTCGGGCGCAGATTGCGCATCATTCTTTCGGGCGAACAGCGCGCGATCCTCGCGCTTGAAGGCCCAGCGCCACAGGATGACGCCGTAGACGAGCAGCATCGCGGGGATGCCGGCCGACAGCTCGAGCCACTCCAGCCGCTTCGGCAACTGCACGAACGCCCAGCCGACGAGGCTGGTGGCGAGCACCGCCCAAGCCCATGGCCAGCGCCAGGCGGACACCGGCGCGCCGAGCAGCCGGGCAAGCAGCCGCGACTTGAGGATCGAACCGACGCCGAGCGACAGCGCGAGCGCGACCGCGGGCATCGCCGCGGCCCACCCCTGCGGCCAGGCAAGCTGGCGCGCGACGAAGAGCAACATGAACGTCAGGGCCACTTGAAGGCCGATCACTGCCAGCGACAGCATCAAGTTGCGGTGGCGCGCGACATAGACGAGCCCCGCCTCCGCCACTGCGCCGTTGGCCGCGAGCACTTCGGCGAGCAGGAGAAAGCAGAGCGCGCCCGCGCCCGCCACGAACTCCGGCCCGACGACGCCCATCACGCCCTCGGCCGGGATGCCGCCGATCAGCGCCAGCGCGGCCTGCGCGGCCATGATCCAGAAGCCGACTTGACGGATCTGCGCCGCCACCGCCGCCCGGTCGTTCTCGGCCAGCCGGTGAGTGATGACAGGGCCGAGCACGGGGTCGAAGCTGGTCTTCAATTTCTGCGGAAGCGAGGCGACCTGCTGCGCCATGTAATAGATGCCGACAACGGCGGGCGGGAAGACGAGGCCGAGGATGAAGCGGTCGACGTTGCGCGTCCCCCACTCAATCGCATCCGCACCCGCGAGCGGCGCATTCTGGCGCGCCAGCGCAAACATCGGCGCCAGGTGCGGGCGCCAGCCGGCGGGCAGGCCGTAGCTCTTGACGAACGGCACGATGCTCGCCGCCAGTGCCGCCGCCATCGACAACACATAGGCGATGATGAGCCCGTCGCGCGACGAGACATAGGAGAGCAGCCAAGCGGCGATGCTGATCGTCCACGGCTCGATCACCGCGCGCGCGGTGACGGCCGCCTTAACGTTGTGGCGATAGGCCAGCGCGGCCAGCGACACGTCCGAACAGGCCACGGCAAAGACGACGAGCGGCAGCAGCCGTTCGAGCCCGATCACCTGGCTGTTGGGATACATGATCTCGGGAAAGACGAAGAGCACCCCGCTGGCGATCAGCGACAAGATCAGCGCGACGGCCAGCGCATCCCAGACGACATGCGCGTGCGGCCGGTCGGTTGCCGCCAGTGCCTGTGCCAGCCCACGCTTGAGGCCGAGCGTGGCGAGCAGCGCAGCGAGCTCCACCACCAGCACCGCGATCGCGAACCGGCCGACGATCTCCGGCCCATAGACACGCCCGGCGATGAACAGGAACGGCAGCCGCGCAGCGAGGCGCAGGCCGAAGCCGATCACGTTCGTGCGCCCGCCCTTGGCCAGCGCCGCGATATCGTCTTCGGCGCCGTCGGACGGCGTGGGGGCGGCGGGCGCAGTCACGGTCGCCCGCCTCTAGGACAAACGCGCGCGCCGCCAAAGCCCCGCGTCACGATTGCCGCACCGATGCGGTAAACGCGCAACGGTAGCGTGCCTACATCCTCCCCCGCCAAGGGGGAGGGGAACCGCCGAAGGCGGTGGAGGGGGAGGAGGCGGCGGACTTGCAATGGGGCCGCTAACCTCCCCCTCCGTCACGCTACGCGTGCCACCTCCCCCTGGCGGGGGAGGAGTACTGGGGGAGTTCAGTGCGCCGCGCCCCAGCTCTTGCCGACGCCGATCTCGACGCCGAGCGGGACCGTCAGTTCGACCAGCGGTTCGGCCGCGGTCGCCATCACGCGCTCGATTACCGGCCGGGCGGCGTCCACGTCGCCCTCGGGCAGTTCGAAGACGAGTTCGTCGTGGACCTGCATCAGCATCCGCACGTCGGGCAGCCCCGCCTCGGCCAGCGCCGGGCCCATCCGCGTCATCGCCCGCTTGATGATGTCGGCACTCGTCCCCTGGATCGGCGCGTTGATCGCGGCGCGCTCGGCTCCCTGCCGCTCGTGCTGGACCTTGGAGCGGATGCGCGGGAAGTGCGTCTTTCGCCCGAACAGCGTCTCGGTGAAGCCGTTGGCGCGCACCGCCTCCGTCGTCGTCATGATGTAGTTGCCGATGCCGGGGAACCGCTCGAAATAGCGGTCGATCATCGCCTGCGCCTCCTCCGCGGTGACGCCGAGGCGACCGGCGAGTCCCCAACGGCTGATGCCGTAAAGGATCGCGAAGTTGATCGTCTTGGCCCGCCCGCGCGTGTCGCGATTGACCTCGCCGAACAATTCGGTCGCGGTCAGGCTGTGGATGTCGTCGCCCCGCGCGAACGCGTCGCGCAGTTGCGGGACATCGGCGATGTGCGCGGCGAGGCGCAGCTCGATCTGCGAATAGTCGGCCGCAAGGATGACGTTGCCCGGCTCCGCCACGAAGGCGTCACGGATCTGGCGGCCGGTTTCGGTGCGGATCGGAATGTTCTGGAGATTGGGGTCGGTCGAGGACAGCCGCCCGGTCTGCGCGCCGGTCAGCGAATAGCTGGTGTGGACGCGGCCAGTCGCGGGATTGATCTGCTCCTGAAGCGCGTCGGTATAGGTTGATTTGAGCTTCGACAGCTGGCGCCAGTCGAGCACCTTGCGCGCGATCTCGACGCCTTCGCTTGCCAGCCGTTCGAGTTCGTTGACGTCGGTCGAATAGACGCCCGACTTGCCCTTGCGTCCGCCCTTCAGCCCCATACGGTCGAACAGCACGTCGCCCAGCTGCTTGGGACTGCCGATCGTGAAGGAACCGCCGGCAAGGCCGTGGATCTCGGTCTCCAGCGCCGCCATCTGGCCGGAAAACTGTTCGGACAGGCGGGCGAGCGTCGAGGCATCGACCTTGACGCCCGCCATCTCCATCTCGGCGATTACGCGCACCAGCGGGCGGTCGACGCGCTCGTAAACGGTGGTCGCACGCTCATAGGGAAGGCGCGGCTTGAACCGCCGCCACAGACGCAGCGTCACGTCGGCATCCTCGGCGGCGTAGCGCGTGGCCGCCTTCAGATCGACCTCGTGAAAGCCGAGCTGCTTCTTCCCCGTCCCCACCACGTCCTTGTACGCGATGCATGCGTGCGACAGGTGCGTGGCGGCCAGCTCGTCCATGCCGTGCCCGTGCAGCCCGGCGTCGAGGTCGAAGCTCATGACGATCGTGTCGTCATACGGCCCCACCCGGATTCCCGCACGGGCGAGCATGATGTAATCGTATTTAAGGTTATGGCCGATCTTGAGGACGCTTTCGTCCTCCAGCAGCGGCTTGAGCTTCGCCAGCACCGTCTCGCGCGGTAATTGCACGGGCTTCTCCGCGAACATGTCGATGCCGCCATGCGCGATGGGGATGTAGCAGGCACGATTGGGCTGGAGCGCGAGGCTGACGCCGACCAGTTCGGCGCGCATCGGGTCGGTGCCCGTCGTCTCGGTATCCACCGCGACCCAGCCCTGCGCGCGAGCGTCGTCGATCCAGCGATCGAGTGCGCCCTCGTCCACCACGGTCTCGTAGCCGTCATGGTTGCAGGGCGGGTCTTCGTCGGGCGCAACCGGCGCCGTAGCCGCCGCGGCGGGCGCATCGGCGACGCTCGACAGCTTGGCGAGCAGCGAGCGGAAGCCGTGATGGTCGAGGAACGCGCGCAGCGGCGCCTCGGGAATCCCCTGCATCTCCAGCGCGTCGAGCGGATCGGGGAGCGGCACGTCGCACGTCAGTTCGACCAGCCGGCGCGACAGCCGCGCCATCTCCGCATGCTCGATCAGATTGTCGCGCAGCTTGCCCTTCTTCATCCCCTCGGCCGCCGCGAGCACGGACTCGAGGTCGCCATGTTCGAGGATCAGCTTGGCCGCGGTCTTCGGCCCCACGCCCGGCACGCCCGGCACGTTGTCGACGCTGTCGCCCATCAGCGCGAGCACGTCGCCCAGCTTCTCCGGCCCGACGCCGAACTTCTCGAGCACATGCTCGCGGCCCAGCCGTCGGTTGTTCATCGTGTCGTAGAGGTCGAGGCTACCGTCCTCGACCAGCTGCATGAGGTCCTTGTCCGAGCTGACGATCGTCACCTGCCACCCCTGCGCCAGCGCCGCCTTGGCGTAGCTCGCGATCAGGTCGTCGGCCTCCCACCCCTCCTCCTCGATGCACGGCAGGCTGAAGGCGCGCGTGGCGTCGCGGATCATCGGGAACTGGGGGACGAGGTCCTCGGGCGGCGGCGGGCGGTGCGCCTTGTACTGGTCGTAGAGGTCGTTGCGGAACGTCTTCGACGACTTGTCGAGGATGACCGCCATGTGGGTGGGGCCGTCGGCCTTGTGAAGCTCGTCGGCGAGCTTCCACAGCATCGTCGTGTAGCCATAGACCGCGCCCACCGGCTCCCCATGCTTGTTGGTGAGCGGCGGCAGGCGGTGATAGGCGCGGAAGATATAGCCCGAGCCGTCGACGAGATAGAGATGTGGCATGGCGATCAGATAGCAGCGCCCGCCGCCGATTGCGACGGGCGTTCGGCGCGCCGCGATCAGTGCCGGAAGTGGCGCATCCCGGTGAAGATCATCGCCAGCCCCGCTTCGTTGGCGGCGGCGATCACTTCCTCGTCGCGGATCGAGCCACCGGGCTGGATCACCGCGGTCGCCCCCGCCTCGACCGCCGCGAGGAGGCCGTCGGCGAAGGGGAAGAACGCGTCTGAGGCGACCGCCGAGCCGATCGTGCGCGCCTCGGCCCAGCCGGCCTTTTCGGCCGCGTCGCGCGCCTTCCACGCGGCGATGCGCGCGGATTCGAGGCGGTTCATCTGGCCCGCACCGACGCCCGCGGTCGCCCCGTCCTTGGCATAGACGATCGCATTCGACTTGACGTGCTTGGCGACGGTCCAGGCAAAGCGGCAGTCGGCGAGTTCCTGCTCCGTGGGCTGCCGCTTCGTTACCACCTTGAGGTCGAGGTCGGCGAGCGTGCCGCCGTCGCGCGACTGGACCAGTAGCCCGCCGGCGATGGACTTGATGGCCAGGCCGGGGCGCGCCGGGTGGGGGAGCGGGCCGGTCAGGAGGAGGCGCAGATTCTTCTTGGCGGCGAACACCGCCTTCGCCTCGTCATCCGCATCGGGGGCGGCGACGACTTCGGTGAAGATCTCGGCGATCGCGCGCGCAGTCTCGCCGTCGAGCGGGCGGTTGACCGCGACGATCCCGCCGAACGCGGAAACGGTGTCGCAGGCGAAGGCGGCCCGATACGCCTCGATCAGCGTCTCGCCGGTCGCGACGCCGCAGGGATTGGCGTGCTTGACGATGACGACGGTGGGCGGGCCATCGCGAAACTCGCTCCCCAGTTCGAGCGCCGCGTCGGCGTCGTTGTAATTGTTGTAGCTGAGCGCCTTGCCCTGCACCTGCGCGGCCTGGGCAATGCCGTTCGCGCGCGGGCCGCGGGGGACGTAGAGCGCCGCCGACTGATGCGGGTTCTCGCCATAACGGAGTTCGTCGGCGCGGGTGAAGGCGAGCGGGAGCGTCGCCGGGAACCGCTCGCCCTGATCGGCAAAGGCGAACCACTGGGCGATCGCCGAATCATAGGCGGCGGTGGCGGCATAGGCCTTGGCCGCGAGCATCCGGCGCTGGTCGAGCGTCGTCTCGCCGCCCTCGACCAGGGCATAGTCGGCGGGATCGGTGACGATCGCGACATAGGCGTGGTTCTTAGCGGCCGAACGGACCATCGACGGGCCGCCGATATCGATATTCTCGATCACCTCGTCGCGGCCCGCGCCCTTCGCGACGGTCGCCTCGAACGGGTAGAGATTGACGACGACAAGGTCGATCGCGCCGATGCCGTGCGTCGCCATCGCCGCGGCGTGCTCGGCGTCGTCGCGCACCGCGAGCAGGCCGCCATGCACCATCGGGTGCAGCGTCTTCACGCGCCCGTCCATCATCTCGGGAAAGCCGGTGAGATCCGAAATGTCGCGCACGTCAAGGCCGGCGTCGCGCAGTGCCTTCGCGGTGCCGCCGGTCGAGACGAGCTCGACGTTCTTCGCGGCGAGCGCGTGGCCCAGATCGACGATGCCCGTTTTGTCGGAAACGGACAGGAGCGCGCGGCGGATGGGGATGCTGGTCATGCGCGCGCGGTTAGGCCGATGGGGCCGGGCGCGCAACCCGCGAGGGTCAACGCGAGCGGTGGAACGCCCAGCTGATGCTCGCACCGCCCGGCGGGGCTTCGCCGGTCAGGACGAGCTGACGCGTCGCGATCGGGCGGCCGAAGGCGTTGATCCAGAGGCTTTCCTCGATCGTCAGCGCGGCGCCCTTGGCGCGGAACTGCCACAGGAGCTGGCCGGGCAGGCGCAGGAACGCGGCCTGTCCGTCCGCGGTCGGCGCGATCTCCACATCGGGGGCGAGGTGGAAGCGAATCGCGAAGGGCACCGGATCGCGGCGGCGGCGCCGTCCCTCGGGCAGCAGCATGTCCTCGCCGCGCAGGTCGCGGCCGTCGTTTCCGAGCGCGAGCAGGCGCCGATGGACGAGGCCGAAGCGGCGGACATAGCCGTTGTGGCTCGCTTCCAGCCGGCTCGTCGCCTCGCTCTCCTGCCGCGACAGTTCGACTTCGGCCACGCCCTTGCCGAGCGTGCCGTCGGCGTGGAGCGCGGTGGAGTTCGAATCGCCCAGCACCAGCGTCGAATGTGCCGCGGTGGTGCGCAGCCCCTCGGCGAGCGAGGCGGGCACCTGCGCCACCGCGGAGCGCGCGCCGCCGCAGTTGACGACGATGCGGCTGACCCCGTCCGACAGCTCGAACGCCAGGGTCGAGGCACAGCCGCCATCGACCATCCGCGCGACCGGGGGCGGGGCGGCATCGACGATGACCAGCGTGTTGCCCGCCGACAGCCGCTGATAGCCCCAGTCGCGCGCCTGGCGCAGCGGGCGGACGCGCGCGCCGGTCGCCTCGATCGTCTGGACGATCAGCTCGGGATCCTGCGGACAGCCGCCCTGCCAGCTCGACAGCGCCTTGTCGGCGTGCATCACGCCGAGCAGCGCGGAGACCATCTTGGGCAGCCGCTCGGCCACCGCCTCTGGCAGGTCCATGCGGCGCGCGGCATAGGTACCGCGCAGCATCGTGACCAGCTGGATCGCATCGTAGAGCGACGCGGGTGAGCGGCCGACGATACCGCCGTCATCGGTCAGCGACGCGGCGAGCGCCTTGACGAGCCCCGCTTCCCCGAACACGCGGCGCGGATCGCCGCCGGGGATCATGAGGCCCGCGGCAACCACGCCGCACCAAGCGGCGATGCGCGGCGCGCCCGCGGGTGCCTTGTCCGCCGTACGGTCGAGGTGGCGCGCGCCGCGGGCGAGCGCGTGGAGCACGTTCGAGCGATAGACGAGGTCGGTCGACGACAGGATCAGCGGCGCATGCGCGGTCCAGTAGAGAATGCGCCGACCCCACAGGTCGGGGCGCCACGCGGGCTCGGAGATCGTCGCGCCGTGCGCGGCGATCCACTGGCGCATGATCGCCTCGGCAATCGGCGCGCCGACTGCGCGCGTGGTGACGCTCGACAGGTCACGCAGCCAGGCAAAGGTGTGGAGGTGCTCGCCATAGCCCTTTGAAAAGCTCGGCTTGTCGAGGCCGAGCATGCCGACGGGCAGCGCCTCGCCCCCGAAACTCAGCTCGCCGTCGAGGAGCGCCTGCCCGCTCTCGACATCGCCGAAGAACGGGTCGTCGGCGACGGTCAGCAGCTTGAGCGGATGCCGGCCCTTCAGCTTCAGCGCGTGGATCGGCGTGCGCCACGTCAGCCGGTGGAAGCGTTCGGCAATCCGCTCGGACAGCGACAGGCCGCCGTCGCCGCCCTGGCGGATCAGCCGCTTGCCCTCCTCGATCCCGTCGGCGCCGGGATCGAGCGGGGGCAGGTCGTTCAACCCGCCCTCAACGCGGCGATATTGGCGGCATAATGCTCGGGCCCGCCGCGGAACGCAGCGGTGCCAGCGACGAGCGCGTCGGCGCCGGCCGCGATCACCCGCGCCGCGTTCGAGGCATCGACGCCGCCGTCGACCTCCAGGTCGATGGGCTTGCCGAGCTTGTCGATCGACTTGCGGATCGCCTCGATCTTGCGAAGCTGGCTTTCGATGAACTTCTGCCCGCCGAAGCCGGGATTGACGCTCATCACCAGGACGAGGTCCACATCCTCGAGGAGATAGTCGAGCATCTTGGCGGGGGTGGCGGGGCACAGGACGACGCCGGCACGCTTGCCCAGCGCCTTGATCCGCTGGACGGTGCGGTGCGAGTGCGGCCCGGCTTCCGGGTGGAAGCTGATGCAGTCGGCGCCGGCCTCGGCAAAGGCCTCCAGGAACGGATCGACGGGCTCGATCATCAGGTGGACGTCGAACGGCTTGGCCGAATGGGCGCGCAGCGCCTTCACCACCGCCGGGCCGATCGTCAGGTTGGGGACGAAATGGCCGTCCATGACGTCGACATGGATCCAGTCGGCGCCGGCCGCGTCGATCGCGCGCACTTCCTCACCCAACTTGGCGAAGTCGGCGGACAGGATCGAGGGCGCGATACGCACGGACTGTTGCATGATCGCGCTTCCTTAGCAGCGATGACCGCTGCGGCAATGTTCATTCACGTCCGGCGAAGTCGCGCGATGAAAAACCCGTCAAGCCGGCCGTCATCGGCAAGCATCGTCGGCAGCGTGCGAACGGTCCCGTCTTCGCGCGGGGTGATGCCGGCGGGGAGCTCGTCGGCAGTTGCCGGCTCGATCGCATAGTCCGGTCGGTCGGACAGGAAGCGCGCGAGCTGTTCCTCGCCCTCCGCGGGTTCGAGCGAACAAACGGCGTAGACGAGGCGGCCGCCCGGCTTCACCCAGTCGGCGGCGCGCGCCAACATCGCGGTCTGAAGCGCGGCGGTCTCCGCGATCAGGCCGGAATGCGCGCGATAGAGCACGTCGGGATGGCGGCGGTAGATGCCCGTCGCGCTGCACGGCGCGTCGAGCAGGATAGCATCCACCGGCGTCTCGGGCTGCCACTTCAATGCATCGGCCGCGACCAGCTCGACGTCGAGACGCGTGCGTGCGAGGTTCGAGCGCAGCCGCGTCAGGCGGTTTTCGGCGATGTCGAGCGCGACCGTACGCCAGCCTGCGGCCGCGAGCTGCATCGTCTTGCCGCCGGGCGCGGCGCACAGATCGAGCACGGTGCCGCTGCCCTTGCCCAGAAGGCGCGCGGGTATCGTCGCGGCGAGATCCTGCACCCACCAGTCGCCCTCGGCATAGCCGGGCAGCGCGGCGACGTCGGTACCGGGAGCGAGCCGGACATGGCCCGGGGCGAGGCTGACGCCGCCGACGCGCTCGGCCAGTGCGTCGGTCACGGCGGCATCGCGTAGCGACAGGTCGACGGGCGGCGGCGCGGCGATTGCCTCGCGTGCCGCCTCGACCATCGCGGCGCCGTGTGCCTTGCGCCAGCGCGCCTCGACCGCCTCGGGCAGCGCGGGCAGGTCGGGCAGCGTCGCCCCGCCGCGCATCAGCGCACCGAACACGCCGTGGACCAGCTTGCGCGGGCCGCCATCGACCAGCGGCAGCACGGTCGTGATCGCGGCATGCTGCGGTGTGTCGAGGCGCAGCGCCTGGACGAGCGCGATGCGCAGCACGGTGCGTGCCTTGGCATCGTCGGGCAGCCGCTGACGCGTCGCGCCGTCGATCAGTGCGTCGAGATCGGGGAGACGGCGCAGCGCCTCCGCCGCGATGGCGTGGGCAAGGCCGCGATCGGCGGGCGCCAGTCCCTCACCCGCGCGCGGCAGCGCTGCCTCCAGCGCCTGTCCGCGGCGCAACACGGCATCGAGGATGCGCAGCGCCGCGCGGCGCGGCGCGGTGCCGACGGGATCGAAACGGGGGCGATTGGAGTGACGGTGCTGGGGCAAGCGCGCGCTCTAGCCCGCGCGCGGGCGAGATTGAAGCCCCGTCAGCGCGCGTCGTGATCGAGCGCGGCGGCGAGATGGTCGCGCAGGATCTGGAGCGGGCCGCGTGCGACTTCCGGCGCCGGTGTCTCCGGTGTGGGCGGTTTCCCCCGCCGCGATCCCGCCTCGCTCGCCAGCAATTGCTGCACGCCGCGGATGGTATAGCCCTGGCGGCTGAGCAGGTCGTCGATGCGGCGCACCAGCGCCACGTCCTCGGGCCGGTAATAGCGGCGCTGACCCGCGCGGGTCAGCGGCCTGAGTTCGGGAAACCGCTGCTCCCAGTAACGCAGGCGATGCTGCGGCAGGCCGGTTTCCTCGGCAACCTCGCCGATCGTGCGAAAGGCGTTCTCGGCCTTCGCCCGGCCCGTCATCGCAGGGTTCAGGCGCCCGCGACGATGCGGTCGCGCATCATCTGGCTGGCGCGGAAGGTCAGGACGCGGCGCGGCGCGATCGGCACCTCGACCCCGGTCTTGGGATTGCGGCCGATCCGCTCGCCCTTGTCGCGCAGGATGAAGCTGCCGAAGCCGGAAATCTTGACGTTCTCGCCCTTGGCCAGCGCTTCGCACAGATGGCCGAGGATCTGCTCGACCAGCTTCGACGAATCGTTGCGCGACAGGCCGACTTCGCTGTGCAGCGCTTCGGCGAGATCGGCGCGCGTGAGAGTTCCGGCCTGCATCGAAAGTTGCTCCCCAACCTGTTTTGTAAAAGGGATGTTATCGTAACAGCGGTCCCGGCCCAAACCAATTCCGCTTTAGTACGATGTTTCAATAGCGGATGACTGCCGCGCCCCAGGTGAAGCCACCGCCCATCGCCTCGAGCACGAGCAGCTGGCCGCGCCGGATTCGTCCGTCGCGGACTGCGGTGTCGAGCGCGAGCGGCACCGATGCTGCCGAGGTATTGGCGTGCTGATCGACGGTCACGACCACCCGCTCGGGCGAAAGGTCGAGCTTGCGCGCGGTGGCGTCGAGGATGCGGGCATTGGCCTGATGCGGGATCAGCCAGTCGATCTCGGACGGGTCGTGACCCGTCACCGCCATCGTCTCGCGCAGCACGGCGGCGAGATTGACGACGGCGTGGCGGAAGACCTCGCGGCCCTTCATCCGAAGCTTGCCGACGGTGCCCGTGGTCGACGGGCCGCCATCGACATAGAGAAGCTCGTTGTGCCGACCATCGGCGTGCAGGCGGACGGCGAGGATTCCTTCGTCCTCGACCTCGCGCCCTTCCAGCACGATCGCGCCGGCACCGTCGCCGAACAGGACGCAGGTCGTGCGATCCTCCCAGTCGAGGATGCGGCTGAACGTCTCGGCCCCGATCACCAGCGCGCGGCGGTGCGCGCCCGCACGGATCATCGTGTCGGCGACCTGGAGCGCGTAGAGGAAGCCCGAACAGACCGCCGCCACGTCGAACGCCACGCAATCGTCGATGGCAAGCGCCGCCTGCACGCGCGTCGCGGTCGCGGGAAAGGTCTGGTCCGGGGTGGCGGTCGCCAGCACGATCAGGTCGATCGCCTGCGCCTCGATCCCCGCTGCCTCAAGCGCGCGGTGCGCGGCGTCGGTGGCGAGCGTCGAGGTCGTCTCCCCCTCGCCTGCCAGATGGCGGAAGCGGATGCCGGTACGCTCGACGATCCATTCGTCGGTGGTATCGACGGTCTGCGACAGTTCCTCGTTCGACACGCGCCGCGCGGGCAGCGCTGCGCCGGTGCCGGCGATCACCGCGCGGATGCTCATGCCGCGCGCGCCTCGATGTTGCCGAGGTCCTCGCCGATCCGGCGGGTCAGGTCGTCGTCGGCCAGCTTGGCGGCGAGCTTCAGCGCGTTGGCAATGCCGATCGCGTTGGCGCCGCCATGACTCTTCACGACGAGCCCATTGAGGCCGAGGAAGATCGCGCCATTGTGATTGTTGGGATCGAGATGATCGCGCAGCAACTGCGTCGCGGGGCGCGAGATCAGGAAGCCGATCTTCGAGCGAATCGAGCTCGAAAACGCGCGGCGCAGCAGGTCGGCGACGAAGCGCGCGGTCCCTTCGGCGGTCTTGAGCGCGATGTTGCCCGAAAACCCGTCGCAGGCGATCACATCGACCTGCCCGCGCGACAGGCGATCGCCCTCGATGAAGCCGGTGAACGCCATCGGCAGGTGCGATGCGCTGCGCAGCCGCTGCGCGGCATCGCGGATAATGTCGGTGCCCTTCAAATCCTCGGTGCCGATATTGAGCAACGCGACGCGCGGCCGCTCGAGATCGAGCGCGGTGCGCGCATAGGCGGCACCCATCACCGCGAACTGGACGAGGTTGCGGGCATCGCACTCGGTATTCGCGCCGAGGTCGAGCATCACCGTGTCGTTGTCGCCGAGGCTGGGGAGCAGTGCCGCAAGCGCCGGGCGGTCGATGCCCGGAATGGTGCGCAGCGACAGCTTTGCCATCGCCATCAGCGCGCCGGTATTGCCCGCCGACACCGCCGCACCCGCGCGCCCCTGCTTCACCGCGTCGATGGTCAATCCCATCGAGGTGACGCGCGCACGACGAATCGCCGTGCTCGGCTTTTCATCCGAGCCGACGGTTTCGGGCGCGTGGACGATCTCGACCCGCGGGCCAAGCGCCGGATGCGATTCGAGCGCGGCGCGAATCGCCGCCTCGTCACCGACCAGCAGGAAGGACAGATCGGCACGGTCGGTGGCGGCACGCGCAGCACCGTCGAGGATGACGGCGAGACCACCGTCGCCGCCCATCGCATCGACGGCGATCCGCGTGCTCTCCGCCATATCCGCTTGTCGTTCCCTGAAGCTTACGTCGGTGCCCTATTAGGCCTCGACCGCAACGATCTCACGGCCGTTATAATGGCCGCACGACCCGCACAGGATGTGGGGACGCTTGAGTTCGCCGCAGTTCGAACACTCCTGGAACGACTCGACCTTCAGCGCATCGTGCGAACGACGCATGCCGCGCCGCGAGGGCGAGGTCTTTCTCTTGGGAACGGCCATTTCGGCAAACCTTCTTCGTCGTGGATTCGAGGTCGCGATACCCCCCTCGCGCGGAACGGGCAAGCGCGCAAACAGATGCGCGCCCGCACCACCACGTGGCCGGGGCAGGTCGCGAAGCGAGGGTGCGCCTATACCGATTTCGGCGTGCGTTGCAAGCATTGCTGCCCGGTGGCACGGTCGGCGCTCCATAGGGGGATCGGAATGACCTTACCAGTGACGTTGGCGGCGGCGGGGGCGGCGGCGCTCATCAACCTGTGGCTGGCGGTGCGAATCGTGCGCATCCGCCTGGGGCAGAAGATCCTGCACGGCGACGGCGGCGATGCGAGGCTGGCTGCGCGGATGCGGGCACAGCTCAACTTCGCCGAATACACGCCGATCATCCTCATCCTGATTGCCGCGATCGAGTGGAATGTCGGAAGTTCGGTCTGGCTGGCGGGCGCAGCGACAGTCTATCTCTTCGGCCGAATTGCGCATCCGATCGGCATGGACGGATGGCTGCCAGCGCGGCAGTTCGGGACGATCACGACCTTTGGCGTCACTGCCGTGCTGGGGCTGACGGCGCTCGCCCTGCCCTTCATCGCGAAGCCGATCATGGCGACCGACGGCCCGGTGGTGCCGAGCGTCTATCGCGGCTGAGACAGGATGCGTTCGTAGAGCGCAATATAGTCTTCCGCCATCCGCTCGACGGAAAAGCGGGCTTCGACCGCGCGGCGACAGGCGGCGCGGTCGATCTCCCCGAGTCGCGCCACCGCGGCGATCGCGTCGTCCAGCGAGTCGACAAGGAAGCCGGTGACGCCGTCCTCGATTAGTTCCGGCATCGACCCGCGGTTCATCGCGATGACGGGGGTACCGCACGCCATCGCCTCGACCACCGACAGCCCGAATGGCTCGTCGAAGTTGATAAGGTGGAGGAGCGCCGCCGCACCGCCCAGCGCCGCGATCCGATCGGCCCCGCCGACGGCGCCGGGATGGACGATCCGGTCCGACAACCGGCCCGCCACCTCGCGCTGGTAATAGCCGGCGTCCTGGACGATGCCGTACATCGCCAGGCGGCGGCCGGTCGCCTCCGCCACCGCGATCGCTTCGGCCGCGCCCTTGTCGGGATGCATCCGGCCGAAGAAGAGGAAGTCTTCGCTACCCTTCGGATCGAAGGCGAAGTCCTCGACAGGGATGCCGTGATGGATCGTCGCGGCATAGCGGAGCGCCGGATGCCGGTCGGCATTGCTGATCGCGACATAATGCACGCGCTCCTGATATGGCGCGTACATCGGCAGGATGCGGTCGGACGAGAAGCCGTGGATCGTCGTCACCATCGGCGTATCGACCAGATTGGCAAAGGCGTGGGCGGGAAAGTCCGCCTGGTTGTGGATGAGGTCGAAGTCGCCCGCCCGCTCGAACACGTTCGCGAGGTGCCGATGCTCCCACACCTTGGCATCAACCGAGGGGTCCTCGCTGTACGGCGCGGGTACGACCGCCTCCAGTTTCGCCGCGGTCAGCGAATCGGCGGTGGCGAACAGCGTCACGTCGACGCCCTTGGCCACCAGTGCCTCGGTCAGCAGGCTCGTCACCAGTTCCCAGGGGCCATAGTGGCGCGGCGGGGTGCGCCAGGCGATCGGCGCGATCATCGCGATCTTCACGTCAGGATCACCCCCTCGTCGCCCATCAGGATCAGCGCGCCATGCTCGAAGCCGGGCAGGCCGCCGAGCGTGCTCAGCCGCGGGGTGAGGCCGCGTGCCCAGTCGGGCAGTGGCAGCCGCGCGGGCTCGGCGGTCAGGTTGAGCGCGACGAGGACGCGCGTGTCCCCCTCGCGCCGTTCATAAGCGAGGATCGCATCGTCGGCGTGTACCGGGTGCCAGTCGCCCATCGACAATGCGGGCGTCGCGCGGCGCAGCGCGATCAGGTCGCGGTGGAGCGACCAGATCGATCCGGCATCGCCGCGCTGCGCGGCGACGTTGCGTGCCCGCCAGTCGGGATGGAGCGGCAGCCACGGCTCGCCAGCGGTAAAGCCGCCCCAGTCGCTCTCGTCCCAGGCCATCGGGGTGCGGACCGGATCGCGGCCGAGGCCCTTGCCCGGTTCGCGAAGCTCGCGCGGGTCGGCGACCTTTTCCGCCGGAATCGTCACATCGGCGATGCCGATCTCGTCGCCATAATAGATGGTCGGCGTGCCGCGCAGCGTCAGGTTGAGCATCGCCGCGACCCGCGCCTGTGCCTCGCCGAACCGCGTCGCTGCGCGTGGCCGGTCGTGATTGCCGAGCACCCAGTTGGGCCAACCGTCCCCGGGCAGCGCCAGTTCGTACGCCTCGATCAGCGTCGCCAGCGCATGCGCGTTCCAGGGGGCGTCGATGAGCTGGAAGTTGAAGGGGAGGTGCACGCCCGGTGCCTCGGCAGAGCCGTAATAGGTCATCAGCTTCTCTACGGGCAGGTAGATCTCACCGATCAACAGGCGGTCACCGTAGGAATCGGCGATCGCGCGCATCTCGGCGGCGATGTCGTGCACCTCGGGCTGGTCGGTCGAGTGGAGTTGGAGGACGCGCCACATCTCGCCCATCCCCTCGGTGAAGTCGGGATTGGCCGGATTGTCGGGAAACTCGGCGTGCTTGACCATGTGCCACAGCACGTCGATCCGGAACCCGTCGATGCCGCGATCGAACCAGAAGCGGAGCACATCCATCATCGCCGCGCGCAGGTCCGGGTTGCGCCAGTTGAGGTCGGGCTGTTCCTTGAGGAAGGCGTGGCTGTAATATTGGCCGGTCGCCTCGTCATATTCCCAAGCCGGCCCGCCGAAATCGCTGATCCAGTTGTTGGGCGGCCCGCCACCGGGGGCGGGATCGCGCCAGATGTACCAGTCGCGCTTCGGGTTCTCGCGCGACGACCGGCTCTCGACGAACCACGGATGCTGGTCCGAACTGTGGTTGGGGACAAAGTCGAGCAGCACTTTGAGCCCGAGGCCGTGCGCGCGTTCAAGCAGTGTGTCGAAGTCGGCGAGCGAGCCGAACCGCGGGTCGATCCCGCGATAATCGGCCACGTCGTAGCCGAAGTCGGCCATCGGCGATGGGAAGATCGGCGAGATCCAGATCGCATCGATGCCGAGTTCGACGAAATAGGGGAGCCGCGCGGTGATGCCGGCAAGGTCGCCGATGCCGTCGCCGTTCGAATCCTGAAACGAGCGCGGATAGACCTGATAGAGGACGGCGCCATGCCACCAGGGGCGGCTCATGCGAATCGGCCCTTGTCGATGCGTGTCAGGCGACAGGCGAGATCCGCCTCCCCGCTCGCCACCAGATAATGGTCGCCGGCATCGACGATGCCCGTCGTGAACACGACGCTGTCTAGATATTTGAGGTGATCGAGATGTGCGGTCAGGTGCGGCGCGGGTTCGATCAGCGCCTCATGCTCGGTCGCGACGGTGATCGAGGGGTCGTCGCGGTCGAGGATCGACCAATAGGTGCGATAGATGCCGACCTCCGCCCCAGGCTCGACCCCGTGCCAAAGCGTCAGCCAGCCGCAATCGGTGAGGATCGGCGGCGTCCCCCCGCCCATCCGCGCGGTGGAGACGGTGGCGGCGTGGGGCCTGAGCCCGGGCTTGTCATAAGGCTTCCAGTGGAGAAGGTCGGGCGAGGTGGCGAGGTTGATCGCCGGCCCCGCGCGCCATTCGCTGCCCGGCGGATAGGCGAACCACGTCTCGCCCAGCGGCCGGGTCTGTGCCCAATAGCGGCCACCCGACTGCCCCTCGAACACCAGCATGTCCTTGTTCTGGTGGTCGAGGACGATCCCCTCCAGCGTCCAGTCTATCGCGTCGCGCGATCGGTAGAGCGTGGTGCAGAGCCGCTCGGGGCTGACCGAACATGTCGTCATCACCCATTCGTCCCCGACCTTCGAGATGCGCGGGTCCTCGACGCCATAAGCCTGATAGCTGGCGGCCGGCACGATCGCCCGGTCGTAATGCACCGCCTCGACCCGCTCGCCATCGGGCGACAGTTCCACGGGGAGCAGCCACGACAGCGACGTAAGCGCCAGCGGCCGCCACGGATCGCCGGTGATCTTCAGGATCCGCGGGTCGGTCGCATCAACGCGATCAGCGGGCCATTCGTCGACGAGGTAGCGGTCGGCCTCCCATCGCAACGACCGCGTGCCGGCATCGACAAGCCCTTCCGCCACACGCACCATCATCATGAGGTTGCCCAAGGGGAGCCGCGTGAAGCCCGGATTGAACGCGCCGAGCACGAACGTCTCCGCTTCGCACTTCCCGCGCAGCGGCGAGCGGGCGAGGTCCACGTCACCGGGTTCGAAGATCAGGAAATCGTCGCGCATTGGCCCTCCGCTCGCTCGGCCAACAGACGATGCGAGGGGGGCGGTGGTTCCCTTGCCGGTCCTAGCCCCGCAGCCGCTCGTGGTGGCGGATCACCTCGTCGATGATGAAGCGCAGGAAGGCTTCCGAAAACTCCGGGTCGAGATCGGCCTCCGCCGCCAGCCGGCGCAGGCGGGCGATCTGCGCCTCCTCGCGGCCGGGGTCGGCGGGGGGGAGGCCCTGCTCGGCCTTGTAGCGGCCGACCGCCTGCGTGACCTTGAACCGCTCGGCGAGCAGGCAAACGAGCGCCATGTCGATATTGTCGATGCTCTGGCGATAGCGTCCCAGCGTCTCGTCGGTCATCGCGGCCCCTTCCCTTGACGTCAGGCCGGGTGATGGCCTTTGGTCACGAAGGGCGCAAGCGACTTGCGTTTGTCATGGTGAAAGGCCAAGTCGCAGGGCAATGAATGCTTCCGTGCATCGCCTGGGGTCGCGCCCGCCCGCCTCGCTCGATCCCATGGTCGCGGTGACGGCGCATGACATGAACTGCGTCAACACGGTCATCCTCGACCGGATGCAGTCCGACATTCCGCTCATCCCGAAACTCGCCGGTCACCTGATCGCGGGCGGGGGCAAGCGGATGCGGCCGATGCTGACGCTCGCGAGCGCCAGTCTGCTCGGTTATGGCGGCACCCGCCATCACCGCCTCGCCGCCGCGGTCGAGTTCATTCACACCGCGACCTTGCTCCACGACGATGTCGTCGACGGCAGCGACCTTCGCCGCGGGAAGCGCACCGCCAACATCATCTGGGGCAATCCAGCCAGTGTGCTGGTCGGCGACTTCCTGTTCAGCCGCAGCTTCGAGCTGATGGTCGAGGACGGCAGCCTCAAGGTGCTCAAGATCCTGTCGAACGCCAGCGCGGTGATCGCCGAGGGCGAGGTCAACCAGCTGACCGCCATCCGCCGCCTCGACCTGTCAGAAGAGCGCTATCTCGAGATCATCGGCGCCAAGACCGCCGCGCTGTTCGCCGCCGCCTGCCGCATCGCCGCGGTGGTGGCCGAGCGGCCCGAGAGCGAGGAAGCGGCGCTCGATTCCTATGGCCGCAATCTCGGCATCGCCTTCCAGCTCGTCGACGACGCGATCGATTATGTCAGCGACGCCGGCACGATGGGCAAGGACGCCGGCGACGACTTCCGCGAGGGCAAGATGACGCTGCCCGTCATCCTCGCCTATGCCCGCGGCGATGCCGAGGCACGCGCCTTCTGGCTGCGCGCGATCCGCGAGGGCGAGAATGGCGACGCGATGCTGGCCGAGGCGGTGCAGCGGATGCGGGACACCCGCGCGGTCGACGACACGATGGCGCGCGCGCGCCATTACGGCCAGCGTGCGATCGACGCGATCGGCCCCTTCGCCAGCGGCGCGGCCAAGGATGCGATGATCGAGGCCGTCGAGTTCGCCGTCGCCCGCGCCTATTGATCCCGCGCGGCAGGCGCCGCCGAAACAACCTCAGGTGAACGTGCGCGTCGGTACCCGTTCAGGCGTAGCGGTTATTATCATCTCCAGAAGCCTTCGCTGAGGAGAGTAAGATGCGTATCTTTGCCATTGCCGCCGCGCTCGCGGCCACGATCGTTCCCGCAGCTGCCGCTACTGCGGCGCCCGCGCCCGCCGCGACCGCGACCACCGCGGCTTCCACGCTTGCCTTCGCGCACCCCGGGCAGCGTTGGCGCGGTGATCGCTGGGACCGTCGCGACTGGAATCGCGGGCGCGGCCATTGGCGCGACCATCGCCGTCACTGGCGCGACGACCGCCGTGCCCGCCGCCACTGGCGTGAGGCGCGCCGCGACTGGCGCTACGACCGCCGCGGCTACAACCGAGGCTATTACGATCGCGGCTATTACAACCGCGGTTGGTAATCGTTAAAGGAAGGGGCGGCTCGCAAGGGCCGCCCCTTTCGCTTATTCGTCCTCGTCGATGCCGAGGGCTTCCTCTTCATCGCCGTTGAGCTGCTGATCGACCGCCTCGGCGATCAGGTCGAGCTGCTCGAACGTCGCGGTGAGCTCCATCGTCTCGCCATCCTCGTCCTCGATCATGAGGAGGTAGCCGTCGCCGGTCGGGCTGATCGCGAGGCTTGCCAATGCCTTTGCTGCCATGTTCCAATCTCCAACACGCGCGGCGGGGGCGTCCGCGCGAGGGTGGCATACGCACGAATTGTGGCTTGGCTCCCTCCCCTGTATCGCCCGGTGCGATGAGTGCCCTGCCGATTCACGCCGTATTGCCGGACCTGCTCGCCGCGCTGCGCGAGATGAGCGCGGCGGTACTGGTGGCGCCGCCGGGTGCGGGGAAGACGACGGCGGTTGCGCCCGCGCTGCTGACCCAGTCCTGGTGCGAGGGCGAAATTCTGCTCCTGTCCCCCCGCCGAATCGCGGCACGCGCCGCGGCCGAGCGGATGGCGGCGCTGGCGGGTGAGCCGGTCGGGCGCACCTATGGCTATGCCACGCGACTCGACTCGAGGCGGTCGGCGGCCACGCGCGTAACGGTAATGACCGAGGGAATCTTCGTCGCTCGTATCCAGGCCGATCCCGAACTGGCGGGCGTATCGGCGGTGCTGTTCGACGAAGTACACGAACGCAGCCTCGACAGCGATTTCGGTTTGGCGCTCGCGCTCGATGCGCAGGCGGCGCTGCGGCCCGACCTGCGCATCGTCGCGATGTCCGCCACGCTCGACGGCACGCGGTTCGCCGCGTTGATGGATGGCGCGCCGGTGATCGAGAGCGAGGGGCGCAGCCACCCGCTTGAGCTGATCCACCTCGGTCGTGACAGCAACGGGCGGATGGAGGATGCCATGACGTCGGCCATTCGCCAGGCGATGCGCGAGCGCGAAGGCGGGCTGCTCGCCTTCGTGCCCGGCGTAGCCGAGATCGAGCGGGTGGCCGAACGGCTGGGCCCGCCGGAAGGCGTGCGCGTCCACAAGCTGCACGGCAACGTCGATCCCGCGCGCCAGCGCGCCGCGATCGGACCCGAACCCGACGGGCTGCGCAAGCTCGTCCTCGCCACCTCAATCGCCGAGACGTCGCTGACGCTCGATTCGATCCGCATCGTCGTCGATTCGGGGCTGGCCCGCCGCCCGCGCTACGACCGGGCGGCGGGGATGACGCGTCTGGTCACCGAACGCGCGAGCCAGGCGTCGGCGGCGCAGCGTGCGGGGCGCGCCGCGCGGCAGGGAGCGGGAACCGCCTATCGCCTGTGGGAAGCCGCCGCAACTGCGGGGATGCCGCGCTTCGACCCGCCCGAGATACTGGAAGCCGACCTGTCGGCGCTCGTCCTCGACGGGGCGATCTGGGGCGTCGCCGACCCTCGCCAGCTCAAATGGATCGACCCGCCGCCCGCCGCCGCGGTGGACGAGGCGCGGGCACGGCTGAAGCGCCTCGACGCGCTCGATGAGGGCGGCCGACCGACCGCGCATGGCCGGCGGATCGCCCGGCTGCCGCTTCCGCCGCGGCTGGCGCACATGCTCATGCGTGCAGGCGAGCTCGGGTTGGCGAGCACCGCGGCGGTGATCGCCGTGCTGCTCGGCGAGCGGGGCCTCGGTGGCAACGATCCGGACCTCGAGCTGCGCCTGCGCCGCTGGCGGGGCGAGCGTGGCCAGCGGGCCGAGGCGGCGCGGCGGATGGCGGGACGCTGGGCCGACCTTGTCGCCGGCGCGGGCGCCGAAGGGTTCGAGCATCCCGTCGCTACTTGCATCGCGCTCGCCTATCCCGATCGCATCGCCCGCCGCCGGGATGCCACGGGCGAACGCTGGGGCAGCGTCGGCGGGCGCGGCTTCATCCTCGACTCCGCATCGAGCCTCGCCGGCGCCGAGTGGCTGGCGGTCGCCGAGACGCAAGGATCGGCGGCGGGCGCACGTATCCTGTCGGCGGCCCCGCTCGACGCCGCCGCGGTTGAGACGCTGTTCGCGGACCGGATCGAGACGCGGCGCGAGGTGCGCTTCGATCCCGCGACGGGCGGTGTCGTGGCCGAGCGGACGCGGCGGCTCGGCTCGATCGCACTTTCGCGCGGCCCCGATTCGGATGCATCCGCCGACGCGATCGAGGCGGCTTTGGTCGAGGGCGTCCGCCGGCATGGCTTGTCCCTCCTGCCTTGGGACGAGGGCGCCGCGGCATTGAGGGCACGCGCCGCCTATGCCGGCCATCCGCTTGACGATGCCGTACTGGCCGAGCGGCTCGATGACTGGCTCCCCGCGCTGGTCGCCGGCAAGCGCCGGCTCGACGCGATTGCACCGGGCACGTTGGTCGAGGCGCTGCGCAACCTCCTCGGTTGGGACGCAATGCGTGAGATCGACCGGGTCGCCCCCGCCCGGTTCGAAAGCCCTGCCGGATCGAGCCACGCGATCGACTATGCGTCAGAAGGGGGCCCGCGAATCGAGCTGCGCGTGCAGACGCTCTATGGCCTGTCGGCGCATCCAGTGATCGGCCGCGACCGGGTGCCGCTGGTCCTCAGCCTCACCTCGCCTGCCGGGCGGCCGATCCAGACGACGCGCGACCTGCCCGGCTTCTGGGCCGGCAGTTGGCAAGCGGTGGCGAAGGAGATGCGGGGGCGCTATCCCCGCCACCCCTGGCCCGACGATCCCGCCGCCGCCGATCCCACGCTACGGACCAAAAATGCGGATGCGCGCCGGCGCAAATCGGATTAGGAAGCGGCCCATGCCAACTGCACGCATCTATCAGCAGCCCAAGAGCGCCATGTCGTCGGGCAAGGCACTGACGCATCGCTGGGTCCTCGAGTTCGAGCCGTCCGACGCCAAGCGCGCCGATCCGCTGACCGGATGGGCGGGCTCGGGCGACACGCGCGAACAGGTGAAGCTGCGCTTTCCAACCGCCGAAGCGGCGCAAGCCTATGCTACGCGCGAGGGGATCGAGGCGCACGTCGTCCCCGCCCCCGTCCGCAAGCTGAAGCTGCAGGCTTACGCCGACAACTTCCGCTGACCGGCGGGTGGCGTCCCTGCGGCTGACGGGCCGTCAGGCGCCACCCCCGGCGGCGTCAGATCACCTCGCCGGACAGCCGCTGACAGACCATGTCGAGCTGATCGAGCGTTGAGTAACCGATCGTCAGCGTGCCGCCGCCCTCGCCGAAGCTGATGCGCACGTTGAGGCCCAGCACGTCGCCGATCTGACGTTCCAGCGCGGCGATGTCGGCGTTTTCGGAGGGTGCCGCCGGCGCCGCATCGCGCCGCTCGCGCCCCGTGCCGCCCGCAGGGGCGCCGCCGCGCGCCAGCTTCTCGGTATCGCGAACCGAAAGGCCGCGCTCGACCACCCGTTCGGCCAGCGTCTCGGGATCGGGCGCATTGATGATCGCGCGAGCATGCCCCATGCTGAGCGCGCCGTCGATCACCATCTTTTGTACATTGATCGGAAGATCGAGCAATCTCAACAGGTTGGCGACATGACTGCGTGACTTGCCGACCAGCTTGCCGAGCGCCTCCTGCGTGTGGCCGAACTCCTGGATCAGCTTCGAATAGGTATCGGCCTCTTCGATCGCGTTGAGATCCTGACGCTGGATATTCTCGACCAGCGCGATCTCGAGCGTCTCGGCATCGTCGAGATCGCGGACGATGACGGGTACCTCGTGAAGGCGCGCACGCTGGGCCGCGCGCCAGCGCCGCTCGCCCGCGACGATCTGGTAATCTTTTCCATGCGGGCGCACGACGATCGGCTGGATGATTCCGCGCTGAGCGATCGACTGGGCCAGCTCCTCCAGCGCGCCTTCATCGAAGTGACGGCGCGGCTGGCCGGGATGCGGCGCGAGCGAGCTGACGGGTAGCATCCGCACGCTCGATCCAACCGCGGGCAGCCCTTCCTCGGTTGGCACTGTGCGCGGGGCGGCATCGCCGAGCAGCGCGGACAGGCCGCGGCCCAGCCCGCCCGGGCGCGGTTTGCGGGCAACGGGATCGCTCATGCCGCTTTCGCCAGTCGCGGCAGGCGGCCGATCACTTCGCGGGCAAGCGCAATATACGCCTGCGAACCGGCGCAGCGGTGGTCGTAGATCAGCGCAGGTACGCCATGGCTCGGCGCCTCCGACAGCCGGACGTTGCGCGGAATCACCGTGTCGAACACGACGCGGCCGAGCACCGCACGCACGTCATCGGACACTTGATCTGTCAGCCGGTTGCGTCGGTCGTACATCGTCAGCACGACGCCCAGGATCGACAAGCCAGGATTGAAGCGCTCACGTATCCGCTCGACCGTGGTGAGCAACTGGCTGAGCCCCTCGAGTGCAAAGAACTCGCATTGTAGCGGGACGAGCAGCGCATGGCTCGCCACCATCGCGTTGATCGTCAGCAGGCCGAGCGATGGTGGGCAGTCGATCAACACGACGTCCCACCGCTTGCTTCCGCGCTCGATCGCCTGATCGAGGCGGTGCGTGCGCGCTTCGAACTCGATCAATTCGATCTCCGCACCGGAGAGATCCTGTGTCGCGGGAACGATGTCGAGGTTCGGGACGCGCGTCGGGATCGCAGCGTCGTCCACCGTCATGTCGCCGAGCAGCAGATCGTAGCTCGATCGTTCCCGGTCGTTGCGCCCGATGCCGAGACCGGTCGAAGCGTTGCCCTGCGGATCAAGGTCGATCAACAGCACCCGCTGCCCCGTCGCAGCCAGTGCCGTGCCGACGTTGATGGCGCTGGTGGTCTTGCCCACCCCACCCTTTTGATTGGCGACGGTTACGATAATCATCGGCGCCTCACATTCCGCGCAACCACGATCGAGGAATCGGTGGCGGTCAAACTCGGTTCCACGTGGAACACTCCATGCCACGCATGCCGCGCATCGGCCAGTTCGCTTTGTGCCGAACGCCCCTTAGGCAACAACCAAAGCGTGGATAAGTCGGCGAAACCCGTCGCATCCATCAACAGCATGTCGAGCGATGCAACCGCACGTGCCGAAATGATCGCTGCAGGCGCCCGCTG
Organism: uncultured Sphingomonas sp.; assembly: GCA_913775315.1. Taxonomy (GTDB): domain Bacteria; phylum Pseudomonadota; class Alphaproteobacteria; order Sphingomonadales; family Sphingomonadaceae; genus Sphingomonas. Next base: position 79,780 of record CAJYIX010000022.1, on the reverse strand, counting down.
ACATCGAGCGGCGGACGTACAAAGGACCTCCGCGTCGAGCTCCAATGCCTCCGCGACCCGATCGAGGAAGTCGGCGCGGCGACGACGTGGTTCGATCATGACGACGTGGCGGGATTGAAGGATCGCCGCCACGATACCGGGTAGACCCGCGCCCGTACCGATGTCGATCCACTCCCCGTCGCCGGCATCTTCTCCCAACGGCACGAGCTGCGCCGAGTCGAGCAAGTGGCGAGTCCAAAGCTGGTCCATCGTCGACCGTGCAATCAAATTCTGTCGTTCGCTCTCCTCGATCAGCAGCGCACCATAGGCCTCGAGCCGCTCGGTTGCCGCTTCTCCGAAGCGCTCCTTGATCCAGTTACGGGCCTCGACCTCGGTCATGCCGCGCGCTTCCGGACGTGAAGGAGGATTGCGGTCAGCGCCGCAGGGGTAACCCCGCGGACGCGCGATGCCGTCGCGAGGGTATCGGGGCGCGCCGCCGACAATCGCTCGACCATTTCGTTCGAGAGGCCGGGGATCGCCGCGTAATCGAGTGACGGCGCGAGTCGCACCTTTGCGTCACCGAGCGCAGCAACCTCGGTCGCCTGACGATCGAGATAGGGTGCGTAGCGGGCGTCTTCGACAGCCTCGGTCAGGATGGCTGGATCGACATCACTGTTTGGCACTACCTGTTCTGCGGTGACTTGCGCAAAGCGTAGCCATTCGGCGAGGGAGCGGCGCACGCCGTCCTGCGCCACGTCGGCCCCCATCAGGCGCATCTCGTGCGGCGTTCGCGTCTGAGCCAATGCGCGGTCGATCTCGGCACGGGCATCCTGCCGCAGCCGCAGCCGCACAAGGCGCGAGGGGGAAAGGCACCCGGCCGTGGCGGCAACCGGTGACAAACGCGTCTCTGCATTATTGGCGCGAAGATGTAGGCGGTATTCCGCCCGCGCAGTGAGCATGCGATACGGTTCGGTCACGCCCTGCAGCGTCAGGTCATCGATCATGACGCCGATATAGCTGCTCTGCCGTTCGAACGGCACAGGCGCGAGATCGCACGCATACGCCGCCGCGTTCAGGCCGGCCACCAGCCCCTGTGCGGCCGCTTCCTCATAGCCAGTCGTGCCATTGATCTGACCGGCCATAAACAGACCCGGCATCGCATCCAGTGCCAACGAATGATCGAGCGCGCGCGGGTCGATATAGTCGTATTCGACCGCATAGCCGGGCGTGGCGATCCGGGCCCGCTCCAGCCCTTCGATGCTGGCGATCAGCGCTGCCTGCACATCGACGGGCAACGAGGTCGAAATCCCGTTGGGATAGACCAGCGCGTCGTCCAGTCCCTCGGGCTCGAGGAACACCTGATGCCCGTCGCGATCGGCGAAGCGGTGGATCTTGTCCTCGATCGACGGGCAATAGCGTGGTCCCTGCCCACCGATCGCGCCGGAGAACAGCGGTGACCGATCGAGGGCGGCAGCAATGATCGCATGCGTTTGCGGGTTGGTCCGCGTTACCGCGCAGGCAAGCTGCGGGAGCAGGCGACGCCCCGTCATCGGCGACATGGTCCACGGCTCATCGTCGCTTGGCTGCGTCGAGAGCCGCGCCCAGTCGATGGTCCGGCCATCGAGCCGCGGAGGCGTGCCGGTCTTCAGCCGCGCCATTGGCAGCGAAAGTGCGCGGAGCTGTTCGGACAGCCGGCTCGCCGCCCGCTCGCCCACACGTCCCCCGGTCTCCCGATCCTCACCACGAAAAATGCGGCCGCCCAGAAACGTCCCTGTCGCCAGCACGACCGTCGGGGCCGACAGGACCGTGCCATCGGCAAGCGCGACACCCGCGATACAATCGCCGGCGCCGATAACGAGCGCGGAAGCCTCGCCGCTGACGATCGACAGATTGGTTTCGGCTTGAAGCATTCCCTGAATCGCAGCCGCGTAGCGACGTCGGTCCGCCTGGACGCGCGGACCCTGAACAGCGGTCCCCTTGCTGCGGTTGAGCATCCGATAGTGGATTGCCGCGGCGTCTGCCGCGCGGGCGATCAGGCCATCGAACGCGTCGACTTCGCGAACAAGATGCCCCTTGCCCAAGCCGCCGATGGCGGGATTGCAGGACATCGCCCCGATCGTCGCCGGGTCGAAGCTGAGCAACGCCGTGCGGGCACCGCGCCGTGCCGATGCGGCAGCGGCCTCAGTGCCGGCGTGGCCACCGCCGATCACGATCACGTCAAATTGCATTGGGTTGCCGTAAGCCGCTCTTCGACTACGGTCAAAACGTTCCACGTGGAACAGGGCTATTTGCCGATACAGAAGCGCCCAAAGAGTTGATCGAGCATGGCCTCGGTCCCGGCAGCACCGGTTATCTGGTCAAGTGCGTACCGCGCCGCCCGCAACTGCTCCGCAAGCAAGAGCAACTCCTGCTCATCGCGTGCAGCAACGACCGCGCCCATTGCGCGGCTGAGCAGCGCATGTTGGCGCTCGTTCAACGCGCTTCCGTCTTCCGGCGGCAAGCGACCGGCGATCTGCGCATGAACAATGGACCAAAGGCGCTCCAACCCCTCGCCGGTCAGCCCGGAAACGCTGATCGCCCCGGCGGGCGGCGTCGCGCGATCCGGCCGATCGAGCTGCGCCGCTACCCTGATGGCATCGGCGCGCGGCAAGGGCGCCGAATCTTCCAGCCAAAGAAGAACGTCGGCCTGTGCCATGGCATCACGGGCACGCTCGACCCCGATCATCTCGATCGGATCGTCGCTGGCACTGACGAGACCGGCGGTGTCGGTAAGGACGAACGGAATCCCCCCGTGCGCGACCGACACTTCGATACGATCGCGTGTCGTTCCTGCAATTGGTGACACGATCGCAGCATCGCGTCCCGCCATCGCATTGAGCAGCGTAGACTTGCCAGCATTCGGCCTGCCCGCCAGCACGACGCGAAAGCCACGGTTGAGTATTTCGACACAGGGGCGTCCCAACCAACTCCGCATCCGGTTCTCGAGCGCGTGTAGTCTCGATTGCAGCGCATCTCGATCGAATGCTCCGCCATCATCCTCGTCGGCGAAGTCCAATGCCAACTCGACGTCGGCAGCGGCCATCAGCAGCTCGCCCTGCAACGCATCGATGTTGCGGCGCAGCAAGCCTTCGGTACCCAATATGGCGGTCCTCGCCTGCGCGTCGGTCTGCGCGGCGAGAAGATCGCCGAGCGCCTCGACTTGCGCCAGGTCGAGCCGCCCGTTGAACAGCGCGCGGCGGGTGAACGCCCCAGGCTCAGCGCGGACGACTCCCATTTGGGCAAGCAGCGCGTTCTCGACGGCCCGCACCACCGCAAGGCCGCCATGTACATGAAATTCAACGAGATCTTCGCCCGTGGCGCTGTCCGGTCCGGGAAAGACCAGTGTGAGCGCCCGATCGATCAACCGACCGTCATGACGCAGCGCACGAAGGCCGGCTCGGCGCAGTTCGGGTAGCGAGCCGGCAATGGCGGTGGCGGCGGCGATCGCCTGCGGACCGCTCAGCCGGATCACGCCGATCGCTGCGGGCGGCGGCCCGCTCGACAGCGCGACGATCGTGTCGCCCATGCTCAGTCGCGCGTGCCCTTGGCCGAGATGTCGAACATCTGTCGCCAGAAGGTGATCCCCGCCTCCCCCATCGGCGCCCAACTCTTCATCATCGATTCGATCAGTTCGGGGCTTGCACCCTTCTCCATCGTTTCCTGGATCATCGCGACATAGCGTTCGTGGACGGGGGTGAAGTCGGGCAGCCCCATCGCCCGGCGCGCTTCCTCGGGCGTGCAGTCGACCTCGACATTGATTTTCATGGACGACCCCCAAAATGCGCGAACCGGGGCAGGATAGGCGCGTTCAGCACGCGCACGCAACCAAGAGGAAGATAACACCCATGAGCGAAATCGAGATCGAGACGCTGGACGGCGCCGGCCGCTTCAAGGCCTATGTCGCCAAGCCCGAGGGCAGCCCCCGCGCCGCGATCGTGGTGATCCAGGAGATTTTCGGCGTCAATCGCGGCATTCGTCAGAAGTGCAACCATCTCGCCGCCGACGGTTATCTGGCGATCGCACCCGATCTGTTCTGGCGGATCGAGCCGGGCATCGAGCTCGACCCCGATATCGAGGCGGAGATGAACCAAGCGCTCGGCCTGATGGGCAAGTTCGATCAGGATCAGGGGATCAAGGATATCGAGGCGACGATCCGCGCCGCGCGCGGGCACCTGTCCGAGGGCGGCAAGGTCGGCGTCGTCGGCTACTGCCTGGGCGGACGCCTCGCCTATATGACCGCCGCGCGGACCGATGTGGATGCGTCGGTCGGCTACTACGCGGTCGGCATCGACGGACTGCTCGATGAGAAGGACGCGATCGCCAATCCGCTGATGCTGCACATCGCCGGCGACGATGGCTTCGTCGACAAGGAGACGCAGGCCAAGATGCACGAGGGGCTGGACCACCACCCCAAGGTCACGCTGCACGACTATCACGGCGAGGATCACGGTTTTGCCACCGAAGTCGGCAATCGCCGCTCCCCACAGGCGGCGGACGAGGCCGATGCGCGGACCCGCGGCTTCTTCGCCAAGTATCTCGGCTGACATGAAAAGGGGGAGCGGTCACCCGCTCCCCCATCTTTCGCTTCCAGAGGCCCGTCAGGTCACATGAACAGGCTGGCGAGGCCCAGCGTCTCGGGTGTCCCCACCCAGCCCTCGTAGATCATCTTGAGCGCCACCACGACGATGATCGCCAGACCCACGTATGCGATCCAGCGATAGCGGTCGATCAGGCGGGCGATGAAATTGGCGGCGAGCCCCATGAGCGCGACCGACAAGAGCAGGCCGACGACGAGGATCCCCGGATGCTCCCGCGCCGCACCCGCGACGGCGAGCACATTGTCGAGGCTCATCGACACGTCGGCGACCGCCACCGACCAGGCGGCCGCGGCGAAGCTGCGCGAGGCGTTGAGGCCGGAGCGCTCGTCGCCCTCGATCTCCGTCGATCCTTCGCTGTGCGACCCGCTGCGGATCTCGCGCCAAAACTTCCAGCTGACCCAGAGTAGCAACAGGCCACCGGCGAAGATCAGGCCGACGATCCCCATCAGCCAGGTGACGACCAGCGCGAACGCGATGCGCAGGACGAGCGCCGCGCCGATGCCGATCAGGATGACCTTCTTGCGCTGATCGGCGGGCAGCCCCGCAGCGAGCGCGCCGACCACGATCGCATTGTCGCCCGCGAGGACGAGGTCGATCATCAGCACCGATCCGAACGCAGCGAGCGCCGCCGGTTCGGTGATGTTGCTGAAATCGGCGAGGATGTGCTGCCAGATATCGGCAGGCGATCCGATCCCGCCGGTCGCGGCGGCGGCACTGTAGAATAGCTCGAGCATGGGCCGGTCCTAGACAGGAAAACGGCGCGGACAAGAGGCCCGCGCCGTGAATAATGTGAATGCCTGACGGCTAGAATTGTTTCGGTCCCGATGCGGCAATGCCGCGTCGTCGGTCGGGACGCTGCCCCGCCGGCCGGATCGGCGCGACTCCCGGCACAGGCACTGTGCCGGGGCGCGCTCGATCAGGAGTTCATTGAGTCGAAGAAATCCTCGTTGGTCTTCGAATCCTTCATCTTGTCGAGCAGGAACTCCATCGAATCGATGGTGCCCATCTGCATGAGGATGCGGCGCAGCACCCACATCTTCGACAGGATCGGCTTCTCGACCAACAGCTCTTCCTTGCGCGTGCCAGACTTGCCGACGTCCATCGCCGGGAAGATGCGCTTGTCGGCGACCTTGCGGTCGAGGACGATTTCCGAGTTACCGGTACCCTTGAACTCCTCGAAGATCACCTCGTCCATGCGGCTGCCCGTGTCGATCAGCGCGGTGGCGATGATCGAGAGGCTGCCGCCCTCCTCGATGTTGCGCGCCGCGCCGAAGAAGCGCTTCGGCCGCTGGAGCGCGTTGGCATCGACGCCGCCGGTCAGCACCTTGCCCGACGAAGGCACCACGGTGTTGTATGCGCGGCCGAGGCGGGTGATGGAGTCGAGCAGGATGACGACATCCTTCTTGTGCTCGACCAGACGCTTGGCCTTTTCAATCACCATCTCGGCGACCTGAACGTGGCGCTGGGCGGGTTCGTCGAAGGTCGAGCTGACGACCTCGCCCTTCACGCTGCGCTGCATGTCGGTGACTTCCTCGGGCCGCTCGTCGATGAGCAGGACGATAAGGAACACTTCTGGGTGGTTGTCGGTGATCGCCTTGGCGATGTTCTGAAGCATCACCGTTTTGCCGACGCGCGGCGGGGCGACGATCAGCGTGCGCTGGCCCTTGCCCTGCGGGCTGACGATGTCGATGACGCGGGCGGACTTGTCCTTCTGCGTCGGGTCGAACGGATCGAGCTTCAGCTTCTGCTCGGGATAGAGCGGCGTCAGATTGTCGAAATTGACGCGATGGCGGACCGCATCGGGATCGTCGAAATTGACGCTGATGAGCTTGGTGAGCGCGAAATAACGCTCGCCGTCCTTCGGCCCACGGACCTCGCCCTCCACCGTGTCGCCAGTGCGCAGGCCAAACTTCCGGACCTGATTGGGCGAGATGTAGATGTCGTCGGGACCGGCGAGATAGTTCGCCTCGGGGCTGCGCAGGAAGCCGAAGCCGTCGGGCAACACCTCGATCGTGCCGAGGCCCATGATCTGCTCGCCGTTCTCGGCCTGAACCTTGAGGATGGCGAACATCAGGTCCTGCTTGCGCATCGTCGACGCGCCTTCGACGCCCAGTGCCTCGGCCATCTCGACCAGTTCGGCGGGCGCTTTCTTCTTCAAGTCCTTGAGGTGCATTGGGGTCGTCCGGTGCGGGCGTTGGGAGGGTGGCGTCGTGCGGCTCGGCGGATGCGCCGGCTTCGATGCTGGAGGGAGGACGTGCGAGGGGTTGCCCAAGGGCAACGCTGCACGTCATTAGCAACTAAGACCGCCCCGCCCCCAAGTCAACGTCAGAAGGGCTTCACCTCGGCCAGGATGACGATCAGGATCGCGCCGAGCGCCGGCACCTCGTTGATTAGCCGCAGCGTCCGCGGCGCGAGCGTCGGCCGGCCGGCGGCGAGCTTCCTCGCATAGCCGACCGCCCAGCCGTGATAGCCCGACAGCAGGATCACCAGCAGCAGCTTGGCGTGGAGCCACCCTAGCCCCGGCTGCCCGTCCAGCAGCCCCAGATTGACCGCCAGCATGAGGCCCAGCACCCACACGATCACCAGCGATGGCGTCAGGATCATCCGGCGGAGCAGCGCCTCTCGCTTTACCCAGCGCTCGGGCTCGCCGGGGATCGACAGCCCCTCCTGATGATGGACGAGGTAGCGTGGCAGCATGAACAGCCCCGCCATCCAGAAGATGACGAAGATGACGTGCACCGCCTTCACCCACGGATAGGCGTCGCCCAGCCAGCCGGTCATCCGCGCACCCGCGCGATCAGCGCCTCGACATGCGCGATCGGCGTGTCGGGCAGGATGCCGTGGCCGAGGTTGAAGACATGCGGCCGCCCCGCGAACGCCGCTAGGATGCGATCCACCGCGCGCACGAGCGTGTCGCCGCCGGCGATCAGCGCCAGCGGATCGAGATTGCCCTGCACGGGCATGTTCGCGGGCAGCGCACGCGCGGCCCATTCGGGGGCGATCGTCTCGTCCACGCCGACCGCATCGATGCCCACCTGTTCGGCATAGTCGGCGAGCTTGGCGCCCGCGCCCTTCGGAAAGCCGATGATGACGAGGTCGGGGCAGCGTGCGCGCAGCCCCGCGACGATCGCCTTGTTGGGCGCGATCACCCAGCGTTCGAACTGTTCGGGGCTGAGGCTGCCCGACCAGCTGTCGAACAGCTGGACCGCCTCGACCCCCGCCTCATGCTGCTTCGCAAGATAGTCGATTGTCGTGGCGACGATGCGATCGACCAGCCGCTGCATCGCCTCCGGATCGCGATAGGCGAGGCGGCGGGCCGCGTCCTGGGTCCGGCTCCCCTGCCCCGCGATCATGTACGTGGCGACCGTCCAGGGCGATCCTGCGAAGCCTAGCATCGTCACCCCGTTCGGCAGCACGTCGACGATCCGGCGCACCGCCGCATAGACGGGGTCGAGCGTATCGGGCGCACCCTGCTCCAACGCGTCGATCGCAGCGGCATCGGCAAGCGGCGGGGCAAGCCGCGGGCCTTCGCCGGCCTCGAACCAGAGCTGCTGGCCGAGCGCCATCGGCACGGTAAGGATGTCGGAAAAGAGGATCGCCCCGTCGAACCCGAACCGGCGGATCGGCTGGAGCGTGATCTCGCGCGCTGCCTCCGGGTCCATCGCCATCGCCAGGAAGCCGCCCTTCTCCTCCCTGAGTGCGCGATACTCGGGCAGGTATCGTCCGGCCTGTCGCATGAGCCACATCGGCGGGACGGACTGGCGCTGGCCTTTCAGCGTGGCGAGGAGCGGCTTGAACGTGTGGGAACGGCGCAATCGGGGTCCCTTCAAACAAATAAGAAGAATCTAAGATGGATGTTGAAAGAGGATGGCGCGTGGGTAGCGTGGCTTAGATCGCGGTGCCGGAAATGCCAACAGCTTGACCCTTTCGGCCCCGCAGAACCCCTCGGATTCGGAAGCCGCGTCCACATTATCCACAGGCTGGGGATGGAACCATGCGCACGGGCAGGGAATGTGGACGGGTTGGGGACGGATGGGGCGGTTGTCCACGCCTTGGCGAGCGGCCGAAGTTGCGCTAGCGCCTCTCCCCATGTTGTCCACAGATCGGTCCAGCCGGTGAACCGCCTGCACCTTCACCTCCTGTCAGATTCGACCGGAGAGACGCTGGAGAACATCGCCAAGGCGGCGCTGGCCCAGTACGACGATGTCGAGACGCTGCGGCATTTCTGGCCGATGGTGCGGTCCGAAGCGCATCTGGAGCGTATCCTTCAGGAGATCGCGCAGAACCCCGGCCTCGTCCTGTTCACGCTCGTCAATCCCGACGTGCGCCGGACGCTGGAGGCGCGGTGCCGGGCGATGGGCCTGCCCGCGGTCGCGCCATTGGATGGGGTGAACGCGGCGCTGTCGGGGCTGCTGGGACAGGCGGCAAAGGCACGGCCGGGGCGCCAGCACATGCTCGATGCGGCGTACTTTGCGCGCGTCGATGCGATCCAGTTCACGATCGCGCACGACGACGGCCTAAACTGGGAGAATTGGGAGGAAGCGGAAATCCTGCTCGCGGGCGTCAGCCGCTCCTCCAAGACGCCGACCTCGATCTATCTCGCCAACCGCGGCTACAAGGTCGCGAACATTCCGATCGTCGTCGAGAGCCCGCCGCCCGACAAGCTCTTCAACCTGAAGCACCCGATGGTCGTCGGCCTGACAACGAGCGCCGACCGGCTGATCCAGGTCCGCCGCAACCGCCTGCTCAGCCTCAACCAGGCGCCCGAGACGCCCTATGTCGATCAGGAAGCGGTGTCGCGCGAGGTCGCCTATGCCCGGCGGATGTTCGCCGACAATGGCTGGCCGGTGATCGACGTCACCCGCCGCTCGATCGAGGAGACGGCGGCGGCGGTCATCACCCTCTATCAGGAGCGGGGCAAGTGAGGCTCACCCTCGCCTCGCAAAGCGCCAGTCGCCGCGCGATGCTGGCCGACGCCGGCGTGCCGCACGAGGCGGTGGCGGCACTGGTGGACGAGGATGCGGCGAAGGCGACGTTTGCGGCGCAGGGGCTGAGCGCGCGCGACACCGCCGATGCGCTGGCGGAGCTCAAGGCATCGAAGGTCGCCGCACTCGGCGCACCCGGCCTGATCCTCGGCTGCGATTCCATCGTCGCGCTCGCCGACGGCCGGCTGCTCGACAAGCCGGTGAGCCGCGAGGATGCCGCCGAGCACCTGACCGCCATGTCGGGGCAGGTGCACGACCTGTGGAGCGCGGCGGTCATCGTCGAGGGCACGCGCCCCGTCTGGCGCCATGTCGAGCGCGCGCGGATGCATGTCCGCCCGCTCACGCCCGCCTTCATCGACGCGTATCTCGATGCCGAATGGCCGGCGATCGCGGGCTGCGTGGGCTGCTACCGGATCGAGGGGCCGGGGGTGCAGCTGTTCAGCCGGATCGAGGGCAGCCATTTTACGATCCTCGGCCTGCCGCTCCTTCCCCTTATCGGTTATCTGCACACGCGCGGGGTGTTGACGTCATGACCTATGCCGAAGTGATCGGCGATCCGATCGCGCATTCCAAGTCGCCCGTCATCCACGGCTTCTGGCTGGAGGCGCTGGGGATCGAGGCGGCGTATCGCGCGACGCGGGTCGAGGCGGAGGGGCTCGCCGCCTTCTTCGCCGATCGCACTGCCGATCCCGACTGGCGGGGATGCAACGTGACGATCCCGCACAAGGAGGCTGCGCTCGATCATGTCCCCGACCCCGGCGACGTGCGCGGGTCGATCGGCGCGATCAACACCGTGTTCCGCGGCGACGACGGCAAACTTATCGGCACGAACACCGATGCGGCGGGCTTCTATGCGCCGCTTGCCGATACCGACCTGGCGGGCGGCCATGCCGTCGTCATCGGATCGGGCGGCGCGGCGCGCGCGATCCTGTTCGCGTTGTCGCGGATGGGGATCGGGGCGGTGACGCTGATGGCGCGCAATCCGCTGAAAGGCGCGAGCCTGCTCGCCAAGTTCGGGTTGAAGGGCGATGTGGTCGACTTCGCCGCGCCGCTGCCGCCCGTTGACCTAGTCGTCAACGCCAGTCCGCTCGGCATGACCGGGCAGCCGCCGCTGGTCCTCGACCTCGACGACCTGCCCGAGCATGCGATCGTCTATGACATCGTCTACGCCCCGCTGGAAACGCCGCTGCTGGCGGCGGCGCGGACGCGCGAGCTGGCGACGATCGACGGGCTGGAAATGCTGATCGGACAGGCCGCGGCGGCGTTCGGGCTGTTCTTCGGTGCCGAGCCCCCGCGCGACCGCGACGACGAGCTGCGCGCGCGCCTGATCGCATGATCGTTCTGGGCCTGACCGGCTCGATCGGCATGGGCAAGTCGACCGTGGCGGCGATGTTCCGCGAGGCGAGCGTGCCGGTTTTCGACGCCGATGCCGAGGTGCACCGGCTGCAAGGCCCCGGCGGCGCGCTGCTCCCCGCGATCGAGGCGGCGTTTCCCGGGACGACCGGCCCGGCGGGCCTCGACCGTGCGGCGCTGCGCCAGGCGGTATTCGGCGACGATGCAGCACTCGCCCGGCTGGAGGGGATCGTTCACCCCGCCGTCGCCGAGGCGCGTGAAGCGTTTCTGGCGGCCCATGCCGACGCGCCGCTCGTCGTCCTGGACGTGCCGCTCCTGTTCGAGAAGGCCGGCTGGCGCGGCGTCGATCGCATCGCCGTCGTCTCCGCCCCGCCCGAGGTGCAGCGCGCCCGCGTTCTCGCCCGCCCCGGCATGACCGAGGCGGCGTTCGCGGCGATCCTTTCGCGCCAGATGCCCGATGCCGAAAAGCGCGCGCGTGCCGGTCACGTCATCCCGACCGGCGGCAGCCTTGCGGAGACGCGCGCCGCCGTCCGCGACCTCATCGCTTGCCTCGCTTCGTCGCAGGGTCGATAAGGGGGCATGCGTGAAATCGTCTTCGACACCGAAACGACGGGCCTGAGCTTCCCCGGCGGCGACCGCCTCGTCGAGATCGGCTGTGTCGAGCTGCTCAACCGGGTCGAGACCGGCCGCGTGTTCCACGTCTATCTCAATCCCGAACGCTCGATGCCGGCCGAGGCGCAGGCGGTGCACGGCCTGTCCGACGCGTTCCTATCCGACAAGAAGCGGTTTCACGAGGAATGCGAGGCGTTCCTCGACTTCATCGCCGATGCGCCGCTGATCGCGCACAATGCGGGCTTCGACTTCGCGTTCATCAACGGCGAGCTCGGCAAATGCGGTCGCCCGCTCGTCTGCACCTCACGCATGGTCGACACGCTCGCCATCGCGCGACAGCGGTTACCGGGCGCGAAGCACACGCTCGACGCGCTCTGCTCGCGCTTCGGCATCGATCGCAGCCGCCGCGTGCTCCACGGCGCACTGCTCGACGCGCAGTTGCTGGCGCAGGTCTATGTCGAGCTGTCTGGCGGGCGGCAGATCGGCCTCGGCCTCGTCGCCGAGCCGGTCGCGGCGGTGTCGCCGGTCGCGGCGAGTACCCCGACCGCCGCGAATGTCCGCGCGCCGCGACTCTTTTCCGCCTCGCCGTCGGAACTTGAGCGCCATGCAGCCTTTGTTGCGGGCCTCAAGGACCCGCTCTGGGGCCAAGCCGATCCCGTCGCCGCGGCCTGAAAGGCCCGCGGCGCCCAACAAGAAGGAGAAAGAAGATGGACGTCCGTGTTTCGGGACATCAGGTGGAGACCGGCGATGCCCTCAAGACCCACGTGACCGACCGTCTTCAGGGGATCGCCGACAAATATTTCAGTCGCGCGATCTCGGCCCAGGTGGTGTTCGGCAAGGGACCGCACGACCACGGCTTCACCTGCGACATCGTTGCGCACGTGATGCAGGGCCTTATCCTGAAGAGCGCGAACACCGGCCAGGACGCGCACGGCGCGTTCGACGGCGCCGCCGACAAGATCGAGAAGCAGCTTCGCCGCTACATGCGCCGGCTGAAGGATCGCAACGCCGGACAGGCGAATGCGGTGGCCGACTCGATGGCGTACGACAATTCGAGCTTCGATGCCGGCTACACCGTGTTCGGCGACGGCGGCGAGCATGAGGAGGAAGTCGCCGACGCCCCCCTCGTAATCGCCGAGACGCGCGTCGACGTGCCCAGCGCCAGCGTCAGCGACGCGGTGATGATGCTCGACCTGCGCAACACCAATGCGCTTCTGTTCAAGAATAGCGGGACGGACGCCTACAACATGGTCTATCGGCGCCACGACGGCACGATCGGATGGGTCGAGCCCAATCGCGCGGGATGACGTGACCGATCTCAGTGACCTGATCGCGCCGGAGGCGGTGGTCGTCGACCTCGCCCCCGGCAACAAGAAAGCCCTGTTCCAGCAGCTTGCGGCCACGGCCGCAGGCCCGCTGGACGTGGAGCCCAAATTGCTGCTCGATCGCCTGACGGCGCGCGAGAAGCTGGGCTCGACGGGGTTCGGCGGCGGCATCGCGATCCCGCACGCGCGGATCGAGAGTGCGACGCGGGTCCGGGGCCTGTTCGCGCGGCTGTCCGGCGGCGTCGATTTCCAGGCAGTCGACGGCCTGCCCGTCGACCTTGTCCTGCTGCTCGTCTCGCCCGTCGATGCGGGCGGCGAGCATCTGAAGGCACTAGCGCGCGTGTCGCGGCGACTTCGCGATACCGCGTTCGCCGACAAGTTGCGCGGCGCCGGCTCGCGCGATGCCATCTATGCGCTGCTGACGGGGGTCGAGGCGCGCGATGCCGCCTGAACCCGGTGCGGGTGGCGGCGGGGGAGAAGCGGCGCATTTCCGCGCGCTCGAATCGCTCTATGCCGCCGCCCCGATCAACCGGCTCTTCGATTCCTCGCTCGAGATCGTCGAGCCCGGCCTTGCACGCATCCGCTTCACGATCGACGAACGCTATTTCCATGCGGGCGGCGCGGCGCATGGGACGAGCTATTTCAAGATGCTCGACGATGCCGCCTTCTATGCGTGCAACAGCCTCGTCACCGACCGGTTTCTGCTCACCACGCAGTTCAATCTCCTCTTCACCCGCCCGCTGGGCGAGGGCCCGGTAACCGCGGAGGGGCGGTGGATCAGCGGGCGACGGCGCGTGTTCGTCGCCGACGCGCGGCTGATCGACGAGGAAGGCGAGGAGGTGGCGCGTGGCACCGGCACGTTCATGCGCAGCCGGATCGCCCTTGCCTCGCTGCCCGGTTACGCGCGCCCGTGAGCGCAGGGGCGTGAGCCGGCTGACCAGCGCGATGCGCGTGTCGGCGCTGATCCGGCGCGCGCATCAGGCGGGTGGCAGCGCGATGGTGCTGGCGCGCGGCGACGAGACGGGCGGCGCGATCCTGGTCCTGTTGCTCGACCGCGGCGAGAATCCGCGGTTTCGCGAGCGCGGCCTTGGCGAAGCGGGCAAGTTGATCGAGTCAGGACCGGCTGGACTCGATTCGCCGGGTGCCACCGAATATTGGCAGCGGCGCCGGTCGCGCGATCCCGATCTGTGGGTGGTGGAGGTCGATGTCGCAGACGGGGACCGGCTTGCCGACGAAACCGTCGCCTCGACTTGACAATGCCGCACTGCACAAGGATAGGCGACCGCCTGTTTTAATGGCGTTGTGCCGGCGGGGTGCGATCCCGGTGGTTACGCAGTCGGGGGGAAGCCCGGCGCGGTTCGATGGGATGTCCTGATCACCCCTCCGCCCGTGTCGCGCGCCAACCGCACATGTACGAACGAAAATGAAATCTTGGGCACGCGCCGCGATGTTCGCGGTGGTGACTTCATGCGCAGGCGTCTCCGTCTGCGTTTCGACGCCGGGTTTTGCGACCGGCGTCGCGGGGCAAGTGATGAACGCCCCCTACCCCACCCAGGTTCCGACGCCGCCGCCGCCGATCGTACCCGCGGAATGGACGTCCGAAGAACCCGCCGAAGCCGGCACCTCCGCCCCCGTCCAGACCTCCGCCGACTTCAGCACGTTGCGTGATGCGGTCGATGCACAGTCGGTGCCCAGCGACATGGACCGCCAGCTCAAGTGCCTGGCAACCGGCATCTATTACGAAGCGCAGGGCGAACCGCTGCACGGCCAGCTCGCCGTTGCGGAAGTGATCCTTAACCGCACCCGGTCGGGTCGTTTCCCCAGCGACGTGTGCAAGGTGCTGACCCAGCCCGGCCAGTTCAGCTTCGTGCGCGGCGGGCGCCTTCCCGCAGCCCAGCCCGCGCGTCAGGCGTGGCACACCGCCGTCGCCGTCGCAAAGGTGGCGAAGAACGAGCTTTGGGAAAGCAAGGCGGGCAAGGCGCTGTTCTTCCACGCGCGCAGCGTCTCACCGAGCTGGAATCGCGCCAAGATCGCAATGCTCGGCAACCACATCTTCTATCGCTGAGCCTTTTCAGCGTTCCGTTAATGTTCTAGGGGTCGGTGATGGCATCACTGCCCGCCGACTCCCTTGCCCCCATGATCGCCGCCGATGTGGCGCGCGGCGTGTGCCGCCTGCTCGTCCGGCACGACGTGATGGCGATCGCCGAAATGCCGCTGGAGGGCGGGCGGCGCGCCGACCTGATGGGGATCGATGCCGCGGGGCGGCTGGTGATCGTCGAGATCAAGGTGTCGCGCGCCGACCTGCTCGGCGACGGCAAATGGACCGATTATCTCGATCACTGCGACCGCTTCTATTGGGCGGTGCCCGAAGGGTTCGATACGCGCCCGCTCGACGGTCCCGCATTCCTGCCCGATCGGACGGGGGTGATCGTCGCTGACCGCTACGATGCGGCCGTGCTGCGCGAACCGGCGACGCACGCGCTGGCCGCCGCGACGCGCAAGCGGTGCACGCTGGCGCTGGCGCGGCGGGCGGCACGGCGGATGATGGCGGCGATCGACCCGGACGGTATCACCTTCGACCTGCGCTGACTTATTTCAGCACCGGCCCCACCGAACGGCGCGCCGCCTTCTTCGGCGCGTCGACCAGCAGCTTGGCGATCGCGGTCGAGCGCGTGTCGCGCTTGGCGTAATCGCGCGCCGACATGCCCGCGGCGATATCGGTCTTGTCCGGGTCGGCCCCGGCGGCGAGCAGCGTGCGCACCATGTCGAACCGGCGCATCTGCACCGCGCGGATCAGCGGCGTCTCCCCGCTCGAATTGGCGGCGTCGGGATTGGCCTTGTACAGCACGAGGATCTCGACCCCCTCGTCGAAGCCGTTGGCGACCGCGATCAGCATCGGCGTTTCGCCGCGCGCATCGCCGATATCGGGGTTCGCACCCTTTTGCAGCAGGAAGCGCAGATAGACCGGATCACTGCGCTTGGTGACGATGTGCAGCGCGCCCTCGCCGCTCACGCGGTCGCGGGTGTTGATGATCGTCTGGCCGGGCGCGCCGAGGATTTCGTTGACCTTGTTGGCCTCCGACTTCTTCACAGCCTCGAGAAACTTGTACCCCTCGGAAAATTGCTGCGCGCCTGCGGGCACGGCAAGGGTGAGGGCGGCGAGAGCGAAAGCGAACTTCATCACGGGCAAACGTTCCTGTCGGGCGGTGGCTTGCGGATCACCGGCTAACAGATCATGGCTGGCGACGCCATGAACGATCGTCGTTTTCGCCTGCTCTTCGCGCCGCTGATCCTTGCCCTGTCCGCCTGCGGGGCCACGCCGAAGGAAGCGCCGCCGCTGGAGGGCGCGCGGATCGGCGGGCCGTTCACGCTGACCGACCAGAACGGCCGCCGCTTCAGCGACAAGCAGCTCGCCGGCAAATGGCGGATCATGTATTTCGGCTACACCTTCTGCCCCGACGTGTGCCCCGTCGACATGGCCAACATCACCGCCGGGCTGAAGGCGTTCGAGGCAAGCGATCCCGCGCGCGCGGCCAAGATCGTGCCGATCTTCGTCACCGTCGATCCCGCGCGCGACACGCCCGCCGCGCTCAAGCAGTTCGTCTCGAACTTCCATCCGCGCACGATCGGCCTGACCGGCGATGCGAAGACGATGGCAGGCGTCGAGAAGGCGTTCGCCATCTTTGCGCAGCGCAAGGAAGGGTCGACGCCGGGCAGCTACCTGATGGACCATAGCCGCCAGACCTATCTGATCGACGGCGAGGGCAAGCCGATCGCGCTCGTTCCTGCAGACGAAAGCGGCAGGGCGGTCGCCGACCTGCTCGACAAATGGGTGTCGTGACCGACCGCTTCTGGGAGGACACGCCGCTCGACCGGCTAGACCGCGCGCAGTGGGAGGCGCTGTGCGACGGCTGCGGCAAATGCTGCCTGCACAAGCTGGAGGACGAGGATACGGGTGAACTGGCCGCGACCAACGTCGCCTGCCGGCTGCTCGACCGTGAAAGCGCGCGGTGCAAGGATTATCGCAACCGCCGCGCCTATGTCCCCGACTGCATGCGGCTGACCGCGCGGGGCGTGATGAGCGGGATCGCCTGGCTCCCCTCGACTTGCGCCTATCGGCTGCGCGGAGAGGGGCTGCCGCTGCCCGAGTGGCACTATCTCGTCAGCGGCGATCCCGAGGCGGTGCACCGCGCGGGCGAGTCGGTGCGCGGCTGGACGGTGAGCGAGGATGATGCCGGCGACCTCGAACATCACCTGACCGACCGGCCGCTCTAGCCGTGGAGGGGATCGAGGTCGTCCGTCACCCGCGCGCGCGGCGGATGCGGCTATCGATCGATCCGGCCAGCGGGCTCGTCCGCCTGACGCTGCCCCCGCGCGGGTCGAAGCGCGATGGCCTTGCTTGGGCGGCGAGCAAGCAGAACTGGATCGAGGCGCAGCGCGCCCGCCTGCCCCGCGCAGTGCCGTTCGTGCCCGGCGCCGTCATCCCCTTCGGCGATGCCGAACTGACCCTCGAATGGCGAGCCGGGGCGGCGCGGACGCCGGTGCTTGAGGGCGACGGGCTGATCGTCGGCGGCCCGGTCGAGGGTTTCAGCGGCCGGATCGAACGGTGGCTGAAGCGTGAGGCGCTGGGCGTGCTGACCGCCGAGACGCTCGCGGTGGCCGGGCGGGCAGGGTTGTCGATCGAGCGCGTCGCGATCGGCGACGCGCGTGCCCGCTGGGGCAGCTGCTCGGCCAGCGGGGCGATCCGCTATAGCTGGCGGCTGATCCTCGCGCCCGCTTATGTCCGCCGCTTCGTCGTGGCGCACGAGGTCGCGCACCGGGTGCACATGAACCACGGCCCCGCCTTCCATGCGCTCGAACGCGAGTTGCTCGGGGCCGATCCGCGGCCGGCGACGGCGTGGCTGCGCCGTCATGGCGCGGGCCTTCACTGGTTGGGGAAATAGGGGTCGTCCTCACGCGGTGGTGGGCGGCGCTGATCGTCTCGCGGCGGGGGGCGCCGGGTGTCGCGCGGCGGCGGCTGGCGGTCGCCCGGATCGCGGCCGAGTGCGCGGTTGATCCAGTCGCGGTCGAGCCGCTCGCCGTCCTGTGCCTCGGGCGGCGGGGCGGCATCGTCACCTTCCTCGCCGGGCGTCACATAATCGCCCTGGCCCGGCGGCGCAGGCTGAGCCACCGGATTGCCGTCAGGATCGACGAACACGCCGTTGTCGGGCTCGCCCATATAGCTTTCCTGGTCGGGTTCGACCTGCCACTCGGGGAGCGTCACCTGCGTCTCGAACTGCTCGACCGGGCGCTTGGCGACGGCGACCTTCATGAAGTCGGCGAACGCCTGTGCCGGGGCACGGCCGCCCTGGAGGCCGGCAACGGGCTTGGCATCGTCGCGGCCCATCCAGACCGCCGTCGTGATCCCGCTCGAAAAGCCGAAGAAATAGCCGTCCTTGTTCGAAGTCGTCGTCCCCGTCTTGCCCGCCACTGGCCGGCCGATCTGTGCGGCGCGGCCGGTGCCGGTCGCCACGGCGGACTGGAGGAGGTCGGTCATCTGCGCCGCGACGAACGGCGCGACGAGCACGCGCGAGGTATCGACCTCGTGATTGTAGATCACCTGGCCGTTGGTGGTGACGCGGGTGATGCCATAGGGGGTGACTGCAACGCCCTTGTTCGCGACGCTGGCCATCGCGCGCGCCATGTCGAGGACGCGGACCTCGCTGGTGCCGAGCACCATTGCCGGGCGCGTGCCGATCGGCGTGGTGATGCCGAACCGGCGGGCCATGTCGGCGACCGCACCGAAGCCGACCTGCTGCCCCAGCTTCGCCGCCACGGTATTGACCGAATAGGCAAAGGCCGAGCGCAGGTCCATCGCACCGGCGAACCGGCCGGAGCTGTTGCGCGGGCTCCACCCGTCGATCGTCACGGGTTCGTCGACGACCTGATCGTCGGGCTTGGCCCCCGCTTCCAGCGCAGCGAGGTAGACGAACAGCTTGAACGCCGAGCCCGGCTGGCGCGCCGCCTGAGTCGCGCGGTTGTAGTTGGAGCTCACATAATCCTTGCCGCCGACCATCGCGCGGACCGCGCCGTCGCGGTCGAGCGCCACCAGCGCACCCTGCGCGCCGCCCGGTGCATGGGCGCGCACCGCCCGGTCGCCCGCCGCCTGCATCGACAGGTCGAGCGTGGTCCACACGTCGAGCGGGGCCTGCGTCTCGTCGATCAGCATCTCGAGCTGCGGGAGCGCCCAGTCGGTGAAGTAGCGGACGCTGTTCTGCTTGGGCTCGGGTGCGAGCTTTACCTGCGTCCGCTCCGCACTCGCGGCTTCGGCCGACGAGATCGCGCCCGTTTCGACCATCAGGTTCAGGACGACACCCGCGCGATCGACCGCAGCCTCTGCATCTGCGGTCGGCGAATAGCGGCTCGGCGCCTTGACAAGGCCGGCGATGACCGCAGCCTCCGACAGGGTGAGGTTGCTGGCCGGATGCTGGAAGAAGCGGCGCGAGGCGGCGTCGATGCCGTACGCGCCGCCGCCGAAATAGACTTTGTTCAGATAGAGTTCGAGGATCTGGTCCTTCGAGAATTTCTGCTCCATCGCCAGCGCGAGGATGATCTCGCGCAGCTTACGGCCGAAGTCGTACTTGTTCGACAGGAAGACGGTGCGCGCGACCTGCTGCGTGATGGTCGAGGCGCCCTGAAGCCGGCGACCGGTGCCGCGCCGCTCGAACGCGTATTTGACCGAGCGGGCGATGCCGATCGGATCGACGCCCCAGTGCGAGCGGAAGCGGCGGTCCTCGACCGACACCATCGCCTGACGCATCACCAGCGGGATGTTGCGATAGGGGATCCATTCGCCATAGCTCGGCCCAAGCGACACGAGCACCGTGCCGTCGGCGGCGTGGACGCGGATCATCTGGCCGTTGGGCGAGGATTTAAGCTCGTCGAAGCTCGGCAGCGACGCGCGCGCGGTATAGACCGCGATGAACAGCGCCAGCAGCCCGATCACCGCGAGCGCGGCACCCGAGATCGCCGTCCATTTCAGGATGCGCTGCCAGCGCGGGGCGGGGGCTTTACGGGGCTTTGCGGCGGCGGGCATCGACTGAGGCGATTAGGCGGGCTGGATCGGGTTCACAAGCGCCGCCATGACCGCTGGCCGCTGTCAGTCGTCTGAACGCGGACGGAAATCGAGCGACACCGAGTTCATGCAGTAGCGCAGCCCCGTCGGCGGCGGGCCATCCGGGAAAACATGGCCGAGATGGCTGTCGCAGCGCGCGCACCGCGTCTCGACCCGGCGCATCCCGTGGCTGTTGTCCGCGTGATCGGTGACGGCGTCGGGACCGATCGGCTGGGTAAAGCTCGGCCAGCCGGAGCCCGAATCATATTTGTCGTCGCTGTCGAACAGCGGATTCTCGCACGCGGCGCACAGGTAGAGGCCGTCCGCCTTGTTGTCGTTGAGCGCGCCCGAGAAAGCACGTTCGGTCCCCGCCTCGCGCAGCACATGGTACTGCGTGGGGGTCAGGCGCTCCCGCCATTCGGCATCGGTAAGGTCGAGCTTTTCCATGACGCGGATGTGTGTCCTCGAACGGCGGAGTTCAATCGTTCAGGCAGCGGGCTGGTTCGCCCAATAGAGATTGGCGGGCGGCACGTTCCACCATTCGACCGCATGGTCGATGCTGTCCCAGCGCGGCGCGAGCAATGCATGCACCTTCGGCGCGAACTGATAGACGAGGAACGCGCCGCCCGGCCGGATCACCGCCTGCGTCGCATCGGCGATCGCATCGCCCACGCCCGCTGGCAGCGTCGAGAAGGGCAGGCCCGAGAGCACATAGTCCGCCTTCTCGAACCCATGCTCGGCGACGATCCGCTCGACATCGGCCGCCGAGCCGTGGACCGCGCGCATCCGGTCGTCACGGATCGTCTGGCGCAGATAGCGGATGAAATCGGGGCAGGTGTCGATCGCCAGATAGACGCCGTCCGCCGGCAGCCGGTCGAGGATCGCGCGGCTGAACGTGCCGACGCCGGGGCCGTATTCGACGAACAGTTTCGTATTCGCCCAATCGACCGGCGCCAGCATCCGGCGGATCAGCTTGTTCGATGATGGCACGATCGACCCGACCATGCCGGGGTTCTTCAGAAAACCGCGAAAGAACATCCCCCAGGGCGAAGAGGGCAACGCCGGCTCGGCAAGCGGGCTGGCGGCGGGCTGCGTCGTCGAAATGGGGGGCATTCGGCTACTCGTGCTGGATATCGGCGCGACCATGGCGGGGCGGACCCCTGTCGTAAAGTTGTAACGTCCGCGCCCCGACGGGGTTGCAGCCGGGGATGCGCCGGCACGGGGAACCGTCCCGATCGCTGATCGAGGTTATCGAAACGCGCGTGCCACCCCGCGAAACGCGGCGTAAGACACAGGAAGCGAAGGCAGCGGGGGAGGGAAGTCATCGAGCGGCTCGACCGGACGTTCGTCCTCCTCTTCCTCGTCATGCTGGTGATCGCGGCGGGCAATACCGCGCTGCAATCGGTGCTGCCCGCGCTCGGCCGGTCGCTGGGGGTCGCCGATACCGCGGTGGCGGCGGCGTTTTCGGTGTCGGCGCTCTTGTGGGTCATTGCCGCGCCCTTCTGGGCCAACCGCTCGGACCGGCGGGGGCGCAAGGCGATGGTGCTGCTCGGTATTTCGGGCTTCACCGCGTCGGTCGTCTTGTGCGGCGCGTTCCTGATGGCGGGGATCAACGGCTGGATACCGGCCAGCGCCGCGTTCGCCGCTTTCGTCGGCGCACGGATGCTCTACGGCGGCTTCGGTGCCGCCGCGCCGCCCGCGGTGCAGGCGCTGGTTGCCGAAAGCACCGCGCGGGAGGATCGGACGCGGATGCTCGCGCTGCTCGGCTCCGCCTTCGGGCTCGGCACGATCATCGGGCCAGCGCTGGCGCCCTATCTGCTGCTCGGGGCGATCGGCGGGGTCACGATCGGGCTGGCCGGGCCGGCATTCGTGTTCGGGCTGGTCGGGCTTGCCACCGGCATTGCCGCCGCGCGGATGCTGCCCGCCGATCGACTACGGGCAAGCGGTGACGCGCATGGCGCGGTGCAGAGCTATCCCTCGGTCGGCGGACAGGCGACGGGCGCGGCGATCACCGCCGCGACGGAGGTCGTGTTGGAGCGCGTCGGCTATCTCGATCCCCGCGTCCGCGCATGGATGATCGTCGGGCTGGTGATGGGCCATGCGCAGGCGATGATCGGGCAGACGATGGGCTTCCTCGTCATCGACCGGCTCGGCCTGCCGCCGGTGGAGGCACTGGGGCCAACGGGCATCGTGCTGATGGTGGGGGCGGGGGCGGCGCTGCTGGTCCAGTGGGGGCTGATCCCGCTCCTGAACCTCAGCCCGCCGCGACTGGTACTCGCCGGGTGCGTGCTCGGCGCGGTCGGGTGCGCGGCGACAGCGAACGCAGCGACGCTGTACGGCATCACCATGGGCTATGGCCTTGCGGCGATGGGGTTCGGCTTCCTGCGGCCGGGCTTCACCGCCGGCGCGTCGCTGGCGGTCGGAGCGGGGGCGCAGGGATCGGTCGCGGGCAAGGTCACGTCGGTCAACGGCGCGGCCTTCATCCTCGGCCCGTCGATCGGCGTGGCGATGTACGAGCTTTACCGCCCGCTCCCCTACTGGACGGCGGCGGCCGCGCTGGCGCTCTTGCTCGCCTATGCGTGGCGGGTGTTCAGGCCGGGTGGACAGAGCCGCCCGGCCTGAACCGCATCAGTCCTCGCCCTTGGGTCCGCGGCCTTGGAGCATCCCCGGCGCGATGAAGCCGATCGGCTGGAGCGCTGCGGACTCCTGCTTCAGCCGCGCGGCCATTTGGGCATATTCCTGCTCCATCTCGGGCGTCACGGTTGCGCGCGAATCGGCGAGCGCGTCCTCGAAATGGCGCATCTTCACCTCGTGGACGTCGAGCGATTCGCGCAGCGCGAACAGCCCTGCGCGCCGCACCACGTCCTCGAGGTCCGCACCCGTGAACCGCTCCGCCCGGTCGGCGATCGAGGCGAGGTCGACGTCGTCGGCCAGCGGCATCTTCGCGGTCTGGATCTGGAGGATGCGCAGCCGCCCATCGGCCTTGGGCACGGGAACGTAGACGAGCTCGTCGAACCGGCCCGGCCGCAACAGGGCCGGGTCGATCAGGTTGGGCCGGTTGGTGGCGCCGATCACGACCACCGACTGCAGTTCCTCCAGCCCGTCCATTTCGGCCAGGATAGTGTTCACCACCCGCTCGGTCACCTGCGGCTCGCCCAAGCCCCCGCCGCGCGCGGGGACCAGGCTGTCGAGCTCGTCGATGAAGATGACGCACGGCGCCACCTGTCGCGCGCGGGCGAACAGCTTGGCGATCTGCTGCTCGCTCTCGCCATACCATTTGCTCAGCAGGTCGGACGACTTCACAGCGATGAAGTTCGCCTGCGCCTCCCGCGCCACGGCCTTCGCCAGCAGCGTCTTGCCGGTGCCGGGCGGCCCGTAGAGCAGGAACCCGCGCGCCGGGCGGATGCCCATCCGCTTGAAGGCCATTGGGCTCTTCATCGGCAGTTCGACGCCTTCCTTGAGCCGCATCTGCGCATCGTCGAGGCCACCGACATCGCTCCAGCGCACCTGCGGGACCTGCACCATCACTTCGCGCATGGCGGAGGGCTGGACGCGCTTCAGCGCCTCGACGAAGTCCGACCGCTGCACCGACAGATTGTCGAGCACGTCGGCGGGGATCGTCTGTTCACTAAGGTTGAGGCGCGGCATGATCCGGCGCACCGCGTCGATCGCCGCCTCTCGCGCCAGTGCGGCAAGGTCGGCGCCGACGAAGCCGTAGGTGGTGCGCGCCAGCTCGTTCAGGTCGACATCCTCGGCGATCGGCATGCCGCGGGTATGGATGCCCAGGATCTCGCGCCGTCCGCGCTCGTCCGGCACGCCGACGATGATCTCGCGGTCGAAGCGGCCGGGGCGGCGCAGCGCCTCGTCGATCGCCTCGGGCCGGTTGGTCGCGGCGATGACGACGAGGTTCGCGCGCGCCTCCAGCCCGTCCATCAGCGTCAGCAGCTGCGCGACGAGGCGCTTTTCCGCCTCGCCCTGCACCTTGTCGCGGCGCGGGGCGATCGAATCGACCTCGTCGATGAACACGATCGACGGGGCGGCGCGCGTCGCTTCCTCGAATACCTCGCGCAGGCGCTTTTCGGACTCGCCGTACGCCGAGCCCATGATCTCCGGGCCGTTGATGAGGAAGAACTCCGCATCCGATTCGTTGGCGACCGCCCGCGCGAGCCGCGTCTTGCCGGTGCCCGGCGGGCCGTGGAGCATCACCCCCTTGGGCGGATCGACGCCCAGCCGCTGGAACAGCTCGGGATAGCGCAGCGGCAATTCGACCATTTCGCGAAGCTGGTCGATCGTCTGATGCATGCCGCCGATATCGTCGTAGGTGACGTCGGCGCGGCGCGCGTCCTTCGGCTCCTCGTAATCGGGGCGGAGCTCGATCTCGGTATTCTCGTCGATATGGACGATCCCGCGCGGGGTCGTGGAAATGACCGCGAGACGGATTTCCTGGAGCGCATAGGCGGGCGCGCGCAGATGCTGCGCGACACTCGCCGGGATGTTGGCGACACGCTGCTGCCCGACGGTCGAGACGATGTCGCCCTGCGTCAGCGGACGACCGAGGAAGGTGCGCTTGAGCGCTAGCGCCGACCCCTGAAGCCGCAGATTCTGGGCGGCCGGTGCCAGCACGACGCGAGTCGCGGGCTTCGACTCGGCGGCACGGATTTCGACGAAATCGCCCGAGCCCGCGCCGGCATTGGCACGCTGGAGTCCATCGACGCGGATGATCTCCAGCCCCTCGTCCTCGGGATAGGGCAGCACCGCTCGAGCGGGCGTGG
The DNA here is from genome assembly GCA_913775315.1 of uncultured Sphingomonas sp. Taxonomy (GTDB): domain Bacteria; phylum Pseudomonadota; class Alphaproteobacteria; order Sphingomonadales; family Sphingomonadaceae; genus Sphingomonas. The sequence goes on along the minus strand of CAJYIX010000022.1, from coordinate 55,024 downwards.
ACCGCTTGCCGACGATCTCGATCACGTCGCCTTCGGTGATGCCGAGTGCGGCGAGCATCGCGCGCGGCACATGTGCGACGCCGCGGCCGCTGTCCTCGGGCCGCGCATTGGCGACTTGCAGCCTGCGCGTTCGGGGTTCGTCGTCGGCCATGCACACCTCGCTTCGTTCGTCCGAAGGGACGGAAGCGCGCGAGATAGGATCGGGGTCCCGAAAGCGCCAAGGGGGCGGGCGCGGACCATAAAAAAAGGCCGACCCCAAGGGGCCGGCCATGAAAGTTTTAGGAGAGGATGCCTGAAAGGCCCGCCATAAATGTGTCTCGGCGAACTATTGTGCAAGTGCGAAAGGACCGATCGCGATTGCATTTTGCGCAATTCGTCGCCGGGGTGGTGCCAACGTGTGACGGAAACGGTTTCCAAGCGCGATGATGCGGTGCAATATGCAATTCGCACATGCGCCGCCTGCCGCCCCTCTCGGCCATCGAGGCCTTCGTTCAGGTCGCCCGCCTCGGCTCGATCAAGGCCGCGTCGGAGGAGCTGGCGCTATCCTCGCCGGCGCTCAGCCGCCGGGTGCAGGCGCTGGAACGGTTCATGGGCAAGCCGCTGTTCGACCGGCGGCATCAGGCGATCGTCCTCAATGCCGATGGCGAGCGGCTGCTGACGCAGATCGCCCCCGCGCTCGACGCAATGAGCGACGCGGTGGATGCGATGACCAGCGGCGGCGAACTGCTCCGCCTCCGACTCGGCCTCTTGCCGCTTTATGCCTCGCAGAGACTGATGCCGCGGCTGGGCGAGCTGAAGGCCGCGCATCCCGAACTCCATCTCGACGTCGATACGCAGCCCAACCGACAGGCGCGGCTGGGCGACTCGCTCGATGCCGCGATCGTGCTGGCGCGGGAGGTCGATCCGGCGCTTTACGCGCGGCGGCTCGATCGCAACCGGGTGTTCGTGATTGGCTCGCATGAGTTGCTAGAGGGCGATACGCCGATCCTAAACCCGAAGCAGATGCGCGGCCTCACCGCGCTGGTCCATCGCGACATGCCCGAGACGTTCATCGAATGGCGCCGTGCGGTGGGGATGCCCGAGCTCGAGCCGCGCACGACCGATTTCTTCGATTCGGGCCCGCTGATGCTCGAGGCGGCGGCGCAGGGCCTCGGCGTCGCGTTCATGCTGGAGATGCATTTCGAGGGCGCGCGCGACGACCGGCTGGTGCGGCTCTTCGAGCCCGTCGACAGCGATTACAGCTACTGGTTCGTCTGCCGCCCCCGCGCGCTGCAGACGCGGGCGGTCAAGATCTTCCACGACTGGGTGCTCGGCGTGCTCGATCCCGAGCCGGCGGGGCGGTGAGCCTCTTTTGAGCCGGCTCGCGCCGGATGGAGCGGCACCGGCCCGCTCCCCCACCCGGCCTCCCACAGCGTATTCTGTTTGGGAGGCCGGGTGGGGGAGCGGGCCGGTGCCGCTCTCTACATCAGGCGACCCGCGCCTTGACGATCTTGCCCGGGTTGCGCGGCGGCTCGCCCTTGGGGAGCGCGTCGACATGCTCCATGCCCTCGGTCACCTCGCCCCAGACGGTGTACTGGCCGTCGAGGAAGGTCGCGTCGTCGAAGCAGATGAAGAACTGGCTGTTCGCCGAATTGGGATCCATCGTCCGCGCCATCGAGCAGACGCCGCGGACGTGCGGCTCGCGGCTGAACTCGGCGGGCAGGTTGGGCAGCTTCGAGCCCGAGGTGCCGGTGCCGGTCGGATCGCCGCCCTGCGCCATGAACCCAGCGATGACGCGGTGGAAGACGACGCCGTCGTAGAAGCCGTCATTGGCGAGCGTGGTGATCCGCTCGACATGCTTGGGCGCCAGGTCGGGGCGCAGGCGGATCGTCACGTCGCCGTCGTCGAGCGTCAGCGTCAGGGTCTGGGGGGCATCGGCCACTGGGAAATCTCCTTGGTTGTTGCCCTGCGCCCTAGCGGGACGGGCCGGCACTGGCAACGAACCGGCGCCATTGCGGTTCTGTGCGGTGCGGCATAAGCCCGCGCTTCGATCCTCGAACGGCCGGGAGGCGTGCATGACCAGCGAGACCGAGCTGCGCGACCCGGAAACCGAGCGGGAAACCGAGACCGATTTCGACGAGGACGATCGGCTGCGGCCCGATTTCGTTCGCGCGGTGCTCGACGCGGTCGAGGCGGGCGATTTCGAGGAAGCGCGCGCGCGCGTCGAACCGCTGCATCCTGCCGACATCGCCGACCTGATCGAGCTGACCCCGGCCGAGGATCGCGCCGCGCTCGCCAGTGCGATCGCCGACCGGATCGATGGCGACGTGCTGGCCGAGATGAACGACTGGGTGCGCGACGCCCTCGTCGACGCGCTCGAACCGCGCCAGATCGCCGATATCGCCGCCGAGCTCGACACCGACGATGCGGTGGCGATCATCGAGGATCTCGACGCCGACGACCAGCGCGAGGTGTTGCGCGCGCTCGACCCCGACGACCGCGCCGCGATCGAGGAAGCGCTCTCCTATCCCGAGGAGTCCGCTGGCCGCCTGATGCAGCGTGAGCTGATCGCGGTGCCCGAGCATTGGACCGTGGGCGACGTGCTCGACTATCTGCGCGCCGACGACCAGCTGACCACCGATTTCTGGGAAGTGTTCGTCGTCGATCCCTCGCACCGCCCGGTCGGCACGTGCGAGCTGTCCTGGATCCTGCGCACCCCGCGCGTCGTCGCCGTCACCGATGTGATGAAGCGCGAGCAGACGCTGATCCCCGTCGACATGGATCAGGAGGAAGTGGCGCTCCGCTTCCAGAAATACGCGCTCATCTCCGCCGCGGTGGTCGATGGCGGCGGGCGGCTGGTCGGCATGATCACCGTCGACGACATCGTCCACATCATCAGCCAGGAAGCGGGCGAGGACGCGCTGCTCCTGTCCGGCGCCGGCGACGGCGACATCAACGAACCGATCCGCGACAGCTACAAGGCGCGGGTACGCTGGCTGATCGCCAACCTCGTCACCGCGTCGATCCCGGCGACGATCGTCTATCTGTTCGAGGGAACGATCGCGCAGATGGCGGTCCTCGCCGCGCTGATGCCGATCGTCGCGGGGGTGGGCGGCAATGCGGGGACGCAGACGCTGGCGGTGACGGTGCGCGCGCTCGCCACCAACCAGCTCACCCAGTCGAACACGATCCGTGCGATCCGGCGAGAAATCGCGATCGCGCTGCTCAACGGCCTCAGCGTCGCCGCCGCGGTCGGCATCGCGATCGCCGCGGCGGGCAGCGCGCTGCCCGATCTCGGCGGCGGTACCCTGCCGCTGGTGATCGCGGCGGCGATGCTGACCAACATCCTGATCGCGGGGCTGGCGGGCGTGCTGGTGCCAGTGACGCTGGAGCGGTTCGGACAGGACCCGGCGGTCGCTTCGTCGGTGTTCGTGACGATGGTCACCGACTCGATGGGGTTCCTTGCCTTTCTGGGCCTCGCCACGGTGAGCGGGCTGGTGGGTTGATCGTCGCGCCCCGACGGACCACATCGCCGGGGCAATGCCGCTTCACATCACCAAGGTCGCGTACGGCGCCGACAGCCTCGACGACATCCGCCAGTGGTTCTCAGGGAGAGCCGCGCCGATGGTCACGACGCGCTACATGCCCAAGCGTCACGAGGAAATCGCCGGGCAGGGATCGCTGTTCTGGATCCACAAGCATGCGCTGGTCGCCCGCTCGCCGATCCTCGGCTTCGGCGAGGCGGATAGCGGTCGCATCGCGATCCACATCGATCCTAAGCTGATTCTTGTCCAGGCGCGCCCGCGCCGCGCGCATCAGGGCTGGCGCTATCTGGAGGCCGCCGACGCGCCGCTGGACCTTGGCGAAGCGGGGGAGGCGATCGCGTCGATGCCGCCGAAGATGATCGGGGAGCTGAGCGCGCTGGCGCTACTTTGATTTAGGGCCGGTGCCGCTCATCCGGCGGAAGCCGGACCAGAAAGCGCGGCGAGCTTTGTCAGCGCATCGCCCTCGACGCGCTGGATCGTCCATTCGTCCATGCCGACCGCGCCCATCGTGCGGTAGAAGTCGATCGCCGGCTGGTTCCAGTCGAGTACCGACCATTCGAACCGCGCGCACCCGCGCTCGACGGCGATGCCGGCCAGGTGGATCAGCAGCGCGCGCCCGACGCCTTTGCCGCGCGCGGCGGGGGTGACATAAAGATCCTCGAGATAGAGGCCGCGCCGGCCCTTCCACGTCGAGAAATTGTGGAACCAGAGCGCGAAACCGACCGCCTCGCCTTCGACCTCGGCGATCACCGCCTCGGCCGCCGGGGGACTCGCGAACAGCGCTTCGGTGAAGCTGTCGGGGGTCGCCTCGACCGCATCGGGCTCACGCTCGAATGCGGCAAGTTCGCTGACGAAACGGTGGATGAGCGCGGCGTCGCGCGGTTCGGCGGGGCGGATGGCGGGCGTCATGGCAGCGCCGCCTCTGCCACCGGCGTCGCCGTCTTGCCAGTGATCGCCCACAGGCAGCCGCCGATAATGAGCACCGCGCCCGCGATCGTCCAGCCCGACAACGTCTCGCCGAACACGAGAAAGCCGAAGATCGAGGCCCAGACGAAGGCGGTATATTCGCTCGGCGCCAGCGTGCTGGCCGGCGCATGGGCATAGGCCCAGCCAAGGAACCCGAGCGACACCACCGCCAGCACCGCCGCGCCGGCAATTTCGATCCAGTGCCCCGCGGGCCAGTCGGCCAGCCACGGCGCGCCGATCGCGTAGACGCCGGCGACGATCAGCGACTGGAAGAAGGCGATCTCGCCCGGTCCAGCCACCTGAGACTGGCGGCGCATCAGGATGATGTTGAACGCATAGCAGACCGCCGAGGCGAGCACCGCGATCGCGCCGCGAAACGCGTCCGGCCGCATGTCCGCATTCGCCTGTCCCGCGAGGATGACGAGCACGCCGGCGAACGCGACGAGCGAGGCGAGGACGGTCCGCCGCCCAACCGTCTCCCCGAGCAGCCACGCGGCGAGGAACAGCGAGAGAAGCGGCGCGATGTGGCTCAAGGCGATCGCCTGCGCCATCGGCACGCGCGCAAGGCCCCAGAAGAACAGCCACGACATGACCGCGGTGATGACCGCGCGCGAAGCGTGGAGCTTCATCGCCGCGCGCGTCAGCGGCGGGCGCGGCCGCGCGAAATAGGGTATGCCGCTGACCGCGATGCCGACGAGGTTGCGCCAGAACAGCGCCGAATAGGCGCCGATGCCGAGCACCAGCCCCTTCATGATCGCGTCCATGCCCGAAAAGACGGCGATGCCCGCGACGGCTGCGGCAAAGGCGAGGGCGGGGGAGGCGGCGCGCATCGACAGCGCCTTAGAGGCGGCGCAAGCGCCCGTCACCTACTCCGCCGCCACGGCCTTTGCCGCGTCGGTCGCCTCGAGCTCGGCGGCCTTGGCCTCGACCAGCTTGACGATGTGCTCGATCATGGCGGCGTCCTCGACCGTGTGATCGGTGACGCCGGACAGATAGACCATGTGCTTGCCCGCGCCGCCGCCGGTCAGGCCGATATCGGTCTCGCGCGCCTCGCCGGGGCCGTTCACCACGCAGCCGAGCACCGACAGGCTCATCGGCGTGCGGATATGCTGGAGCCGTTCCTCCAGCGTCTGGACGGTGCGGATCACGTCGAAGCCCTGGCGCGCGCAGGACGGGCAGGAGACGACCCGCACGCCGCGATTGCGGATGCCGAGCGCCTTTAGGATCTCGAACCCGACGCGCACTTCCTCTTCGGGCTCGGCCGACAGCGACACGCGGATCGTGTCGCCGATCCCGAACCAGAGCAGGCTGCCGATCCCGATCGACGACTTCACGGTGCCGCCGATCAGGCCGCCCGCCTCGGTGATGCCCAAGTGCAGCGGGCAGTCGGTCGCCTCGGCCAGCCCCTGATAGGCGGCGACGGCGAGGAATACGTCCGACGCCTTCACCGCGACCTTGTATTCGTGGAAGTCGTGGTCCTGGAGGAGCTTGATATGGTCGAGCGCGCTTTCGACCAGCGCCTCGGGACAGGGCTCGCCATATTTTTCTAGCAGGTCGCGCTCGAGGCTGCCGGCGTTGACGCCGATGCGGATCGCGCAGCCGTTTGCCTTGGCGGCGCGAACGACCTCCGCCACGCGCTCCGATGAACCGATGTTGCCGGGGTTGATGCGCAGGCACGCGGCGCCGGCATCGGCGGCCTCCAGCGCGCGTTTGTAGTGGAAATGGATGTCCGCGACGATCGGCACGCGCGAGGCGCGCACGATTTTGCCCAGCGCCGCGGTCGATTCGACGTCGGGGCAGGACACGCGAATGATATCGACGCCCGCATCCTCGCACCGACGGATCTGGCTGATCGTCGCGCCCGGATCGCTGGTCGGCGTATTGGTCATCGTCTGCACCGTCACCGGCGCATCGCCGCCGACGGGGACGGAGCCCACCATGATCTGGCGGCTCTGGCGGCGCTGGATATCGCGCCACGGTCGGATCGACATTGGAATTTCCCGCAAGGTTTCGGTTACGCGAACGCGATATAGCCGTCCCGAACGAAAGGCGAAAGGCGATCCGCCCGAGCCATCAGTAAGGGTCGCCGCTTGCATTCGCCCGTCGCCGCATCGCCCGAGGTCCGCACCGCGCGGCATTACGGCCTCGACTGGCTGCGCATCGCCGCGTTCGGCCTGCTCATCCTCTATCATATCGGCATGGTGTTCGCGCCGTGGCACTGGGTGATCGACACCGATCGCAGCTATCCCGAACTGATCCCGCCGATGGCGCTGCTGACCCCGTGGCGGCTGTCGCTGCTCTTCGCGGTGTCGGGCTATGCCAGCCGGATGCTATTCACCCGGTCGGGCGGGGAGGGGCCGTTCGTGCGCTCGCGCAACCTGCGCCTGCTCGTCCCGCTTGCGTTCGGCATGGTCGTGCTGGTGCCGATCGAGATGTATATCCAGATCGTAGCGCGCGGCTATCCGCACGGCTACTGGACGTTCTGGACGCGCGATTACTGGCGGATCGGCCAGTTCTATGGGCGCGAGTTCCCGAGCTGGGAGCATCTGTGGTTCGTCGTCTATCTATGGGCCTACACGCTCGTCACGATGGCGCTGTCGCGGCTCCACCGCCTGCCGGGGTGCAATGCGGCGGGCTGGCTGGGCGAGGGGCTGCGCATTGTGTGGGCACCGGTCGCGGTCATGGGTTTCCTGCGCCTCGCGATGCTGTTCACGATCCCGGAGAAGCAGGGCCTGTTCAGCGACTGGCCCGGCCATGCCAGCTATTTCCCGATGTTCCTGTTCGGCTTCACGCTCGCCGCGCAGCCGCGGCTGTGGGACGCGATCGAGCGGACGTGGAAGCTCGCGCTCATTGCCGCGATCGTCAGCGGCGCGTGGATCGTCGCGGCGGAAATGACGTGGCAGGGCGATGCGATCCCGCCGCACTGGGCGATGGCGGCCGAACGCGGCGCGGACGTGGTCATGGGCTGGACGATGACGCTGGTGCTGTTCCGCCTGGCCGAGCGCTTCTGGAACCGCGACCATCGCTGGCGAAAGACGCTGGGGGAGGCGGTGTTCCCCTTCTACCTTGTCCACCACGCGGCGATCGTCTTCTTCGCGTGGGAGACGCTGCCGCTCCATCTGGGGCCGTGGACGGAGTTCGCGATCCTGCTCGGCGCGACCGCGGCGACGTGCGCGATCTTCTATCTCGTCGGATCCCACATCCCGTGGGCGCGCCCGCTGATCGGCCTGCGCCGCACGGAAGCTCAGCCGCCGACGCGCTCGATATCCGCGCCCACCGCCTGAAGCTTCTCCTCCAGCCGCTCATAGCCGCGGTCGAGGTGATAGATGCGGCTCACCTCGGTCTCGCCATCGGCGACGAGGCCGGCGATGATGAGGCTCATCGAGGCGCGCAGGTCGGTCGCCATCACCTGCGCCCCGACCAGCTTGGTGACGCCGCGCACCACCGCCGAACGCCCCGTCACCTGGATGTCCGCACCCATCCGCGCCAGTTCGGGCACGTGCATGTAGCGGTTCTCGAAGATCGTCTCGGTCAGCAGGCTGGCACCGTCGGCCTGGGTCAGCATCGACATGAATTGCGCCTGCATGTCCGTGGCGAAACCGGGATAGGGCGCGGTCGACAGCGTCAGCGGGCGCATGCCCCCGGGGGCGGCGATGCGGACCGAATCGCGCTTTTCCTCCACCGTGACGCCGGCTTCGGTCAACGCCGCCAGTGTCGCGCGCATGTCGCCCGCCGCGGCGCCGACCAGCTCCAGGTCGCCGCCGGTGATCGCCGCGGCACAGGCATAGCTGCCCGCCTCGATCCGGTCTGGCATCACCCGATACGTCGCGCCGTGCAGCCGGTCGACACCCTCGATCGTCAGCGTCTCGCCGCCGACGCCGGTGATCCGCGCGCCCATCGCGAGCAGGCAGTTGCACAGGTCGACGATCTCCGGCTCGCGCGCGGCATTGTCGAGGATCGAGGTACCCTTGCCCAGCACCGCGGCCATGATCGCATTCTCGGTCGCGCCCACCGACACGATCGGGAAGGTATAGCGCCCGCCCGCGAGGCGTCCGCCGGGGGCCGTCGCCTTGACGTAACCGGCGGCCAGCTCGATCTCCGCGCCCAGCGCCTCAAGCGCCTTGAGGTGCAGGTCGATCGGGCGGTTGCCGATCGCGCAGCCGCCGGGCAGCGACACCGTCGCCTCGCCCGCGCGGGCGAGCAGCGGGCCGAGGACGAGGATTGAGGCGCGCATCTTTCGCACGATGTCATAGGGCGCGATCGTGCTGGTCAGCCGCTGCGCGCGCATCGTCATCACGCGGCCGAAATCGCTGGGATGCGCGCCCTCGACCATCGTGGATACGCCGAGCTGGTTGAGCAGATGCCCGAACCCGTCGACGTCGGCGAGCCGCGGCAGGTTGCGCAGCGTCAGCGGCTCGTCGGTCAGCAGCGCGCACGGCATCAGCGTCAGCGCGGCGTTCTTGGCACCTGAAACGGGAATGCGGCCTGCCAGGCGATTGCCGCCGCGAATGATGATGCGATCCATCCCCGCGCTTTAAGGGCGCGCCGCCCCGCTAGCAACGGGTCGCGACCGTGCCGCCGCGGCACTTGATCGACTTTAATGCGCGCTTTCGAACCCCCTGCTTTTCCTGCGGAACAAAAGGGGAGAACCGAAGCGTGCCGGCCCATTGTTTCGCCGACGTCCTTAGCGAGCATATCGACCTGACGGCGGCGGAGCGCGATACGCTCGGGCGGCTGGAGGAGCGAAGCCGCACGATCAAGCGCGGCGGCATCCTCCGCCGCAGCAACGACCGGTCGGGCGAGCTGTTCGTGCTGCGCAGCGGCCTGATGATGACCTATGTCCTGCTGGGCGACGGCAGCCGCCAGATCCTGCGCTTCCATTTCCCCGGCGAGATGCTGGGCCTGTCGGGCATCGTCTATGCTCAGGCGCCCGAATCGATCTGCGCCGTCGCCGAGAGCGTCGTCTGCCCGTTCGAGCGTAGCGCACTGGCCGAGGTGATCGAGGCGCATCCGCGCCTAGCGTCGATGATCCTCGCCTATGCACAGGTCGAGCGCGTGTCGCTGACCGACCGGCTGGCGGCGCTCGGCCGTACCTCGGCCAAGGCGCGGGTGGGCGCGTTGCTGCTCGACTGGCGCAGCCGGCTGCGCGCGGGCGACGGGTCGATCGGCGAGAGCTTTTCCCTTGCACTGACGCAGGAGGAAGTGGGTGACGCGACCGGGCTGACCGCGGTGCACGTCAACCGGATGCTGCGCCAGCTCGAGGAGGAGGGGCTGATCGCGCGCGAGGGACAGCGCGTGACGATCCGCGACGAACGCGCGTTGGCGGCCGCGACCAATTATGTCGATCGCTACCGCAATCTCGACCTCGGCTGGCTGCCCGCGGGGCGTTAGGCCCCGCCTGCAACAAGGCTCGGCGTCAGGCCCCGGCGAGCACGCGGTCGGCGACGAACGGGTTGCTGCGGCGCTCGTCGCCGAATCGGCCAGGCTCGCCATGGCCGGGCAGGAACAGCGTGTCGTCGCCCATCGGCCACAGCTTGGTCACGATCGCCTCGATCAGCGCGTCGTGATCGCCGAGCGGGAAGTCGGTGCGGCCGATCGACCCCTTGAACAGCACGTCGCCGACGATCGCCAGTTTCGAGGGCGCGTGGTGGAAGATGACATGGCCGGGCGTGTGGCCGGGGCAGTGCCAGACCGACAACGTCAGGTCGCCGACGGTCACGCTCTCGCCCTCGGTCAGCCAGCGATCGGGCTCGAACACCACGCCGCGGATGCCGTAATTGCGCCCATCCTCGTCCAGCCGCGCGATCCAGAAGCGGTCGGCCTCGTGCGGCCCCTCGATCGGCACGCCGAGCCTGTCGGCGAGCGGCTTGGCCTCGCCGCAATGGTCGATATGGCCGTGGGTGACGAGGATCTTCTCGACCGTGACGCCGGCCTGCGCGATCGCACTTTCGATCCGGGCGATGTCGCCGCCCGGATCGACCACCGCCGCCTTCATCGTCGCGGTGCACCAGAACAGCGTGCAGTTCTGCTGAAGCGGAGTGACGGGGATGATCGTCGCGCGAAGCGGGGGCTGGGTCATGCGTCCCCGCATAGGCCGCGGGCGCGCGTCCGACAACGAGGCTTGCCGCGACCGCCCCCGCGCGGCAGGTGGAGGACATGGGGGCGGACGGACCATATGTGCTGCTGGACGACGCGCGGCCGGGCGGCATCGCGCGGCTGTACCGCGATCCGGCGCGTGTGCTCGTCGCGCGCGAGCCGAGTGAGGTCGCGGGCGTCCTCGATGCGATCCGGGCGGGACTTAACGACGGACTGCACGCGGCGGGGTTCCTTGCCTATGGCGCGGGCGCGGCGTTCGAGGATCGCGCCCCCGCCTCGCCTGGCGATCCGCTCGCGTGGTTCGGGCTGTTCGAGCGGGTGCAGCCGTTCGATCCGCGGACGCTGCCCGATCCGCGGGGCGCTTGGGTCGGACCGGCCGAGCCGGGCATCGACTTCGCCACCTATGCGGCGCGGCTGGACGAGGTGCTGGCGCTCATTCGCGCGGGCGACATCTATCAGGCGAACCTAACCTTTCCGGCGAGCGCCCGGGTGATCGGCGATCCGCTGGCCGCCTATGCCCGGCTGCGCGCCGCATCGGGGGCGGGGTGGGGCGCGGTCGTTTCGACCGGGGAGGCGGTGCATCTGTCGCTGTCGCCCGAGCTGTTCTTTGCCCTGGAGGGCGGCCGCCTCACCGCGCGGCCGATGAAGGGGACAGCGCCGCGCGACCCCGATCCTGCCGCCGACCACGCCGCAGCACAGGCGCTCGCCGCCGATCCCAAGCAACGCGCCGAGAACTTGATGATCGTCGACCTGATGCGCAACGACCTGGCGCGCGTCGGCATCGCCGGTAGCGTCAAGGTGCCGCGCCTGTTCGAGGTCGAGCACTATCCGACCGTTCATCAGATGACCTCGACCGTGGAGGCCGAACTGGCCCCGGGCCGCGATGCGGTGGACGTGATCGCCGCGCTGTTCCCCTGTGGTTCGATCACCGGCGCGCCCAAGCTGCGCGCAATGCAGGCGATTGATGCGATCGAGCGGGCCCCGCGCGGGCTCTATACCGGCGCGATCGGTCATTTCGCGCCCGATGGCGATTCGGCGTTCAACGTGGCGATCCGCACCCTGACGCTGTCCGCGGGCAGCGATTGCGCGATCCTCGGCCTCGGCTCGGGCATCGTCGCCGATTCACGCGCATCCGACGAATGGGACGAGTGTCTTGCCAAGGGGGCGTTCCTGACCCGCGGAGGTCGGGCGTTCGACCTGATCGAGACGATGCGCTTCGACCCGCACGAGGGGCTGCTGTTGCTCGAACGGCATCTGGCGCGGATGCGCGAAAGTGCCGCGACGTTCGGCTATCCGTTTGATCGTCATGCCGTCCGCAACGAGCTTCAGGCCGCGACCTTCCGCCTGCGCGAGGGCGCTCGGGTGCGGCTGATGCTGAGCCCGGGCGGCGCGGTGGCGATCGAGACGAGCCCCCTGCCGCCGGCGAAACCCGAGCCATGGCACGTGGCGGTCGTGCCGCTGCCCGTCGATCCGGCCGATTTCCGCCTGCGCCACAAGACCAGCGACCGGCGTTTCTACGACGCGGCGCGCGGGACCGCTGACGAGGTGGTGTTCGTCGATCCCGATGGCTTCCTGACCGAAGGCAGCTTCACCAGCCTCTTCGTCGAGCGGGACGGCGTGCTGCTGACTCCCCCCGCGACGCGCGGCGTGCTGCCCGGCATCCTGCGTGCCGGATTGCTTGCCAGCGGGCGTGCGGTCGAGCGCGACCTGATCCCCGCCGACCTTGCGGGCGGTTTCCTGCTCGGCAATGCACTGCGTGGGCTGGTTTCGGCGGTTACGGTTGCGGCGTCACAAACGACAAGCGTATAGGCGCGCCGGCGCAACTTCGTGCGCCGCCAACCGAAAGCCCGATCCATGACGCCCTCGACCGCGCTCGGCCGCATCCAGCCCTCCGCCACGCTCGCGATGACCTCGCGCGTGCTCGAGCTGAAGGCCAAGGGCGTCGACGTGATCGGTCTGGGTGCGGGCGAGCCCGATTTCGACACGCCCGACTTCGTGAAGGAGGCCGCGATCCAGGCCATTCTCGACGGGCAGACCAAATATACCAATGTCGACGGCACCGCCGCGCTCAAGAAGGCGATCGTCGACAAGTTCGCGCGCGACAACGACCTGACCTATACCCCCGACCAGGTGAGCGTGAACGTCGGCGGCAAGCACACGCTGTTCAACGCGCTGGTCGCGACGATCGACCCGGGCGACGAGGTGATCGTGCCCGCGCCCTATTGGGTAAGCTATCCCGACATCGTCCAGTTCGCGGGCGGCACGCCGGTGTTCGTCGCGGCCGGCTCCGACCAGCATTACAAGGTGACGTCCGACCAGATCGAGGCGGCGATCACGCAGAAGACCAAGTGGCTGATCCTCAACTCGCCCTCCAATCCCACGGGCGCGGCGTACACCGCCGACGAGCTTCGCGCGATCGGCCGGATGCTGGAGCGGCATCCGCATGTCTGGGTGATGGCCGACGACATGTACGAGCACATCACGTATGACGGGTTCGAGTTCGCGACGATCGCGCAGGTGTGCCCGACGCTCTACGACCGCACGCTAACGGTGAACGGCTGTTCCAAGGCCTATTCGATGACCGGCTGGCGCATCGGTTTCGCCGCGGGCGCGCCGTGGCTCATCAAGGCGATGGCCAAGCTCCAGTCCCAATCGACCTCCAACCCCTGTTCGATCGCGCAGGCGGCGGCGGTGGCGGCCCTGTCAGGCCCGCAGGATTTCCTCGGCGAGCGGGCAAAGGCTTTCCAGAAGCGCCGCGACCTCGTGGTGGGCATGCTCAACGCAATTCCGGGCGTCACCTGTCCGACGCCGGAGGGGGCGTTCTACGTCTATCCCGACCTGTCGGGGGTGATCGGCAAGACGACGCCAAAGGGCGATCTGCTCGACACCGACGAGAAGATCGTCGGCTATCTGCTCGACGAGGGGCGTGTCGCGGCGGTGCATGGCGGCGCGTTCGGCCTCTCGCCGGCGCTCCGCATCAGCTACGCCACCAGCGACGACCTGCTGCGTCAGGCGTGCGAGCGGATCGGCGAGGCGATCAGCGCACTTCGGTGACGCGCTCCCGCGCGTAGGCGGCACCGGCCCGCGCCCAAACCAAACTGCAAGATGAACGGGCGGTCCACCGTTCGTTCAACCCGAATCGCTACAACGGCCGGCGAGCATTGAGGCTTGAGAGGATCAACGGGCATTCGCCCCCGGCCAAAGGGACTGACGATGACGAACAAGACGCCCGCCGGCTTTCTCCGGCACTTCCTTTCGGGCTTCGCGCTGGGTGCAATGGCACTGGTCGGGCTTCAGATCGCGCAGCCCGAGGATCAGCCGATGTATCCGCCGGTGACGGCCGACGCCTCGGTCACGCCCGCAATCACCTGACCCGCGACCCCTCCACCGCGCGCCTCGCCCATTGGAACAGCGGCGCCTCGGTGGGCGCATGTCTGACCGGCCGCACCTGATCGCGGATCGATTCGGCGAACAGCATGAGTTCGTGTTCGTCCAGCGGGCGCGCGTCGCGCACCGCCTCGACAAGCAGTGGATGAAAGATCGTCACGGTCACATCCCCGAACGCGATTACAGGCCCCGCCCCTAAACGTGCCGTGCGTCACTGGCGTTGCATCCTTGGTCGCCAATGGACGCTTTTCCTTTGCCGTCCGGCGCACCATCTTGGGGGCGAACGAAGGAGGCCATCATGAAGCCGTTCTGGATCGCCGGCCTGGCCGGTGCCGCTGCCGTCGGACTCGCCCTCACCGCCGCGCCGGGTCATGCCGAGCGCGCGGTACCGATACCCGCCCCCGCCGCCGACGTGCCCGCGGGCAAGGGACGCGCCGTCGCCGTGCTGGCGGGCGGCTGCTTCTGGGGCATGGAGGCGGTGTTCGAGCAGGTGAAGGGCGTCACCGACGTCACCTCCGGCTATGCCGGCGGCGACCGGGCGACGGCCAATTACGGCGCCGTCTCGACCGAGCGGACGCGCCATGCCGAGGCGGTGCGGATCACCTACGACCCCAGCGTCGTCAGCTATGGGCGCCTGCTCCAGCTCTATTTCTCGGTCGCGCACGACCCGACGCAGCTCAATCGGCAGGGCCCGGACAGCGGACCCAGCTATCGCTCGGCCATCTTCCCGCAATCGCGTGAGCAGGCGGCGGTGGCGGCGCGCTATATCGCGCAGCTCAAGAAGGCGAACCCCTATGGCGGCAAGCCGATCGTCACGCGGATCGAGCAGGGGGGCTTCTTCCCCGCCGAGGCCGAGCATCAGGATTTCGCGCGCCGCAATCCGCGCCATCCGTACATCCTGCGCTGGGACGTGGCGAAGGTCGCGGCGCTTCGGGCCGCCTATCCGAAGCTGGTGCGCGGCTGAAACTTTCGCCGCTGCGGTGCGTCATGCCCTCCGACAACGGAGGACTGACATGAACGAGAATATCGTCGAAGGGACCATCCGCGAACTGGGTGGCAAGGCCAAGCAGACGCTCGGTTCGGCCGTGGACGACAAGAATCTCGAGGCCGAGGGCGCAGCCGATTCGGCCGAGGGTCGCGGCCAGAAGTCGCTCGGCCATTTCCAGGCCGCGATCGAGGATACGCTGGAGCCCGCGCTCGAGTTCGCGCGTCGCCAGCCGCTCGCCGCGATCGGCATCGCCGCCGCTGCCGGTGCCGCGCTGTTCGCCGCGTTCGGCCGCAAGCCCGAGTGATTAATCGCTGAACCTCGGCGTGTCAGGTCGCGTCGAGGTTCATCGCGATCGAGATGCGCTCACGCGTGCCGCCGTGTGGGCGGACCCCGTGGCGTAGCCACGCGGGAAAAACGACCAGGTCGCCCGCTTTGGTCGTAATACGCCGGTCGGGTGATTGCGGCTGTCCGTCGCCGCCGATCATCCGGAACCCCGCCATTCGCGCCTGTGGCAGCGGAAAACGCGGGTCCTCGAGATAGAGTTCGCCGCCGCCCTCGCCGGCATCGCCCATGTCGACGTAGAAGACAGCCGCCCAGAGGACGCCCGGATGCGCATGGCTCATGTTGAGCGCGCCGGGGGGCGAGACGTTTGCCCACATGCGGACGCTCCACTCGACCGAACCCGCATCGCGGCCGTCGAAATGCGACAGCCGCTTTGCCAGCCGGACTGCCAGATCGGCGACCTCGCGCGCTGCCGGACCGCCCCATTCGAGCATGTCCGTCGCCGAATGCCAGCCACCGACATTGGAGCGGTCGACGCCCGCATGGATCGCTCGCCTCGCGCGCACCGCCTCGGCAAGCGCCGCACAGGTCGCCGACGGATCGGTGACCTGTGCGTGCAGTACCGGCGTCTCGAACAGGCCGAGCAGCGCCGCACGTGCCTTGAGCTCGCCGGCGCCGCTCATCGCCCTCAGTCCTCGCGGCCAGGGACGTCGTGGTTCATCGGCTCTTCGCCCTTGGCCTTCTCGGCGTTGTAGCGCTCGATCGCCTCCATCGTCACCCGGCGCGCCTCGTCCCGGTCGCCCCAGGTGCCGATGCGGACCCACTTCTTCTTTTCGAGGTCCTTGTAGTGGGTGAAGAAGTGCTCGATCTGCTCGAACACGATCTCGGGCAGGTCGTCCTTGCCGTCGACCTTGGTGTAATAGGGGAAGGTCGAATCGACGGGCACGCAGACGAGCTTCTCGTCGCCGCCGGCCTCGTCCTCGAGGTTCAGCACCGCGATCGGGCGGGCGCGCACGACGCAACCGGGGATGAACGGGCTACGCGCGACGACCAGCGCGTCGAGCGGATCGCCGTCGGGGCTCAGCGTGTGCGGCACGAAGCCGTAGTTCGCCGGGTAGCGCATCGGCGTGTGCAGGATGCGGTCGACGAACAGCGCGCCCGACGCCTTGTCGAACTCGTACTTCACCGGCTCGCCGCCGGTCGGCACTTCGATGATGACGTTGAGATCGTCGGGCGGCGACTTGCCGACGGGCACCTTGTCGATGCGCATGGTCCAAACTCCCTGATAAGACTTGGGCGATGCGCATAGGCATTCGGTGCGGCGCGTCAATGCGGCACCGCACCGATTGTCCCTCGTCTTGCGCCGGTCAGTGCCGGCGCCGCGTCATCACTTCGCCGACAAGAGCCGGTCGAGGCCGCTTTCGCCGGTCCCGATCTTCTGCGCGCGCGGATAGCGAAGGCCGCCGCGGTAATCGATCACCGCCTCGCGATAGCGATCGTCGTGCTTGACGAGCAGCTTGATCGGCGCCTGCCCGCCCTTGTTCGCGGTGATCGCCGCCTTCAGCACGTCGGGGGTATAGGCCGCACCGTTCACCGACACGACCTGTGTCGCGACATCGATCCGCTGTTCGAACGCCGGGCTGTCCCAGCGGACGGCAGTGACCGCGCCTTCCTTGCCCATCGTCAGGCCGAGCGAATAGAAGAAGTCGGCAGTCCCCTCGCGCTCCGTGCTCTTCAGATAGGGCGACTGATCCTCGGTATAGACGATGCGATAGCCGTTCTTCTCGAACCCGGCGAGCGGGGCGCGCCGGTTCACCTGATAGACGCGCTCGTCGAGGAAGCTGCGCCAGTCATAGGGCTGGATACCCTCCAGCGTCTTGACCACGTCGTCGAGCTGGTAGGTCAGCACGCCCCAGTCGCCGTCGCGCACCCCGAAAAAGGCGCGGGCGAAATCGTCCATCGACTTCTTGCCGCCCGACAGCTCGCGCAGCTTGGCATCGGCGTCGAGCCAGATCAGCAGCCCCTCATTATAGTAATCCTCGCTGCGCTGATAGCTGACCCAGCCCTTGGGCCGGCGGGCGGAGATGATCGGGTCGTTGGTGGTGTCGATCATCGGGCGCCAGTCGCGGCCGGGCCGGTTGTCGAGGCTGGCCCAGATCGAGGCCATCATGTCGAGCGTGTCCTGCTTGGACACGAGGCCCGAGCGCGCCTGGAGGACATAGCCCCAGAACTGCGTCTGCCCCTCATACACCCACAGCATCGAGTTGCGCATCGGCGTCTTGAAGTCCGGGGTCCACAGGTCCGCGCCGCGGCGGAACTTGCCGTCCCAGCTATGCGTGAACTCGTGCGGGAGGAGGTTGCGGCGGCCCGGCCCGTCGTTCCACTTGGTAAAATAGCCCGAGGGGACGCCGTTTTCCGAGCTGCGATGATGTTCGAGGCCGATGCCGCCCATCTGGTCGGTGATCGCGAACAGGAACTCGTAATGATCGTAATGCTGCGCGCCGAACAGCTTCACCGCCTGTTCGGCAAGGCGCTGGTGCGCCGCCACCTGCTCGGGCGTCGCGGCTAGTTCCTCGGGCTTGTCGGCGAAGACATTGAGGTCGACCCGGTCGCTCAGCTTGAACTCGCGATAATAGCGGCCGGCGAAGACGGGCGAGTCCTGGAGCGTCTCGTAATCGGTCTGCTGATAGGCATAGGTCTGGCCGTTTCGGGTCGAGGGCAGCCCCGACGCCGCGGTCCAGCCGGCGGGATATTTCACGTTCGCCTGAATCGGGATGCGGCGGGTGTAGTAGCCGGCGGGATAGAGGCTGACCGCCTCCCACTGGACGTTCAGCATGTTGGGGGCAACCATGATCCGGCCCTGATCGGGCTTGGTCGCGGACAGGAACTCGAAGCTCGCCTCGACGTTCTTCACGCCCGCCGGCACGTCGAAGTGGAAGGCATAGACGTCGGCCGGATCGCGCTTCCACGGCAGCACCTTGCCATTGGCGCGGATGACGAGGCCGGCGAGCTTTTCGATCTGCCCGCGCGGGGCGTGGTTGCCGGGCAGCCATTCGGGCATCAGCAGCGTCATGCGCCCCGCCTGTGCGACCGGCACCGTCTCCTTCACGCGAAAGATCGCCCGGTCGATGTCGGTCGCGTCGACGTCGAGGCGGATGACGCCCGGATAGTCGACGTCGCGCGGCGCGGGGATCAAGTCCTCGAACGGCAGCGGCTGGGGCATCGAATTGCCCTGCTGCGCAAGCGCCGCGGCGGACGAGGCGAGCAGGACGGCGGCGAACGCGAGACGACGGCGCATAGGGGCCTTTCGGATGGGGAGGGGATTTGGCCGCAGTAAAGACCCGTCCGGCCGCTTCATCAAGACGGTTTCGCGTGATATTGTCACAACTTCAACCGAACGCTCTTCACACGGCGCTTACCATTGCTGCGCTAGGGCAAGCGCCATGTACCACGATACGCGCCTTGCCGCCCGCGCGGCCGATCCGCGCCCGAAGTCGGCGGTGTCGACGGGTTGCGGCCTTGCCGGGCTGGCAGGGCTGCTGACCTGGACCGGCATCGCGAAGTTCTACGGGATGGACGGGCCGTTCTCGGCGCTCACCAACCTCGCCGCGTGCGGGTTGCCGATGGTCCTGTGGGCAGTGCTGGTGGACAAGGTCCACCGCCATGCCTCCACCGGCCTAGACTGGTCGAACCCGAAACCGTGGCGCGAGACGTTCGAGATCAGCCTGACGCGGCTCGCTGGCCTGTGGGTGACATGGGCCGCGATCGGCCTCATCTATTTCAGCGTGCGCGTCTATCACGACGGCATGTTCGGGTTCGCGATGGCGTGTTTTCAGGCGATCGCGCCGTGGCTGTTCGCGCTGTCGATCCCGTACATCTTCCTCATCGACCGGGTGACGGTGGAGCCGCGCGACGGCACCTGGCATTTCGGTGCGTGGGTGATGGGCCTTGACGAGGAAATCGACCGCACCGCGATCGCGCACCATGCGCGCGCCTGGGCGGTGAAGGGCTTCTTCATGGCGTTCATGCTGGCGATCGTGCCGGGCGGGTTCGGCGCGTTCATCCGCGGGGACATGAGCGAGGTGCTGTCGAGTCCCACGGCGCTCGCCATGTGGCTCATCACCTTCATGTTCATGATCGACGTGGCGTTTGCGACGGTGGGCTATGTCCTGACGATCAAGCCGCTCGACGCGCATATCCGCACCGCCAATCCCTTCGCGGCGGCGTGGATGGCGGCGCTGATCTGCTATCCGCCGTTCATCCTGATGGGCGACGGCGGGCCGCTCGACTATCATCAGGGGACCAACGGCCCGGACGGATGGGCGGTGTGGTTCGCGGGGCACCCCGTGCTGCTCTCGATCTGGGGCGCAGCGCTCGTCGGGCTGACGGGCATCTACGCCTGGGCGACGATGGCATTCGGCTTCCGCTTCTCGAACCTCACGCATCGCGGCATCCTGACGCACGGACCCTATGCCTTTTCCCGGCATCCGGCGTACCTGTCGAAGAACCTGTTCTGGTGGCTGGCGGTGCTGCCGATGCTGCCCGCGAACGGCGACTGGCAGGACGGCGTGCGCAACACCTTGCTGATGGCGGTGGTGAGCGGCGTCTATTTCTGGCGCGCCAAGACCGAGGAGCGGCATCTGGGCCTCGATCCGGCGTACCGCGACTATAGCGAGTGGATGGCGCGCAATGCCGCGATTCCGCGCTTCTTCGCTTGGGCAGGCGGTGCGCGGCGACCCGTTGCGCAGCCCGGAGAAACCACCTAGCGTCTTAGCGATGCGATACACCCTGACGGCGCTCGCCGGCCTTTCGATCCTCGGTACGGCGGCGGCGGCGCAGGAGTATCGCCCGCCGTTTCGGCCCGACACGCTGAAAAGCCCGGCGGGCCGGTCGAGCGAAGTGCTGGTGCTGGGCACGGCGCATCTGTCGGGTTGGCCCAAGGGGTTCGATCCGGCGATCCTCGCGCCGCTCATCGACAAGCTGGCGGCATGGCGGCCCACGGGTATCGCGACCGAGGATCTGTCGGGCCTGCAATGCGATGCGCTGCGCCGCTATCCGCAGCGTTACGCCGATACGGTGAAGACCTATTGCTGGGACCCGGCCCCGGCCGCCAAGGCGACCGGCCTGTCGGTGCCTGAGGCGACGGCCGAGGCGGAGCGGTTGCTGGCAGAGTGGCCCACGAACCCGAGCGCGGCGCAGCGCCGCCGCCTCACCGCGCTGTTCCTGGCAGGCGGCGAGCGCGGGTCGGCGTTGGTCCAGTGGCTCCGCCTGCCCGCGGCGGAGCGGCGAGCAGGCGATGGGCTGGACGCCGAACTCGTTACCTATCTGGAAGCCTATGCAAAGCGGCCGAACGAGACCGGCATGATCGGCGCGGTGCTGGCGGCGCGGCTGGGGCTGGAGCGGCTTTACAGCGTCGACGATCACAGCGCCGATACCCCCGACCCTGCCGACCCGAAGGCGCAGGGCGAAGCGATCATGCGCGCCTGGGACAATCCCGCGAGCAAGGCGCGGCGGGCGGAGGACGAGCGGCTGCAGGCCGGGCTGACGAAGCCCGGCGGGGTGCTGGCCTACTACCGCGCGATCAACCGGGCCGACATGCCGGCGCTCGTCTATCGCTCGGACTTCGGTGCGGCACTGGCCGAACCGTCGCCGCAGCGGTTCGGTGCCGGCTATGTCGGTTATTGGGAAACGCGCAACCTGCGCATGGTCGGCAACATCCGCGACGTGCTGGGCCAGCATGCCGGCATGCGGATGCTGGCGATCGTCGGCCTGTCGCACCGGGGCTATTACGAGGCGTATCTGAACCAGATGCACGACGTGCGGCTGGCCGACCCGGCGAAGGTCCTGCGCTAGAAACGATTCTCGCGGTAGATGCCGGTGGCGTCGCCGTCCCACTGGGCGTGATAGCGCTCCAGCAGGCGCTCGGCGGGGACCTTGCCGGAGCGGACGATCTCGTTCAGCGGCTCGAGAAACCCCGTCTCGTCGTCGCCCGAGGCGTTGCGACGCGCGCGGGCGGCGAGGCCGCGATGCGCGATGGCGAGCACGTCCTTGGCGATGTCGCGCAGCTTGCCGCCGCCGGGCAGTGGCGCGTCGAGCGCGAGGCGGGGAACGTCGTTGCGAAGCGCCTCCCGCTCCTCCATCGACCAGCCCTTGACCAGATCCCATGCGGCATCGAGCGCGCCCTGGTCGTAGAGCAGCCCGACCCAGAGGGCGGGCAGCGCACAGATGCGACCCCACGGCCCGCCATCGGCACCGCGCATTTCCAGGAACGTCTTTAGCCGCACTTCGGGGAAGGCGGTCGACAGGTGATCCGCCCAGTCGTCGATCGTCGGCTTCTCCCCCGGCAGGACCGACAGCTCGCCCTTCAGGAAGTCGCGGAAGCTGAGGCCCGCGGCATCGATATAGCGGCCGTCGCGATAGACGAAGTACATCGGCACATCGAGCGCGTACTCGGCATAGCGCTCGTAGCCAAAGCCGTCCTCGAACACGAAGGGCAGCATCCCCGTGCGATGCGGGTCCGTGTCGGACCAGATATGGCTGCGGTAGGAAAGCATCCCGTTCGGATGCCCCTCTGTCAGCGGGGAATTGGCGAACAAGGCGGTCGCCAGCGGCTGGAGCGCGAGTCCGACACGGAACTTCTTCACCATGTCGGCTTCGCTCGAATAGTCGACATTGACCTGGATCGTGCAGGTCCGAAGCATCATGTCGAGGCCCATCGACCCCACCCGCGGCATGTGCCGCAACATGATCGCATATCGCCCCTTGGGCATGATCGGCAGTTCGGCGCGCGCCTTGTCCGGCCACATGCCGAGGCCGAGGAAACCGAGGCCGAGCTTCTCGCCCACTGCCTTCACCTGCTCCAGGTGGCGGCCCGTCTCGGCACACGTCTGGTGCAGGTTTTCGAGCGGGGCGCCGGACAGTTCGAGCTGGCCCGCGGGCTCCAGGCTAACGGTGCCGTCCGGACCGGCGAGCGCGATGACGTGGCCGTTCTCCTCCACCGGCGTCCAGCCATAGGGGGTGAGCGCCATCAGCAGGTCGCGGATGCCGCCGGGTTCGTCATAGGAAGGGGCGCGGAAGTCGTCGGTGCGATAGACGAACTTCTCGTGCTCGGTGCCGATGCGCCAGCGATCGGCGGGCTTCTCGCCGCGCGCGAAATAATCGAGGAGCTGCGCCCGATCCTCGATCACCGGGGATTTATTGACCGATACCGTTTTCGTGCTCATTTCGCGCCTCTACGCCCGGGTGCGGGACCGCGCCAGCGTCATTTCGCGCCGGCCATTTCGAGGACGACGGCCCATTCCTCGGGGGTCACGCGGCCGACCGAGAGGCGCGAGTATTTGACGAGCTCCATCTCCGCGAGGCGTGGCTCGGCCTTCACCATTTTGAGCGTCACGGGATTGGGGAGCGGCTCGACCGGGCGGCATTCGACCGAGACCCAATTGCCCTCCTCGCCGTCCTTCTTCGCCGCGCGCGCGATCTCCATGATCCCAACGATCTGGAGGCCGATATTGCTGTGGTAGAAAAAGGCGCGGTCGCCGACCTTCATCTCGCGCAGGTTGCGCGCGGCGGTGTGGTTGCGCACGCCGTCCCACTCGGTCTTCCCGTCGCGGACGAGGTCGTCCCACGAGAACACGTCGGGCTCCGATTTCATCAGCCACAGCGCCAAGGGCGTTCGTCCTTTCCGTTCATCTACTTAAACTTCCGGTGAACACCCGGTTCGCGGGCCGTTCAGCGCGACTCGATTATGCCACGCGCTATCGTCGCGGCGAACCGTGCGTTCAACCCCGGACCACCCCGTTTCGCGACCTTGTTTGAGGAGGCTAGACCCATGTCCATCATGAAGAAGGCGACGCTCGGACTCGTCGCGGGCGCGACCATGCTGACCGCCGCCGCCCCGGCCGAGGCGCAGTGGCGCCGCTATCACCGTGATCGCGGCGGCGACGCCGCTGCGGCGGCGATCATCGGCGGTGTCGCCGGGCTGGCGATCGGCAGCGCCATCGCCAACGACCGCTATCGCGACCGTGGCTATTATGATCGCGGCTATTACGACCGCGGTTATTACAACGGCGGCTATTATGACGGTGGCTATTACGGCCCGCGCTATCGCGGCGGGTACAATGGCTATTACGCCGCGCCGCGCCGCTACTACCGCCCGCGCTGCTTCACGCGCTGGCAGTACGACCCGTATATCGGCCGCCAGGTGCGCGTCCGCTATTGCTGATCGCGAAGGGGCGGCGGAGCGATCCGCCGCCCCTTTCGATTCGGGGCGGGGCGCGCTAAGGGCGCGGGCATGACCGATACGCCCCCCGATCGCCTGTCGATCCAGCCCAAGAGCCCCCATTTCGACCAGAGCGCACTGGAGCGCGGCGTCGGCATCCGCTTCAAGGGCGCCGAGCGCACCGACGTCGAGGAATATTCGATCTCCGAAGGCTGGATCCGCGTGCAGGTCGGCCGCAAGACCGACCGCTTCGGCAACCCGCTGACGATCAAGCTGTCGGGCAAGGTCGAGGCGTGGTTCCAGGATGGTGACAAGACCGCCGACGCCGAGGACGCAGCCGATGATGGGGCTCAGCCCGCCGAGGACTGAGCCGCGACGGCGCGCTCCAGCCAGAGGGTGGCGAAGCGCGTGATGTCGGCGGCGTCGAAGAGTTCGGCCGGCGCATCGCCGACCGGCCCGCGAACACGGCCGCCCGCCGCGCGGTAGTCATCCACGATATCGTCGAAATACTCGTCGTCGAAGCCGGGCACGACCGCTTCGCTCGATTCATATTCCTCGCACCAGCGCCAGTCGGTGCCCCCGTCGGCGCGGCGGAACGGGATTTCCTGCCGCAAGACGCGCTTGCGAGGGATAGCAGCGAGATGCTCGGCATGGTGAAGCAGCGTCATGGCGTGCGCGGGCGCGCCGACCAGCAGCACCTTGCCCCCCGCCTCGATCAGCTTTGCAAGCGGCGATCCCTCGCCATAGCCATAGTCGAGCGCCTGCCCCTCGGTCAGCCAGTCGGCGCGCGCGCCGATCGCGGCGACCGAGCAATTGGGGTTGGCGCTGCGCCGCGCGCCCGGCGTCGTCCGCACGAACTCCGCGAACGCCCCGTTCTCGCGCATCGCGCGCGAGCGGGCGGGGTCATAGGGCGGGACATGCTCGCGCCATTCGTCCGGCACGCGCCCGTCCTCGTCGATCAGATGCTGGAGATAGGGCGCTTCCCAGTCGGTCGCGACGACCAGCGTGCCCGCGGTGCCGATCACCAGCCGGATCGCCTCGATCAGCGTGTCCGGCCCGTTGATGAGCGGCCCGACGCTTCGCATCCCCGCATGCGCCATCACCGTCTCGCCGCCGCCCAGCCCTAGGGCGTGAAGGTCGGCGGCGAGGTCGGTAGACGTGCGCATCAGTGGACGAAGCGGGCCACCACGTCGCGATAGCTGCGGCTCACCTTCACCTGCGCGCCTGAATCGAGGACGAGGAAGCATTCGCCGTTGGTGTGCGGCTTCACCTGTCGGACGAGGTCGAGGTTGACGATCGTCGAGCGATGGACGCGCTGGAAGCGGCGCGGGTCGAGCCGCTTTTCGAGGTCCTTCATCGTCTCGCGCAGGATCAGCGTATTGTCGCCGGTATAGATGCACATGTAATCGCCGGCCGCATCGATCCGCTCGATCGTGTCGACGTCAACACGGAAGATTTGGCCGCGATCCTTGATGTTGATGAGCTTTTCGAAGCGATTGGACGCAAGCTCGCCGCCGCCTGTATCGCCGATGTCCTGCACCGCGTCGGGGGCGACTTCGGCCAGCACTTCCTTCAGCTTCTCAACCTCGGCCTGGCCGCGCTTTTCGTTGAGGCGCTGACGCACGCGGTCGAGCGTGTCGCCCAGCCGCGCTTCCTCGACCGGCTTCATCAAATAATCGACCGCCTGGGCCTCGAACGCGCGGATCGCGTGGTCGGAATAGGCGGTGACGAAGACGAACAGCGGCGGCTCGACCTCCATCAGCCCCTGAACGACCGAGAAGCCGTCGAAACCGGGCATCTGCACGTCGAGGAAGACGAGGTCGGGCTTGTGGGTCTTGATCGAACGGATCGCCTCGCGGCCGTTCATGCACTTGTCGATGATCTCGACGTCCTCATGCGCCTGGAGCCGCAGTTCGAGGCCCTGGATGGCCAGCGACTCGTCGTCGACAAGGATGGTACGGATGGTCATGCTGCCTCGCGCTTGGGTTCCTCGACCTGGAACGGAATCTCGATCTCAACGCGGAAGCCGCCGCCGGGGTTCGCCCCCGTGTCGAAACGGTGCTCCGCACCATAAGCCTGGGCCAGACGGTCGCGGATATTGGCCAGGCCCACGCCGGTAGAAAGGCTTGGCCGAGATTTGCCCTGCATCAACCCCGGACCGCTGTCGGTCACGGCGATCTGCACCCGATCCCCGTTGAGCCGTGCCGAAACCGCGATCTCCGCCCCCTCTTCGAGCGGGGTGACGGCGTATTTGATCGCGTTCTCGACCAGCGGCTGGAGGAGCAGCGAGGGGAGCCGCGCGCGCTCGACCCGCGCATCGACGTCGAAGACGGGGCGCAGCCGCGCCTCGAACCGCATCTTCTCGATCTCGAGATAGAGCTTCAGCGTCTCGATCTCCTGCGCCAGCGTCACGTGCGCGGTCGGCTCATTAGCGAGCGTGTAGCGCAGGAACGAGGAGAGGCGGGAGAGCATGACGTTCGCGCGCTCGGTCTGCTTCAGCAGCACCAGCGTCGAGATCGAATTGAGCGTGTTGAACAAAAAATGCGGATTGAGCTGATAGCGCAGCATCGCCAACTGCGCCGACGACGCCTGAAGCTCCAGCGCCTGCATCCGGTCGATCTGGTCCTCGACGATCAGGTACCAGTTGATGCCGAAATAGAGCGCGGTCCAGCCGGCCAGCACGGTGAAGTTGAGGAAAACCGTCGCCAGCACGAGGTTGACGGTGATCCCGGGGCTGGCCGAGCGGATGAACGAGAAGGTGAAGGCGTCGAGCACGGCATAGATCACCGTCGCCGCCGCCAGCGTCACCACGACGGCGAGGATGCCGGTGATCCGCGGCAGCCGCCGGTAATAGCCGTAGAGTGTCGAGAGCAGCAGCGTCAGGCAGTATCCGACGATCGATTCGATGATGATCGGAATGACGTTGTCGAGGCTGGGATTGTTCGAGACGCCCGAGACCATGCGCAGGATCAGATAGCCCGACCACCCCGCCGCCTGGAGCATCCAGAAGGCGCGGCTTTTCTGTTCGAAGAACGGGCGGGAGAGGATCGCGGTGCTCGCCATGTGCGGCTTTCTGTAGCGGCACGGCCCGCGAAGGGCAAAAGCCGGAAACGAAAGGGGCCGCCGTTCGCGTGGAACGGCGGCCCCGATCAGGGTCGATCGTGTCGGACGCGGATCAGAAGGTGAAGCGCGCGCCGATACGGATCAGGTAGAGCGAGTTGGTGAACGAAACCGCCTGCTCGTTCGGCTCGCGATAGGTCGAGTAGCGGTACTGGTTGCACGCCTGCGTCGAGGTGGTGTTCACCACCGTCGGCAGCCCGCCCGGGTTCTGCGCCGCGGTCGCGCCGATGTTGGCGACGCCCGTGCCGGTCGCGACCGGCGCGCTCAGGCACTGCACGCGCACCACGTCGGCGGTGTACGGGAAGCCGAACTGGCGAAGACCGCCCCAGTCCTTGTTCAGAAGGTTGGGCAGATTCTCGATATCGCCGAAGATCGTGATCCGCGACTTGCCGACGAACGTCGGGATTTCCTGCTCGAGGTGCAGGTCGATGCGCGTGAAGGCGCGGTTGCGGGCGATGTTCTTCGCCGCGATCGTGCCGCGATAGTTCTTGAGCGCGGTGTTGTTGATGAGCGTCTCAAGCGCGTCGCGGGTCGCCGTGCTGTCATAGCTTACGCGGGCGTCGTCGATGCCGGTGGGGACATACAGCAGGTGCGCGTTGTTGTTGCCGATCGTCCCGAACACCGGCGAGCGGTTGCTGTTGTTGTCCTGCATCGTGAAGCTGTAGCGACGGCCCGCGCGGGTTTCGCCGAACAGCTGGATGACGGTGCGATAGTCGCCGAAGAAGGCGCGATCGAAGCCGACGCTGTAGGTGTAGCGCCACGTCGTCTCGTCGTTCGCGCGGCCATAGGCCGGGAAGTTCGGATCGCCCTTCGCGGCGTTGTTGTACAGCGAGCCGGGGGTCGACGAGGTTGCCGGGCTCACGTCCTTGACGTTCTGCCACGCATAGCTGCCGCCGAGGGTCAGGCCGAAGTCGAACGTCTTGTCGATGCGCGCAACCGCGATGTGGCTGCGGCCGCGACCGTCGTTGTACAGCTGATAGTCGCCGTTGTTGTCGGCGGTGACCGTCGTGCCCGGCGTGGGCACGAAGGTGTAGCGCGGACGACCGTCGGGCAGCGTGCCGATCTGGCGCGAACGCAGGTCGGTGAAGCTCACGCCCTCGTTGGTCTTGGTATAGAGATAGGTGCCGCTGAAGGTGAAGCCCGACCAATCATACTCGGCGGTCAGGTTGAACTTCGTGACCGACGGCGGACGGAAGTCCTGCGCCAGCGACGAGGTGGGCGACAGCGCCTGGCCCGCGGTGTTGGTGGCGATGTAGCTGTCGACGACCGCCGGGATCGTCGCGCCGTTCACGCCGTTCAGCGCCGCGTTGCAGAGCGCCGCGTTGCCCGCGCCGTTGAACGGCGAGGCGCAGGTCGCGGTCGAGCCGTTGGCGGCCGCCGTGGCGCGCGTCAGGTTGGTGATCGCGCTCGTTACGACGCCCGTGTTCGAGAAGCTGTTCGACAGATAGATGTCGGGCGAACCGCCGCCGAACACCGACACGCCACCGCGCACGCGCAGATTGTCCATCGGGCGCCAGTTGAAGCTGAAGCGCGGCTGGAAGTTGTCCAGGCCCTTGAACGTCTGGGTGTTGGTGAAGCCATAGCGACGCAGGAACGCGGCATTCAGCGGCACCTGCGAACGCATGCCGTACAGGTCGTAGCGAACGCCGAACGTCAGATCAAGGTTGCTGGCGACATCCCAGGTATCCTGCGCACCGAAGGTCCACTGCTCATAGACGAAGTCGGCGGCGGCATCGCGCACGTTGAGCGAGAGGGCGTTCTGGTACGAGAACTGCGACGCGTTGCGGTTCTGGAAGTCGGCAAGCGAGTCGAAATAATAGGCGCCGGTCGCGTTCTGGAGGAACAGGTTGGTCGAACGGCGACGGTTATACTCCGCCAGCAGGCTGAACTGATGCGCGCCGGCATTGTAACGCGTCAGGATCGAGCCGCCCCAGGTGTCGAAGAACAGCTCGTTCGCCTGGCGGCTGACGTCGGGGCCGAAGGCGATGACGGGCGCGCCGGTCGAGCAGGTGTTGGCGGTGTTGGTGCCCGCGACGATGCTCGTTGCGTCGGTGCAGACGCGAAGCTGTGCGAAGGGCTGCACGCCCAGTGACTTCTGCGTCACTTCGTTCGACTGGTAGAGGAAGCGCGCTTCGGTCGACAACTTGTCGGTCCAGTCCGAGTTCAACTGGACGATGCCCGAACGCAGCAGCACCGAGCGCTGATAGGCGTTCGACGACAGGCCGAGGGTCGGCGTGGTCGTGCTGGTCGAGACGTTCTGCGGGACCGTCGCCGATTCATAGGCGTTAAGGTAGGTGAGCGAGAGGCGCTGGCCGTCGACGATGTTCCAGTCGATGCGGCCGACGATCTTCTCGTCCTTGTTCTGGTTGATCTGGACGATGTCGCCGGCGTCGTAGTTGTAGACGCTCTTGGCGGTGTTCTTGACACTGTCCACCAGCGCCTGCGTCAGGCCGGGGACCTGCGAGATCTGTGACACCGCGGCGGGGCGCGGATCGTTGTTGCGCTCGCCCGAGACCATGAAGAACAGCTTGTCGCGGATCAGCGGACCGCCGATCGTCGCGCCATAGGTCTCCGACTTGTACTTCTGGATGACCTGGCGGTTCGAGCCGATCTGGTTGCCCTGAAGGCCATTGGTCGACTGCGAGTAGAAGCCGGTGCCGGTGAATTCGTTCGTGCCCGACTTGACGACGGTGTCGATGGCGCCGCCCTGGAAATTGCCCTGGCGGATGTCCGACGGCGCAATCGAGACCGAGAACTGGCTGATCGCGTCGAACGGGATCGGGCCGCGGGCGGTCGGGTTGGCGTCGGCGTTGAGGCCGAAATTGTCGCCGATCTGCACGCCGTTGATCGTGAAGCGGTTGAAGCGCGGGTTGACGCCCGCGAAGCTGACGGCGCGGCTGTTGCCGAGGTCGAGCTGGGCCAGCGGATCGCGGCGGGCGAGGTCGCGGACGTCGCGGTTGACCGAGGCGACCTTGCCGATGTCGGCCTGGGTCAGGACGGTGCGCGGGCCCGAGGCGATCGTGCCCGCACCGGCGACGCGTGAAGCGGTCACGACAATGTCGTCACCGCCGGCGGCGGCGAGCTCGACGGGAAGTTCATAAGGCTGGCCGACGATCGTCTGGATGTCGGTGACGGTGGTGTTGCCGTTCGCGCTGGTCACCTCGACCGTGTACGGGCCGCCGGGCAGCAGACCCGTCGCGGTGAACGCGCCGCTGTCGCTGGTGTTGACGGTGGTGGCCGCACCGTTGGAGGTGTTGACGATGCGCACGACCGCGCCGGCGACGGGGGCGCCGTCCTGAGTCACGGTGCCGCGGATGCTCGAGGTCGTTTCCTGCGCCATCGCAGCGGCCGGAATCATGAGCGCGACGGCAGCCGCACCCAGCATAAGGTGATTTCGCATGATGTACCCCTAAAGGAACGGCCGCAGCGACCGGAACATTCGACGCAATTCGTCGTTAGTCGCGCCCCTGCGCGCGCAATGTGTCGGTTCTGTTACACGTCGCACGCATGGCTCACTTCGCCGCGCGGCGTGGCAAAAAGGCGACAGTAACGATCGTTACCGGTCGCTCAGCCGGCCGCTGCAACGATCGCCTGCCAGCCGGCCTCATCGACCACCTTGATGCCGAGCTCCGCCGCCTTCTTTGCCTTCGATCCCGCGCCGGTGCCGGCGACAAGCAGGTCGGTCTTGGCTGACACCGATCCCGACACACGCGCGCCGAGCGATTCGGCCTGCGCCTTGGCCTCGTCGCGCGACATGGTCTCGAGGCTGCCGGTAAAGACGACGGTCTTGCCTGACACTTCGGACGCGCGAGCGGCGACGACGTAATCGGGGGGCGTCACCTGGCCCATCAGGTCGTCCCACGCCTCGACATTGTGCGGCTCGTGGAAGAAGTCGGCGAGCGCATGGCCGACCGCGGCGCCGACCTGTGCCACGCCGATCCGCTCGGCGATGGCCTTGTCGAGGCGATTGCGGTGCTTGCCCCCATCCTCGCCGAGCGCGGGGGTGGTCGCATCACGCAGGTCGATCAGCGCTTCGCCGAGGCCGCGGATCGCCGCCAGTGTCGTGTAGTGCTTGAGGAGGTCGCGTGCCGTCACCGCGCCGACGTGGCGGATGCCGAGGCCGAACAGCAGGCGCGCGGCATCGGGTTCGCGCCGCGCCTCGATCGCATCGATCAGGTTGTCGACCGACCTGGCCTTCCACCCCTCCAGCGCCAGCATGGCGTCGCGGTGATCCTTGAGGCGGAAGATGTCGGCGGGTTCCTTCAGCCAGCCGAGCGCCACGAACTGCTCGATCGTCTTTTCGCCGAGGCCGTCGATATCGAGCGCGGCGCGGCTGACGAAATGCTTCAGCCGCTCGATCCGCTGGGCGGGACAGATGAGGCCGCCGGTGCAGCGGATATCGACCTCGCCCTCCTCGCGCACCGCTTCCGACCCGCATTCGGGGCAATGGTCGGGGAAAACGAAGGGCGCGCGATCCTCGGCGGCGGTCAGGTTCTCGACGATCTGCGGGATCACGTCGCCGGCGCGTTGCAGGACGACGCGGTCGCCGGGACGGACGCCCAGCCGGGCGATCTCGTCGGCATTGTGGAGCGTCGCATTGGTGACGACGACGCCGCCCACGGTGACGGGCTCCAGCCGGGCGACGGGCGTGAGCTTGCCCGTGCGGCCGACCTGGATGTCGATCGCCTGAAGCGTCGTCTGCGCGCGCTCGGCGGGAAACTTGTGCGCCAGGCCCCAGCGCGGCGCGCGGCCGACGGTGCCGAGCCGCGCCTGCCAGTCGAGGCGATCGACCTTGTAGACCACGCCGTCGATATCGAAGGGCAGGTCGGCGCGCTTCGCCTCGATCGCGCGATAGACGGCGAGCGCGTCGTCGGTGGTTTCGCAGCGCGCGAAGTCGTCTGCGATCGGGAAGTCCCAGTCGCGAAGCGCCGTAACGACTCCGGCCTGCGTGTCCGCGGGCAAGTCGCTCGCCTCGCCCCAACCGTGCGCCAGGAAGCGCAGGGGGCGTGCGGCGGTGACGGCGGCGTCCTTTTGCCGGAGCGATCCGGCGGCGGCGTTGCGGGGGTTGGCGAACTGGCGCGCCGGCTTGCCCGCCGCCTCCGCCTCGGCCAGCAGGCGGGCGTTCAGGGCGGCGAACGCGGCCTTTTCCATATAGACCTCGCCGCGCACCTCGAACAGGTCGGGGGCGCCGGCGGGCAGCTCGCGGGGAATGTCGGCGATGGTCAGGACATTGGCGGTCACATCCTCGCCCACCGATCCGTCACCGCGGGTCAGCGCGCGGATCAGGCGGCGGTTTTCGTAGCGCAGCGAACAGGACAGGCCATCGATCTTGGGCTCGGCGGTCAGCGCCACCGGCTCTTCGGCGGTCAGCGACAGGAACCGGCGGACGCGGCCGACGAACTCGGCCACATCCTCGTCGGCGAAGGCGTTGTCGAGGCTGAGCATCGGCCGTGCGTGTGCGACCTTGGCCAGATGCGCGGCGGGCGCGGCACCGACCCTGACCGAGGGCGAATCGGGACGAACCAGCGCCGGAAACGCGGCCTCAATCGCCGTGTTGCGGCGGACGAGCGCGTCATAGGCGGCGTCGCTGATCTCGGGCGCATCGTCGGTGTGGTAGCGCGCATTGTGGTACGCGATTTCTGCCGCCAGCGCCTTCAATTCGGCGGCGGCTTCCTCGTCGGTCTGCGGGAGGGCGGGGGTGTCGGCCATGCGCTATCCCATGCCGGAAGGGCGGCGGGCCTGACAACCCGCCGCCGCACCGGTCAGCCGCCCAGTTTGTCCTGCGTCTTGGTGTCGAAGTCGCTGGCGTCGTGGCGTTCGTGGAGCTGGTTCTCGGGCGCGCCCATCGTCACGTTGACGATCCGGCCGCGCTTCACCCCCGGTCGCTCGGCCAGTTGGCGGGTCCAGCGTTGGAGATTGGCGTATTCGCCCGTGTCCAGGAACTCGGCGGCGGTGCCGTAGATCTTTCCGGCGGCGAGCGCGCCGTACCACGGCCAGATCGCGAAGTCGGCGATGGTGATCGCGTCGCCAGCGACGAACTCGTGCCGGCCGAGCTGCGTGTCGAGGACGTGGAGCTGACGCTTCACCTCCATCGCATAGCGGTCGATCGCGTATTCGATCTTGATCGGTGCATAGGCATAGAAATGCCCGAACCCGCCGCCGACGAACGGGCCGGACCCCATCTGCCACATCAGCCAGCTGAGCGTCGCGGCGCGTGCGGCCGGATCGGTGGGCAGGAACGCGCCAAACTTCTCGGCGAGATAGATCAGGATCGCGCCGCTCTCGAACACCGGGATCGCCGGATCGACCGAGCGATCGACGAGCGCGGGGATCTTCGAATTGGGATTGATGCCGACGAAGCCGCTGCCGAACTGGTCGCCCTCGCCGATGCGGATCAACCAGGCGTCGTATTCGGCGTCGGCGTGCCCCGCGGCGAGCAGCTCTTCGAGCAGAATCGTCACCTTCTGCCCGTTCGGCGTCCCCTGCGAATAGAGTTGCAGCGGGTGCTCGCCGACGGGCAGCTCCTTGTCGTGCGTCGGGCCGGAGACGGGGCGGTTGATGCTGGCGAACTGGCCGCCATTGCCCGGCTGCCATTCCCAGACGCGCGGGGGGACGTAGCCGGCGGGCAGGTTGTTCGCGGGATCGGGGGCGTCGGCCATGTCGGGCTCCTTTGGAAGGGGATGCCCGTCAGATAGGTGGCCGGCGCGTCCGCTCAACCGCGCGCGGCGGCGAACAGCCAGACGCGGATCGCGCTGGCAAGATTCGGTGGATCGTCCGCTGCGATCCGCACCGCGTCGATCGCGGCGACGAGCGCGGAGAGGGGGAGCGAGCGTGCCGCTGCCTCGCCTTCCAGCGCGGCCCAGAATTGGGGTTCGAGGCTGATCGAGGTGGCGTGGCCGGCGATGGTGATCGAGCGTTTGACCGGGCCGACGAAGCCCCCGCCGGGCGCCACGACCGCGATCACGGCTGGTCGAACAGCCCGGCGAGCTGCTCGATCATCGTGCCCGCCAGCTGATCGACGTCCATGATCGTCACGGCGCGCTGGTAATAGCGCGTCACGTCGTGGCCGATACCGATCGCGACGAGCTCGACGGGGCTGCGCCCCTCGATCCAGCCGATCACCTGTCGCAGATGCCGCTCCAGATAGCTGCCGCTGTTCACGCTCAGCGTCGAATCGTCGACCGGCGCGCCGTCGGAGATGACCATCAGGATCTTGCGCTCCTCAGGGCGCGCGATCAGGCGGGAATGGGCCCATAGCAGCGCCTCGCCGTCGATATTCTCCTTGAGCAGCCCCTCGCGCATCATCAGACCCAGCGACTTGCGCGCGCGGCGCCAGGGCTCGTCGGCTTCCTTGTAGACGATGTGGCGCAAGTCGTTGAGGCGGCCGGGCGCGGGCGGGCGACCCTGTGCCAGCCACGCGTCGCGCGCCTGCCCGCCCTTCCACGCGCGGGTGGTGAAGCCCAGGATCTCGGCCTTCACGCCGCAGCGTTCGAGCGTGCGCGCGAGGATGTCGGCGCTGATCGCGGCGATGCCGATCGGCCGCCCGCGCATCGAGCCCGAATTATCGATGAGCAGCGTGACGACGGTGTCGCGGAAATCGGTGTCGCGCTCGATCTTGTAGGAGAGCGACTGCATCGGATTGACGACGACGCGGGCGAGGCGCGCGGCATCGAGCAACCCCTCGTCCTGGTCGAAGTCCCACGACCGCGACTGCTGCGCCATCAATCGCCGTTGCAGCCGGTTGGCGAGCTTGGTGACGATGCCCTGCAGATGGACGAGCTGCTGGTCAAGATAGGCACGCAGCCGCCCCAGTTCCTCGTCGTCGCACAGGTCGGTGGCGGCGACGACCTCGTCGAACTGCGTCGTGAAGGGCTTGTATTCGAACGATGGCGCGAAGTCGGAGAAAGGCTTGTTCGGGCGCGTCGGCAGCATCCCGTCGCGGCCCTCGTCGCCATCCTGCCCGTCCATGTCGTCGAGCGGTTCGCCCTCCTGGTCCTGCTCTTCGCCTTCCCCTTCGGCGTCCTCGCTCTCGCGCTGTTCGCCGCGTGCCTCGACCTCGGTGTCGCCCTGGCCCGACTGGTCGTCGTCGCCCTGTTCGTCCTGATCGTCCTCGCCTTCGCTCTCGGCCTCGTCGTCCTCGCCGCCGTCATCGGCGTCGTCGGGCTCCATCCGGCCTTCGGTAAGTTCGAGATCGGCGAGAAGGTCGGCGATCAGCCGCGCGAACTGCGCCTGGTCGTCGATCGACAGGGCAAGGGCGTCGAGCTCCCGCCCCGCCTTTTCCTCGATCCAGTCGGACACGAGGCCGAGGCCGCCCGCCGCGGTCTGCGGCGCGGGCTTTCCCGTCAGCCGCTCGCGCACCATCAGCTGTATCGCGGTCGACAGCGGCACCTCGTCGCGGGTCCGGGCGCGCGCGATCGGGTCGGAGCGCATCCGCATCGCGAGGCTGGCGTCGAGATTTTCGGCGATCCCGGCAAAGCCGCGCGCGCCCAGCGCCTCGATCCGCGCGGTCTCCACTGCATCATGCACCGCGCGCGCCACCGGCTCGGCCGGCGCACCGCGCGCGTGCAGCTTGGCATCGTGGAGGCGGAGGCGAAGCGCGAACCCGTCGGCAAAGCCCCGCGCCTCCGCCACCTGATCCGCGGGGAGCGCCCGGCCGGGCATCGGCACCTTCAGCGCGCGGCCCGACTGCGCGGGCGCGTCGGCGCTGAACGCAAGCTCGACCTCCCCATCGTTCGCGATCGCGCGAGCGGTGCCGGCGAGCACGTCGCGAAAGCGGTCGATGGGGGTCGCTTGAGCCATGGAGTCGGGAAAGCCTCTGTCGGAACGTCGGCTTCAGATAGGGCCGATGGCCGGGGAAATCACCCCGACTTTCGGCCCGCGATCAAAGCTCGCCCCACATGTCCATGGCGATGGCGACGATCATCTCGAGCTTCGCGCGCTGCTGGTCGGGGGTGATGTCGTTGCCCTCCTTGGTCGAGGAGAAGCCGCACTGGGTGCTGAGGCACAGCTGTTCCATCGGCGCGAACTTGGCCGCCGCATCGATCCGGCGCTTGATCGTGTCGGGGTCCTCGAGCTCGCCATGCTTGGTGGTGACGAGGCCGAGGACGACGCGCTTGTTGCCCTTGGGCAGGAGGCGCAGCGGCTCGAACCCGCCCGACCGCTCGTCGTCGAACTCGAGGAAATAGCCGTCGACGTCGAGCGTGTTGAACAACGCGTCGGCGACATGGTCGTAGCTGCCCGACGCGACCCAGCTCGACCGGAAATTGCCGCGGCACAGATGTGTGGTGATCGTCATGCCTGCAGGGCGATCCTTCACCGCGTCGTTGATGATGCAGATATAGGTTTCGTGCTGGGTGTCGGCATCCTCCCCCTGCGCGGCGATCATGGCGCGCTGGGCGGGGTCGTTGAGATAGGCGAGGCTGGTGTCGTCGAGCTGGAGATAGGTGCAGCCCAATTCGCCCAGCCCCGCGATCTCGCGCGCATAGACGGCCGACAGGTCGGCATAGAAGGCGGACAGGTCGGGATAGACGTCGGCGCTCACCGCCTCGCGCCCGCCGCGATAATGGACCATCGACGGGCTGGGAATGGTGAGTTTCGGCGTGCCGCGGCGGACATTGTCCTTGAGGAAGGTGAAGGCGTCGGCGAAGATCGTCGAGGGCAGGTTCAGCCGGTCGACCACCGCCAGCTTGGCGGGGGTCCATTCGATGTCGCCGCCCTCGTTATGGAAGCGGACCTTCATGTCGCTGTCGCGCTTGGTGATGCCGCCGATCTGGTAGATGTAATCCATGTGCCAGGTGTCGCGGCGCGCCTCGCCATCGGTGATGCCGAGCAGGCCGACATCTTCCTGAAGCTGGATGATCTCCTTGACCGCGCGGTCGGCGACTTCGTCGAACGCGGCGACGTCGATGGTGCCGGCGGCAAGCTGTTCGCGCGCCTCGCTGAGGTACGCGGGGCGCAGCAGGCTGCCTACGTGATCGGCGCGGAAGGGTGGGCGCGGGGCGGTCATCGGCGGTGCTCCTCAAGGACAGAGGCACCGCTTAGCCGGGGTTGCGCCAAACTAAAAGCCGCGTTCGAATCAGCCCTTCTTCGCGATGCTTTCGGGCAGGTCCGTGCCGAACACGCGCTGATAGTATTCGGCGACCAGTGCCCGCTCAGCCTCGTCGCACTTGTTGAGGAAGGACAGGCGGAAGGCGAAGCCCACGTCGCCGAAGATCAGCGCATTCTGTGCCCAGGTGATGACCGTGCGCGGGCTCATCACCGTCGAGATGTCGCCGTTGATGAAGCCGCGGCGGGTGAGTTCGGCGACCCGGACCATGTTCTCGACCGCTTCCTTGCC
Organism: uncultured Sphingomonas sp.; assembly: GCA_913775315.1. GTDB lineage: Bacteria > Pseudomonadota > Alphaproteobacteria > Sphingomonadales > Sphingomonadaceae > Sphingomonas. Next base: position 18,107 of record CAJYIX010000022.1, on the reverse strand, counting down.
GCCGGGCTTGTCATATTCGCCCGACTTGGCGAGCACGATCTGCGCCTCGGTCGCGGCGGGCAGGTAGTTGAGCGTCACGACCACGTTCCAGCGGTCCATCTGCCCCTGATTGATCTGCTGCGTGCCGTGATAGAGGCCGCTGGTGTCGCCGAGGCCTACGGTGTTGGCGGTCGCGAACAGGCGGAACCACGGGTTCGGGCGAATGACGCGGTTCTGGTCGAGCAGCGTCAGCTTCCCCTCGGTCTCCAGCACGCGCTGGATGACGAACATCACGTCGGGGCGGCCCGCGTCATATTCGTCGAAGACCAGCGCGGTCGGCGTCTGGAGCGCCCAGGGGAGGAGGCCCTCGCGGAACTCGGTCACCTGCTGCCCGTCCTTGAGGACGATCGCGTCGCGGCCAATGAGGTCGATGCGGCTGATATGCGCGTCGAGATTGATGCGGATGCACGGCCAGTTGAGGCGGGCCGCGACCTGTTCGATGTGCGACGACTTGCCGGTGCCGTGATAGCCCTGGATCATCACCCGGCGGTTGTGCGCGAAGCCCGCCAGCACCGCGAGCGTCGTGTCGCCGTCGAAAACATAGGCGGGGTCGAGGTCGGGCACCCGCTCGTCCGCCTCGCTGAACGCCGGCACCTGCATATCGACGTCGATGCCGAACAGTTCGCGCACGCTTACCGTCTTGTCGGGGGCGTCGAGCAGCGTCGTCTGGCGGCTGTCGGGCTGGGTGTTGGCAAGATCGGTCATGAAGGAAGAACCTGTCGCAGCGGGGTTTGACGACCACATAGGCGCTCGGCGCGGCGAGGCAAACGGGACTTAGGGTCCCTTACCTCACCTTTTCGGGCAAGCGGAACAGGTCGGTAAACGCGCGGGCGGCGTCGAGGTCCCCGGCGACGGTCATGCCCTCGGCCGCGCCGAACGGGGCCTTGCCATAGAAGGTGACGCGAAGCTGCATCGTGTCGCCGGTGAAGATGGCGGCGGGGTCGTCGGGCTCGCCGCGTATAACCTCGATCGTGCCGCCGGCCGCCCGCGCGGCGAAGGCGTCGTTCGGAAAGCGGATGCCGAACGTCAGGTCGACGGCGCGCGCCTTGTCCGGATCGACCAGCGTCTGGAGCGACATCATCGCCGAGGCGGGGGACATGAACGCGAACGGATCGTGCCGCGGCGAGCGCGCCGCCCAGCGGCCGAGGTCGCGCATCATCGGCTGCGCCTCCAGCCCCCAGTCGGTGAGCGCATAGACCTGGACGTTGGCGGGCGAGGCCAGCGTGCGGCGCGTCAGCACGCCCGTCGCCTCCAGCCCCTGAAGCCGCTGCGTCAGCACGTTGGCGCTGATGCCGGGCAGGTTGGCGCGCAGTTCGGAGAAGCGGCGCGGCCCGTACACCAGCTCGCGCATGATGAGCAGCGCCCAGCGTTCGCCGACGATCTCGAGTGCGAGCGCCGTGCCGCAGGCGTCATCGTACCAACGCTTCGTCGTCACCTCGTTCACATCGGTTACTTTTACTAACTTCATGGTTGCTTTTAATAACTACGACGCGCACAGCTTTCAACCGGAACCCGAATCGGGGACGAGGGGAGTGGTTGAAATGGCACGAATGATTTTCGTGAACCTGCCGGTCGAGGACGTGGCGCGGGCCACCGCCTTTTACGAGGCGATCGGCTTTTCGAAGAACGAGCAGTTCTCGAACGAGACGGTCTCGGCGATGGACTGGTCGGAGACGATCCACGTGATGCTGATGTCGCGCGGGTTCATGGCGACGTTCACGGACAAGGCGATCGTCGATCCAAAGACCTCGGTCAGCGCCATCCACGCGCTGTCGCTGGAGGACCGGGCCGAGGTCGACCGCTTCACCGAGGCGGCGCTGGCGGCGGGCGGGCGCGAACTGCACGAGCCCGAGGACATGGGCTTCATGTATTCGCGCGGTTTCGAGGATCCGGACGGCAATGGCTGGGGCCCGTTCGCGATGGACGTGGCCGCGCACGCCGCGGCGACGGCCGAGGGGGCCTGAGCGATGGCGAAGGTGGCAAGCGCGCCGCTGACGATCACGGCGTTCGAATGGGTGCCATCCTTCGCGCGCGGGTTTGTGCGCGACCTGCGCCCCCGATGGGCGTGCGAGGAGATCGGCATGGACTATGCCGTGCGGCTGGTGAGCGCAGTGGCGAAGCCCGACTGGTACTTCCTTGAACAGCCCTGGGGCCAGGTGCCGGTGATCGAACAGGACGGGCGGACGCTGTTCGAGAGCGGGGCGATCCTCCTCCATCTGGGCGAGAAGGACGAGCGGCTGCTGCCGCGCGATCCGGCGGCGCGCGACCGGGCGCTGTCGTGGCTGTTCGCCGCCTATAATTCGATCGAGCCGTGGCGGTTCGAGCATGCCAACGTCACGATCTTTTCCGCGAACGAGGAATGGGCGCGGCTGCGGCGGCCGGGGCTGGAGGCGCAGCTTGGCCAGCGGCTCGACCGGCTGGCGGCGGCGATGGGCGACCGTGAGTGGCTGGCGGGTACGTTCAGCATCGCCGACATCGCGATGGTGACGGTGCTGCGGGAGATGGCGGGCAGCGCGCTCATGACCGATCGGCCGATGCTGGCGGAATATGTCGCGCGGGGCATGGCGCGGCCGGCGTTCCAGGCGGCGCTCGCCGCGCAGCTTGCCGATTTCGATGAGACGAAGGCGCCGAAGGCGGCGTGAGGGAGAGCGGGAATGGCGGACCATGACCTGGTGATCGAACGGCGGATGGCGGTGCCGCGCGCGGCAGTGTGGGAAGCGTACACGCTGCACGGCCCGGAATGGTTCTGCCCGCCGCCGTGGAAGGCGCCCGAGGTCGAGTACGACCTGCGCCCCGGCGGGCGAAGCCATGTGCGGATGGTGGGACCCGAGGGTGAGGACGTCACGACGACTGGCGTGGTGCTCGAGGTGGTCGAGGGCGAGCGGATCGTCACCACCGACGCCTTCGCCCCCGGCTGGATCCCGCAGACGCCGTTCATGACCGCGATCATCGAGTTCGCGGATGACGGCGACGGCACGCTCTATCGCGCGACCGCCCGCCACTGGACCGTCGAGGCAAAGGCGCAGCACGAGGCGATGGGCTTCCAAGAGGGCTGGGGCAAGGTCGCCGAGCAATTGGAGGCCGTGGCGAAGCGGCTGCACGAGGGAGAGGGCGCATGACCTATGTCGAGGGATTCCTGCTCGCGGTGCCGACCGCGAACCGGGAAGCGTATCGCGAACACGCCGCCAAGGGGCTGGCGATGTTCAGGGATTTCGGCGTCGTCCGCGCGGTCGAGGGATGGGGCGACGACGTGCCGCGCGGCAAGGTCAACGACCTGTGGGGTGCGGTGCAGGCGGCGGAGGACGAGACCGTTGTCTTCAGCTGGTTCGAATATCCCGACCGGGCGACCCGCGACGCCGCGGGCGAGAAGATGATGAGCGACCCGCGGATGGAGGCGCTCGTCACCGATCCGCCTTTCGACGGGAAGCGGATGATCTGGGGCGGGTTCGAAAGCGTCAGCGATGTCGGGCGCGCGGGCGGCGCTGGCTATATCGACGGGATCGTGCTGCCGCTACCGGCCGATGCCAAGGACGCCTACGCCGCGTTCTGCGAACGGGTCGGGCCGGTGTTCCTCGAACATGGCGCGGTGCGGGTGATGGATGCGATCGCCGACGACGTGCAGGACGGCGCGGTCACCGATTTCAACCGCGCGGTGCTGCGCGAGGAGGGCGAGGTCGCCGCCTTCGGCTGGGTCGAATGGCCGGACAAGGCAGGCCGCGATGCCGGCTGGGAAAAGGTGATGGCCGACCCGCGCATGTCGGGCGAGGACGCGCCGTTCGACGGCAAGCGCATGATCTTCGGCGGGTTCGTCCCGCTGATCGACGCCTGAAGGGGAGAGGACGATGGCACGCAACCACCACGGCATTCCGGTCTGGTACGAGCTGATGACCGACGATCCCGACGCCGCACAGACATTCTATGCCGAAGCGATCGACTGGCACGCGGCCGACTCGGGCCAGCCGGGGATGGATTATCGCATCTTCGCGCAGCCGCACGGCAACGCGATCGCAGGCATGCTGAAGCGGCCCGAGGGCGCGGCGTCGGCGCGCTGGCTGATCTATTTCGGTGTCGACGACGTCGATGTGGCGGTGGCCGAGGTGCAGGCGGCGGGCGGCGACGTATGGATGCCGGCGATGACGATGCCCGGCGTCGGGCGGCTGGCGATGGTCGTCGATCCCGAGCGCAATCCCTTCTATCTGATGCGTGGCGAGCCCGATGAGCCGAGCGCCGCCTTCGTCGCCTATACCGGCGGCGACAAGCCGGCGGCGGGGTGCGGGGTGTGGAACGAACTCACCACGCGCGATCAGGGCGCGGCGATGGGCTTCTATGGCCGCGTGCTGGGGCTGCGGCAGGCGGGCGGGATGCCGATGGGCGCGCTGGGTGAGTATTCGTTCGTCCATGCCGGCCCCGACTGCATCGGTGCGACGATGACCGCGCAACCCGATTGGCCGCTTGGGTGGCAACCCTATTTCCTCGTCGACGACATCGACGCCGCCGCCGCTCGGATCGCCGCGGCGGGGGGCAGTATCGTGCAGGGGCCGGACCCGATTCCCGGCGGCGATTTCTCAATGGTCGCGGCGGATCCGGCGGGGGTGCGGTTCGGGCTGGTGGGGTCGCGCAGGGCTTAGGCGAACGCCGGCGCGCCGCGCAGGTGCTGGTACGCCTCCACCACCGCTTGTAGCCGCGTCTCGCTGGAGCGGTCGCCGCCATTGTGGTCGGGGTGGAGCTGGCGCACGAGCGCGGCGTAGCGTTGACGGAGCGCCCGCCGGTCGGCGTCGGTCTTGAGGCCGAGCGTGCGCAACGCCTCCCGGTCCTTGGCCGACAGCGGCTTGCCGTCGGCGCGCGCCGCCTCCGCCGCCATCCGCTCGCGAAAGCGTGCGCCGATCGCGTCGAGGGGGTCGGCGAAGTCGCGCCACGGCGGCGGGCGGTCGGCGCCGTTGGCGGCGAAGGCGCGCGTCTCTCGCTCCCACCCCGCATAGGGGCGCTGCGCGTCATTGATTTCGTCGACGCTCATGCCGGCGAAGAAATTATAGCCCGCGTTGAACGCGCGGACGTGGTCGAGGCACATGAAGCGATAGGCGCCCGGCCCGTCGAAGCCGTGGCGCGCGCCCGGCGTCGCCGGCGCGCGAAACTCGCCCGGTTCGTCGCAGCCCGGCACCGCGCAAACGCGGCCCTCGGCCTCCACGCGGCCATGGAAACGGGTGTTGGGGCGATCCTTGCGTTCGGGCCGGGACAAGCGGGGGTTCCTGTTCGAGGGCAAAGTCGCCAGATATAGGCGCGATGACCCAGCCTTCCACCGCTACTCGCCCCGTCGCCGATCTGATCGCCGAGCGATTGACCGCCGCGCTTTCGCCCACGCACCTCGCGGTCGTGAACGAGAGCCATCACCATGCCGGCCATATGGGCGACGATGGGACGGGCGAGAGCCACTTCGCCGTCGAGGTCGAGAGCGCGGCGTTCGCCGGGTTGAGCCGCGTCGCACGCCAGCGGCTGGTCAACGACGCGCTGGCCGAACTGCTGGCGACGCGCATCCATGCGTTGACGATGCGCACCCGCGCGCCGGGCGAGGCGTGATGGCCTACAGCCTGTGGTACTGGTCCGGCATCCAGGGGCGCGGCGAGTTCGTGCGGCTGGCGCTCGAAGCCGGCGGGATCGAGTATCGCGACATGGCGCGGGAGAAGAGCGACGAGGCGCTGCTCGCCGACCTCAATGCCCGCGCGGGGCGCACGCCGTTCGCGCCGCCCTATCTGGATACCGGCGACACGGTGATCGCGCAGGTTGCCAACATCCTTCTTTACCTTGGGGAGCGGCATCATCTGGCCCCCGGCGCGCTAGCCGATCGGCTGTGGCTCAATCAGTTGCAGCTGACGATCGCCGACTTCGTCGCGGAGGCGCATAACGTTCACCACCCCGTCGCGACTGGCGCCTATTATCACGAGCAGCAGGCCGAGGCGGCGCGCGCGGCGCAAGGCTTTCGTGCCGAGCGGATGCCCAAGTTCCTCGGCCATTTCGAGGATGCGGTGAACGCGAACGACGGCGACTGGGTGGCGGGGACGCGATGGACCTATGCCGACACCAGCCTGTTCCAGATCGTCGAGGCCCTCCGCTATGCCTTTCCGCGGCGGATGGCGGCGATCGAGGGGGACTATCCCGCCCTGATCGCGCTGCACGACCGCGTGGCAACGCTGCCCGGCGCGGCCGCCTATCTTGCTAGCGACCGGCGCATCCCCTTCAACGAAGATGGCATCTTCCGCCATTATCCGGAGCTCGACGGCGAATGACCCGCGACGACCTGATCCTGCAGGAAATCCTGCCGACGACGCACGACCTTGGCGGCTTCAAGGTGTACCGCACCCTGCCGTCGAAGCCCCGGACGATGGTGGGGCCGTTCCTGTTCTTCGACCAGATGGGGCCGGCGGACCTTGGCGTCGGCAACGGCATCGACGTGCGGCCGCATCCGCATATCAACCTTGCGACCGTCACCTATCTGTTCCGCGGTGCGATCGGGCATCGCGATTCGATCGGCAGCGATCTCGTCATCGAACCCGGCGCGGTCAACCTGATGACTGCGGGCCACGGCATCGTCCATTCGGAGCGGTCGCCGGGCGAGGAGCGGGCGAAGGGCCCGGCGCTGTTCGGCATCCAGACCTGGCTCGCGCTGCCCGAGAAGAACGAGGAGATGGACCCCGCCTTTCAGCATGTCGCCAAAGGCGAGCTGCCGGTGATCGAGGACAAGGGCGTCCGTGCGCGCGTCATCATGGGTGAGCTGTGGGGGTCGACGGCGCCGACCGATACCTATGCGCAGACCATCTATGCCGACATTCAGCTCGATGCCGGTGGCAGCGTGCCGATCGAGGCGGCGGCGGAGGAGCGCGCGCTGTACGTCGCGGACGGCGATGCGAGTGTTGACGGCATGAGCCTCGACCCGCAGACGCTGTACGTGCTGCGTCCCGGTGCGCTGGCGACGCTTCGGTCCGAGCGGGGCGCGCGGGTGATGCTGTGCGGGGGCGAGGCGTTCACCAGCCCGCGCCACGTCTGGTGGAACTTCGTCTCGTCGCGCCGGGAGCGGATCAACGAAGCCAAGGAGGCTTGGAAAGCGGGCCGCTTCCCCAAGGTGCCCGGCGACGACAAGGAATGGATTCCCATCCCCGAAGTGCCCAAGACGGTGAGCTACCCATGATCCGCGTGGCGCTGTCGACCGGTGTCGAACTCGACGTCGAGGTGGCGGGGGAGGCCGGCGCGTCGGTGATGATCTGCCTGCACGGCTTTCCCGAATCGCACCGGACGTGGCGGCATCAGGTGGCGGAGTTCGCGCGCGACCATCACGTCATCGTGCCCGACCAGCGCGGCTATGCCCGGTCGGACAAGCCCGAGGGAGTCGAGGCCTATAGCGCCGACCGGATCGTCGCCGACCTGATGGCGCTGGCCGATCATTTCGGGGCGACGCGGTTCACCTTGGTCGCGCACGACTGGGGCGGGGCGGTGGCGTGGTTGGCGGCGCTTCGCCATCCCGACCGGATCGCGCGGCTGGTCATCTGCAATGCGCCGCATCCGCTGATCTTTCAAAAGAGCCTGTTCGACGATCCGCAGCAGCGCGCGGGCAGCCAGTATATCCGCTCGTTCCGCGATCCTGAGCTTGAGGCGCGGATCGAGGCGATGGGACTAGACCGCTTCTTCGACGGCAGCTTCGCCCCGCATGTCGATGCAGCAGCGGTGGCGGGCGAGCGCGAGGTGTATCTGGACGAATGGCGCCAGCCCGGCGCGCTGACGGGCATGCTCAACTGGTATCGGGCAAGCCAGATCGTCGTGCCGGCGATGGACGAGGATTCGGAGCGTCCCGGCTGGATCGACGGGCCGTTCCCGAGCATCAAGGTGCCGACGCTCGTCATCTGGGGCATGCGCGACAAGGCGCTCCAACCAGTGCAGCTAGAGGGGCTCGACGCGCTGATCGACGACGTGACCATCGTGCGCGTCGAGGATGCGGGGCATTTCGTGCCGTGGGAAGCGCCCGCGGTGGTCAACGCCGCGATGCGCGAATGGCTGGCAAAGTACCCGCTTTGACCCACCGTCTGGCGCACGGCCCCCGCATCCCCTAGATACGCGCCCCTTATGGCGCGGATCGAAACCCCCAAGCGCGTGCGCGGCACGCAGGACATCTTCGGCGACGAGCAGCGCCGCTTCGCCCGCGTCGTGGAGACGTTCGAGCGGGTGCGGCGGCTCTATTGCTTCGACCGGGTGGAAAGCCCCGTGTTCGAATCGACCGCGGTGTTCGCCCGCTCGCTGGGCGAGACGACCGATGTGGTCTCGAAGGAGATGTACAGCTTCGACGACCGCGGCGGCGATTCGCTGACGCTGCGGCCCGAGTTCACGGCCGGCATCGCGCGCGCGTACCTGACCGAGGGGTGGCAGCAGTTCGCGCCGCTCAAGATCGCGACGCACGGGCCGGTGTTCCGTTACGAGCGTCCGCAAAAGGGGCGCTACCGCCAGTTCCACCAGATCGACGCCGAGGTGCTGGGCGCGGCCGAGCCCGCCGCCGATGTCGAACTGCTCGCCTTCGCCGACCAGCTCCTGCGCGAGCTGGGCATTTCGGAGGGCGTGACGCTCCAGCTCAATACGCTCGGCGATGCCGAAACGCGCGATGCATGGCGCGCGGCGTTGGTCGAGCATTTCGAGGGGCATCGGGCCGACCTGTCGGAGGACAGTTTGGCGCGGCTCGACAAGAATCCGCTGCGCATCCTCGATTCGAAGGACCCGCGCGACCGGCCGATCGCCGATGCCGCGCCTGAGATCGATGCTTACCTGACCCCCGCCGCCAGCGACTTCTTCGCGGCAGTGACGACCGGGCTGGATGCCGCGGGGGTGCAGTGGACGCGCAACAGCCGGCTGGTGCGCGGGCTCGATTATTACCGTCACACCGCGTTCGAGTTCGTGACCGATCGCCTTGGCGCGCAGGGTACGGTGCTGGCCGGCGGGCGCTATGACGGGCTGGTCGAGAACCTGGGCGGGCCGGCGACCGCGGGTGTGGGCTGGGCCGCGGGGATCGAGCGGCTGGCGATGCTCACCGAACTGCCGCCGCGCGAAAAGCCGATCGTCGCGATCGTCCCCGACAAGCTCAGCGAAGAGCGCCGCGCCGCCGACCTGTCGCGCAAGCTGCGCGGGTTGGGGATCGAGGTGTTCACCGGGTACAAGGCGAACGCCAAGAAGCGGGCCGAGCAGGCGCGCAAGGCGGGCGTCGATGCCGTCATCTACCTGCGTGCGGCCGATGCCGCTGACGAGCGGATGAATGTCACCGTCTTCCCCGAATCGCCCGTCGACCGGTCGGAGATCGACCTTCTGATCCTGCAGGTGCGGGGTATCGCGGAACTGCCCGACGCATGACCCGCATCTCGGCCGAGCGCATCGCCGCGATCGAGGCGCGGCGCGACGAGTTGCAGGCGATGATGGCGACCGGCGACCTGCCGTCCGACCGGTTCGTGGCGGTGTCGAAGGAGTATGCCGAACTCGAACCCGTCGCCGCGGCGGCGGGCGAGGTGCGGCGGCTGCGCGCCGAGGGCAAGTCGCTGGCGGCGATGACGCAGGACGGCGACGACGAGCTTCGCCAGATGGCGGCCGAGGAATTGCATGAGAACCGGGCAGCGCTGGAGGCGGCGGAGCGGGCGCTGGCGCTGTCGCTCTTGCCGCGCGATGCCGCCGATGCGCGACCGGCGATGCTCGAGATCCGCGCGGGCACCGGCGGGGACGAGGCGGCGTTGTTCGCCGGCGACCTGCTGCGCATGTATCAGCGCTATGCCGACAAGCGCGGCTGGCGCGTCGAGCTCATGTCCGCCAGCGCGAGCGAGGCGGGCGGGTTCAAGGAAGTGATCGCCAGCGTCGTCGGCACCGGCGTGTTCGCGCGACTGAAGTTCGAAAGCGGTGTCCACCGCGTCCAGCGCGTGCCCGTGACCGAAAGCGGCGGGCGCATCCACACGTCCGCGGCGACCGTGGCGGTGCTGCCCGAGGCGGAGGAGGTCGATATCGACATCGCCGAGGGCGACCTGCGCATCGACGTGTTCCGTGCCTCTGGTGCCGGGGGGCAGCACGTCAACACCACCGATTCGGCGGTGCGGATCACACATATCCCCACCGGCCTCGTCGTCAGCCAGCAGGACGAGAAGTCGCAGCACAAGAACAAGGCCAAGGCGATGAAGGTGCTGCGTGCCCGCCTGTTCGAGGCCGAGCGCGATCGCGCTGCGAACGAACGCGCCGATGCGCGCAAGTCGATGGTGGGGTCGGGCGACCGGTCGGAGCGCATCCGCACCTATAATTTCCCGCAGGGGCGGGTGACCGACCACCGCATCAACCTGACGCTCCACCGCCTGCCCGAGATTCTCGAGGGCGAGATGGACGAACTGGTCGGCGCGCTGATCGCCGAGGACGAGGCCGCCCGGCTCGCGATGGTCGATGGGTGAGATCCGCGCCGCGCTGGCGGAAGCGGCGCGGGACTTGGCGGGCGTTTCCGATACGGCGCGGCTTGATGCCGAACTGCTGATGGCCCAAGCGCTGGGAACGACGCGCGATGCGGTGCTGCTGCGCCATCTGAGCGATCCGGTGCCGGACGGGTTCGTGGCACTGGTCGAGCGGCGGCGGGCGGGCGAGCCGCTGGCCTACATCACCGGCACGCGCGATTTCTGGACGATCACGCTGAAGGTCGGGCCGGGCGTGCTGATCCCGCGTAGCGACAGCGAGACGCTGATCGAGGCAGCGGTGCGGCATTTCGCCGGGACGGCAGGGCCGCGGCGGGTGCTGGACCTCGGGACCGGGCCGGGGACGCTGCTGCTGGCCGCGCTGGCGGAATGGCCGGGGGCGACGGGACTGGGCGTGGATATGTCGGCCACGGCGCTCGATTATGCGCGGGCGAACGCTGCGGCGCTCGATCTGCCGGCGACGTTCGTCGAGGGCGACTGGGCGGCGGGCATCGACGGGCGGTTCGACCTCGTTCTCGCCAATCCGCCCTATATCGCCGACGACGATCCCGACATCGCCGCGGACGTGCGCGCGTTCGAACCTGGGGAGGCGCTGTTCGCTGCCGATAGCGGCCTGGCGGCGTATCGGGCGATCGTCCCCGACCTGCCGAGGCTGCTGGGCGACGGCGGCGTCGCGGTGCTGGAGATCGGCTGGCGACAGGGGGAGGCGGTGGCGGCGATGGTGCGCGCGGCCGGGCTGTCGGCGCGGGTCGTCCACGATCTCGGCGACCGGCCACGCGCCGTCGTCGTGACTTGAACGGCACGGACCTGACCCAATATTATGCTTGGATATCGGTCTGCCAGTCGCTATTGAGGCGACATAGGGGCAGGCATTTTTCAACCAGGTCGTTGAAAACGGGGCATTGGCCCGATCCAGTCAGACGCGCTATCATGTCGGATGGCTCTTTGGCACACACGTCATGTCCGGCTCGTCCCCGGCCAGGCGCGCGGAGTAGACACGCATCCGGTGAGTATACTGGCCGGAGAGGGTAAGGACAGGACACACATACCTTGATGAACAATCGTCAGGCCGGCCGCCGTCGCGGTCGTGGCGGGCAGCGCTCGCAGGGTGGCAGCCCGAACAATCGCAACGACAACGGCAACCGGATCGACAATCGCGCACGCGGCAACGCGGCGCAGCTGCTCGAGAAGTACAAGAACCTCGCGCGCGACGCGCAGATGTCGGGCGACCGCGTCAACACCGAATACTACCTCCAGTTCGCCGACCATTATTTCCGCGTGCTGAGCGAGACCCGCTCGCGCTTCGAGGAGAATAATGCGCGTCGCCAGCAGGACGACGAGGACGACGACGACTTCGAGATGGAAGGCGAGCCCGGCACGCCCGACCAGTTCGAGAGCCGCAGCGACAACGGGCGCGGCGACAATGGGCGGGGTGACCGTCAGGGTCGCGAGGACCGGCAGGAGCGCGGCAATCGCGATCGTCAGGACCGCGGTGAGCGTCAGGATCGTGGCGAGCGTGCCGATCGCGGTGATCGTCAGGACCGCCCCGACCGCGAAGCGCGCCGTGACCGCCCCGAGCGTGATGGCCGCCGCGAGCGCACCAACGCCCCCGCCCAGCGCGAGCACGCCCAGCGCGAGCACGCCCAGCGTGATGAAGCCGGCGAGGCGCAACCCGTTGCTGCCGCGGCAGAGACCGGTGACGAAGCACCCCGCCGCCGTGGTCGCCCGCGCCGCGAGCTGTCGATCGAACCGTCGGTCGTCCCCGCCGCGATCGAGGCCGATCGCCTGCCCCCGTCGCTAGGGCTGGTGAGCGAGCCCGAGGGCGCAGACGAAGCACCCAAGCCCCGCCGTCGCCGCAAGCGTGCCGAGGACGAGGAAGCGACGCCTTCGGCGGCGTGATCCTCGGGACATAATGAAAAGAGGGGCTGGCGAGCGATTGCCGGCCTCTTTTTTGTTTTTTCGTCGAAGAAGGAAGAAGCGGGACCCCGGATCAAGTCCGGGGTGACGGCTGGTCTTGGGGGCAACCGAGCCTTTCACGTCATCCCGGGCTCGACCCGGGATCCCGCTTCCTTCTTCCCTTGCCCGCGTAAACCCCTAAGCTGCCGCGAAAAGCGGGAGGGGCGTATGCGGTTCGCGTTGGGCATGGCACTGGTGCTGACGGGCGGGACCGCCGCCGCGCAGGAGGGCGTGCCCTCGAGAACCGCGCAGGGCGACGTCGCGGTCACGATCTACAATGACGATATTGCGCTGGTGCAGGACGTACGCCGGCTCACCCTGCCCGCGGGGGTCACCCGGCAGGACTTTCCCGACGTGACGCAGCAAATCCGGCCGGAGACGGTTCGCCTGTCGGGCGACGGTATCGGCGTGATCGAGCAGAACTTCGACTACGACCTCCTCTCGCCCAATGCGCTGATGGAAAAGGCGGTGGGACAGACGATCACGCTCGTCCGCACCAATCCCGCGACCGGTGCGGAGACGCGCGAACAGGCGCGGGTGCTGGCGGCGAATGGCGGCGTGGTGCTCGACATCGGCGGGCGGATCGAGGTGCTGCGCGACGACGGGCTGCCCGTGCGCGTGATCTTCCCCGGCCTGCCGCCCAACCTGCGCGCGCGGCCAACGCTGTCGGTGACGATCGAGAGCGTGAAGGCGGGCGCGCGGCCGGTGACGCTGGCCTATCTGACGCGCGGGCTGGCCTGGTCTGCCGATTACGTCGCGCTGTTCGACGAGGCGGCGGGCAAGCTCGACCTGCAGGGCTGGATCACGCTGACCAACCGCAATGCGACCGCGCTGGTCAACGCCGACACCGTGCTCGTCGCCGGCGCGGTCGGCGGCGGGCGGGGCAACATGCCCCCGCCGCCCTTCGCGCCCGGCACGCGGCCGGGGACGCAGACCGCCAATCGCGCGCGGATCGGCGACTATTATCTCTACCCGCTGCCACAGCGGACGACGATCGCCGCGAACCAGCAAAAGCAGGTGAGCTTCCTGTCCTCCGCCGGCGTACCCGCGGCGCGCGCCTATCGCTTCGTCAACGGCTGGCTGGGCGCCAGCGACGAGCCGCAGGGGGTTGAGACGGCGCTCGCCTTCTCGTCGAGCCGTGACGGAGGCCTTGGCGATGCGCTGCCCGCGGGGACGGTGCGCGTCTATGTCCGCGATGCCAAGGGGCAGCCGCAGTTCGTCGGCGCGAACCAGATCGGGCACACGCCGATGGGCAGCCAGATCTCGATCCGAACCGGCGAGGCGTTCGACCTCAAGGTCCGGCCGGTGGTCGAGGGGCGCGAGCGGATCGACAGCGACGAGTTCCGCCGTTCCGAACGCTATCGCATGACAGTGGATGGACAGCCGGCACGGACGGTCACGGTTGAGAATACCGTCACCTATTGGCGGACGCGGATGCGCTATGAGCTCACCAATGCCGGCCCCGCGCCCACGGTGGTGGAGGTGGTTCAGGCCGGGCTCGACCCCGGCTATGGCGACACGCGCGTGCCCGCCGAAAGCCAGCCCGGCGAGCAGCGCAGCCGTGACCAGCGCGTCTGGCGGGTGACGGTGCCGGCCAACGGATCGGCGAACCTGACCGCGACCTTCGACACGCGATATTGAGCGCGGCGGCGATGCGCCGGCTTCTCCTTGCGCTGTTGATGCTCGCGGCGCCCGCGGCGGCGCAGACGGTCGTGACCTCGGCCGCGCCCGATGCGACGTCGGTGACGATCTATCGCGACCCGGATCGCGGGGACGACGCGATCGACCGCCGCGACCCGAGCGGCTTTGCGCTGGTCAGCGAGAAGCGCCGCGTGCGCCTGCCCGCCGGGCCCGCCGTGTTACGGTTCGAGGCGGTCGCGGGCGGCATCCTGCCGGCGAGCGCCGTCGTCACCGGCCTGCCCGCGGGGGTGCGCGAGAAGAATCTCGACGCAGACGTTCTCTCGCCGCGTGCGTTGTACGATCGGTCGACGGGGCGGCAGGTACTGATCCGCCGCACCGACCGGGCGACGGGGCGCGTGACGAGCGAGCCGGCGATCATCCGCTCGGGCGGGGAGGGTGCCGCGGTGCTCCAGACCCGCACAGGGATCGAGACGCTGCGCTGTACCGGGCTGAACGAGACGATCGTCTATCCGGGCGTGCCTGCCGGCCTGCCCGCCAGGCCGACGCTGTCGATTGCCACGGAGGCGGCGGCGCCGGTCGAGGCGGAGGTGACGCTGACCTATCTCGCCGCCGGCTTCGACTGGCAGGCGAACCATGTGCTGATCCTGCGCGAGGACGGGCGGCTCGACTGGTCGGCGCGCGTGACGCTGGCGAGCGGCGATCCGACGAGCTTTCCGGTCGCGGGCCTGCAACTGATCGCGGGCAAGGTAGAGCGCGAGGCGGCCGAGCCACTCTATGTCCCTGACGGCGAGCTCGGATTACAGTGCTGGTCCGATCCCGAATACGAAACCGAGCAGGCTTTCGACGCCAGGGGCGCGCCGCCGCCACCCCCGCCCCCGCCCCCGCCCCCGCCCCCGCCCCCGCCGATGATGGCCACCGCGGACATTGTCGTGACGGGCATGAAGGTGCAGCTCGAACGGCTGGGGGACCTCAAGCTCTATCGCGCGCCGCGGCCCGTCACGGTGGCGGCGCGCGGACAGAAGCAGACCGGGTTGTTCGACCGCGACGCGGTGCCCGTCCGCCGCTTCTATCGCACCGATATTGCGGGCGCGGACGCCGGCGACACGCAATTGATCCTGTCGATGGCGAACCGGCTGGAGGCGGGACTGGGGCTGCCGATCCCATCGGGCGAAGTCACCGTGTTCGAGAACGGCGCGGCTCGCCCGCTGCTGATCGGCGAGGCGCAACTGGCCGACAAGGCCGAGGGCGAGAAAGTCGAGATCGCGCTCGACGCTTCGCCCGATATCGGGGTCGATCTGGACAGCGTCGACGGCAAGCGCGGCGAGCAGCGGGTGACGCTGACGCTGACGAACGCGACGCCCCGCGCGATCGAGCACGAGGCACGCGTGACGCTCGAGGATGGCGAGCGGCTCCGCGGTCGCGGGCTGGTTCGTGAGGACGGCCGCTGGCTCTGGCGCACGCGCGTGCCGGCGAACGGTAGCGCGCGGCTCAGTTGGACGATTCGTCCTCGCGCCCCGGATCGTACGCCTGATTGATCCGGTCCACCGTCTCGTCATGCCCGGTGCCCGAGGACAGGAAGACGAGCCCCATCAGCGCGCCGCCCATCAGCACCGTCCCGAACATGCCGAGGAACGTCGCGATCGCCATGTGGAGGTGCAGCGTCCCGAGCCACAGATAGAGGACGACGAGCGCACCGATGCCGCACGCCACTCCGAGCAGCCCCATCCACCCGAGGATGCGGCGGAACCGGCGCCAGGCAAGGCGGGCGTAATCGGGATCGTCGAGGTCGGGCACGACTTCCCCCATGCGCGCTTTCGTGGGAAAGTCCATTGCCTCGGATAACAAGCGGAGAGGAAGCGATGACGATCGCAGCGATCCTGGGAACCAAGGGCGGCGAGGTGGTGTCGGTGCCGGTGAGCGCCAGCGCACAGGCGGCGATGGCGACGCTGGCGGAACGGCGCATCGGCGCGCTGCCGGTGATGGACGGCGATAGCGTCGCCGGCATCTTTTCCGAGCGCGATGTGCTCTATGCCATCGCCCGGGACGGGGCGGCGGCGCTCGACCGGCCGGTGTCCGACCTCATGACCGCGCCGGCGATCAGCGTCTCGCCCGACCAGAGCATTATCGGCGCGCTAGCGCTGATGACGCAGCGGCGCATTCGGCACCTGCCGGTGGTGGCGGACGGGCGGCTGGTCGGCTTCGTCTCGATCGGCGACCTGGTGAAGCACCGCATCGAACGCATCGAGGCGGAGGCCGAGGCGATGCGCAGCTACATCCAGCAGGTCTAATCCCTGCGGCGGACGAAGGCGATCAGCTCGCCGAGGGTGGCGCGCGCGAACAGGGCGAGCCACCCGCCATAGGCGAGCGCGCCGGCCGCGACGAGGATCGCGAGCCGCGAGACGGGGGTGAGCGGCGGCAGGCCCGCATCGACCAGCGCGACGATCGCCGCCATCGCAAGCCCGGCCAGCACCGGCGGCGCGATCGCCCTTGCCAGCGCGGGGGCGGTCAGCCCGACCTCGCGCAGCGACCGGCGCGCGGTGATCGCCAGATAGAGCGGCCATACGCTGACCCAGGCGATCGTGAGGCCGGTCACGCCGAACTGCACCCCCATGACGAATGCGATGGGCAGCAGGATGCCGCCGACCGCGCCCAGCCGCGCGGCGATCCCGGGCAGCCCGCGAGCATTGGTGGCCGGCGCGAACAGCGTCTGGAGCGTCATGAACGGCATCGCGATCGCCAGCACGCGGACCAGCGGCGCTGCTTCCAGCCACTTTTCGCCGAGTACGACATGGACCAGCGGTTCTGCGGTGACGGCAAGCCCGGCATAGAAGGGCATGGCCGCGACCATGACGATCCGGCTCGACTTGGCGAAGGCCGCACCCATCGCCGCGGCATCGTCCTGGATGCGTGCATAGGCCGAGAAGGCGACGTCGTTGAGCGTCGGCAGAAACTTGGCGACGAACACCTGGGTGAGGAAGAGCGCGGTGGTGTAGAGGCCGAGCGTGTGCGGATCGAGGTGGCGGCCAGCGACGAACACGTCGGCTTGGCTCTGCAGGAACCAGAAGAGCTGGCTCGTCGCCATGAGGCCGCCGAAGCGCACGACATCGCCCGCGCCGCGAAAGTCGAAGCTCGGCCACATCAGTGAGCGGGCGAGCCAGGTCATGATGACCGCCCGGCTCCAGAACAACGCCATCGGCGCGGCAATCAGCGTCCACACCCCCCAGCCCGAGAAAGCGCCAATCAGGCTGACGATCGCGCCGAGCGTGGCCGACGCCAGATTCGC
The DNA here is from genome assembly GCA_913775315.1 of uncultured Sphingomonas sp. Classification (GTDB taxonomy): domain Bacteria; phylum Pseudomonadota; class Alphaproteobacteria; order Sphingomonadales; family Sphingomonadaceae; genus Sphingomonas. The sequence continues at coordinate 725 of CAJYIX010000022.1, read as the reverse complement.
CTGCGCCTGTCCCTTGAAGTCCATGCTTCGTGCTAGGAGCGCATAGGGAAAGGCGATGAACGGCGTCGCGATATAGAGCAGCGCCTGTACGCGCAGCAGGTCGGCGACGATCGGCTGGCGGAAATAGGCGGCGGCGAGCGGCGCCATCAGCACCTGTGCCAGGCCGAGCCCGAAGTTGAGGAGGACGAGGAGGCCGAAAAGCTGGCGCTCGAGCCGCTTGTCGACATGCGGCCGCTGGATCACGGCGCTCGCCAGCCCATAGCCATTGAGCATGTTGAGGAGCGCCAGCACCACCTGCGTCATCGCGAACAGCCCGTAATCCTGCGGCGACAGGATGCGGATGACGAGGAAGGTAGAGCCCCAGGTGACGAGCTGACCGAGGAATTGGGTGCCCGAACGCCAGATCACGGCACTTCGGACCTGTTGCCGAAGCGTGTCGAAACGCTGATTCGAGGAAATATCGGCTGATTCGGCCATGTTCGGGGTATGCCAGCGGCGCCCTAACAGGCCGTAAAGCGCGGTTTTCCGCGGATTTGACGCGAAACCGTCACTTTTTTGAAAAATGTGTTTGACGGCCGGCGGTGTCGTCCGTAGAGGAGTTTTCACCGGCGGGGACGACCACTTGGTTGTCTGGCTGGTCAGCGAAAGCGAGGCGCACGGGTCACCCGGAAACGGGATAGACGGTGCGTCGGTTTTTGTCGCTCTTTGACATTGTGATTTTGATG
>CAJYIX010000021.1 GCA_913775315.1 uncultured Sphingomonas sp. | reverse complement strand
CGCCGTGCGACGGTACGATCGTCCGGCACCGGCTCCGGCCACCGAAGCGGGCGCAGGCGATCGCGAAGCACGCGCTGTGCGGCGGCTTCCTGTGGGTCGTTGCGGGCCATCGGCGCCATCGCCGCGCTGCCCAGATTGGCGCCGCTGGCATCGATCGCAAACGGATCGGCACCCGCGTCGAGCAGCCGTGCGGCCAGACCGAAGCGTTCCTGGTCGAGCGCGATGTGAAGTGCCCGCCGCCCGGTCCGCTCCTGCGCCTCCAGATCCGCGCCCGCGCCGATAAGCAGGCCGAGGCGGTCGGGGTCGTTGAGGCCGATGACGGTGCGCAGCGGCAGTGTTGGCGCGCCGCGCGGATTGGGCGACGCCCCGCGCTTCAGCAGCAGCCGAGCCATCGTATCTTCCTTGGCGCGGAGCGCGAGGACGAGGGGGAGGCCGTCACCCGTCCCGTCGGCAGGCGCGCCGGCATCGAGCAGCGCCGTGATCGCTGGCGCGCTGCAACCGGCAACCGCAAAGGCGAGCAGGTCGCCGCGCCGCGCGAGCGCCGGGTCGGCGCCGAGCAGCGCCTTTGCCCCCTCGACATCGCCGCGGGCCAGTGCCCCGGCGATTTCCGGTGCGGACGACGTCTTCGGATCGGGAAGCTCGGTGTCGGAGCGGAAACAGGCCTCGACCGAGGCCGTCGTGCAGCCGCTCACGAGCGCCACCGCAAGGAGGGGAAGGACCAGTCGCACATCGCGCCTCTCATCGTCGGGCGGATGCGTGGGCCACCGCCTCGGGGAGTCGTCAGAGCGCGCCTGCGCCTGCCACCACCCAGTCGATGCCGTGGCGGTCGATCGGGTTCAACCCCTCGAACCAGTTGCGGTCGGCGGGGCGGACGTCGGGCAGGGCATGCTGCGTGCCGTACGCCTCGGGCGCGTCAGCCAGCGCACCGCCGGCAATGCCGCCGAGCGTGAAGCCGATGGCGCGGTCACCGCCCTCCTGGATCAGGTGCAGGGCCTCGCCCGGGACGTAGAAGGCGTCGACGGAGGCCGCGCCGCGGCCATTCGCGCTTGCGATCGACCGCGCGCCGGCGATCGTCCTGTCCGACAGACCGGAGGCGTTGAAGGTCACCGCCTCCCGCCCGCTCGCCACCGCCGCGGCGGACGCGAGGCCACCGCCAAGCGAGTGGCCGGTGAAGCTCACATCGGCATCGACCCGCGCGATCGCCTTGCCGATTTCGAGCGCCTTGGCATAGCTTTCCGAATTGAGGCCGAGCGCCTGCTGAACGTTGTTCTTCCAGTCCTCGCCCGTCTGCGACCCGCGAAAGGCGACTACATAGGAGTCGCCCGACACATAGACGCGCGCCCTAAACGAAGAGCCGGGCTGCTCGAGCATTTCCGGCGACACCCCCAGCCGGTCGAGATCGGCCGCGCTCGCCACGCGGTAGCCGGCGGGCGGGGTCGGTTCGGCGCGATAGACATCGGCCGAGAGGGCGGCGTTCGTCCGGACATGGTCGGGGGTCAGCCCGTCATTGGCCGCCGCCGCCCGCGGCGCGGCCGCCGCGGCGAGCAGCGGTGCGGCGGGAGCGATCGGCTGCCAGGATGCCGGGGCGATGCGGGCTGCGGCGTCGATCATGGCGGATCCTTTCCTGAACCTGATGACCGAAGGCTAGGGGAGCGGCGGCGGCGCCGACATAAGCGTTTCGATTAGGGCGCTAGTCGCGGCGACTATCCCGCCGGCCGGGTGACGGGCGTAGCGTCGGCCCATCAGTTAAGGTTCGGGAGAGGTCGCCATGACCCGCATTGCCGCCGCACAGGACAACAGCGCCGCCATCTCCGCCCCGTCGGCGAACTACACGGTCAAACCCGGCGATACGCTGACCGAGATCGCGTCGGCGCACGGCGTCTCGCTCGGCGCGCTGCTCGCCGCCAACGGACAGATCGACAATCCCAACCTGATCCGCCCGGGCGAGCAGTTGGCGATCCCCGGCGGCGGACAGGCGCGCGGCAGCTATACGGTCGAGCGTGGCGACACATTGTCGGGCATCGCCGAGCGGTTCGGGGCCGATGTGGCGACGCTGGCGCGAAGCAATGGGATTTCCAACCCCGACCTCATCTATCCCGGCCAGCGGCTCAGCCTTGGTGGCGGCAATGGCGGGACGGGCGCGGTCGGGGGTGTCGATCCGGGGCAGGGGCCGCGGGGCGGCGGGACGAGCAACGTCTATGACACCGCCCGCCAGTATCTGGGCCGCAACGCCTCCGAACTGCGGCGCGATACGACCGACGACCTGCCGATGAACCCGAACGTGCCCGCGAACGTGTGCTGCGCGAACTTCGTGTCGGGGGTGCTGATCGAGGCGGGGGTGATGGGCAAAGGCCTGCGCACCGATTCGGTCGCGCAGCTCAATTCGAACTTGCGCGATGCCGGCTGGACCGCGGTCGATCCCGCCGATGCCAAGCCCGGCGATGTGGTCATCATCCAGGGCGGTGGCGTGTCGCACACCGAAATCTATGCCGGCGGCGGCAGAATGATCGGATCGAACAACGTCAATGCCGACGGCACGCAGAAGATCAGCGAGAACAACCTCTCCTGGGCGCTCGACCACGGCGCGGTCATCCTGCGCGCGCCCGGCGGTGCGAACAATCAGGCTGCACAGACCGGCGGTGCCGGCGCTGCGGCCCCGACCGGCCAGGGTACGCACCAGCAGCGCATCGACCAAGCCATCACCTTCTTCGAGGGACAGGGCTGGCGCCGCGCGCAGGCGATCGGCATCGTCGCTAACCTCGACGCCGAAAGCGGCATGGAGGCGAACATCCGCCAGATCGGCGGCGGGCCGGGCTATGGCCTTGCCCAATGGGAAGGGCCGCGTCAGGCCGATTTCCGCGAATGGGCGGGCAAGGACATCCGCCAGTCGACCTTTGCCGAGCAGCTCCGCTTCATCCAGCACGAACTGACCGGAAGCGAGCGCGGTGCGGGCAATGCCCTGCGCGGCGCGACCGAGGCGGGGGAGGCGGCGTCGATCGTCACGCGCCTCTACGAGCGCCCGGCGGACAGCGCGGGCGAAGCGGTGCGCCGGGCGGCGCGGGCGCGGGAGATCGCGAACTGATGCGGTTCGCTGTCGCCGCGATGCTGCTGGCGGCACCCACGGCCGCGCAGACGCCGGAGCGGGTGCGCTGCGTCGTCGACCACGGCCCGGCGCGGGATTGCCGCGTCACCTTTTCGACCGCAGCCGGCGTCCGCACGCTGCGCTTCGACCTGGCTAATGGTCGCCGCGTGACCTTTGTCGGGCGGGCGCAGACGGGCTGGTGGTCGGGTCGGCTCGACGGCAAGCCGGCGATGGGCTTCGAACGCAACCGCGGCTACGTCGTGTTCTCCACGACCGACCTCGGCCGCACGTTCGAATGGTTTTATCCGGGCAGCCAGCATGGAGGTTACTGAGCGCGTCCATGAGCGCCCGCCTTTTGCGGGGTAAGCAGGATCATCGCGACGATCGCACTGCCGAGCACAGCCGTCGCCAGGGGACGGCTGAGATCGAGACCGCCCTTCGCCACTGGTTTGTCCAGGAAATCGCCGACCGTTGCGCCCAGCGGTCGGGTCAAGATGAATGCAGCCCAGAAGAGCATGACGCGCGAGAGGTTCGTCAAAAGGTACAGGCCCCCCAGGATCGCCAAGGCGCCCCCGAAGACCAGCGCAGCCCCCGAATAGCCGAGCCGGCCGTCAGCCCCCCAATCGCCAAGCGCAGTACCCAGCGTCTGCGAAAATGTGATGGTGATCCAGTAGAATGCTTCCGCCCGGCGCGTTGCGATCCGATTGACGTCGATGGTCCCGACCGCCCGATACCAACCGGCGAGCGACAATAGCACCAGGCTCAGCAACAGCATGGACCCGCCCGGATAGCCGACACCGAGGGATCGTGTGGTAAAGTCCGCCAGCGTCGTCCCCGCCGTGGTCGAAGCGATGATCGTTGCCCAATAAAGCCATGGATTGAACCGCCGTGCAGCAACCTGGATCGTCGCCAGGGCGGCCAGCAGCAGTCCGAAGATCGCGGTGCCGACCAGATAGCCATTGATTCCGCCCGAGCCGGCGTCGGGCGTCGTTTCGCCCAGCCACGTCATGCTGACGGCATCACCCCCCGTTTCGCCGAGCGTCGTCGCGAGAATCTTGATGATCCAGAAGCCCAGCGTGACGGCGGGGACCTTGGCATCGATCGGGTTCCCGTCATTCTCCATCGCGGCGCCTCCGAACTGCAAGGCGGCCTAGATGCGCGCGCCGCGCGTCGCCGGCAATCGTCCACCTGGATGATCCGGCTCCTAGCCCGCGGCGCGTTCGCCCTTGCGTAGCGTCAACACCTCGACGCCGGTCGCGGTCACGGCGACGGTGTGCTCGAATTGCGCGGAAAGTCGGCTGTCGGCGGTGACCACGGTCCATTCGTCGTCCAGCGTGACGGTGCGCCGCGTCCCCTGATTGAGCATCGGTTCGATCGTGAACGTCATGCCCTCGCGAAGGACCAGTCCCGTACCGGGGCGGCCGAACGCGGGCACCGACGGTTCCTCGTGCATTTCCCGGCCAATGCCGTGGCCGCAATAGTCGCGGACGATCGAATAGCCGTGACGCTTGGCGTGGCGCTCGATCGCGTGGCCGACATCGCCGAGCCGCGCGCCCGGGCGGACCGCGCCGATGCCCTTCCACATCGCCTCCTGCGTCACCTTGACCAGTCGGCGCGCGGCGGGCCCGGGATCGCCGATGACGTAGGTCTTGCTCGAATCGGCGATGAAACCGTCCTTTTCCAGCGTGATGTCGAGGTTGACGATATCGCCGTCGCGCAGCGTCACGTCGGCGCTCGGCACACCATGACAGACGACCTCGTTGATCGAGCAATTGAGGACATGGCCATAGCCATATTGCCCCTTGCTCGCGGGGCGGGCCGCCAAGTCGTCGGTGATGTACCGGTCGACCAGCGTATCGACCTCGAGCGTGGTCATGCCCGCCAGCGGCGCCGTGTCGAGCATCTCGAACACCTGCGCCAGCAGCCTGCCGGCATGGCGCATCAGCGCGATCTCGTCGGGCGTCTTGACCATGTCAGGCGGCGGCGAGGCCGGGCCGATCGACCTCGGCCACGGCGAGTTCGCGGCGAACGATCTCGTTGAACGACAGCGTCGGATTGGCCTCCGCCAGCATGCCGATCTTCATCCAGAACTCCGCCTGCGCGTTGATCGACCGACACATCACGCCGCTGGCGCGCCGGATTTCGGCGTGCAGTCCCTCATCGATTTTCACAATACCCATATACGAAGCGTATATGTTTCGTATCGTCGTGCGTCAATCGAGCGCGAACAGGCCCGCCGGGGCGCCATGCTTGGCCGCCCAGCCTTCCCACGCGACGTCGGTCGGGCCGATCGCCGCCTCGACGACCTGCCACCGCTCACCATGTCGACGAAGGAGCGCCGCATAGGCTTGGGAGACGAGCCCGCGCCGCGCTGCCTGCGCCTTTCTCGTGCCCGCATAATCGAACGGTTTGCCGCCGGTCGCCTGCATGTCGGCAAAGAGAAAGGCCCAGTCGCCGTCCCGGTTGAGCGTCTTGACAACGAACAGCGGCGGACGGCCCAGTTCCTCCGCCACCGGGCGACGCGCGGCGTCGAGGATGGCGGCGCGATCGGCGGGCGCGATCGCGGGGGCGGCGGCTTGGATCATCATCGCGGTCCATCCTGTCCAGAGCATAGGCGCATCCTTCGCCGCCGATCGCGGCGCCGCAACGCGTGGGGGACGGAACGGGCGAAGCGCACGACGAAAAAGGGCGGCCCCGCCAGGACCGCCCTTCACGTCACTGGTCGAGGAATGAGCGCATCTTGCGGCTTCGGCTCGGGTGCTTGAGCTTGCGCAGCGCCTTCGCCTCGATCTGGCGGATGCGTTCGCGCGTCACGCTGAACTGCTGGCCCACTTCCTCGAGCGTATGGTCGGTGTTCATGCCGATGCCGAAGCGCATGCGCAGCACGCGCTCCTCACGCGGGGTCAGGCTGGCGAGGACGCGGGTGACGGTTTCCTTGAGGTTCGCCTGGATCGCGGCATCGACGGGGATGATCGCGTTCTTGTCCTCGATGAAGTCGCCGAGATGGCTGTCCTCCTCGTCGCCGATCGGCGTTTCGAGGCTGATCGGCTCCTTGGCGATCTTCATCACCTTGCGAACCTTTTCCAGCGGCATGGAAAGGCGCTCGGCCATCTCCTCCGGCGTCGGCTCGCGGCCCTGCTCGTGCAGGAACTGGCGGCTAGTGCGGACGAGCTTGTTGATCGTCTCGATCATGTGAACGGGAATGCGGATCGTCCGCGCCTGGTCCGCGATCGAGCGCGTGATCGCCTGGCGGATCCACCACGTCGCGTAGGTCGAGAACTTGTAGCCGCGGCGATACTCGAACTTGTCCACCGCCTTCATCAGGCCGATATTGCCCTCCTGGATCAGGTCCAGGAACTGCAGCCCGCGATTGGTGTATTTCTTGGCGATCGAGATGACGAGGCGCAGGTTCGCCTCGACCATTTCCTTCTTGGCGATCCGCGCCTCGCGCTCGCCCTTCTGAACCATGTTGACGATGCGGCGGAACTCACCCAGCGCCATGCCCGTCGACTGCGCGATCTCGGCGATCTCGACGCGGATGCGATCGACCGCGGCACCCTCGTTCTCGGCGAACGCCTTCCACTTCTTGTCGAGCCCGCCGACCGACGCCAGCCACTGCTCGTCGAGCTCGTGACCCATATAGCGGTCGAGGAAGTCCTTGCGGTTGACCTTGTGCCGCTCGGCAAGGCGCAGCATCTGGCCGCCGAGCGCGGTCAGGCGCCGGTTGAAGCTGTAGAGCTGGTCGACGAGATACTCGATCTTCGCCTGATGGAACTGCACGCTCTCGACCTCGGCGGTCAGTTCCTCGCGCAGCTTCTGGTACTTCTTCTCGTCGCCCGTCGTCAGCTCGCCGCCCGCCGCCATCGCGTCGAGCCGCTTGCCCTGCATCTTCGCAAACGTCTTGTAGAGCGCGGTGATACTCGCGAACTTCTCGAGCGCTTGCGGCTTCAGCGTCTCTTCCATCTGCGCGAGGCTGAGGGTGTTGTCCTCCTCCTCGTCATCCGACGGCCGCGGCGCGCGCCGCTCGGTCATCGAATCCTCGTCCTCATCGGCGGCGGCCTCTTCGGGCTCTTCCTCGTCCTTGAAAGAGGGACCGGCGTTCTTCTCGGAAATCTCGCCGTCGTCGTCGCCGTCCTCGGACAGCGATTCGGGGGCGGGGTCCTTCGACAGCATCGCGTCGAGATCGAGGATCTCGCGAAGCTGCATCGTCCCTTCATTAAGGGCCGTGGACCAGTTGATGATCGCGTTGAAGGTGATCGGGCTCTCGCACAGCCCCAGGATCATCGTGTCGCGCCCGGCCTCGATCCGCTTGGCGATCGCGATCTCGCCTTCGCGCGACAGGAGCTCGACCGCCCCCATCTCGCGCAGGTACATGCGGACGGGATCGTCGGTGCGATCGACCGTCTCCTTCTTCTTCGGCGCTTCGAAGGCGGGAGCGCTGTCGTCCTGGCTGTCGGACGTCTCGTTGTCGTCGGCGCTGTCGTCCTCGGGCTCGGCGTCCTCGCCGGCTTCCTCGTTCTCGACGACGTTGACGCCCATGTCGTTAAGCGCGGACATGATGTCCTCGATCTGCTCGGAGGACATCTGGTCCTGCGGCAGCATCTCGTTCAGCTGATCGACGGTGATGTAGCCACGCTTCTTGGCGCGCGCGATCAGCTTCTTCATCGACCCTTCGTTGAGGTCGATCAGCGGCGCGTCGCCCACCTCGATCGTGTCGTCACCGCCGCCACCGTTCGCCTTCGCCATCAACTGCCCTCGATTACCCGACGGCGCATTATACAACGAATGCGCCCTACATGCCTGTCAGTACGGATTTTGCAACTCGCATGAGCGCGTCGCGCCGCGATTGTTCCTGCGATATGGGGATCATGTCACATCGGTCAAGCGCATCGGGCGGGCCGGCGCTCAATGCCCGGCGGATCTTGCGATCGCGTCGCCGTCCTCGTCGGCATGCGCCAACGTTTCAAGGCGCGCCTTCAAGCGCTGCTGTTCTTGCAAGAGCGTCTGTTGACGGGTCCACGCCTCCTCGGACCAGCCGGCGCCGACGGCCGACGTCGCGTCGGTCAGAGCCGCTTCGACACGCGGCAGCGTCACCATGACTGCGATCGCCTCGTCAAGGTCGGCAGCAGCGCGATCGGGATCGGCGCCAGCATGCGTGAATGAGAAAGGCAACGAGTCCGCTCGGAGCAATTCGCCGGCCACCTGATCGAAGCCGGATCGCGCCAGGACGCTGACCAGGCGGGAGCTGTCGAGCGCTTGATCCTCGATCGCCAGATCGATCACCGCCTCAAACGCGCGGGCCAGGGCATTGTCCGCGAGCCGGAGCGAACCAAGGATTTCCATGTGCCGCGCGATCTCCGCCGGGTGGCGGATCAGCCCGGCAAGCACCGCCTTGGCAAGCACGCGGTCGATCCCGCCGGTGCCGACCGCGCGCGCGGTGTCGCCGGGGGGCGCCTCGGGCGGTTGCCAGCCGCGGCCCGTATTGCGGCCGCGCGGCCCCTGCGGGGTGCGGGGCGGCGGCGCCTTGCGCGCAGCGAACGTCTCGAAGAAGCGGCGCTTGAAGTCGGCGTGATATTCGGAGCGCACATTGGCGTCGGCAATGCGGTCGGCCTGTTCGGCGAGCCGCGCGCGAAGGCCGGCGCGCTCCTCCGGCGTGTTCGTCGGCTCTTCGGCAGCGTGACGCCACAGCCGCTCGACCAACGGTTCGGGCGCGGCGAGCAGCGCCTCCATCGCGCCCGCGCCGGCGGTGCGGACGAGGTCGTCGGGGTCCTGCCCGGCAGGGAGCGTCACGAAGCTCAGGCTGCGGCCCGGCGCCAGCATCGGCAGCGCGCGTTCGGCTGCGCGAATGCCCGCCTTCTGCCCGGCACTATCGCCGTCGAAGCACAGGATCGGCACGTCGACCATGCGCCACAGCCGTTCGAGCTGCGCCTCGGTCAGCGCGGTGCCGAGCGGGGCGACCGCCTCGCCGAAGCCGGCCTGGGCTAGGGCGATTACGTCCATATAGCCTTCGACCGCGATCACGCGGCCCGCCTTGCGCGCGGCGGCACCTGCTCGGTCGAGATTGTAGAGCGTGCGGCCCTTGTCGAAGAGCGGCGTCTCCGGCGAATTCAGGTATTTCGGCTCACCCGCGCCGATGATCCGGCCGCCGAACGCGATCACGCGCCCGCGCGGGTCGCGGATCGGGATCATCAGCCGCCCGCGGAAGCGGTCGTATGGCTCCTTGCCGTCGACCTGGATCAAAAGACCGCATTCGACCAGCATCGCATCGCCGAACTCGGCCAGCGCCTTGCGAAGCTGCCCGCGGCTGTCCGGCGCGAAGCCAAGACCGAACGCGCGGGCGGTGTCGGCACGGACGCCGCGCTTTTCGAGCAGCGCGCGCGCCTCCTCGCCGCCCAGGCCCCAGAGCTGGTCCTCGAACCATTTGGCCGCTGCCGCCATGACGTCGTGCAGCGATTTCGCGCGCTCCGCCTTTTCGGCGGCGCGGCGATCGGGGGCGGGCATGTCGAGGCCCGCCGCCTGCGCCAGATCCTTGACCGCATCGATGAAGGGCAGGCCCTGATGCTCGGTCAGCCAGCGGATCGCGTCGCCATGCGCGCCGCAGCCGAAGCAATGATAGAAGCCCTTGTCGTCGTTGACGTAGAAGCTCGGCGACTTCTCGTTATGGAAGGGGCAGCAGGCACGATGCTCGCGGCCTGCACGCTGGAGCTTGACCGTGCGGCCAACCAGCACCGACAGCGTGGTGCGCGCGCGCACCTCGTCGAGAAAGGCAGGCGAAAGGCTCATGCCCAAGGTCGATCGCAAAGGCGGCACGCGGCGACGGGCCGCACAGAAATAGTCGATGATCCCGCCATGCCGCCCTCATGACAGAACACGCCGAGTCGCGGTAGCATCTTGAGACGGGCGGCGACGACAAATCGCCGCCCGATCCCGTCAATAGCGGCGGAGCAGCCCAGCGAGCTTGCCCTGTACGCGCACCTGATCGGGGCGATAACGCTGCGGGTCGTAGCTGCGGTTGGCGGGGTCGAGGCGGACCATCCCGCCCTCGTGCCGGAAGAACTTCAGCGTGGCCTCATGCTCGTCGATCAGCGCCACGACGATCTCGCCGTCGCGGGCGACCTCCTGACGGCGGATGAGCGCATAGTCGCCGTCGAGGATACCCGCCTCGACCATCGAATCCCCCGACACCTCCAGCGCATAATGCTCGCCCGCACCCAGCAGCGCGGCGGGAACGGGGAGCATCGATGCACCCTCCATCGCCTCGATCGGCACACCGGCGGCGATGCGGCCGTGCAGCGGGATCTCGATCACGTCGTTGGCAGGGGTCGGCAGCGTCGCAGGAGCGCTCGGCGTGGCCGCAGGCGCAGCGCGCTTCTTGGCGGGCGCCTTGGCCTCGGGCATCTTGATGACTTCGAGTGCACGGGCCCGGTTGGGCAGGCGGCGCAGGAACCCGCGCTCCTCCAGCGCGCTGATGAGGCGGTGGACGCCCGACTTCGACTTGAGCTCGAGCGCGTCCTTCATTTCCTCGAACGAGGGCGACACGCCTGTCTCGGCCAGCCGGTCGGCAATGAAGCAGATGAGTTCGTGCTGCTTGCGCGTGAGCATCGCGCCTCTCCCATAAGAACAGACGCCGAACGTTTATGGCTTGTTCTACTTGCTGTCAAGCAAGGTCTAGGATCTGCGCCGAGTCGCCCGCCGCCGCCGCCGGCGCCTGCGGTTCGCGAAGCACGAGGCAGTCTGCGCGGGCCAGCGTGCGGAGCATCGAGCTGTCCTGGATCGCGGCGACATGCACGCGCCCGTCGATCCGCCGCCCGCGCAGATAATCGGTGCGCTCGCCATTGGCGGCCAGCGGCTCGCCGAGCGTCGCGGGCGTCGGTTTGGGCAACGGATCGGCCGCGCCGGACAGGTGCGCGACCAGCGGCCGGACGAACAGCGTTGCGGTCACGAACGCGGACACGGGATTGCCGGGAAGGCCGACGACCACGCCTTCGCCCAGCCGCCCGGCGAGCATCGGCTTGCCCGGCCGCAGCGCCACGCGCCAGAAGTCGATGACCGCGCCCGCCGCCTCCAGTGCCGGCCGGACGAGGTCATGGTCGCCGACCGACGCCCCGCCGGTGGTGACGAGAATGTCCGCCTGCGCACCGGCAAAGGCGTCGCGCAACACTTCCAGCCGATCGGGCAGGATGCCGAGGTCGACGAGATCGATGGGCAGGTCGGCGAGCAGCGCCGTCAGCATCACGCCGTTGCTCTCTGGCAGGTCGCCATCGCTCAGCGGTGCGCCCGCGGGGCGGAGTTCATCGCCGGTCGCCGCGATCGCGACGCGGACACGGCGGCGGACGGGCAGGGCCGCGTGTCCGGCGACGGCAGCAAGCGCGATGCGCGCCGGCGTGATCCGCTCGCCTGCTTCGATCAGCACGTCGCCGACCGTGAAGTCCAGCCCGGCGCGGCGGACGTTGCGGCCGGGATGGGCGGGGCCTTCGCCCGCGAGATGCACCTGCGCGCCTTCGACCCGGGCTTCCTCCTGCACCAGCACGCAGTCGGCGCCCGCGGGCATCGCCGCGCCGGTGAAGATACGGACGGTTTCGCCTGGCGCGACAGGGCCGGCGAACGGCCGGCCGGCGGCACTTTCCCCGATCAGCCGGAACGGGCCGGGCAGCGCGGCATGCGCGATCGCATAGCCGTCCATCGCCGACAGGTCGCGCGAAGGCTGCGTTCGCAGCGCAGCGATCGGTTCGGCCGCCCAGCGGCCCGCGGCCTGGGTCAGCCGCAGCGTTTCGACTTCGACTGGATCGCGAAGGGCAAGCAGCCGGGTCTGCGCCTCGGCAACGGGGAGCAGCGGCATCAGGCGGACGCGAACCAGTCGCCGGACTTGCCGCCGGTCTTCGACAGCAGGCGAACGGCCTCGATAATCATGCCCTTATCGATCGCCTTTGCCATGTCGTACAAGGTGAGGAGCGCCGTGCTGGCGGCGACCATCGCCTCCATCTCGACGCCGGTCTGGCCCGTCGTGGCGGCGGTGGCGGTCACGGCGACGCCATCATCCTCGACCGACAGGCCTACCTCGACACTGGTGAGCGGCAGCGGGTGGCACAAGGGGATGAGGTCGGCGGTTCGCTTGGCCGCCATGATCCCGGCGATCCGCGCCACTGCGAGCACGTCGCCCTTCGCCACCGCGCCGTCGCGGATCGCGGCGGCGGCTTCGCGCGACATGGCGATGCGGCCGCCGGCGACGGCACGGCGCTCGGTCGCGGGCTTGTGCCCCACATCGACCATTCGCGCGGCGCCCGCCTCGTCCAGATGCGTCAGGGCGTTCATCCGACCAGCGCGCGCGTCGCAGCTTCGACATCCGCCTGGCGCATCAGTGCCTCGCCGATCAGGAAGCAGCGGATGCCGTGCTCGGCCATCGCGTCGAGCTCCGCGCGGGTGTTCAGGCCGCTTTCGGCGACAAAGGTGCAATTGGCGGGTGCGTTGCCGACGAGCTCGAAGGTCTTTTTGAAATCGACCTCGAACGTCTTGAGATTGCGATTATTGACGCCGGTCAGGCGGGACCTGAGGCGCGCCGCCCGCTCCATCTCGGCAGCGTCGTGGACTTCGACCAGCACGTCCATCCCGCGCTCGAACGCGGCGGACTCGATCTCGGCCATCGCGCCGTCGTCCAGCGCGGCGACGATGATGAGGATCGCGTCGGCGCCCATCGCGCGCGCTTCGGCGACCTGCCACGGGTCGACCATGAAATCCTTGCGCAGGACGGGCAGGTCGCACGCGGCGCGGGCGGCGACGAGATAATCCTCGTGCCCCTGAAAGCCGGGCGCGTCGGTCAGGACCGACAGGCACGTCGCGCCGCCGGCGGCATAGGCGCGGGCGATCGCGGGTGGGTCGAAATCGGCGCGGATCAGGCCCTTGGACGGACTCGCCTTCTTCACCTCCGCGATCAGCGCGTGACGGCCCGAGGCGGCACGCGCGTCGAGCGCGGCCTTGAACCCGCGGGGCGCGGATTGCAGCGCGGCTCGCGCATCGAGGTCGGCGAGGCTGGCCTTTGCCCGACGCTCGGCCACTTCGTCATATTTGCGATCGATGATCGCGGTCAGCATATTGCTCATACGCGGTCGATCCAGCGGCGGACGAGCGCGGCGGCGCGGGCGCTGTCGATCGCTTCGGCCGCCTGCGCGGCGCCGTCGGCCAGCGTTTCGACGCGGCCGGCGACGATCAGCGCGGCGGCGGCGTTGAGGAGGACCGCGTCGCGGTACGCACCCGCCCCGCCCGCGAGCAGGTCCTTCAGCGCCTCGGCATTCTCGGCCGCCTCGCCGCCGCGGATCTTGGCCAGCGGGTGGCGGGGCAGGCCGGCATCCTCGGGCACGATCGCTTGCGGTAGAGCCGCGCTGCCGACATTCGCGGCAACGCTGGGGCCGGCGCAGGAGAGCTCGTCGAGCGCATCCTCACCCGACACCACCGCCGCCGCCTGCGCGCCCAGGAGGTCCAGCGCGTCGGCATAGACGGGCACATAGTCGGGGCGGGCGATGCCCACGAGCTGGCGCTCGACCCGCGCCGGATTGGCGAGCGGGCCCATCAGGTTGAAGATCGTCCGCCGCCCGATCCGCCGGCGAAGCGGCGCGAGGCGCGCGAGCGAGGGATGATGGTTCGCGGCGAACAGGAAGGCGATGCCGAGCTCGTTCAGCGTCGCCTCCGCACTCGCGGTCGCGGCGTCGAGGTCGAGGCCCAGCGCCTCCAGCGTGTCCGCGGCCCCCGCCTTGGACGAGGCGGCCCGGTTGCCGTGCTTGGCGACGGGCACGCCGCACGCCGCGACGACGATCGCGACGGCGGTCGAGACGTTGAGCGTATGGTGCCCGTCACCGCCGGTGCCGCACACATCGATTGCATTGTCGGGCGCGTCGAGGCCGATCATCCGCTCCCGCAGGGCGCGCGCCGCGGCGGCGATCTCGATCGAGGTTTCGCCCCGCTCGGTCAGGCCGATCAGGAACGCTTCGATCGACGCATCCTCGGCGCGGCCGTCGAGAATGTCGGCGAACGCACGCGCGGCGCTGTCATGCGACAGCGGCGTTGCCGGATCGGGCAGCAGCGTCGTCACCGTCATGCCGCCAGCCCCTTGGGCAGATGCGCGGGCATCGTCGCGGGCAGGCCGGCGTCGCGCAGGAAATTGGCGAGCATCGCATGACCGTGCTCGGTCGCGATGCTTTCGGGATGGAACTGGACACCGTGGATCGGCAGCTCGCGGTGACGAAAGCCCATCACGCTGGCGTCGGATGCAGTCGCGTTGACCACCAGCGCCTCGGGCACGTCGGTCACGATGAGCGAGTGATAGCGCGTCGCGGTGAAGGGGGAGGGGAGGCCGGCGAACAGCCCGGTGCCGTCATGCTCGACCGGGCAGGTCTTGCCGTGCATCAGTCCGCCGCGAACCACGTTGCCCCCAAAATGCTGGCCGATCGCCTGATGGCCGAGACAGACGCCGAGCAGCGGTTTCCTCATTTCGGCGCACGCGGCGACGAGGTCGAGGCTGATCCCCGCCTCGTTCGGGGTGCAGGGGCCGGGCGAGATCAGGAACGCCTGTGCGTTCGTCTCGATCGCGTCGCGCGCGGTCATGGCGTCGTTGCGCTCGACCCGCACCTCGACCCCCAATTCCATCAGATAATGGACGAGGTTCCAGGTGAAGCTGTCGTAATTGTCGATGACGAGGAGCATATCGCACCCCATCTAGCCCTCGTTCAGCCGTGCGCAAGCTTGGTGCGCGGATGGACGGGCGAACTGCCGGAGAATTGCCATGCGCCGCTTGACCCTGGGCCTGATCCTGCTCGCGACCGCCGCGCCGTCGCTGGCGCAGGAGACGCCGCAGGGCGCACGCTCGGGCACGCCGCAGCGTATTCGCAACGTGATGCTCAAGCCGGGCGAGAAATGTCCCGAGGCGCAGGGCGACGAGATCGTGGTCTGCGGCCGGATCGACCCGGAAGAACAATATCGTATCCCCAAGGAGTTCCGCGACGCGCCGGTGGTCGCGGGCAATCAGTCCTGGACCAACCGCGCGCAGACGATGATGGACGCGAACCGTGCGGGCCTGCCCAACAGTTGTTCGCCGGTCGGAACGGGCGGCCAGACGGGCTGCAACCAGCAGATGATCGACCAGTGGTTCGAATGGCGCCGCGCCCAGCGGGCAGAAGCTGCGAAGGTGCCGTGATTTCCGTCATCCCGGATCGAATCCGGGATAACGATCGGCTACTGGCCGTACTGCCCTTCGCCCGCCCGAGCGACCGCTTCTCTTGCGGCGGCCAGCAGCGCGCCGGCCTTGGCCTCGCACTCGCGCTGCTCATAGGCGGGGTCGCTGTCGGCGACGATGCCGGCGCCAGCCTGGACGTGCATGACGCCGTCCTTGACGATTCCGGTGCGCAGGACGATGCACGAATCCATCGACCCGTCGGGCGAGAAATAGCCGACGCCGCCCGCATAGGCGCCGCGCGCCTCGGGCTCCAGTTCGCCGATGATCTGGCAGGCACGGACCTTGGGCGCGCCGCTGACCGTGCCCGCGGGGAAGCCGGCGAATAATGCGTCGATCGCGTCGCGGTCGGGGTGCAGCCGGCCCACCACGTTCGAGACGATGTGCATGACGTGGCTGTAGAGCTCGACCGTGTAGCTGTCAGTCACGCGCACGCTGCCCGCGGTCGCCACCCGGCCCACATCGTTCCGGCCGAGGTCGAGGAGCATCAGGTGCTCGGCGCGCTCCTTGGGATCGGCAAGCAGGCTTTCGCGGTTCGCGGCGTCAGCCTCGGCCGTCGCGCCGCGGGGGCGCGTGCCGGCGATCGGGCGGATCGTCACTTCGCCGTCGCGGACGCGCACGAGGATCTCCGGGCTCGATCCGGTGAGCGAGAAGCCCGGCAGGTCGAGGTGATAGAGGAAGGGCGACGGGTTGATCCGCCGCAGTGCGCGATAGAGTTCGATCGGCGGCAGCGCGAAGGGCGCGGTAAAACGCTGGGCGAGCACGACCTGAAAGATGTCGCCCGCGGCGATATATTCCTTCGCCGCTGCGACCATCTCGCCATAGCGGCCGGGCGCAAGGACGGGCGTAAAGACCGGCGGCTCCGCCACGCTGCGGGCAGGGGCGGGGAGCGGCGCGGCGGCGAGACGGGCGGCGGTCGCCTCGATCGCCTCGCACGCGCGGTCCACGGCTTGGCCACCATGCTCGGGCCAGGCGGGAGCGACGATGAACAGCGCGTCGGCGAGGCGATCGAAGACCAGCAGCACGGTCGGCCGCACGAACAGCATGTCGGGGATGTCGAGTGCGCGCGCCTTGGGCGCGGGCAGCTTCTCGACCAGCCCGATCGTCTCATAGCCGAAATAGCCGACGAGACAGGCGAGCGCACGGGGCAGGGCCGCGGGCACGTCGGCGCGGCAATCCTCGACCAGCGAGCGAAGTGCTGCGAGGCTGTCGGTTTCGCAGGCCACGAACGCGTCGCGATCGATTAGCCACCGGCGATTGATCTGAGCATCCGCACCCACCGCGCGGAACACGAGGTCGGGCGCGAGGCCGATCAGGCTGTGCCGCCCGCGCACCGCGCCGCCCTCCACCGACTCAAGCAGGAAGTCGCCGCGGCCCGGCTCGATCAGCTTGAGCGCGGCGGCGACCGGCGTCTCGGTGTCGGCAAGCTGGCGGCGCCAGACCAGCGCCGGCCGCCCGGCAGCCAGCGCGGCGCGGGCGTCGTCGACTCCCTCGATCACTCTGCCGCTGCGCCCTGACCGGCGAGATCGGCCTTCAGCTTGGCGAGGCCGGCGGCGTTGCGCGTCGCGCCGAGCTTCTTCTTGGCGGCGTTGGTGAACTGCTCGGCATATTCGCGGCCGATGACGGAGCCGAGACCCTGACGCGTTGACTGGATCGCGCCCGGCGCCTTGCGCGCGTCGCCGGGGGTGATGCCGGTGACGGTCACGACGAACCAGCCGCCGTTGTTCGGCGCCTCGATCAGTTTGGCGCCGCCCTGCTTCAGGTTGAACATGAGGGCGACCGGCGGCGGCAGCTGGACGCGGCGCGCGGCGAGTTCGGCGCGCGACACGTCGATCGTCTGGATACCCGGCCCGCCGGTGATGCCCGCCGCGCCCAGTGCCTGCTGCAGCGCGGTCCCGCGCCCGACATTGGCGACTACGGCATCGGCGATGCGGCGCGCGGCCAGCTTGGCCTGCTGACGGCGCCAGTCCTGCACCACCGTGTCGCGGATCGACTGGAGCGGACGCGCGGCGGCCGGCACGGTGCGGCCGAGCGCGACGATCGCGAACGTGCCATCCTGACCGATCGGCACGATCTGCGGCGCATCGCCGTCCTGCGCGGCGAAGCCGGCCTGCATCACGGTCGCGACGCGCGGATCGGGCGCCTGCGTCGGCGCGTCGGGGTTCAGGCCCTGCGCGGTCAGCGCCGGGGTGGTCTGTGCCTGAAGCTTCTGGTCGGCGATCAGTTCGTCGAAGGTCGCGCCGTCGGCGATGCCGCTGTCCAGTTTCTGCTGTGCGTCGGCGATCGCCTGAAGCTCCTTTTTCTTGCGGACTTCGGCGGTCAACTCCTCGCGCACGGCGGCCAGCGGCTTGCCGGCCGACTGGCTGATGCCCGCGACCTTGACGATGTGGAAGCCGAGCGGCGATTTGATCGGGCCGACGACGCCGCCCTCGGGCGCGGTGAACGCGGCCTTCGCGATCTCGGCCGAGGTCTGCGTAGCGAAGGCCGACTGCTTGACGTTCGTCGCGGTCGTCGCTTCGAGCCCGGCGGCGCGCGCGGCGGCGGCGGCGGCGGTGCCGCCCTTCACCTGGGCCGCGATCCTGGTCGCCAGCGCCTGGTCGAGGACGATCACCTGCTCCAGCGTGCGCGTGGCCGAGGGGGCGTATTTGTCGCCCGCCGCCTTGTACGCCGCCTGAAGGTCCGCATCGGTCACCTGCACGCGCGCGGCATAGGCGTCGGGCGTCACGATCGCATAGCGGACGACGCGCCGCTCGGGGATCATGTAGCGCGCGCGGTTGTTGCCGTAGAAGCCCGAAAGCTGCTGGTCGGTGGGGTTCGCCGACGCGTTCACCGCCGCCGGGACCAGCGCGATCTGGCCCTTGCGCCGCTCCAGCAGCAGGTTGGCATATGGGAGGGCAAGCTGGTCGCCGACCTGACCCGCGCCGATCGTCGGCGTCAGGAGCCACTGAGCATAGGTTTCGCGCGCGATATCGGTGCGCAGCTGCTCGGGCGAGATCTGCCGCTGGGCGAGCGCGCGCTCGAAATTGGTCTGGCTGAACTTGCCGTCGAAACCCTGGAAGGCGGGGATGCTGGCGATCTGGCCGTCGACCAGCGCCTTGGACGCGACCATGCCGCTCTCTTTCGCGAACTGTTCGAGGACGAGACCGTTCTCGACCCGCGCGACGACGCTCTCGAACCCGCCGGCGTTGAGGAACCCGGCCATGTCGAGGCCCTGCTGCTCGGCACGCACCGCGTCGAGCGCGAGGCGGGTACGCTGGCGCAGGTCGATTTCGCTGACCCCGTCGCCCGCGACCTCGATCAGCGTCGTGCCCGACGCCGTGCCGCCCTGGCGCATGCCATTGATGTCGGCGACGCCGAAGCTGATCGCGATGATCGCCAGCGCCGCGAGCGTGAAGATCACCCCGAACTTCGACTTGACCACCCGGCGGAAGAAATTGAGCATCGAAGCGTCCGTTCGTTTCGCGAAGCACTGAAAGGCAGGAATGGCGCGCTTTAGGGGGCGATGCGCCCCGCGACAAGCTTGTGCGCGCGGGCCTGGGCTGGCACGGGCTGCATACGAATGCACATTGATGCGGGGATTGCGATGACGAGGCGGAAGCTGGTGGCGGGAAACTGGAAGATGCACGGGCTGCGCGATGCGGTCGTGGAGGTGGAGGCGATCGCCGCCGCCGCCGCTGCGCATCCCGGCGTCGATGTAGCGCTGTGCGTGCCCACCACGCTGCTCGCGCTGGCGGCGGAACATGCCGGCGCGCTCGCCATCGGGGCTCAGGACGTGCACGAGCGCGATTCGGGTGCGCATACCGGTTGCATCTCCGCCCCGATGCTCAAGGAAGCGGGCGCGACCACGGTGATCGTCGGGCACAGCGAACGGCGCGCCGACCAGAACGAGACCAGCCACGACGCCTGGGCCAAGGCCGCCGCCGCGCGCCGCCACGGCCTCTCGGTGATCCTCTGCTGCGGTGAGACCGAGGCGGAGCGCGACGCCGGCCGCGCCGAACGCGTCGTCCAGGCGCAGATCGAGAAATCGGTGCCCGAGGATGCGAGCCCCGACTGGTTCACGCTCGCCTACGAACCGCGCTGGGCGATCGGCACGGGGCGCACCCCGACGGTCGAAGAGATCGCCGCGATCCACGCCATCGCCCGCGCCAAGATGCGCCAGATGGTGGGCGAGGCCGCGGACGGCATCCGCATCCTTTACGGCGGGTCGGTGACGGGCGCCAATGCCGGCACGATCCTGTCCGCCCCGCACGTCGACGGCGCCCTCGTCGGCGGCGCCAGCCTGACCGCCGAGAAGTTCGTGCCGATCATCGAGGCGGCGGCGGCGATCCGCTGATGCCGACGCTCTTCGTCTACGCGCTGGCAACGCTGGCGGAAATCGGCGGGTGTTTCTCCTTCTGGGCATGGGCGCGAGCGGGGCGGTCGGCGCTATGGCTGGCGCCGGGCGTCGCCGCGCTATGCCTGTTCGCGGGGCTGCTGACGCTGAGCGAGGCGGAGCATGCCGGGCGCGGGTTCGCGGCCTATGGCGGGATCTACATCGCCGCGGCGATCGGGTGGCTGTGGGCGGTGGAGGGCGTGCGACCGGATCGCTCGGACCTGATCGGCCTAACCGTCTGCCTGATCGGCGCGGCGATCATCCTCTGGGCGCCGCGCGGCTAAGCTCGAACAGGCGTCGCCGCCAGCGCACCGACCACCGTCGCCCAGGGCTTGATCGTCCAGTCGGCCACCAGCCCCTCCGTCACATAAGGGTCCGCCGCCGCGAACGCCTGTGCCGCAGCGCGCGTGGTGAAGACCAGCAGACCCTCGTCGGGCGGATCGCCCGCTGCGCCGCCCAGGATCATTGTCCCCTCGTCGGCGCCTTCCCAGGCGAAGCGCAGATGCTGGGCACGAAACGCCCCGCGCCGCTCGAGATAATCGGGCGCGAAGCGGTAGCGAAGCAGCCAGTGCGTCATGCGCCGTACCGCGCCTGGAGCATCGCCCACGCCGCGCGAAGGCCATAGGCGTCGCCGCCCTTCGGCCGGCCGGGCTTCGTCACCGGTCGCCATGCGAACACGTCGAGATGCGCCCATGGCGTCTCCGCGGGCACGAACCGGCGCAGGAACAGCGCGGCGGTGATCGCGCCGGCAAAGCCGCCCTCGGGCGCGTTCACCATGTCGGCAATGTCGGATTTGAGCATGTCGTCATACCCGTCCCACAGCGGCATCCGCCACAAGGGGTCGCCGGTCCGCTCGCCCGCCGCAAGCAGGTCGGCGGCCAGCCCCTCGTCATTGGCGAACAGCGGCGGCAGGTCGGGGCCGAGCGCCACGCGCGCCGCGCCGGTCAGCGTCGCATAGTCGAGGATCAGTTCGGGCTTCTCCTCTACCGCGCGGGCCAGCGCGTCGCACAGGATCAGGCGCCCCTCGGCATCGGTATTGGTGTTCTCGACCGTCAGTCCCTTGCGCGTCCGCAGCACGTCGCCGGGGCGGAAGGCCGCGCCCGACACCGCATTCTCGACCGCCGGGATCAGCAGGTGCAGCCGCACCGGGAGCCGCGCCGCCATGACGAGTTCGGCGAGCGCCAGCGCGTGGGCCGCGCCGCCCATGTCCTTCTTCATCAGCCGCATCGCGGCCGAGGGCTTGAGGTCGAGCCCGCCGGTGTCGAAGCACACGCCCTTGCCGACGATCGCCACCCGCGGGTCATCGTCGCGGCCCCAGTCGAGCTCGATCAGCCGCGGCGCGCGCGCCTGAATGGCGGCGGCGCCGACGGTATGGATCATCGGATAGCCGCGCTCGAGATCGGCGCCCTTCGTCACCGTCAGACGCGCATTGTGCACCGCGCCGACCTCCGCCGCCGCGGCTTCCAGTTCAGCGGGGCCAAGGTCGCCGGCGCCGGTGTTGACCAGATCCCGGACGCGCATCGTCGCCGCCGCCTCCCGCAGCACCGGCTCGATCCGCCCCGGCTCGCCGGTCAGCAGCGTGCGGACGCCGGGCACCTCCTCCTTGCGATATCGGTCGAAGCGATAATGCGCGAGCGCCCAGCCCAGCATCGCTTCGCCCGGCTCGTGCTCGTCGAGGCGATAGACGCCCTCCGGCAGCGCCTCGGTCGCGCGGGCGAGGCACCATGGCGTCAGCGAGCCTGTATCCTTGACCGCGACGACCGCCGACCAAGCCTCCGCCGCCTCACCGGGCAGGATCGCGAAGGCGCCCGGCACCGGTTTGAAGCGATGCGCCAGCACCGCGGCGCGGTGGCGGGGCGGCTGCTGGCGGAACCACTCGTCGTGGCCGGCCGCATCGACCAGGTGAATGGTGCGCGCGGGCTGGCCGCGATCGGGGGCGAGAATGGCCTTGAGGTCGATCATCGCCGGCGAAGCTAGGGGCTGTGCGCCCCCCGCGCCAGCACCTCTCGCTTTTTCGCCCCAAAGACCTTATCTGCCCGCCCGATCATGGCAACGCGACTTCCCGAATCCCCCAAGGTGGGGATGGTGTCGCTCGGCTGTCCCAAGAACCTGGTGGACAGCGAGCGTATCCTGACCAAATTGCGATCCGAGGGCTATCGGATGTCGGCGGACTATGCCGGCGCCGACGTCGTGCTCGTGAACACCTGCGGCTTCCTCGACAGCGCCAAGGAGGAATCGCTGGAGGCGATCGGCGAGGCGCTGGCCGAGAACGGCCGCGTCATCGTGACGGGCTGCATGGGCAGGGAAGCCGAGGCGATCCGCACCCGCTTCCCGCAGGTGCTGGCGATCACCGGCGCGCACGAATATGAACAGGTGGTCGAGGCGGTGCACGAAGCCGCGCCGCCGATCCCGTCGCCGTTCGTCGACCTGGTGCCCGAGGCGGGCCTCAAGCTCACCCCGCGCCATTACAGCTATCTGAAGATTTCGGAGGGCTGCAACCACCGGTGCAGCTTCTGCATCATCCCGAGCCTGCGCGGCGACCTCGTCAGCCGGCGGCCCGACGCGATTCTGCGTGAGGCGGAGAAGCTGGTCGCGGCGGGCACGCGCGAGCTCTTGGTCATCAGCCAGGACACCTCCGCCTACGGCATCGATATCCGCAAGGAACCGCGGATGTGGAAGGGGCGCGAGGTCGTACCGCACATGACCGATCTGGCGCGTGAGTTGGGGCAGCTCGGGGCATGGGTGCGCCTCCACTATGTCTACCCATACCCGCACGTCGATCAGGTGATCCCGCTGATGGCCGAGGGGCTGATCCTCCCCTATCTCGACATTCCGTTCCAGCACGCCGCACCCAACGTGCTGAAGCGCATGAAGCGCCCGGCGAACGAGGCGAAGGTACTCGAGCGGCTGAAGGCGTGGCGCGCGATCGCGCCCGACATCACCATCCGCTCGACCTTCGTCGTCGGCTTCCCCGGCGAGACCGATGCGGACTTCGAGTATCTGCTCGACTGGCTGGACGAGGCGCAGCTCGACCGCGTCGGCGCCTTCCGGTTCGAGCCGGTCGAGGGTGCGGCGGCCAACGACCTCGACGGCGCAGTGCCCGATGCGGTCAAGGAAGAACGCTATGCCCGCATCATGGAGCGGACCGCCGCCATTTCCGCCGCCAAGCTCCAGGCCAAGGTCGGGCGCGAGATCGACGTGATCCTCGATGCCGTGGACGAGGAGGGCGGGGCGACCGGCCGCTCGATGGCCGACGCGCCCGAGATCGACGGCGAGGTCTTCCTGCGCGACGTCGTGGGGCGCGAGGTCGGCGACATCATCCGCGTACGGGTGGAGGATGCCGACGAGCACGACCTGTACGGCGCGCCGGTCTGATTCGTCGTTGATCACCCCGGACTTGTGCCGGGATCCACCTCAAAGCGCTTGATGGGCGTTATTGGCGAGCGCTTCGCTGGCAGCGAGCGTCGATAGCGCGGGCAAGTGGATCCCGGAACAAGTCCGGGATGACGATGAATGGTGGGTCGTTTGCTGTGGATAACTTGACCCATCGCCTTCCACGAACCGCCCGTAAGGCCTAGCCTTAACCCATGTCCCACGCCGCTTACGTCCCGCTTCGCGTCTTCTCCTGCTACACGATGCTCGACGGCGCGATCGAGCCGAAGGCGATCGCCAAGCAGGCGCGCAAGCTGGGCTTTCCCGCGGTCGCGCTGACCGACCGCAATGGCCTGTATGCGGCGATGGCCTTCTCCGACGCTTGCAAGGGCGAGGGAGTGCAGCCGATCATCGGCACGATGCTGTGCGTCGCCCGGCCCGGCACGATCGAGGGCCGCGCGCCGTCGCTCGACTGGCTGTCGCTCTATGCGCAGGACGAGCGCGGCTACGACAACCTCTGCGTGCTGGTGTCGGAGGCGCATCTCGGCCGCCCGGTCGAACTCGACGCGCATGTGCCGCTGGAGGCGCTCGAAGGGCGTACCGATGGCCTCCTCTGCCTGACCGCGGGCGGTGAGGGTGGCCTCACGCGGTTGCTGGCGGAGGAGCAGGCGAGCGAGGCGGCGGCCTATCTCGACCGGCTCCAGCATCTGTTCCCCGACCGGCTCTACATCGAGCTCGCGCGCCGCGGCGATGCGGTCGAGACGGCGGCGGAACCCGCGCTGATCGATTTGGCCTATGCCAACGACCTGCCGCTCGTCGCCACCAATCCGAGCTGCTTCGCCGAGGCGGACTTCCACGACGCGCACGACGCCATGCTGTGCATCGCGCATTCGAGCTACGTCATGTCGGAGGATCGCAAGCGTTCCTCGCCCGAGGCGTGGATCAAGCCCGCGCCTGTCATGAAGGCCGATTTCGCCGACCTGCCGGAGGCGATCGCCAATACCCTCGTCGTCGCGCAGCGCTGCGCCGTCGCCGCACCGAAGCGCAAGCCGATCCTCCCCAGTCTGGCGGGCGACCGGGAGGGCGAGGCGCGGATGCTGCGCGAGACGGCGCGCGACGGACTGAAGCATCGCCTGCGCCGCATCGCCGAGCTGGAGGGGCGCGAGCTGGCCCCCGGCTGGGACCGCCCGCACCACGGCGACGTCGCGCCCGATCAGGTCGCACCGACGCCCGGGGAACTGGAGGCGGCCGAGGACTGGACCGCGATCTACTGGACGCGGCTGGACTACGAGCTCGACGTCATCATCGCGATGGGGTTTCCGGGCTATTTCCTGATCGTTGCCGACTTCATCAAATGGGCGAAGGATCACGACATTCCGGTGGGGCCGGGGCGTGGTTCGGGTGCGGGCTCGGCGGTCGCCTGGGCGCTGACCATCACCGATCTCGACCCGATCAGGCTGGGCCTGCTGTTCGAGCGGTTCCTGAACCCCGAACGCGTGTCGATGCCCGACTTCGACATCGACTTTTGCGAAACCCGGCGCGGGGAGGTGATCCGTTATGTGCAGGCCAAATACGGCCAAGACACGGTGGCGCAGATCATTACCTTCGGAAAGCTGAAGGCGCGCGCGGTGCTCAAGGACACCGGCCGCGTGCTTCAGATGAGCTACGGCCAGGTCGACCGCCTCGCGAAGCTTGTGCCCAATCACCCGACCGACCCCTGGACGCTCGACCGCGCGATCAACGGCGTCAGCGAACTGCATCAGATGTACGAGCGGGAGGACGATGTCCGCCGCCTGCTCGACCTCGCGATGAAGCTCGAGGGGTTGCCGCGCCACTCCTCGACGCACGCGGCGGGCGTGGTGATCGGCGACCGGCCGCTGGCGCAGCTCGTCCCGCTCTATCGCGATCCGCGCTCCGACATGCCGGTCACCCAGTTCGACATGAAATATGTCGAGGGCGCAGGCCTGGTGAAGTTCGACTTTCTCGGCCTCAAGACGCTCAGCGTCCTGCGCAAGGCGGTCGATCTGCTCGCCAAGCGGAACATCAGCATCGACCTCGACGGCCTCGCCTGGGACGACGAGGCGACGTACGCGCTGCTCCAGCGCGGCGACACGGTGGGCGTGTTCCAGCTGGAATCGGAGGGGATGCGGCGCACGCTGTCCGCCGTCCGCCCGTCGAACTTCGGTGACATCATCGCGCTCGTCTCGCTCTATCGCCCGGGTCCGATGGACAACATCCCGAGCTTCGGCGCGCGCAAGAACGGGCGGGAAGCGGTGACCTACCCGCACCCGCTGCTCGAAGGCATCCTGTCCGAAACCTATGGCATCTTCGTCTATCAGGAACAGGTGATGCAGGCCGCGCAGATCCTGGCGGGCTATTCGCTGGGCGGCGCGGACCTCCTCCGCCGCGCGATGGGCAAGAAGGTGAAGGCCGAGATGGACGCGCAGCGCGCGATCTTCGTCGCCGGCTGCGCCGAGCACAACGCGATCCCCGCGGCCAAGGCGAACGAACTGTTCGACTTGATCGACAAGTTCGCCGGCTACGGCTTCAACAAGAGCCACGCCGCCGCCTACGCGCTGCTCGCCTATCAGACCGCGTGGCTGAAGGCGCATTACCCGCACGAGTTCTTCGCCGCCTCGATGTGCTTCGACCTCGCGCTCACCGACAAGCTGGCGATCTTTGTCGACGACATGAAGCGGCTGAACATCCCGTGCCTGCCCGCCGACCTCAATGCGAGCGAGGCCGAGTTCGACGTGCAGCCGGATGGAGAGGGTTTCGCCGTCCGCTATGCCCTCGGCGCGCTGAAGGGCGTGGGCGAGCGGGCGATGGACCAGGTGGTGGCCGAGCGAAAGGCGAAGGGGCCGTTCAAGAGCCTCGACGACTTCGCCCGCCGCGTCGACCCGCGCCTCCTCAACAAGCGGCAGGTCGAGACGCTGGCGGCGGCGGGCGCGTTCGATGCGATGAACGACAACCGGCCCGGCGTACACGCCGCGGCCGAGACGATCCTCGCCACCGCGCAGCGTATTCATGCCGGGCGGGCGAGCGGGCAGGGCGGCCTGTTCGGCGACGGCGAGGCGAGCGAGCCGCCGATCCGCCTGCCGTCGAGCGCGACCTGGACGCTCGCCGAGCGCATCAATGCCGAGAAGGAAGCGTTCGGGTTCTATTTCTCCGCTCACCCGCTCGACCGATACGCCCACTTGGCCAAAGTCCACGCCGCCCGCCCGATCGCCGCGCTTGGCGAAGTGCAGATCGCCGAGGGCGCGCGCGCGGGCGCGACGATCGCCGCGCTGGTCGAGGATGCGCGCTGGCGCACCTCCGCGCGCGGCAAGCGATACATGATGGCGACGCTGTCGGACGCCAGCGGGCAGGTGGTCGCCACCTGTTTCGAGGACATGACCGCCGACGCGCTCGAAGAGGCGGCGCGCGCGGGCGGCTGCGGCCTGATGCAGGTCGAACTCGATCGCCGCGCGGGCGAGGATTCGGCGCGCGTGACGGTCAAGACGATCCAGCCGTTCGAAACGCTGTCGAATAACGCGCGCCTCGTCCTCACCATCTGGGTCGACGAGGTCGCGGCGATCGAACCGCTCGCTGGCCTGCTCCGACACGAGCGTGGCGGCCGCGGGCGTGTGCGGATCGTCACGCCGATTCCGGGCGGCGAGGCAGAGGTGTCGCTGGGCGAGGACTTCCTGATCGACGGCGAGCGCGTCGATGCCATCCGCGCCATTCCCGGTGTTCGAGAGGCTGAACTGCTCGCCCCCAAACTTCAGCTCGCGGGCTAGCAAAACTTCGACACTTTACGCTTGGCGAAGCGGCGCTATTCTCCATACCCAAAGATCAAAATGGAGAGCGCGATGCTGGGCAAGATGCAGGAGTTCGAACTGCGCGTGCCGCGTCTGGTCGAACATGCCGAGCGTGAATACCCGGATCGGGAGATCGTGACGCGATGGTTTGACGGCAGCGAGACGCGCACGAACTGGGCGACGATCGGCCGCGATTCGCGGCGGCTGGCACAGGCGCTGGAGCGGGCGGGACTGAAGCCCGGCGACCGCGTCGCGACTTTGGCGATGAACCATTCCCGCCACCTCGTCGCCTGGTATGGGACGATGGGGATGGGCGGCATCCTCCACACGATCAACCCGCGGCTCTTCCCCGACCAGCTCGCCTTCATCGCCAATCACGCCAACGACCGCGTGCTGCTCTACGACCGCATGTTCGCGCCCATCGTCGAGAAGATGAAGCTGCAGTGGACGTCAATCGAGCATTATATCTGCTTCGACCCGGCCGAGGGCGAGGAAGGGTTCGAGGACTGGATCGGCCGCGAGACCGGCGATTATGCCTGGGTCGAGGGGAGCGAGCGCGAGCCGTGCATGCTTTGCTACACCAGCGGTACGACCGGCAATCCGAAGGGCGTGCTCTATTCGCATCGCTCCTCGCTGATCCACGCGATGTCGGAGGTGCAGCCTTCGGTCTTCGACCTGTCGACGCGCGCCGTTGGCATGCCGATCGTGCCGATGTTCCATGCGGTGGGCTGGGGCATCCCCTTCTCCGCGCCGATGGTTGGGATGAAGCTCGTCTTCTCCTGCGTCAACGAACCCAAGATCCTGTGCGAACTGATGAACCGGGAGAAGGTGACGCATTCGGCAGGCGTGCCGACCGTCTGGTTCGCGATGTTCCAGTATATGGACGCGACCGGCGCCGCGCCCGAGCATCTGCAGCTCGTCACGATCGGCGGATCGGCGGCGCCGCGGTCGATGATCGAGCGGCTGATGAAGATGGGCATTCGCGTCAACCACGCCTGGGGCATGACCGAAACCTCGCCGATCGGCACTGTGGGCGCGCGCAGCCCTGACTGGGACGAGCTGACCTTCGAGCAACAGGTCGATCAGGTCTGTCGCCAGGGGCGCGCGCCGTTCGGCATCGACATGCGGATCGTCGATGACGCGGGCAACGTCCTGCCTCGCGACGGGGAAAGCTCGGGCCGCCTGATGGTGCGCGGGCCGTGGGTGATCGACCAGTATTTCGAGGAGACCGAACGCTGCGTCGATGCCGCGGGCTATTTCGACACCGGCGACGTGGCGATGATCCATCCCGACGGCACGATGCAGATCACCGACCGGGCCAAGGACGTCATCAAGTCGGGCGGCGAATGGATCAGTTCGGTCGACCTCGAGAACGCTGCGGTCGGCTGTCCGGGCGTCGCCGAAGCCGCGGCGATCGGCGTCCATCACCCGCGGTGGGAGGAGCGGCCGATCCTGCTGGTCGTCAGGAAGCCGGGCGAGGACGTGAGCCCCGACGCGATCATCGCGCACCTGTCCCACCACGTCGCCAAATGGTGGCTGCCCGACGAGGTGCATTTCGTCGAAGAGCTGCCGCACACCGCGACGGGCAAGCTCCTCAAGACCGCCCTGCGCGAGCGGTTCAAGAACTACAGCCTCAAGGCCGCCTGAAGCCCAGCGCCGCGATCACCGGGAAATGGTCGGAGGGGTGGCGCCCGCTGACCGTCTGCCGGTCGATCGCCACCGTCTTGGCGGTGAAACCGCGGGTCAGGATCCAGTCGATCCTCTTATCGGCCTTGCCGGTAAAGCCGTGGAACGTGCCCGCCTCGGGCTTGCGCAGCGCGGTCCAGCTATCGGTGAGCCCGGTGGTCAGGACGCGATACGCGCCGCTGCCGGGCACGTCATTGAAGTCGCCGGTGACAACCACCGGCTCGCCCTTCGGCAGTGTCGCGACGAACGCTGAAACTTTCGCCGCCGCCTTCTCCCGCGCCGGGTTGTCTTCGTCGCGATAGGGGAAATGCGTGTTCACGAAGGTGAAGCGGCGGCCGTCCCTTAGTCGCTCGAACCGGCCCCAGGTCACCATCCGGGGAAAGGGGTGCCCCCAGCTGATGCTGCCCGGCACTTGCGGCGTGTCGGAGAGCCAGAAATCGCCCTGGCCGAGCAACTTCAACCGGTCGCGGCGATAGAAGACGCCCATATGCTCGTCGGCGTGGCCGCCCCGCCGGTCGCGCCCGAACCAGGCATAGCGCGGGTCGGCGGCGACGATCGCGTCGCCTTGTCGCTGGAACAGTTCCTGCGTGCCGACGACATCGGCTCCGATCCGCTTCCACACCGCGATCAGGCGGTCGGCGCGGCTGTCCCATTTGTCGGGACCATCGCCGTCCGAGGGATAGCGGACGTTGAACGTCATCACCTTGAGCGGCGCCTGCGCGGCGGCGGGGACGGCTGACACGAGTGCCAGCAGGGCAAGGATGCGGAGCATGTCCCTGCCTAGCCCGGCCGGCATCGTCAGAACAACTCGCCCTGCGCGCCCGCGGGCCGGCGGAACAGGTCGGTGCGAAGCTGCATCCGCTCCCCCTCCAGCCCGTATTTGCGGCACGCCTTGTGGAAGCGCGTGGAAAGCAGCGCCGCCCACGGTCCCTGCCCCTGCATCCGCGTAAAGAAGCCGGGGTCGTTGTCGCGGCCGCCGCGCAGCGACTGGATGATCGCCATCACCTTGCCCGCCCGCTCGGGATAATGCGTGTCGAGCCATGCGCGGAACAGCGGCGCGACCTCGTGCGGCAGGCGGACGGGGATGAAGAAGGCGCGGCGCGCGCCCGCCTTGGCCGCCAGTTCGAGGATATGCTCCATCTCGTGATCGGTGATCGCGGGGATGACCGGCGAGATTGAGACGAAAGTCGGCACCCCCGCCGCCGCCAGTTCGCGGATCGCGCGCAGCCGCCGGGCCGGCGCCGCCGCGCGCGGCTCCAGCGTCATCGCGATCCTAGGGTCGAGCGTGGTGACCGAGATCATCACCGCCGCCAGCCCCTTGGCGGCCATCGGCGCGATCAGGTCGAGATCGTGCAGCACCCGATCGGACTTGGTGGTGATCGTGATCGGATGGTTCGTCTCCGCCAGCACCTCGATACACGCACGCGTGATCCGCCAGTCGCGCTCGATCGGCTGATAGGGATCGGTGTTCGTGCCGAACGCGATCGGGCGACAGACATAGCCGGGCTTGGCCAGTTCGGCGCGCAGCAGGGTGGGGGCGTCGGACTTGGCGAACAGCCGCGTCTCGAAATCGAGGCCCGGCGACAGGTCGTGATACGCATGGCTTGGCCGCGCGAAGCAGTAGATGCAGCCGTGCTCGCAGCCGCGATACGGGTTGATCGAGCGGTCGAAGGGCACGTCGGGCGACTGGTTGCGCGCGATGATCGTGCGCGGGTGCTCGACGGTGACGGTGGTGCGCACGGGCGCGGCCTCTCCGTCGATTGCAGCCCTGTCGTCCAGCCAGTCGCCGTCATCCTCGCGCTCGGCAAGATTGAAGCGCCTGCTCTCGCGATTTTGCGTGGCGCCGCGGGCGGGGCGAGTCGAGGGCATAGCGTCTGATAGCCGCCGCTTCGGAACACATCAAGAACATGCTGGCGGGCGTCGTCGGCGCGGTATCGCGCCGGGCGGGTTCAGCCTGATCCGGGTATTTGACGAACGCGCGCTCCCGACATATGCGCATGACTATTCTGCATACGTATGCGGCGGCGCAGCATGCGCCCACAGGAGAGACCGACGTGACCGATCGCACCCCCCGCCACGGCCTCGACGCGCAGGGCATCTCGACGCGCGCGACGCTTCACTGGAATCTCGGCACCGCGCCGTTGTTCGAGCAGGCGGTGGCGCGCGGCGAGGGGCGGCTGGCGAAGGACGGGCCGCTGGTGGTCGAGACGGGCCGCCACACTGGCCGCTCGGCGCAGGACAAGTTCATGGTCCGCGATGCCGAGACCGAGGACAGCGTCTGGTGGGGCAAGTCGAACAAGCCGATGACGCCCGAGGCGTTCGCCGCGCTCAAGGCCGACTTCCTCGCCGAGGTCGCCAAGGCCGACGAGCTGTTCGTCCAGGACCTTTATGGCGGGTCGCAGGCGGAGCACCGCGTCAACGTGCGCGTCATCAACACGCTGGCGTGGCACAACCTGTTCATCCGCACGATGCTGGTGCGGCCCGAGGCGGCGGAATTGGCGGATTTCGTCCCCGACTTCACGATCATCGACCTGCCCGATTTCCGCGCCGATCCCGCGCGCCACGGCTGCCGGACCGAGACCGTGATCGCGGTCAACATCGGCGAGAAGATGATCCTGATCGGCGGCACCAAATACGCCGGCGAAATGAAGAAGTCGGTGTTCGGCCTGCTCAACTACCTCCTCCCTGAAAAGGGCGTGATGCCGATGCATTGCTCGGCGAACATCGGCGCAGAGGGCGGCAGCGCGGTGTTCTTCGGCCTGTCGGGGACGGGCAAGACGACGCTGTCGGCTGACGCCAGCCGCACGCTGATCGGCGACGACGAGCATGGCTGGTCGGACACCAACGTCTTCAACTTCGAGGGCGGCTGCTATGCCAAGATGATCCGCCTGTCCGAAGAGGCCGAGCCGGAGATTTTCGCCACGACGAAGCGGTTCGGCACGGTGCTCGAGAACGTCGTGATGGATGAGGCGACGCGCGAGCTCGACTTCGACGATGCGACGCTGGCCGAGAACAGCCGCGGCGCCTATCCGATCGACTTTATCCCCAATGCCAGCGCCGACAATCTGGGGCCGGTGCCGAAGAACATCGTGATGCTCACCGCCGATGCGTTCGGCGTGCTGCCCCCGATCGCCAAGCTGACGCCCGAACAGGCGATGTACCATTTCCTGTCTGGCTATACCTCGAAGGTAGCGGGGACCGAGATCGGCGTGACCGAGCCCGAGCCCGTTTTCTCGACCTGCTTCGGCGCGCCGTTCATGCCGCGTCATCCCTCGGTCTACGGCAACCTCCTCAAGGAGCGGATCGCCAAGGGCGGGGTGGATTGCTGGCTGGTCAACACCGGCTGGACCGGCGGCAAGTACGGCGTCGGCAAGCGGATGCCGATCAAGGCGACGCGCGCGCTGCTCAACGCCGCGCTCGACGGCAGCCTCAAGGATGTGGAGTTCCGCCGCGATCCGAACTTCGGCTTTATGGTGCCGGTCGCGGTGCCGGGTGTCGACGCGTCGATCCTCGACCCGCGGTCGACCTGGGCGAACCCCGCCGAATATGACGAGGCCGCGGCGCGGCTGGTCGACCTGTTCGTCGAGAACTTTGCGCCGTTCGAGGAGCATGTCGAGGATGGCGTGCGTCAGGCAGCGCCCGCTCGCTTCGCCGAGGCGGCCGAGTAAGCCGTCGACTTTCGAGGCCCACTTCCGCAAATCGAATAGCCGGCGGCGGCTTTCGATTTGTGGGGCGGGGGCGGGGCCGGCAGGGTCCGGCCATGGTCGAGAGGATCGCCACGATCGGGTTCGGGGAAGCGGCGGGCGCCTTTGCCGGCGCTTGGTCCGTGCCGACCGCTGCCTATGACCTGAAGCTCGACGATCCGGCCGCATGCGAAGCGATGCTCAAACGGATGACGGCGCACCGCGTCGTCGCCGCGCAGGATGTCGCGGCGGCGATCGAGGGCGCGGACCTCATCCTCTCGCTCGTGACGGCAGGGAGCGCGCTGGAGGCGGCGATGGTGGCCGCCCATGCGATCGTGCCCGGCCAACTCTACTGCGATCTGAATAGCGTCGCCCCCGACACCAAGCGCGCGGCGCAGGCTGCGGTCGAGCGGGCAGGCGGGCGGTACATCGATGTCGCCGTGCTGGCGCCGGTGTTCCCCAAGCGGCTCGCGGTACCGCTGCTGCTGAGCGGCGCCCCCGCCGTCGATGCCGCGACCGCCCTGTCTCGCGCCGGATTTACCGATATCTCCGTCATCGACGGCCCGGTCGGCGCTGCATCCTCGGTCAAGATGATCC
The DNA here is from genome assembly GCA_913775315.1 of uncultured Sphingomonas sp. GTDB lineage: Bacteria > Pseudomonadota > Alphaproteobacteria > Sphingomonadales > Sphingomonadaceae > Sphingomonas. Next base: position 16,284 of record CAJYIX010000021.1, on the reverse strand, counting down.
GCTCGGTAATGGTCAAGGGGATCGAGGCGCTGACCGCCGAATGCGTCCTCGCCGCCGAAACCGCGGGTGTGCTGGATGCGGTGATCGCATCGCTCGACGCCAGCCCGCCGCCGCGCGGCTGGGCCGCGACCGCCGACTATAATCTCGACCGCATGATGCTCCACGGCCGCCGCCGCGCCGAGGAGATGCGCGAGGTGGTGAAGACGCTCGACGCGTTCGGCACCGGCAGCGCGATGACGCGGGCGACCGTCGAGCGGCAGGATGCGCTCGCCCGGCCCGGCGCGCAGGTGCCGGATGGACTGACCGCGAAACTCGACATGCTGCTCGGCCGTTCGCGCGCCGAGGCCGCGGAATAGCCAAGGAGAGGCACCGATGACCCAGCCGCGTGACATCCACGCCTATCTCGCCGAGTTCGAGGATATTCCCGGCACGCGCGTCTTCACCGCGGCGCGCGCGCGCCAGGGCTATCATATGAACCAGTTCGCGATGAGCCTGATGAAGGCCGAGAACCGCGAACGGTTCAAGGCCGACGAGGCCGCATACATGGCCGAATGGCCGCTCACCGACGAACAGCGCGAGGCGCTGCTCGACCGCGATTACAATCGCTGCCTCGACCTTGGCGGCAACGTCTATTTCCTCGCCAAGCTGTTCTCGACCGACGGCCTGCCCTTTGCCAAGGCGGTGGCGACGATGACCGACATGGACTTCGACCAGTACACGCAGATGATGATGGCGGGTGGTCGTTCGCCCGAGGGCAATCGCTCGATCAAGGAGGGCCGATAGAATGGCACGGATCACCGCAGGCGTCGCCTCCAGCCACGTGCCGCTGCTCGGCGTCGCGTCGGACCAGAACAAGGACGCGGACGGCTATTTCGGCCCGATCTTCGACGGGTATGAATGGACGCGCGAGTGGGAGAAGGCCGAGAAGCCCGACGTCGTCATCCTCGTCTACAACGATCACGCCTCCGCCTTTGACATGAAGATCATCCCGACCTTCGCGATCGGCTGCGGCGAGCGGTACAGGCCGGCGGACGAGGGTTGGGGGCCGCGCCAGGTGCCCGATGTAGAGGGGCATCCCGACCTCGCCTGGCACATCGCCCAGAGCCTGATCCTCGACGAGTTCGACATGACGATCATCAACGAGATGGACGTCGATCACGGCCTGACCGTCCCCTTGTCGATGATGTTCGGCAAGCCCGACGCATGGCCGTGCAAGGTCATTCCGCTGGCGGTCAACGTCGTCACCTATCCGCCGCCCTCGGGCAATCGCTGCTGGGCGCTGGGCGAGGCGATCCGTCGCGCCGTGGAGAGCTTCGAGGGCGATCTCAACGTGCAGATCTGGGGCACCGGCGGCATGAGCCACCAGCTCCAGGGACCGCGCGCGGGGCTCATCAACAAGGAATGGGACAATCGCTTCCTCGACGGCCTTGTTGGCGACAGCGATCACCTGCGCCGCATTCCGCATATCGAATATCTGCGCGAGACCGGGTCCGAGGGGATCGAGATGGTCATGTGGCTGGTGATGCGCGGCGCGCTGGGGAAGAATACCCGGCTGCTGCACCGGCATTATCACGTGCCCTGCTCGAACACCGCGATCGGTCATGCGGTGTTGCGGCCCGACAATGGCGAGGGCTTCGACATGACCGGCAGCGACGCGATCCACGCGGTCGCCGCGGAGTAGTTTTTCCTTTCTCCCGTTTCGGGAGGGGCTTTCCCTGGAGTTCCCCATGAAAATCGCGCTCGCCGGTGCCGGTGCCTTCGGCGAAAAGCACCTCGATGCCCTGAAACAGATCGACGGGGTCGAGGTGATCTCGATCGTAGGCCGCAATCTGGAGCCCACTCAAACGGTGGCGGCCAAATACGGCATCGCCCATGCCTGCACCGACCTTGCAGAGGCGCTGGAGCAGCCGGGCCTCGACGCGGTGATTCTCGCGACGCCGACGCAGATGCACGCCGCCCAGGCGATCCAGTGCATGGAAGCGGGCAAGCATGTCGAGGTGGAGATCCCGCTCGCCGACAGCTGGGCTGATGCAGAGGCGGTGATGGCCAAGCAGCGTGAGACGGGCCTCGTCTGCATGGTCGGGCATACGCGCCGCTTCAATCCGTCGCACCAGTACGTGCACGAACGGATCGAAGCGGGCGAGTTCAACGTCCAGCAGATGGACGTTCAGACCTATTTCTTCCGCCGCCGCAACATCAATGCGAAGGGCGAGCCACGCTCGTGGACCGACCACCTCCTGTGGCACCACGCTGCACACACCGTCGACCTGTTCGCGTATCAAGCGGGACCGATCGTCGCCGCCCATGCGATGCAGGGGCCGATCCATCCCGAACTGGGCATCGCGATGGACATGTCGATCCAGCTCAAGGCGGAGAGCGGGGCCATCTGTACGCTGTCCTTGAGCTTCAACAACGACGGGCCGCTCGGCACCTTCTTCCGCTATATCGGCGACAGCGCGACCTATATCGCGCGCTACGACGACCTGGTGACGGGCAAGGAGGAGCCGATCGACGTGAGCGGCGTCGCGGTTTCGACCAACGGCATCGAGCTTCAGGACCGCGAGTTCGTCGCCGCGATCCGCGAGGGGCGCGAGCCCAATTCGAGCGTCGCGCAGGTGCTGCCCTGCTACCGCGTGCTCGGCGAGCTGGAGCGACAGCTCGCCGGCTGAACGGCGAGGGGGCGGGCGCCCGTGCGGCGCCGCCCCCCGTTCGTCAGCGAACCCGCTTGGCCTTGACCGAGCGGTTGGAGCCGGCAACCTTCAGATTGTAGCTGCCGAGAATGCCGACCTCGATCTTCACCGCCTCGTCGCGGCGCGGGACGAAGTTGGTCCGTCCCTCGGTCGTCTGCCAGGTCGACCCGTCCGCCAGGCCGAGGATATAGGTGCCGCCGCCCGCGGAAACGACGCGGGTGATCGTCGAATCGATCTCCTTCACCTCGGGCTCGCCCTTGCCCTCGTCGTCCTTGCCGTCGCCGAACAGGCCGAGGCGGGGGAGCTGGAAACCGAAGACGCGGCGCTTGGCACGGCGCATCCCCTCGCGGTCGAGGATGACGACCTGGCCGTCGTCCTTCGCAGTCAGGAGCGCGGCTGCGGCCTTGTCGAAACAGGCGAGCCGCTCGGCATCGCCGCCGATCGCGCGGCACGCGGCCAGCGCGCCCGCCAGCCCGTCCGCGCGTGCTTCACCGCGCCCGTCCTGCGCCGCGACGGGCGCGCCCGCCACCGCCGCCAGGGTGATGCCCAGAATCAACGCTCCCCGCATATCGTCCTGCCCTTCGTCCGTGTCTTGGTCGCTGCTAGCTGATCGCGGGGCGTGACAGAACTGTGACTATAATGCCACCGTTTCGTTCGAAACCGCGCACGGCCATGGAATCTCGTTGCTCGCGGAACGAAGCTGGCCTTAGATTTTGACCATGCCGGTTTCAGGGACCGGTGAATCGCGCCGTGTCGGAAAACGGCGCGAGGTAAAAAGGGAAAGCGCAACCAATGAAGAAGCTGACTCGCCAGAGGCTGCTGGCCTCGACGCTGATTATCGGCTCGGCCTTCGCCGCCACGCCGGCCTTCGCACAGGCCGTGCCCGCGACGCCGGAGACGACCCCCACCGTCAACCAGGACACTGCGACGCCCAGCGAGCAGGCTGCTGAGGCGACCAACACCGGCGAGGACATCGTCGTCACCGGCTCGCTGATCCGCAACCCCAATCTCGTCTCGTCGAGCCCGGTGAACGCCGTCGGCGCCGACGAAATCGATCTTCGCCAGACCAACACGGCCGAGCAGCTGCTGCGCGAACTGCCGGGTGCGGTTCCGTCGATCGGTTCGGCGGTCAACAACGGCAACGGCGGTGCGGCGTACGTCGACCTTCGCGGCCTCGGCTCGAACCGCAACGTCGTCCTCCTCGACGGCGTGCGTCTGGCCCCGTCGGAGCTGGTCGGCCGCGTCGACCTCAACAACATCCCGCTCGCGATCGTCCAGCGCGTCGACTCGCTGACGGGCGCCGCCGTGACGACCTATGGTGCGGACGCCATCACCGGCGTCGTGAACTTCGTCACGCGCACCGACTTCGCCGGCCTCGAGGTCAACGCCTCGGAGCAGATCACCGAGCGCGGCGACGGCAACATCTTCCGCATCGACGCGACGATCGGCGCGAACTTCGCGGATGGCCGCGGTAACGCCGTGCTGAGCATCGGCTATCAGGAAGCCGATCCCGTCTATCAGGGCGATCGCGACTTCTCGATCACGCAGGTCGACAGCTACACCGGCCGCGGTGGCGGTTCGGGCACCTCGGTGCCCTCGACGATCTCGGGCACGCGTCCGCAGACCAACGGCGTCATCAACACGACCCCGGCGTTCGTCCAGACGGGCGTGACGGCGGCCGGCGTGCCGATCCTCGCCCCGGTCACCGGCGGCGTCGCCAACGGCGGCAACCGTCAGATCGACCCGGCGACCGGCTTCGCACGCGCCGCGTACGCGCCGTTCAACTTCAACCCGTACAACATCTTCCAGACGCCGTTCGAGCGCTACAACATCTTCGGCTCGGCGCGTTACGAGATCTCGGACGCGATCGAAGTCTATTCGCGCGGCATCTTCTCGAAGAACACCGTCGAGACGATCATCGCGCCGTCGGGTTCGTTCGGCTCGTCGGTCACCGTCAACCTCAACAACCCGTTCCTGCCCGCGAACCTGCGCAATCAGCTTTGCGCGTTCAACGTCGCGCCGACCGTCACCGGCGTGAACGCCGCTGGCGCCTCGGTCTCGGGCCAGGCAACCTACACGCCGCGCTTCACGCCGGCGCAGTGCGCCGCCGCCGCGACCGCGACGGGCCGCACCGACCCGAACTACCGTGAGGTCACGTTCAACCTGTCGCGTCGTACGACCGAGGCAGGTCCGCGTACCTCGACCTTCCAGACGACGTTCTTCGATTACCGCCTCGGCTTCCGCGGCGCGCTGACCGACAACCTCGACTGGGATATCGGCGGTTCGTACGGCGAGAGCGAGAACATCCAGACGCTGGGTGGCTACATCCTCACCTCGCGCGTCCGCCAGTCGTTGCTGGTCGACGGCACGGCTGCGGCGCCGGTCTGCCAGAACCAGAACGGCGGCTGCGTCCCCGCGAACTTCTTCGGGCCCGAGGGCTCGCTGACCACCGCGGCGACCAACTTCCTGTCGGCTGCCAGCAGCACGACGAACCGCACCTCGCTGGGTCAGGTTCGCGGCACGGTCAGCGGTGACCTCGGCTTCTCGCTCCCGTGGGCGACCGAAGCGGTCGGCGTCGCCATCGGCGGCGAGTTCCGCGAATACACCGCGCAGCAGGCGTCGGATACGCTGGCGCAGACGCCGGGCGAGCTCGGCGGTGCGGGCGGTGCGGCCCCGAACATCAACGGCGGCTTCAACGTCTGGGAAGCGTTCGGCGAGCTCATCGTGCCGCTCGTCAGCGACAAGCCCTTCTTCAAGAGCCTGACGATCGAAGGCGGCGCGCGCTATTCCAGCTACAAGGTCAACTCGCCGGGCAACCCGACGTTCGAGACCACGACCTGGAAGGCCGGCGGCACCTGGGAGCCCACCGACGGCGTCCGCATCCGCGGCAACTACAACCGCGCCGTCCGCGCGCCGAACATCAGCGAGCTCTTCTCGCCGCTGAACACGGTGCTCACCAACCTGTCGATCGATCCCTGCGCCGGTGCGGCGCCGGTCGCCAACGCCAACCTGCGCGCGGTCTGCCTTGCGCAGGGTGCGCCGGCCGGGACGATCGGCTCGATCAACAACCCGACTGCGGGCCAGGCCAACATCACCAGCGGTGGTAACCTGAACCTTCAGCCGGAAACCGCCAGCACGTGGACGGCGGGCGCGGTGCTGACGCCTTCGTTCATCCCGGGCTTCACGCTGTCGGCCGACTATTACAACATCAAGGTCAAGGATGTTGTCGGCGCGCCGCTGCCGGGCGATCTGATCGGTGCGTGCTTCAACAACCTGTCGGCGGCCAGCGCGACGAGCACGGCCTGCACCGTGATCCGTCGTAACTCGGTCACCGGTGCGCTCGACGGCGCTCCGGACCTCGCGCCGGGCCTGTTCGCGCCGCTCAGCAACCTCGGCAAGCTCGAGACCGACGGCGTCGACGTGACGATGAACTACACCACGGGTCTGGGCAGCTTCGGCCGCCTGTCGCTCGGCTTCGTCGGCAACTGGACGCACTCGTCCAAGTACCAGGCGACCCCGACCGGCCTCGATCGTGAGTGCGTCGGCTTCTACAGCGTGAACTGCTCGTTCACGGGCTCGATCCAGCCCGAGTTCCAGTTCTCGCAGCGCACCACGCTCACCGTGGGCGACGTCGACGTGTCGCTGCTGTGGCGCTTCATCGACTCGGTCCAGTACGAGCCGGCGGCGTTCGCCGACGACCTCGCGGCTGCGGTCGGCGCGGGCTGCGCGGACCCGCAGGGTGCGGATCCGGACGGCTGCATCGTCAACCCCGAGTTCCGCCGTATCCCGGAGGAGCATTATTTCGACCTGACGATGCGCTTCAATGCGACCGACAACCTCGCGTTCTCGATCGCGGCGATCAACCTGTTCGACAACCAGCCCACGGTGGTCGGCAACACGGTCGGCGCCACGACGTACAACAGCGGCAACGTCTATCCGTCGACCTACGACGCGCTGGGCCGTCGCTTCTCGGCGAGCGCTCGCCTGAAGTTCTAATCTTCGGATTGGGCCAGAAAATGGGGGGTCGGACTTCGGTCCGGCCCCCTTTTTTTCGTCAATCGATCAGGCGGGCGCCGAGCGGGAGGGGGATGCCCGCGCTCTTCGCCGTCGCCTCTGCCCAGACGACGACCTTGGCGATCTCGTCGCCGTGAAGATCGGCCGCATCGCGATGCTCGGCGGCGCGCTCGGCCGCGCCGAATTCGGCCGACAGTTTCGAGTGGCGGGTGAACGCAGGACCGGCGACGATCGCCTCGATGCCGGCCGCGTCGATCGACAGGCCGTACAGGCGGACCAGCGCGGCCATCGCATCGCGCGGGCGGGCCACCAGCGTTTCGCTGTCCAGCGTCGCGACGCGCGCGGGGCCGTATCGCTCGACCGTGCGTGCGAACAACGCGTGCTGCGCCAGCCAGCCCACCGCCGCGACCTGAAGATCGGTGAGCGCGAGATAGCCCTCGGTATCGAAGCCAAGGTCGACGAGCCCGTCCTTCAACAACCCGATCAGCAATTCGCGGACCCAGAGCCGGCCCCACATGTCCTTCTTCGCGATCGAGCGCAGATAGGCGGGCAGTGGCGCGTGAAGCAGCAGCGCCTTCGCCTCCGGCCGCAAAGCCAGGATCACCGGGGCGAGCGCATTGACCACGTTCGACGGCTTGACGACGACGGCCTCGTTCGGTGCGAAGGGCCGGGCGAGCAGCGCCAGCGTCCGGTCGAGCACCTCAGCCACCCGCGCCGGTTCGCCGCCGCGCCGCCGCCAGCCCACCATGTCGTTGAGCAGCAGCGGTTCCTTGAGCGCCATCGAAGTGCCGGGGGCGTCGAACGCCCGCGCGAGCATCGTCGAACAGCAATAGGCGGAATGGAAGATGAAATGGAGCGGTGTCGTGACTGGCGTGGCCGTGTCCGTGCGCGCGACGGGGATGGGGCCGGGCGCGTCGACCAACGCCTCCTCGGTCAGGAACGTCGTTGCGGCGTGGCGATCACGGTCGACCCAGCGAAAGTGGAAGGCGTCGTGACCCGGATCATAGCGATGCGCGAGCCAGGCGGGGTTGCCGATCAGGTCGGTGAGCGTGTCGGGAATTTGCATGCGCCATCTGCTGCGCCGTCGCCGCCGCCGACGCAAGCCGTCGGCTCTTGTATCGCCGTCGGGTTCGGGTAGCCTCTTGCCAAGGCGTAGTGCTTGGGAGGCAAGGATAATGCGTGGTTTGAAGACGATGGCGGCGCTCGCCGCGCTGGGGATGGGGACGGCCGCGATCGCGCAGACGCCGGCGGCGCAACCGGACCCGGAAAAGAAGATCTGCCGCAAGACGCTGGAGACCGGCTCGCTGGTCAAGAAGACGCGGCAATGCTTCACCCGCGCCGAATGGACGCGGATTGCCGAAGCAGCCCGCAATAACGCGCAATATATCCAGGACAACCAGATGGGCCGCCCCGCCGGCGGCCCGTGACGGGGTCGCTGCTTGCCGCCTTGTCCACCAATACTTTGGGGTGGTTGTCGGCAAGCCTGCCGTCGCTAACCTCGGTTAGATGGACGGGGCAGCGGCGGCGATTGCGCAACAACTTCAACAGGCTCGCGGCACGCTGAGCCGCGGGGACGTCGCGGGGGCGGTGCGTGAGTTCGAGGCGGTGCTGGCGCGCTCGCCAGAGGAGCCGCTGGCGCTCAACGCGCTCGGCATGATCGCGCTCGAAAGCGACCGGGCGGGCGAGGCCGAGTCGCTGTTCGAGCGCGCGGCGCGCAGCGATGCGAACGCGCCCGAATTGTGGATGAACGTTGCGACCGCCCGCCGCCGCCTCGGCCGCGATGATGGGGAGCGTGATGCGCTGCGCCGGGCGCTCGACCTCAACCCGCATCACCTCGGCGCCAGCATCCGGCTGGCCGAACTGCACGAGCGGCGGGGCGAGGCGCCGCTCGCGATGCTGCGCTGGTCGCAGGTGCTGGAGGTGTCGCGCGGCATCACCGACCCGGCGCCCGCGTTCCAGCGCGTGCTCGACCACGCCCGCGACTATGTGGCGAGCGAGGGCGGGCGGCTCGCCAGTTCGATCGAGAGCGGGATCGCCAGCCTTCGCGATCCGCTCGACCGGCGGGACCGGCGCCGGTTCGATGCGTGCATTGATCGCATGTTCGGCCGCCGCCAGATTTATCAGAACGAGTGCCACGGGCTTCACTTCCCGTTCCTGCCCGCCGACGAGTTCTTCGATCGCCAGCACTTCCCCTGGATGCCCGCGCTGGAGGCACAGGCGCCCGCGATCCGCGAGGAGGCGGAGGCGCTCTTGCGGGACGGGGTGGAGGGGGTCGAGCCCTATGTCGCGATGGAGCGGGGCGCGCCGCAGAGCAAATGGTCGCCGCTCGACCGGTCGATGGATTGGAGCGCGTTTCACCTGTGGCGGTTCGGCGAGCGGGACGATGCGCATTGCCGCCGCTGTCCCGCGACGGTCGCCGCGCTCGAATCGATCGTGCCGCTCGCCCAGATGGGGCGGCGGACGCCCAACGTCTTCTTCTCGATCCTGCGCCCGCATACGCGGCTGCCCGCGCATACCGGGGTCAGCAATGCGCGCGCCATCATCCACCTGCCGCTGATCGTGCCCCCCGGCTGCGGGTTCCGGGTCGGCGGCGAGACGCGCGAGTGGCGGGAGGGCGAGGCCTTCGCCTTTGACGACACGATCGAGCATGAGGCGTGGAACGACAGTGACCAGCCGCGCGTGATCCTGATCCTCGACGCCTGGAACCCGCATCTGACCGAGATCGAGCGGACGCTGCTGACGCGCTATTTCGATGTCGCCGATGCCAGCGGTTTCGACCCCGCGGCGGTGGCGGCGGTCGCCGATTGAGGCGGCTTGCAAGCGGCATTTCGGCGATTTAGCCCTGTCGTTGCCGCACCGTGCGGCAAAGGGGGAGGTCGTCGATGTTCGCTTCGCTTGCCGCGCTCGCGCTTGTCGCGGGCCAGACCACGCCTGCGCCGAAGCCGCCGGAGGACACGCCCGAGGAGATCGCCGCCGACGCCGCGCGCGACCTGAAGGACAGCCGTTTCTACAACCGGCCGGGGGCGACGCGCGCCGATTACGATGCGGCGTGGCAGGCGTGCCGGCTGATCGCGCGCGGATCGCGCACCCCCTCGGGCAGCGTGCCGATGTTCTACAACCCGGCGATGATCTCGCCCGTCGCGGCGGGGCTGGCGGGCGGCATCGGCGGGCTGATCGGCGGCGCGATCGCGCAGGGGCAGCAGCGGCGGGAGAACCGGCGCGAATGCCTGTTGGCGCGCGGCTGGCGGCTGGTCGAAGTGAGCGATGCCGAGGCGGCGCGGGTGGGCGCGATGAACGATGCCGATCGCAGCGCCTATTTCAACGGCATCGTCGGAGCGACCGAGGTGCAGGGCAAGACCGCGGTCTGGCACAACGGCTTCGCCGAACCCGCGCCCTATGGCCTGCGCAAGCCGGTGGCGATTGCCGCGCCCGGCGGGCTGGTAACGGGCAAGAAGGTCGATCCGAAGATCCCCGTCACGCTGGAGCCCGGCGAGGCGGCGATCCTTGTCGGGTTTCGCCGCCCCGACGACGAAAGTGCGGGCAAGTCCGCCTCGGTCGCGATCGCGCGTTATGATGCGGCGGGAAGCGACCTCGCCTATCGTCCGCGCGACTGGAAGAAGACCGGCGACAAGACCAGCTACGGGCTTACCGTGAAGAGCGCGGACAAGAAGCTGCCGCTTGAATACCACCTGATCCGCGTGACGCCGGGTGATTATGTCGTCGCGGGGGCGGCGCCGGGGGCGGTTGCGATCACCAACAGCTTCTGCCTCGGCGCGCCGCGTTTCTCAGTCGCGGCGGGGGAGGTCGCCTATCTGGGCGAGTTTGCGCCCTATACGATGACGGCGATGCCGGGCGGCGAGCATGGCCCGGCGATGGCGTGGTCGCGAAACGAGGGCGATGCGCGCGCGACGCTGGCGGCGCTCCAGCCGGCACTGGCCCCGGCGATGAAGGCGCCGCCGCTGACCAATGGCGCGACCTATGCCTGTTCGGCGATGCAGATGACGATGTACCGCGTGCCCGACGGAACGGACACCGCGGCGCGTTGAGGGTGACGGCCGGCGGGGGCGTGGGGTAGGGGGGCTGCCATGCACCTGAACCACGACCCCGCCGCCCCGCCCGCGCCGACGATAGGCTTGGACGACTTCCTCGCTGTCGATATCCGCGTCGGTACGATCGTCGCCGCCGAACCTTTCCCGGAAGCGCGAAAGCCCGCGTTCAAGCTGACGATCGACTTCGGCCCGACGATCGGCACCAAGCGGTCGTCGGCGCAGATCACCGATCACTATGCGATCGAGGACGTGGTCGGGCGACAGGTGGCCGCCGTCGTCAATTTTCCGCCGCGCCAGATCGGGCCGATGATGTCGGAGGTGCTGACGCTCGGCTTTCCCGATGCGGAGGGGCGCGTCGTGCTCGTCGCGCCATCGAAGCCAGTGCCAAACGGCGGCCGGCTGTTCTGAGCCTTACGCGGCGCGCGCGCTCAGCAGATAGTTGAGCTTGCGATCCTCGCCCAGCGTGAATCCGCGGGCGGGGGAGAAGGCGAGGCCGGTGACGTCGGTGACGGTGAGGCCCGCCGCCTTAAGATGCGCGGTCAGTTCCTCGGGCGTCAGGAACTTGTCCCAGTCATGGGTGCCGCGCGGGATCATGCCGGTCATTTCCGCCACCCCGACCAGCGCCAGCTTCGACAGCGGCGTCCGATTGGGCGTCGACATGACCAGCAGCCCGCCGGGCGCGAGTGCGGCGGCGAGGCCGGCGATGAAACCCGCCGGATCGGTCACATGCTCGACCACCTCCATCGCGGTGACGAGGTCGTAGCGTTCGCCCTGAAGCCCCTCCAGTTCGCCGGCGAGATAGCGAATGTCGAGCCCGGCTTCCTCGGCATGCGCCGCGGCGACGGCGGCGTTTTCGGGCGCGGCGTCGATGCCCGTCACCGCCGCGCCCATCCGCGCCAGCGGCTCGGCCAACAGTCCCGCGCCGCAGCCGACGTCGAGCGCGGTCTTGCCCTCGAGCGGCGTGAAGCTGGCCGAATCGCCGTCCCAGTGGCGGTCAATCGCCTCACGGACGTAGCGCAGGCGCACGGGGTTCAGCCGATGGAGCATCGCCGAACTGCCGCGCGGGTCCCACCATTCGGCGGCCATCCTGCCGAAGTGCGCTGCCTCGCCGGGGTCGATCGTCGTTGCCTTTGCCATGCGCTCCCCCTATCAGCCGCCCCCAGCGGACCCAAGGGGGGAATAAGGCACCATGGCGCGCATCGTGATGAAGTTCGGCGGCACCTCGATGGCGGGCATCGAGCGTATCCGGACTGTCGCGAAGCTGGTGAAGCGCGAATGGGAAGCGGGCAATCAGGTCGCCGTCGTCGTTTCCGCCATGGCGGGCGACACCGACCGGCTGGTGGGCTTTTGCCGCGAAGCGTCCTCGCTTTACGATCCGCGGGAATATGACGTGGTGGTGTCGTCGGGCGAGCAAGTGACGAGCGGGCTGCTCGCCATCGCGCTACAGGCGGCGGGCGTGCCGGCGCGAAGCTGGCTCGGCTGGCAGTTGCCGATCAAGACGAGCGACGTTCATGCCTCCGCCCGGATCGAGGATATCGACACGACCGATCTCGACCGGAGCCTGGCGGCGGGCGAGGTCGCGGTGATTCCCGGCTTCCAGGGTGCGACCGAGGGCAATCGCGTGACGACGCTGGGGCGCGGTGGCTCCGACACCTCGGCGGTAGCGATGGCGGCGGCGATGAAGGCGGATCGCTGCGACATCTATACCGATGTCGACGGCGTCTACACGACCGACCCGCGCATCGTGCCGCGCGCGCGCAAGCTTCAGAAGGTCACGTACGAGGAAATGCTCGAGCTTGCGAGCGTCGGGGCAAAGGTGCTCCAGACGCGCTCGGTCGGGCTCGCCATGAAGGAAGGGGTGCGCGTGCAGGTCCTCTCCTCCTTTGTGGGAGAGGACGGTGTGGTGCGCCCCGGCACGCTGATCGTGGGCGAGGAGGAGATCGACGACATGGAACGCCAGCTCATCACCGGCATCGCGCACGACAAGAACGAGGCGAAGGTGACGCTCGTCGAGGTGCCCGACCGCCCCGGCGCGGTCGCGGCGATCTTCGGCCCGCTCGCGGCCGGCGGCATCAACGTCGACATGATCGTCCAGAACATCGCCCACGCCACCGGATCGACCGACGTTACGTTCACGGTGCCGAAGGCTGACCTGGCGCGTGCGATTGACCTGCTCGAAAAGGCGCGGGGCGAGATCGGCTATACCAAGCTCATCCACGACACGCGGATCGCGAAGATCACCGTGGTCGGCGTCGGCATGCGCAGCCATGCGGGTGTCGCCGCGACGATGTTCGCGACGCTCGGCGCGCGCGGCATCAACATCCTTGCGATCACGACCAGCGAGATCAAGGTGAGCGTGCTGATCGAAGAGGACTATACCGAGCTCGCGGTGCGCGTGCTCCACACGGCCTATGGGCTGGACGCGGCGGAAGAGCCCGAGGCGGCCTAAGCCGCCTCGCTGCGGCGAAAGGTCACGACGCGGTAGATGTAGTAGAGCGCGATCCCGGCCATGATCGCGGTGCTGACCGGGCCCATCCAGCGCTCGACGCTGTCGAACTTCGCGCCGAGAATGTAGCCGGCGGCGCCCAGCGCCGCGGTCCACGCGCCCGAGCCGAGCGCAGTGAGCAGCACGAACGGCAGCGGCCGCATCCCGAACAGACCTGCCGGGATGGAAATCAGCGTGCGGATGCCGGGGACAAGGTGACCGATAGGCACCGCCCAGCGGCTGTGGCGGTCGAACCAGTCGTCGATACGATCGATCTCGCGCGGGTGAAGCGTGATCCAGCGGCCATGGCGGCCGGCCCAGCTCTTCAGCCGCTCCTCGCCCAGCCACCGCGCGACGCCGTACCAGAACAGCGCGCCGAGAACGGTTCCGGTGGTCCCGGCGACGATGACGCCGACGATGCTGATCTCGCCGCGGCTGGCGGTGAAGCCCGCCATCGGCATGATGACCTCCGACGGGAGCGGCGGGAACAGGTTTTCGAGGAACATGAGCAGCATGATCCCGACATAGCCGGTGCTTTCGATCAGGTTGGTGATCCAGTCGGTCATGCCGTCTCCGTTCCGAGCCTCAGAAATTGGGGAACCGTTCAGCGACTGAAGGTTTCCGTCGTCGGGGCCAATAAAGGGGGACGACGGGCGGATGCGGCGAATGGGGGCGAGTCTGGCCGCATCAGCGCTGCTATCTGCATGTAATCGCCACCAATCCGCGCTCGCGACATTCGGCGCCGAGGCGGGGCAGATCCGCACGATCACGATCGCGCTGGTTGCGGGCGCCGCGGTCATCATCGCCATCATGATCGGCGTCTACTGGCGGGCGGTGCGCGCGCCCGAGGGACAGCTGACCCACAAGCAGGGGATGCGCCTCGTCCTCTGGCTCGGCGGGATCGGCCCGACGATCATCCTGACCGTCATCCTGATCTTCGCGCTGCCCGCGATGCGCCCGCGCGTGACGGGGCCGGGCGACCTCACGATCCATGTCGAGGGCGAGCAGTTCTGGTGGCGGGTCGGCTATGAGCGGCCCGGCGGCGGCGTGCTCGTCTCCGCCAACGAGGTCCGCGTGCCGGTCGGGCGCACCGTGGCGTTCGAGCTGACCGGGCGCGACGTGATCCATAGCTTCTGGATCCCGGGCCTGGCCGGCAAGATGGATATGATCCCCGGACGCACCAACAGCCTGATCGTCCGCGCGGACAAGGCGGGGCGATATCGCGGCGTCTGTACGGAGTTCTGCGGGCTCAGCCACGCACTGATGGCGTTCGACGTGATCGCGATAGAACCGGCTGCGTTCGACGCCTGGCTCGCCGGTCAGGCACGGCCCGCCGCCGGGGCGGGGCAGGGCCAAGGCGCCCGGCTTTTCGCCGCCAATGGCTGCGGCGGGTGCCACGCGATCCGTGGGACCGAGCATACCGCCCGGATTGGCCCCGATCTCAGCCGCTATGGCGAGCGCCTGACATTGGGCGCCGGCATCCTGCCGCCCACGGTCGAGCGCACCGCCCAATTCATCCGCGCGCCGCAGGAGGCCAAGCCCGGCGTCCGCATGCCCGCCTATCCGCAATTGTCGAACCAAGAGGCCCGAGCCATCGCCGTCTATCTGAAGGGCCTGAAATGAGCCTCCACGCGCAGGACGATCCCGAACTCCGCGCCGCGCAGGAAGCAAGACTCCGCGAAGTGTGGAAGCCGCCGTCCGGGCTGTTCCTTCGCTGGACGGACACTAACAACGACCGCGTGGGCGTGTGGTACACGCTGACCGCTTTTGGCTTCATGCTATTCGCCGGCGTGCTGGCGATGATTATGCGCACGCAGCTCGCCGTGGCCGACAACGACCTGGTCAGCGCGAACACGTTCAACCAGCTGTTCACGCTGCACGGCTCGATGATGATGTTCCTCTTCGCCGTGCCCATGTTCGAGGCGGTGTCGATCATCCTGCTGCCCCAGCTTTTGGGCGCGCGCGACCTGCCCTTTCCGCGCCTGTCGGCCTTTGGTTACTGGAGCTTCCTGATCGGCGGCGTGTTCGTCGGCGGCTCTATCTTCTTCAACGCCGCGCCCGATGGGGGCTGGTTCATGTATCCGCCGCTGACCACCCGCACCGACCTGTCGGGGCTGGGCGCGGACATTTGGATGCTGGGCCTGTCCTTCATCGAGGTGTCATCGGTCGCCGCCGCGGTCGAGCTGATCGTCGGCGTGCTGAAATGCCGTCCTCCGGGCATGCGGCTGAACCTGATGCCGCTCTATGCCTGGTACATCCTGGTCGTGGCGGTGATGATCCTGTTCGCCTTTCCGCCGTTGATCGCGGGCGACCTGTTGTTCGAGATGGAGCGGCTGCTCAACTGGCCCTTCTTCGACGCGGCACGGGGCGGCGATCCGCTGCTGTGGCAGCACCTGTTTTGGATTTTCGGCCACCCGGAAGTCTATATCGTCTTCCTGCCCTCCATCGCGCTGTTCGCAATGATGATCCCGACCTTCGCGCAGCGGCATCTTCTGGGCTATCCGTGGATCGTGCTGGCCGCCGTCGGCACCGCCTTCCTTTCGTTCGGGCTGTGGGTCCACCACATGTTCGCGACCGGCCTGCCCAAGATCAGCCTGGCCTTCTTCTCTGCCGCCTCAGAAGCCGTCGCCATCCCGACCGGGGTTCAAATCTTCGCCTTCATCGCCACCCTCTGGGCGGGCAAGGTGAAGTGGTCGACGCCGCTGCTCTATGCGTCCGGCAGCCTGGCGGTGTTCGTCATTGGCGGCCTGACCGGGGTGATGGTTGCGGTGGCCCCGTTCGACTGGCAGGCGCACGACACCTATTTCATCGTCGCGCACCTTCATTATGTCCTGATCGGCGGCACGCTGCTGCCGCTGTTCGGCGGGCTCTATTATTACTGGCCGCTGATCACGGGAAAGAAGCTGTCCGACCGGCTGGGGCGGATCGCCTTCTGGATCATGTTCGTCGGCATCAACCTGACCTTCTTCCCGATGCACCTGTCGGGTCTGGAGGGCATGCCGCGTCGTGTCTTCACCTATCCGGAGGAACTGGGCATCGGCTGGCT
>CAJYIX010000020.1 GCA_913775315.1 uncultured Sphingomonas sp. | reverse complement strand
CGGCCGTCTGAAGGACTGGCGCCGTGTCGCCACCCGCTACGATCGGTGCCCAAACGCCTTCTTCTCCGCCGTCGCCCTCGCTGCCACCATCATCTTCTGGCTGTGATCAACGAGTCCTGACCCTAGTGATCACCTCGATGGTGTTTTTAGGCTCGTTTTGCAGGATCAAGCTCTACTGCGACTAGCGTCAGAAGCCGCCCGAACTGGATATGTCGTTAACGATCCGGCTAGCCCCGACTCTAGGTACATGGTCGCCACCGGATTGATGAAAAGAGATGGCGAAAGATTAGTTTTCAGAAATACGCTTTATGAGGCGATTGCGCGGTCGAGCCCTCAACTGCAACCCGAGGTTGCGCAAGATCAAGGGGGGCAGCATTTGGTCGCTGTCACGGAGGCGGCGTTCTCATTTATGGCAGATTCGCAGTTTCGTGAAATTGCCGCAGCTGCTCACGACGGCGCTGCGAGCGCCTACAATCAAGGGCACTTCCGCCTGGGGTTGATAGGCTTTGGAGTCTGCCTCGAAGCTATGCTGATTGATTGGTTAGTTCGGCAGAATGCCGGATTGGCGGCTGCGGTGGAAGTAGCCAAGAACGCGCGCCCCCCCGACAAAGCTAATTTCGACCAAAGATACGAGATTGAGGGCGATCCGTCCACGTGGCGGCTGATCAACCTTATGAAGGTAAGTAGGGTGATGGGCGGCGTTCGAGGGCCTATGTCGCTGCCGGACTCCTTGCGCGATATGCGTAACTTCGTTCACCCGAAGCTGATGAAAGAAAACTATATGCAGGAGTCAGCGCTCGAGCCGGAAGCCCGTGGAGCAAGCGCGTTGATCTCGGCCGTTAAGCGTGACCTAACACCGTGAGTGACGCGATTACCCAGCCGCATTCGCCTTCAAGTCGTTACGTGTTTGATTAGTACATCCGCTACATTGTTCTCCGGAAGCAAGGCGGTTGTGGAGATTGTTGGAAATTAGTGCGAGCGAAACCGATCTAAGGCTGAATAGCCGTGTTGATTTTTGCTACGAAGCACGTTTTACGGCTTATTGTAGTAAATGGCGGCTGTAGTTTAGTTTGCGGCTCCTGGCTACACCTGAGGCGTTGCGGCGCTATAACAGCGCAGGTCTTCAAGCATAGATCTTTCAAATTATCTTTTATATTTAGCGTATCGCGTTAAGCTCAAGCCAATTTCCGAAGGTTTCTAAATCATGCGTCCAGAACACTTCCACGTTAGATGTGAGTAGGCGCTCTACATCTTTAAAACTCAAAACGCCTTGAAGAAGGGCGGCAGTTTTTACAAAGGAACCCCAATGGTCCTGCCAGGCGGTTGCCTTTTTAAGAACGTCGTTAACTCGCTTTACCGAATTGGTCTGGTCATTCGTTACTTTGCACTCCATGGCTAATACCACAGTCTTGCCCAGCCCGCATGCAATGTCTACTTCCTGCGGTCTATTCTTCGTTGCAAACCTAGTTTTGTGCATGAAGTATTTGACAGGAACATCGTCTAACTTCTCGATCAGCGCGCTTCGTTGGCGTGCCCATCCTTTCGCAGTCAGAAGATCGATGACTGCCCTTTCCTGAGTTGCTGACAAACGTCCGCGCCTTAGAGTTGCTACGAGTTGCTGGGCGAGTATGGGGCTGACGGTGCGCAGAAGCTCCTTAACTTCATGGATCGCTGGCGTTGTCCCCCGATTGAGCCAGCGTGCGAGCCTTTTGTCGCGGCCGCCTTCAATGGCAGCAGCAAGCATCTTAGCTGCATCGATCGCTATAACCCGTCCTGTATTCTCCGCCGCCTTTGAATAAGCAGGGCACAGAAGAGCAAATTGATCTTGGCTCATCGGGGGTGCTAACATATGACGCAATACAACTAAATGTGCTGCGCTTTTTGAGATTCCCTTCGATAGATCGCGCATCAAGTCTGTAGCCCGTAATGCGTCCACTACTTTGCTACGAGCTATTGCATTAGCCCTGTACCAATCCGTTGCAGCATCCTGCCTAGTGAGGTCCGCAACGTAAATCTCGGCTGCTCGCCTCGTCTGCTCAGTGTGATAAGCAACGATATCTGAAGAAACTGTCATCGATTATAAAGACGCTGTATTTAAAAGCGGCCGTTTGATGCCAGCCCGCCGAGATGCGCCGTTCTTTTTCTCATCCCTGATTGTGTAACTTATATGTCCTTGTAGCCGCTTGGGAAGAGGGGTCAGACTGTCCCATTGCTCGGCGCGGTGCGCGCTATCCTGGGTGATGTGTGAAGCAAGAGCCTCTCCAAGTTTGCGCGCAAGGGCCGGAGGAACGGCATTGCCAATCAAGCGATACTGATCACTGCGCTTCCCAGCAAAAAACCAATTCGCTGGGAAGGTCTGGATAGCAGCACATTCGCGCGGTGATAACCGACGCAGGCCCAACACGGGGTCACGGATCCAGTCCTGCTGTGCACTAGCAGTGACCGTTCGATTTGGTACGGCGGGGTCGGCGATGAAGGCTCCCTGTTTATAGCCCCAGTGCCCACCGGGCCTAGTTGATTCCGCCTTTCCTGGACTCTTTGCCCCTGTGCCCGGCGCTAGCCCACTAAGTTCGAGTGCCATTTTGCCAGTTGGGCGAATAATTTCATCCGGATCCGGCTCGCGGATCGATTTTAGGCACTGGGCAAGAGGCACCCACGGTAAACGGTCTTCACTGGGGACATTCGAATGCGTCGCTTCAGGTATACGCGGAGCATCGCCCGATTGGTAGCCGATCAAGATCAGCCGCACACGCCGCTGCGGGACGCCGAAGTCGGCCGCGTTGAGAAGTTCGACCCGCGTCTGCCAGCCCCGCTGAAAAAGGTCAGCACGAACCCTTGCCAGCGCACTCCCGGGAACGCCATCAGGTCCCCGCGCCGTAAGCAGGCCTCTTACATTCTCAAACATTAACCACCGAGCATCGATCTCACTTGCGATACGAAGGTAGTCGTCAACCAGCCGGCCTCGCGGGTCGTCATATCCCTTCTGCAGTCCTGCACTGCTCCACGACTGGCACGGTGGTCCACCCGCTAATAGCGGAATGGACCCTTTTGACATGCCGAGCCTCGATAAAATGTGATCCCCGGACAGCGAACGAACATCGGCGAGCTCGATTACTGTTTCGGCGAACGCCTCACGTCCATCATCGAGGCCGTAGCCACGATTAGCATTCAACGTCGCGATTGAAGCGGGATCGTGGTCGGTTGCAAACAAGCAATCCCAACCGGTCTGCTCGAGACCCAGATCGAGGCCGCCAGCGCCAGAAAAAAGAGACACAAACTTCATCCTGAGCGGTCCTATCACTCGCACCTAACGGGCACTCAAAGCCCCGGTCGAACGAATATGGAACATGCGAACAGCGCGCAAGCCTTGTCACTAGCACGGCTAAGCCAAAAATATCGGGGTCAGCGCGCATCGGCCGACGAGGCAGCTTATGATCCGCGCCCCATCTTTACGGCAGAAGCAGCGACGCATCCCCGTAGGAGTAGAAACGGTATTCGTTTTCAATGGCGTGCGCATACGCCGCTTTCATCCGGTCGAGCCCCATCAGCGCAGAGACCAGCATGAACAGCGTCGAGCGCGGCAGGTGGAAGTTGGTCATCAGGCCATCGATGCCGCGAAAGCGGTAGCCGGGGGTGATGAATATCGCGGTGTCACCTTCGAACGGGCGGATGACGCGGTCCTCGCCCGCGGCGCTTTCGATGAGGCGCAGGCTGGTGGTGCCGACTGCGATAACCCTGCCGCCGTTCGCGCGGACGGCGTTGAGGCGATCGGCCGTGGCCGCGTCGATGCGGCCCCATTCGGCGTGCATGGCGTGGTCGTCGGTGTCGTCCGCCTTGACCGGCAGGAAGGTGCCCGCGCCGACGTGGAGAGTCAGCGTCGCGTGGCCGATCCCCGCGGCGTCGAGCGCCGACAGAAGCTCGGGCGTGAAGTGCAGCGCTGCGGTCGGCGCGGCGACGGCGCCGGCTTCGCGCGCGAACATCGTCTGGTAATCGTCGGCGTCGCGTTCGTCGGTGGGGCGCTTGGCGGCGATATAGGGGGGGAGCGGCATCCGCCCCGCGCGCTCGAGCAGCAGCTCGACCGGCTCGTCACCGGCGAAATCCAGCGCGAAGCTGCCGTCCGCCGCGCGGTCGCTGGCGGCTGCGGTCACGCCCGCGCCGAAGTCGATCGCGTCGCCGTCGCGCAGCCGCTTGGCGTTGCGGATAAAGGCACGCCAGCGGCGCGGCCCCTCGCGCTTGTGTAGCGTTGCGCCGATCCGCGCCTCGCCGCGCGTCCCCTCCAACTGCGCGGGAATGACGCGCGTGTCGTTGAAGACGAGGCAGTCGCCGGGGCGCAGGCAGGCGGGCAAGTCGCGGACGATCGCGTCGCGCATCGCGTGCCCTTCAACCACCAGCATCTGCGCGGCGTCGCGCGGGGATGCGGGGCGAAGCGCGATCCGCTCGGGCGGCAGCGCGAAATCGAACAGGTCGACCTGCATTACTTGGTGCCGGGCAGCGTCACTTCCTTCTCGCCAGCGGGGAGGCCCGCGGCGGGGGCGGCGGGCGCCTGATAGGCCGGCGGATTGTCAGCGGCGATATAGGCGTGAAGGATGCGTGCCGGGTTCGCAGGCGGCTCGCCGCGCGGGATCGAATCGACATATTGCATGCCGTCGATGACACGGCCGAACACGCTGTAATCCTTGTCGAGGCTCAGGCGCGGCACGAACATGATGAAGAACTGGCTGTTCGCGGTGTTCTGCGCTGCCTTCTTCTGTTCGGGCGTCGCGTCCTCTGGCGCGCCCTGACGCGCGGCGGAGACGGCGCCGCGGACGTGCGGCAAGTAGCTGAACTCGGCGGGCAAGTCGGGCAGGTCCGAGCCACCCGAGCCGTCGCCCTTGGGATCGCCCGACTGGGCCATGAACCCCTCGATCACGCGGTGGAACAGCACGCCGTCATAGAATTTGCGGCGGGTGAGCGTCTTGATCCGCTCGACCATCTGCGGCGCCACGTCGGGCCGAAGCCAGATCGTCACCCGCCCGCCGGTCGACAGGTCGAGCAGCCACAGATTTTCCTTGTCGGTGGTCGCCGGCGGCGCCTTTCGGCCGGGCACGGGATTGTCGACGATCTGGGCGGCAGCAGGCATCGCGGCGCCAAGGCCGACAAGCGCGAGAATCGAGAGAAGAAAACGCATGGTTACCCCGGAGGCGATCAGTCGGCGCGCGGGATAGACCAGTTTGGGGGCGGGGGGAATGGCCCCGTTTCAGGCGGCCTGGCGTGCCGCCGTCTCGCGGATCAGCGCGATCATGTTGGGGATGCCCTGCGTACGGTTCGAGCTCAGCTGGTTGCGCAGGTCGAAGGGCGCGAGCTCGCCCTCGATATCGGTCGCGAGGATCGTTTGCGGCGTCTTATCCTGCACCGCCAGCAGGACGAGCGCGATGATCCCCTTGGTGATCGCGGCATTGCTGTCAGCGAGGAAATGGAGCGTGCCGTCGTCGCGCGGGGTCGGATAGACCCAGACCGAGGCGGAACAGCCGCGCACCAGCGTCGCGTCGGTCTTCAGCGCTTCCGGCATCGGCTCGAGCTCGCGACCGAGATCGATGAGCAGGCGATAGCGATCGTCGGCGTCGAGGAAGGCATATTCGTCAGCGAGGTCGAAGAGCGTCTGCATGGTGCCGCGCATAGCGGGGTGACGCAGGCGCGTCACCCCGCCCATAGGCTCAGGCGACCGGCTGGCCCGGTGCGATGCCGGGGCCGCCCGGCTGCGGCGAGGGCACGTCGATGTCGGGGCCGACCGGCGGCGTCTCGGCGGGCGGTGTCTCCGGGATGCCGGGCGTGGAAGGCTCGGCGGGCGTGCCCGGATGCGGCGGTGCCTCGGGCGGGGGCGCAGTGGGCTGGCCGGGCTGCGAGGGCTCTGCGGGCGCTTCCTGCGGAATCGGCGGTTCGACGGGCATCTGCTCTTCTCCTTCACCCCGCCAACGATCCCCGCGAACGGTGGTTGCCGCCGCCCTTGTCTGTGGTCCGCTTGCTGCTATAGAGCCGCGCTTGACCGGCGGTGTCCTCTCTCATGCGGGCGTGGCGGAACTGGTAGACGCA
Organism: uncultured Sphingomonas sp.; assembly: GCA_913775315.1. Taxonomy (GTDB): domain Bacteria; phylum Pseudomonadota; class Alphaproteobacteria; order Sphingomonadales; family Sphingomonadaceae; genus Sphingomonas. Next base: position 198,196 of record CAJYIX010000020.1, on the reverse strand, counting down.
GCAGGTTTAGGTCCTGCCATCGCAAGATGTGGGGGTTCGAGTCCCTTCGCCCGCACCAGTCTCCGCCCCTTGTTGAGGGCGCGCATCGCCATTCCGGTTTCAACCAGACGAAAGCGCGAGCCCGAAGAATGCAGACTGTCGAGACGTTGAACGAGGGGCTGAAGCGCGCCTACACGCTCACCATCACCGCCGGCGAGATCGACGGTCGTGTCGATGCCGAGGTGAAGCGCGTCGCCCCGCAGATCCGCATGCCCGGCTTCCGCCCCGGCAAGGTGCCCGCCAACCTCGTGCGCAAGATGCACGGCGAGGCGATCGCGCAGGAAGCGCTCAACACCTCGATCCAGGAAGGCATCCAGAAGCTGATCGCCGACAAGCAGCTGCGTCCCGCGATGCAGCCTTCGGTGGAGCTGACCGAGGGTTATGCGCCCGGCAAGGATGCCGAGGTCAAGGTCGAGCTCGAGGTGCTGCCGCAGGTGCCCGCGCCCAAGATCGACGGCCTGAAGCTTGAGCGCCTCGTGGTGCCGGTCGCCGACGAGCGCGTCGACGAGCAGGTCGCGCAGCTCGCCAGCGGTCAGAAGAAGTGGGAAGAGGCGGAGGGTCGCGCGGCGGACACCGGCGACATGGTCGTCATGGATTTCGTCGGCAAGGTCGACGGCACGCCCTTCGACGGCGGCACGGGCGAGGACATGTCGGTCGAGATCGGCACCGGTCGCCTGATCCCCGGCTTTGAGGACCAGCTCGTCGGCGTGAAGGCGGGCGACGAGAAGCAGATCGAAGTGACCTTCCCCGAGGATTACGGCGTCGACACGCTGTCGGGCAAGCCGGCGACGTTTGACCTCACGATCAAGTCGGTGAAGACCGCTGGCGAGACCGTGATCGACGACGAGTTCGCCAAGTCGCTGGGGCTCGAGGGGCTCGACCAGCTCAAGGGTCTGCTGCGCGGTCAGCTCGAGAACGAGACCGGCCAACTCACCCGCACGCACATGAAGCGCAAGCTGCTCGACCAGCTCGCCGAGGGTCACGACTTCGAGGTTCCCCCCTCGATGGTCGAGGCCGAGTTCGCGCAGATTTGGCAGCAGCTCGAGCATGAGGCCGGTCACGAGGCTGACCCCGAGGCGGCGATGAAGGAGCTGGAGAGCGAGCGCGACGACTATCGCAAGATTGCCGAGCGCCGCGTGCGCCTGGGCCTGCTCCTGTCGGAGATCGGCCAGGCGAACGGCGTCGAGGTCAGCCAGGCCGAGATGCAGCGCCTGATCGCGCAGGCCGCGCAGCAGTATCGCCCGGAGGACCGCGAGCGGTTCGTCCAGTATATCCAGCAGGAACCGATGGCCGCCGCCCAGCTGCGCGCGCCGCTCTATGAGGACAAGGTCGTCGACTTCCTGTTCGATAAGGCCGACGTCACCGACCGCGAAGTGACGCGCGAGGAACTGGAGGCCGCGATCGAGGCCGAGGACGGCCAGGTACCGCACGTCCATGGCCCCGACTGCGACCACGATCACGACCACAAGCCCGCCAAGAAGAAGGCGGCGGCCAAGAAGGCCAAGGCCGACGACGTGACCGAGACCCCGGCAGAGGCCGAGGCGCCGAAGAAGAAGGCCGCGGCCAAGAAGGCTGCCGAGGCCCCCGCCGAGGAGGCCCCTGCGGCTGAGGAAGCGCCGAAGAAGAAGGCCGCGCCCAAGAAGAAGGCAGAAGCCGCCGAGGGCGACGCCCCGGCCGAGGCCGATGCCCCGAAGAAGAAGGCGCCGGCCAAGAAGAAGGCGGCGGAGTGATTGGCTGCCCTCCCCCCTTTGAGGGGGAGGGCGGCGAAACTTGGCGGCTTTGCCGCCTAGTCGCAGCGGGAGAGGGGGATGCCGTCGGCGCGCCGCCAGCGGCCCCACCCTCATCCAAGCTTCGCTAGGTCGCTGGCGCGACCAAGCTGCGCTATCCTTCTCCCCTTGAGGGAGAAGGTTTGGGGGTGAAAGACGTGGCCGAACCCCGCATCGCGGTAATCCTGCCCTGCTATAACGAGGAAGCCGCGATCGCGCAGACCGTGGCGGGCTTCCGTGCCGCGCTGCCGACCGCGCGCATCTATGTTTACGACAACAACAGCCGCGACCGGACGGTCGAGGTGGCCCGCACCGCCGGCGCGATCGTGCGGACCGAACGCGTGCAGGGCAAGGGCGCGGTGGTGCGGCGGATGTTCGCCGACGTCGATGCCGACGTCTATGTGATGGCCGACGGCGATGCGACCTACGACGCCGCCTCCGCGCCCGCACTCGTCGCACGTCTGATCGACGAGCAGCTCGACATGGTCGTCGGCAGCCGCGTGCACGAGGCCGCCGCCGCCTATCGCCGCGGGCACCAGTTCGGGAACAAGGCGCTGACGGGGATGCTCGCCCGCCTGTTCGGGCGCAGCTTCACCGACATCCTCTCGGGCTACCGCGTTTTCTCGCGCCGGTTCGTGAAGAGCTTCCCCGCGCTGTCGGCGGGATTCGAGATCGAGACCGAGATCAGCGTCCACGCGCTCGAACTGAAGATGCCCGTGGCGGAGGTGTCGACGCCCTATTTCGCGCGGCCGGAGGGGTCGGCGTCGAAGCTCTCCACCTATGGCGACGGTTGGCGGATCGCGACGACGATCGCGACGCTTTATCGCATCGAGCGGCCGCTCCTGTTCTTCGGGGCGATTGGCGGGCTGCTGGCGCTGGTGGCGGTGCTGCTCGCACTGCCGCTCGTCTTCACTTACCTGCAGACCGGCCTCGTGCCCCGCTTCCCGACCGCGATCCTGGCGACGGGGCTCATCATCCTCGCCTCGCTCTGCGGCTTTGCGGGGCTGATCCTCGACACCGTGGTGCGCGGTCGGCGCGAAGTGCGGCGGCTTGCCTATCTCACGCATCCGGCGCCTGGGACGGCGGATTGATCGACGCACCCTTGCGCGGTTTCGCCCGAGCGCCGATGTAGGCGGGCGACACACAACCGAGCGGGATTTCCATGCACGACCCTTTGAGCGCTCTTCAGAACGCCCTCGTTCCCATCGTCATCGAGCAGTCGAGCCGCGGCGAGCGCAGCTTCGACATCTATTCGCGCCTGCTGCGCGAGCGGATCATCTTCGTCGTCGGCCCGGTCGAGGACCACATGGCCTCGCTCATCACCGCCCAGCTCCTGTTCCTCGAATCGGAAAATCCGAAGAAGGACATCTGGATGTACATCAACTCGCCGGGCGGCGTGGTGACGGCCGGCATGGCGATCCACGACACCATGCAGTATATCCGTCCGCGCGTCGGCACCGTCTGCATCGGTCAGGCCGCCTCGATGGGCAGCTTCCTCCTCGCCGCGGGTGAGCCGGGGCTTCGCGTCGCGCTCACCAACGCGCGGATCATGATCCACCAGCCCTCGGGCGGGGCGCAGGGCATGGCGTCGGACATCCAGATCCAGGCCAAGGAAATCCAGCGCATCAAGGACCGGATGAACGCGCTGTACGTCAAGTACACCGGCAAGTCGCTCGAGGAGATCGAGCGCGCGATGGACCGCGACACCTTCCTCGAGGCCGACGAGGCCAAGGCCTTCGGTCTGGTCGACGAGGTGTACGAGAAGCGGCCGCAGCCGGCCGAAGACGCCGCGGCGAGCTGAGCTGTTGCTTGACGAGCATGGGGGGCATCCACATTTTGTTGATTGTCCCCCGGCATCGTGTGTGTAGTGTCGAGCGTCATATCTGACCGGCCGACACGCCGGGATCGGGACTTACGGGCGCCTCGCCGGATCAGGGGCTGAAAGGTTGCGCCGCCATGCCGGCGCAGATGGTGACTGAATGACGAAATTGAGCGGCGGCGACAGCAAGAGCACCCTTTACTGCTCGTTCTGCGGCAAGTCGCAGCATGAAGTGCGCAAGCTGATCGCCGGCCCGACGGTGTTCATCTGCGACGAGTGCGTCGAGCTGTGCAACGACATCATCCGCGAAGAGACCAAGTCGGCGCTCGTCAGCAAGAAGGACGGCGGCGTGCCCACGCCGCAGGAGATCTGCGACGTCCTCGACGATTACGTCATCGGTCAGAAGCGCGCCAAGCGCGTGCTGTCGGTGGCTGTGCACAACCACTACAAGCGGCTCAATCACGGTGCCAAGGGCGCCGATGTCGAGCTGTCGAAGTCCAATATCCTGCTCGTCGGCCCGACCGGCTGCGGCAAGACGCTGCTGGCGCAGACGCTGGCGCGCATCCTCGACGTGCCGTTCACGATGGCGGACGCGACGACACTGACCGAGGCGGGCTATGTCGGTGAGGATGTCGAGAACATCATCCTCAAGCTGCTCCAGGCGTCCGACTATAACGTCGAACGGGCACAGCGCGGCATCGTCTATATCGACGAGATCGACAAGATCAGCCGCAAGGCGGAGAACCCGTCGATCACGCGCGACGTGTCGGGCGAAGGCGTGCAGCAGGCGCTGCTGAAGCTGATGGAGGGCACCACCGCTTCCGTCCCGCCGCAGGGTGGGCGCAAGCATCCGCAGCAGGAGTTCCTGCAGGTCGACACGACGAACATCCTGTTCATCTGCGGCGGCGCGTTCAGCGGCCTCGACAAGATCATCGGCGATCGCCTTCAGGGCAAGTCGATCGGCTTCGGCGCCTATGTCGCCGCGCCGGAAGAGCGCCGGACGGGCGAGGTGCTGCGTCAGGTCGAGCCCGAGGATCTCCTCAAGTTCGGCCTGATCCCCGAGTTCGTCGGCCGCCTGCCGGTGATCGCGACGCTCGAGGACCTCGACATCTCGGCGCTGGTCAAGATCCTGACCGAGCCGAAGAACGCGCTGGTCAAGCAGTATCAGAAGCTGTTCGACATGGAGGGCGTGAAGCTCGGCTTCAACGACGACGCGCTGAACGCGGTGTCGAAGCGTGCGATCGAGCGCAAGACCGGCGCGCGCGGCCTCCGCTCGATCCTCGAGGGCATCCTGCTCGATACGATGTTCGACCTGCCCAGCATGGACGGAGTCGACGAGGTGATGGTGGACAAGGACGTGGTCGAGGGCCGCAAGGAACCCGTCCGCGTCTATGCCAAGAAAGAAAAGGCGGGCGGCGCCGCCTGATCTGGCTTGATACCGATCAAGCGAAGAGGGGTGGTGGTCTATTGGCCGCCGCCCCTTTTTCTTTGCTCGATCGTTTCCGGCTTTCGGACTTTATCCGAAATGACGGCAAGTTGCCCCGATCTGCTCCGTTTTAACCATAAACGGTCGGCTCCCGTTAAGGGCGTCCGTCTGAACACCCGCATGGCCGGCACGCGTCGTCGGTGCTGGCGTGAAAGGCGTTCGTTTTGGGTCTCACCTCCACCGGCGGCTTCCTCGTGCCGCAGAGTCTGCGGATGCGGATCTTCGCGATCTGCTTCATCGGCACGCATATCCCGCTATTGAGCTTCGTCGCGCGCGAAGCGATCCGGGGGCAGGTGGCGTGGGGTGACCTCGGCGTTTTGCTGATCGCGACGCTGATCGGCACGGCCGGTGCGCTCTATGGCATCCATGCGCTGCTCTCGCCGCTCAAGCTGTCGATCGAGGGTGTCGCGTCGATCGCCCGCGGCGAGCCGGTGACGATCGGCCCCGTCGCCGGGCCGGACGAGATCAGCGAGCTGCTGCGCCGGGTGAACGAGGCGGCGGCGTCGGTCCATTCACGGCTGTCGACGCTCGACCATGCAGCGCATCGCGATCCGCTGACCGGCCTCCTCAATCGCCGCGGCTTCTTTGCCGAGGTCGATCCGCTGTTCGCCGCGCATATCGGTGGCGCGTTCGCGATCCTCGACCTCGATCGATTCAAGGCGATCAACGACCGCTTCGGCCATCCGGCGGGCGATCAGGTGCTGCGCGACTTCGCCAATCGCCTCAGCGCCACCTGTCCGCGCGATGCGATCGTCGCGCGCTGGGGCGGGGAGGAGTTCGTGATCTACTTCCCACGCACCGACGAGGCCGCGGCCAGGGCAACGCTGAATGCGATGCTTTCAGGCATTTCGGACAGCCCGGTCGGACCGCCGGGCCTGCCGCCCGTCACCTTCTCGGCCGGGCTGGTCGAGGCAGGGAGCGAACCGATCGAGCGGACCGCCGAACGCGCCGACGCCGCGCTCTATGCGGCGAAGCGGGCGGGGCGCGCGCAGGTGCTGGTCGAGCGCGATCTGGTCGCGCGCGCGGGCGAATAGCTCAGCCGACCGGCGGAACGGTATGGAGGCGGGGGAAGACCGCCTCGATCGGCTTGGTGTCGGGCAGGATATAGACATAGCCGCCCTTGCGCCGGAAACCGGGGGCGAGCTGCTGCGCATAGAAGGTGCGCGGCACGTTGATGCAGCCGAAGGTGATGCGATTGTCCTCGGGCGTCGGCGACAGCATCCGCTCGCGCCGCTTCTCCTTCGCACCTGCGTCGGAAGGGATGGGGTGCAGCGCGACCGAGGTTGCGTAATCCACCCACAGCACCCGCTGGCCCGCCACCGGCAGCCCGAACCTGGCGAGATAGCGACCCGCCGGCGTCGTCTTTTCGGCGGGGCCGAGGTCGGCGAGCTTTTTCGTGCCGACGCCGGGGGAGGCTTCGTCCCCGGCCATGATACCGATCAGGACGGGCACTGCGGCGACCTGCTTGCCCTTGCCGTCGAACATGAAGAGCGAGGCGTTCACCTTGTCGATGATCGTGTAGGGGAGGCCGCGATTGTCGCCCGACGCGCCGACCCAGGCAGCGACGCGTGCCGCTTCCGCCGAGGGGAGGATCGGCACCTCGACCTTTGCCGCAACGGGCGGCTTGGGCTTTGCGCGCGGCTTCTTTTTCGTCTGGGCGTCGGCGGGGGCGATCAGGGCGAGCGCCATCAGCGGCAGGGTCAGCATTTTCATCGGCAGCACTCAAGAAAACGGCCGGCCCTCCTGTCAAGGAAGGCCGGCCGAAAAGGCCGTGTCAGGCGATCAGGGGGCGATCAGTGACGCGGACGGCGCGCGGGGCGCTGCTCGACGGTGGTCAGGCGCTGCTCGGCGCTGTCGACGCGGCCGGTCAGCTGGTCGATGCGCTGGCCGTTCTGCTGCGCCTGGCCCGATGCCGCCTGCGCTTCGGCCAGCGCCTGCTTGGCGGTGCCGTCGGTCTGCTGGAGCTGCGTCTCGATCGTGGCGACGCGCTCGCTGACGGGCGCGATCTGCTCGCGTACATATTTCTTGGTGGCGCAGCCGCTGACGGTGAAGGCGCCGGCCAGCATGGCGATGGCGAGGACGGGCTTGGACGCAAGTACGGACATCGGAAACCTTTCGAAATGAAACCGCTCTACGCGTGAGAGCCCGAGCGGCTGCGGTCGGGCAATCCGTCATCTGACCGGACGTGCCGGTTCTCCGGCCAGTCGAAAGCACGCAACGACAGGGCTCGGAACGGGGGCGTTCCGTCGCAGCCTTACTTCTTTCGTTTCGGCTTCGACTCGGCAAACGGGTCGCGGGGAATCGCGTCGTCGGCCGCCGGACGGGCCGCCGGACCGGCCTTCGACGCGGTGACGCAGCGCCTTAGCTCGGCGATCGCGGCGCCAGTGCCCTCCAGCGTCAATCGTTCGACGGGCGTTTCGCCGCGAAAGATCTCGAGGCGGGAGGCTGCGGCGAACTGGGCGGGGAACTTCGCGTCGAAGGCGGAAACGAACCCCCGCTTGTCGTTCGAGGCGAGGCCGATCGCCGCCTGTTTCGGCAAGCGGCGGTTCGACAGGCGATAGTCGAGCGTCAGCCGGTCCTGTGGCTTGATCGACCAGTTCGCGTTGAGCAGCGTCAGCCGGTTCGACCCATCGGCGGACAGGCCGAACAACAGCGTCGTGTCCCCCTCGCGCGGATAAACGCGGGTCATGAAACAGCCGTCGCCGTCGCGTGCGGCAGCGATCTTCCACTGGCCGACGTCGCGGGTGGCATAGCCCTGCGCGGGGACGGCGAGGATCATTAGAAGCGAAGCGATCATGGCGCCGTTTCGATCACGGACGCTGGCGCGATGCAAGCCACAGGCCTGCGGCGATCTGGACGACGGCATAGGCGCGGCGGCGGTTCGGGTGGCCGCGGAAGGGCGCAACGAGCGTCTCGGCGCCCATCGCCTCGTGCGCCCACAGCGCGACATGCCGCCGGGGTTGCAGCAGGCCGAGCAGGCCGTCGCCGATCATGAAGGTCGCCGCCATCTCGCCCGCGCGGCCTCTCCAGTTTGGTTTTGGCCAGTTTGCCATCTTCGCGCCTTTCACACTTCGTTACGAAACCAACGCGCGAGCGGGACATTCGTTTGCAGAGGCTTCAAAACGGAGAACGCATGACCGACACGGTGGCCGACGCTACGCCGACCGCCGCGCCCGCCCCGGCGCGAACGCTGCTCGACAAGCACATCCTGCCGGCCTGGTCGCTGGCGATGCCGATCCTGGGCGCCATCGCGATCGTGATTTCGCTCGCCAAGATGGGATCGTTCGGGGTCGCGGCCGCGGGCCTCATCCTGATCGGTGCGGTCGTCGCGGCGGTGCATCATGCGGAGGTCGTGGCGCACCGGGTGGGCGAGCCGTTCGGCACGCTCGTCCTTGCCGTCGCGGTGACGGTGATCGAGGTGTCGCTCATTATCTCGCTAATGACTTCCGGCGGGGGCGATGCGGCGACGCTGGCACGCGACACGGTGTTCGCGGCGATCATGATTATCCTGAATGGCATCGTCGGCATCTGCCTGTTGGTGGGCGGGGTGCGCCATCACGAGCAGGCGTTCGGGCTGAAAGGCGTGAGCGCGGCGCTGTGCGTGCTGGCGGCGATGGCGACGTTGAGCCTGATCCTGCCGAACTATACGCTGTCGGCGGCGGGGCCGTTCTTTACGACGTCCCAGCTCGTCTTCACCGCCTGCGTCTCGCTCGCGCTCTACGCGACGTTCGTGCTGATCCAGACAGTGCGGCATCGCGACTATTTCCTGCCCGCGGGCGACACGGGCGAGGACGAGGACAGCCATGCCGAGCCGCCGACCAATGCACAGGCGCTGGTGGCGTTCGGCATGCTCGTCCTCGCTCTGATTTCGGTCGTGCTGCTGGCGAAGGCACTAGCGCCGACGCTGGAGGCCGCGGTGCTGGGCGCAGGCCTACCGATCGCGCTGGTGGGCGTGGCGATCGCCGCGCTGGTCCTGGCACCGGAGAGTTTGGCGGCGGTGCGCGCCGCGCGGCGCAACCGGCTTCAGACCAGCCTCAACCTCGCGCTGGGGTCGGCGCTGGCGACGATCGGGTTGACGATCCCCAGCGTGGCGATCGCGTCGCTCTATCTCGAACTGCCGATCGCGCTCGGCATCGACGCGCGGGAGATCACGCTGCTGGCGCTATCGATGATCGTCGCGGTGCTTTCGCTGGGCACCGGGCGGACGACGGTGCTTCAGGGCGTCGTCCACCTCCTCATCTTCGCGACGTTCCTGTTCACGACGATCGTGCCATGACTCAGGAAGCGCGGCGGGCGTCCTGCATCCGCTCATAGGCCGGCAGACGGCGAAGGACCCGCATCATCGGGTCCACCGTCACGCTCGCACCCGCGGGCACCGCGATGCTACCGCGACCGCCGGTCATCGGCAGCCGCTCGATCCGGCCGTCCACCTCGACCTCGACCGGGAGCGGGAAGGGCTTGCCGCCCGGCACGCGCCATTCGAGGGACAGCCGGCCGGGCGTCCGCGTCTCGACGAGATCGGGGAGGGGCGCCTGGCGCAGATAGGCGTCGAGGAACCAGTCCATGTCGCGGCCCGTCACCTCGCGCACGATCCGGCGATACTCGGCGGTCGAGGTGTAGCGCGGCACGAAATTGCCCGGCTTCGGGTCAGGGCGGCCATAGACGAGGCGGCGGGTGATCTCGCCGAACGCCTTGTCGCCGACATATCCGCGCAGGGTGTGCAGCATCCACGCGCCCTTGAAATAGATGTCGCCGCCGGGCCCGTCCTTGTCGTTGTAGACCGCTTCCTCGTCGCGGGGCTGGCCCGAGACGATCGGATGGCGGTTGGCGACGCGCGCGCGCCCTTCGACCATCATCGAGATGTAGCGGGCATAGCCTTCGCGGCGCAGGCCGTAGAGCGGCTGCATGTACTGGGCGTACCCCTCGTGCAGCCAGAAATCGTCCCAGTTGGCCACTGTCATCTGGTTGGCGAACCATTCGTGCGCGAACTCGTGATGGAACAGCCAGTCGAACCCCTCGGCCGACGGCTTGTAGCCGTTGCCATAGGCGTTGATCGTCTGATGCTCCATGCCGAGATGCGGGGTCTCGACCACGCCCACCTTCTCGTCCGCAAAGGGGTAGGGGCCGACCTCGCGCTCGAAGAAGTCGATCGTCGGGCCGAACTCGGCGAACAGTCCGCGCGCCTTGTCGGCATTGCCTTTCAGGTGCCAGAAATGAAGCGGGATGTCGTTGCCATAGGCGCTGCGATGCGTGCCCTTCATCTCCTCATAGGGGCCGATGTTGAGCGCGATCGCATAGGTGTTGGGGTTCTTCGCCCGCCAGTTCCAGCGCGTGCGGCCGTCGGGCAGCGTGTCGATCCCAACCAGTCTGCCGTTCGACGGCGCCGACAGCCCCCGTGGCACGGTGATGTGCAGGTCGATGGTCTTCGGCTCGAACGTCGGCGCGTCGATGCATGGCCAGAACAGGTCGCAGCCCTCGCCCTGAACCGCGGTCGCGATCCAGGGTTCGCCGGTGGGCGCCTTCGACCAGACGAAGCCGCCGTCCCAAGGCGCGCGCACCGCGACGTGCGGCGTCCCGCCATAGGCGATGCGCGCCGTGACCTGCGCGCCCGCCGCGACCGGGCGGGGCAGGTCGATCGTCATCCGCCCCTCCGGATTACGCCACGCGCCCTTGCCCTGCGCCTGTCCGTCGATCGCTATCGCGCTGACCGGCAGGTTGCGGTCGAGGTCGATGACGAGGCGGGTCAGCGGCGCCTTGGCGGTGAAGGTGAGCAGCGCAACGCCGCTCAGCGCCTGTCGCTCCGGGAATATCTCGAACGACAGGTCGGCGGTCTCGAACGTCAGCTTCGCCTGTTCGGGGTCGATCGGCCCGCCCGACAGCGCGGTCTGCGCGGTGAGCGGCGGCTTGCCCGGATCGGGCGCGGCGGCGGTCAGCGCGAGTGCGACGAACGCCCCGGCGATCACCCGATTGATGGCTTGCGCGCGCACCCCATATAGGCTGCAAGTGGTGCCCCCTTCGGGTGCCGTCGGAGAATACATGAAGTCCAGCTACCCCGTATTGCCACTGCGCGATATCGTCGTTTTCCCGCACATGATCGTGCCGCTGTTCGTCGGCCGCGACAAGTCGGTCGCCGCGCTCGAGGCCGCGATGGCCGACGACAAGATGATCTTTCTGGTCGCGCAGCTCGATCCCGCCAATGACGATCCCGGCCGCGACGACCTCTACGACACCGGCGTCACTGCCGAGGTGCTCCAGCTTTTGAAGCTGCCCGACGGCACAGTCCGCGTGCTGGTGGGCGGGCGCGAGCGTGCGAATCTCGATACGCTGACGACCAACGACGGCTTCGTCCAGGCGACGGTTTCGGCGGTGGAGGAGAGCGAGGCAGACGGCACCGAGGTGCAGGCGCTGATGCGCTCGGTCGTCGACCAGTTCGAGAATTACGCCAAGCTCAACCGCAAGCTGCCCGCCGAAACCGCGGTGCAGCTCGGTGAGCTGGACGATCCCTCGCGGCTCGCCGACGCGGTCGCGGGCAATATTGCGGTCAAGGTCGCCGACAAGCAGTCGCTGCTCGTCGAGACCGATCCGCGCAAGCGGCTGGAGATGGTGTTCGCCTTCATGGAGGGTGAGCTTGGCGTCCTTCAGGTCGAGAAGAAGATCCGCAGCCGCGTGAAGCGGCAGATGGAGAAGACCCAGCGCGAATATTACCTCAACGAGCAGTTGAAGGCGATTCAACGCGAACTCGGCAACGAGGGCGAGGAGGGCGAGGGCGACGAGATCGCCGACCTGACGCAGAAGATCGCGACTCTCAAGCTGTCGAAGGAAGCGCGCGCCAAGGCGCAGGGCGAGTTGAAGAAGCTCAAGACGATGGCGCCGATGTCGGCCGAGGCGACCGTCGTGCGCAACTATCTCGACGTGCTGCTCGGCCTCCCCTGGGGCAAGAAGTCGAAGCTCAAGAAGGATCTGGTCGAGGCCGAGAACGTCCTCAACGGCGATCATTATGCGCTGGAGAAGGTCAAGGACCGGATCATCGAGTATCTGGCGGTGCAGGCGCGCACGAATAAGCTGAAGGGGCCGATCCTGTGCCTCGTCGGTCCGCCGGGCGTCGGCAAGACCAGCCTCGGCCAGTCGATCGCCAAGGCGACCGGGCGCGAGTTCATCCGCCAGTCGCTGGGAGGCGTGCGGGACGAGGCCGAGATTCGCGGCCATCGCCGGACGTATATCGGCTCGCTGCCGGGCAAGATCGTCACCAACCTTAAAAAGGCCGGTGCATCGAACCCACTGTTCCTGCTCGACGAGATCGACAAGCTGGGCCAGGACTTCCGCGGCGATCCTGCCTCGGCTCTGCTCGAGGTGCTGGACCCTGAGCAGAACGCGAAGTTCAACGACCATTATCTCGAGATCGACATCGATCTGTCCGACGTAATGTTTGTGTGTACCGCGAACACGTTGAATCTGCCGCAGCCGCTGCTCGACCGTATGGAGATCATCCGGCTGGAGGGCTATACCGAGGACGAGAAGGTCGAGATCGCCGAGCGCCATCTGGTCGCCAAGCAGATCGACGCGCACGGCCTCAAGGAAGGCGAGTTCGAGCTGACCAATGCGGGCCTGCGTGACCTGATCCGCTATTACACGCGCGAAGCGGGCGTGCGTACGCTGGAGCGCGAGATCGCAAAGCTCGCGCGAAAGGCGCTGCGCCGCATCCTAGAGGGCAAGGCGGTGCAGGTCACGGTGACGCCGGAGAATCTGCACGAGTTCGCGGGCGTCCGGAAGTACCGCTTTGGCATCGGCGAGGAGGAGCATCAGATCGGTGCGGTCACGGGCCTTGCCTGGACTGAAGTCGGCGGCGAATTGCTGACGATCGAGAGCGTGACCGTGCCCGGCAAGGGCGCGATCAAGACCACCGGCAAGCTCGGCGACGTCATGAAGGAAAGCGTCGAGGCGGCGATGAGCTTCGTCAAGGCGCGCGCACCGACCTTCGGCATCAAGCCCAGTCTGTTCCTGCGCAAGGATATCCACGTCCACTTGCCCGAGGGTGCGGTGCCCAAGGACGGGCCGTCGGCGGGCATCGGCCTCGTCACCTCGATCGTCTCGACGCTGACCGGCGTGTCGGTGCGCAAGGATATCGCCATGACCGGCGAAGTGACACTGCGCGGCCGGGTGCTGCCGATCGGGGGGCTCAAGGAGAAATTGCTCGCGGCACTGCGTGGCGGCATCACCACGGTGCTGATCCCCGAGGAGAACGAGAAGGACCTGGCCGAGATTCCGGCGGTCATTCGCGATGGGCTCAAGATCATTCCCGTCGCGCATGTCGATGAGGTGCTGCGCCTCGCCCTGACCGAGCCGCTGACGGCGATCGACTGGAGCGACTCGGACGAGCTGGCCGCGCAGCCGCCCGCGGGCGTGGCGCCCGCGGCGGACCCGGTACGTCATTGATCTGACCCGGACCGGGACGGGGGGCGCTTCGGCGTTCCCCGTTTGGTGGTTCCGGGCTCTATGCTGCGCCGCATCCCGCCGCAAACAACCGCTTTTTCTTTGACAGCGCGGGTGTGGATGGGCCTACTGCCGCGCGCTCGCCGGCCACGGCGAATCCGTTCCGATTTATCCTAAAAAACAACACAGGGGTGTAGAGGGCAATGAACAAGCAAGAGCTGATCGCGCAGGTCGCCGACTTGTCGGGCCTGGCCAAGGGCGATGCGAGCAAGGCCGTGGAGGCCGTGTTCGATTCGATCTCCGCCGCGCTCAAAAAGGGCGACGAGGTCCGTCTTGTCGGTTTCGGCACCTTCTCGGTCAGCAAGCGCAAGGCGTCGACCGGCCGCAACCCGCGCACCGGCGAGCCGATGACGATCAAGGCGTCGTCGCAGCCGAAGTTCAAGGCGGGCAAGGTCCTGAAGGACTCGGTCAACTGATTTCATGGCCCTGACCCGGTCGGCGGGGGCTTTGGCGCATCGTCGCCGGTTTGCAGGGTTCGAGTCCCTGTCATGGGTCTCCATTTCCGGGCTTTACAGGGGCGACGACGCCGCCTAAACGCCCGGCTCCGATTTCGCCGACACCCCGATGGGGCGAGGCATCGGGCGCGTAGCTCAGCGGTAGAGCACACCCTTCACACGGGTGGGGTCACAGGTTCAATCCCTGTCGCGCCCACCATGGATCAGGCCCGCCCGGCAATGCCGCGGCGGGCCTTTTTCGTTCGGGCTGTGCCTTCCACCCTCGTCGACATCCCGGCGAAGGCTGGGATCGCCCGGTTCGCTTACGATTGCCAGCGATCCCAACTCTTCCTGAGATGGCGCACGGCGGCGAAATCGGCCTCTCACCTCGTCCCCCGATCGGGCTCGACTCGTCGGCGGGCGTCACGACAGGCCGTATTCCGGCCACATTCCGTCATCGTTTCGGTTGTGCCGCGACGCTCAAGCCCGATGTTGGACAGGTAATTCAACGACGACGGAGTTATTCCATGCGTACATTCACCATCGCCGCCGCCGCGATCGCCAGCACCTTCGCGGTTGCCGCCGCGGCTCAGGAAACGCCGGCGGCAGGCGCGGCTCCCACGCAGGAAGCGGCGCCGACGCAGGAAACTGCGCCTGCCCCCTCTGACGGCACCGCCGGTGCTACCGCGACGGCAACCGCCGTCAGCGATGCCGAGGTGACGCAGTTCGCTACCGCGCTCGCCGCAGTCGACAAGATCAACAAGGATGCCGCGACGCCCGCGACCGAGAAGCAGGCGAAGATGGCTGCTGCCGTCACCTCCGCCGGCCTTACGCCCGAGCGATTTAACTCGATCGGTCAGTCGCTGAGCAAGGACCCAGCGCTTCAGGCCAAGGTCGCCGCCGCCGTGCAGGCTAAGGCCGGCAAGCCGAGCTGATCGATGATCACCTAAACAAGAAGGGGCGCCCCGCGGGGCGCCCCTTTTTCGTATCCGCAATCGTGAACGGTCTACTTGCCGCGGCGTTTGCGATGGGTTTCGAGGTCGAGGACCGCCGAATCGGCACCCTCGGGCATCAGGCCGAGACGGCGCGCGACCTCCTGATAGGCCTCCACCTCGCCGCCCAGGTCGCGGCGGAAGCGGTCCTTGTCCAGCTTCTCGCCCGTCGTCGCGTCCCACAGTCGGCAATTGTCCGGGCTGATCTCGTCGGCCAGAATGATCCGGGCATAGTCGTTGTCCCAGATGCGACCGAATTCGAGCTTGAAGTCGACGAGCTTGATGCCGATGCCGGCGAACAGCCCCGACATGAAGTCGTTCACACGCACCGCCAGGTCGGCGATGTCGTGCAGCTCTTCCTGGCTCGCCCAGCCGAAGCACAGGATATGTTCGTCGGTGATCAGCGGATCGCCCAGTGCGTCGTCCTTCAGGTAATATTCGATGACGGTGCGCGGGAGCTGCGTGCCTTCCTCGATGCCGAGGCGCTTCGACATCGATCCGGCGGCAACGTTGCGCACGACGACCTCGATCGGGACGATCTCGACCTGCCGGATCAGCTGCTCGCGCATGTTCAGGCGGCGCAAGAAATGCGTCGGGACGCCGATATTGCCGAGCATAGTGAAGATATGCTCGGAAATCCGGTTGTTGAGCACGCCCTTGCCGTTGATCGTGCCCTTCTTCTGGGCGTTGAACGCGGTCGCGTCGTCCTTGAAATACTGGATGAGCGTGCCGGGTTCGGGACCCTCGTAGAGGATCTTTGCCTTGCCCTCGTAGATCTGGCGGCGGCGAGCCATGCGCGTGTTCCTGAAACGATCGGCCCCGGCAGCGGGGTCCGCGCGCCGGGGCAGGTGAGGGGGCGCCTATACCGGATGGGCGCGGGGGGTGCAATCAGCCATGCCCAGCGCGTCGGGCGCGGGCGCGTCGAAATCGCCGGATCGACCAGATGGATAGCCACAGGAGGGCGATCCAGGGCAGCGAGACGACCGCGAAGCTGAGCAGCGCGCGAAGCGATCGCAAGAGCTGCTCGCGCGATTCGTCGAGCAATGCGGCGGGAGAGTCGAACGCCTCGCCCGCGCCGCCCGACTTGGCCGCGTAGCGCACTTCGATCGTCGAGGTCGCGACGCGCCGCGACAGCAGGGCGAGGTTCGCGCGGGCCGCGTCGAGCTCTTCCTGGGCATCCGCAAGCGCTTTTTCCGCGGCAACGAGGTCGCCGACCGACCCCTGCCGCGTGCGCAGCAATTCCGTCAGCCGCGCGACCAGCAGCGAGCGCTGGCGCAAGCGCGCATCGGCATCTACCGTCGCCTTGGTCACATCCTCCGATTCCATCGCGCTGTCGCTGGTGCGGGCGCCCGCGCCGGCAGCGGCCTGCTCGAGCGCGGCCGTAAACCGGCGCGCCAGCCGGGCATCGATCTCGATCGCCATCGAGGCGCTGCCGCCCGATCCGTCTTCACTCGCCTCGCGGCTGCTGCGCAGGACGCGGCAACCGCCGCGGGCAAGCCGGCGACAGAGCCCCTCGTGCCGGGATTGCAGCGTGGGGATCGCCGCGGGGTCGAGTGCGAAGCCGAGTCGATAGACATAGGCGATCCGCTGGCCCGTCGCCGGGCTCGGCGGTGCGGCTTCTTCCTGCGCGTCGAACGCCTTCATGGAATGGTTGGTCGGTTCGGCGGAGCAGGCACCGAGCGAAGCCGCCACTATCAGCATCATGACACGGCGCATCGCGCTGCTCCCTCGACCCGTCGCGCAATCGTCGGGCGCGCGTCGGTGTCCGTCAAGCTTGCACCGTGGCGTGCCGGCAACAGGCAGAATCAATCAGTTGCCTTTCGGAACGGACCCGGTGCATGGGCGCTCCCCCAACCGAACCGGCAAAATGTCGGCGGGTCGCTTCTGAGAGGGCAAGGTTATGTGGCGTAAGGCTTTGGGATTGGCCGCGGTGTCGGCAGGCGTACTGGCGTGGACGGGTGCGGCACACGCGAGCGGCTTCTCGCTCAAGGAACAGTCGGCGAAGGAAACGGGCCGCGCGTTCGCGGGCGGCGCGGCGGCGGCCGACGATGCCTCGATCATCTTCTACAACCCCGCCGGCATGACCAAGCTGGAGCGCAGTCAGGTCTCGCTCAACAGCCATTTCCTCTTCGTGGACAGCGCGCAAGCGAATGACGGCACCACGCTGACCGTGCCGGGCCGCCCGACCGCGATCCCTGTCACCGGCAACAATGGCGGCAATCCGTTCGATCAGCCGGTGATCGTGCCCACCGGCTATGCCGCGTTCCGGGCCAGCGACCGCCTGTGGTTCGGCCTCGGCATCAGCGCGCCGTTTGGCCTCAAGGTCGAGTACGACCAGGGCTTTTTCGGCCGCTACGACTCGATCAAGTCCGAGGTGAAGACGGTCAACATCCAGCCGAGCTTCGGCTATGCGCTCAACGACAACGTCTCGATCGGCGGCGGCGTCGATATCCAGCAGATCGACGTGAAGCTTCGCAATGCGCTCCCCAACCTCGTCCCCGGTGCGGGCGACGGCGAGCTCAACATCTCCGGTGACGACCTGTCCGTCGGCTGGAATGCGGGCGTGCTGCTGAGCTTCGGCAAGGCGCGGCTGGGCGCACATTATCGGTCGAAGGTTTCGCACCGGCTCGACGGTACCTATCAGGTGTCGGGCCTTGTCGGCCCGCTGGCGGGTGCCAACACCCGCACCTTCGCGACCGCGCCGCTCGACATTCCCGAGAGCGTGACCGTCAGCGCGATGTACGGCGTCGGCGATCGCGTCCGCCTGATGGCGACGGGCCAGTGGTTCAACTGGTCGCGGTTCGAGGCGATCACGGTGCAGCCGCTCGGCCGCCCGGCCGTGGTCAACGAGCAGAACTACAAGGACAGCTGGTCGGGCCACGGCGCGGTCGAGTTCGACGCGACCGACCGCCTGACGCTACGCGCCGGTGGGCTGTACGACACCACGCCGACGCAGGACGCGTTCCGCACGACGCGCGTGCCCGATGGCGACCGCATCTGGGCCACCGCGGGTATGACTTGGAAGCTCAACGACCGGCTCGACGTCAATCTGAGCTATGCGCACGTGTTCGTGAGCGAGGAGAAGCTCAACCGCACCGATACGTTGTTCGCGGGCACCGTCGCGGCGACGCAGGCGCGGATCGTGTCGACGAATACCGGCAACGCCGACGTGATCGGCACGTCGCTGACGATCAAGCTGTAACGCGAGCGGGGAGCGCCGGGTCGGCGCTCCCCGTGGTTATCAAGCGACCTTGAACCCTTCCTTGTTCATCGCCGCTGCCAGCGCCTTGTTCTTCTCTTCGGATAGTTGCGCGCGCAGCGACGGGAAGAGGTCGGTCTCCTCCTCGGTCATGTGCTTTTCCAGGTCCGCGCGGAACTTGCGCAGCTTGGCGGGAAATTCGGCGCTGTCGCGGGGCATGTTGTCGAGTTCGTAAAGATACTGCTTCACATAGCCGTGATCCTTGGTGAGGTGATCGGCCTCCTCGGTCCGGCCGGCCTCGCGCAGCGCGGGGTAGACGACGTTGCCTTCCTCCACATCGTGCTTGGCCAGCGCGTGCTTGAGCTGCGCCAGCAGGATCGCGCGCTTGGTCGTGTTGCGGCTCTCGGTCGCCTCGAGCGCGTCGAAGATCTTGAGCACCGCCTTGTGCTCGGCAGTGAGCGCGGCGACCCAGTCGGCGGCAAGCGCGCTTGGCGCCTGTACCGCGGCCTTGCGTCCCAGCATCGCCAGCACGCCGATCGCGGCGCCGGCGGTGGCTGCACCGGCGATGACGCCCAGATTGCTGTGCTGCGTCGCCGGCTTTTCGGTGGTGGGGGCGGTTGTCATCGCGCTTGCTCCTTCGATTGCGAGGGTCCGATGACCGTCACAACCCATTGAGCACGTTGGACGTTCCGATCAGACCCTTGCGGCGGCGGCCATTTCGGCGTTGCGACGCGTGGCTGCGGCGAGCGTCTCGGTCAGCAGGCGGTCGAGCGCGTGGTCGGCGTCGAGGACGTTCAGCCCCTCGCGCGTCGAGCCGCCGGGACTGGCGACGCGATCGGCGAGGACCGCAGGCGTATCGTCCGCACCCGCCGCCAGCATCGCCGACCCCTCGACCGTTGCGCGGGCCAGGCGGAGCGACTGGTCGGCGGGCAGGCCCAGCGCCTCGCCCCCCTTGGCCAGCGCGTCGATGAAGCGATAGGTGAAGCCCGGCCCGCTGCCCGACAATGCCGTCACCACGTCGAACAGCGACGGGTCGACCCACTCGACATGGCCGAGCGGCGCCATCAGCGCCTCCGCCGCCGCGCGCACCGGGGCTGCATCGCTGTCGGTATGGAGCGCGACGACGCCCTTGCCGATCGCGACGGGCAGGTTGGGCATCGCCCGTACGATCGCCCGCGCGGCGAAACGCGAGCGCAGGTCGGCGATCTCGACGCCGGCAAGGATTGAGACGAGCATCGCCGCCTCCGCTCCCCGGATCGCGGGGGCGACCGCGTCGACCATCTGCGGCTTGACCGCGAGGATCAAGATGTCGGGGGCGGGGCCGACGGGGGCCTCTGCCACGACCTTCACGCCTTCGGGCACCACCGGATTGCCCGGGTCGATAACGGTGATGCGCTCGGCCGCGATGCCGCTCGAGACCCAGCGGCGCAGCATCGCGCCGCCCATGTTGCCCGCGCCGACCAGCCAGAGGCGGGCCGGCGCGCCCTCCACCTCGGTCATGCCTCGCCCTGGGTTTCGATCAGCGCGGCGGCGATGGCTTCCTTGGGGCTTTTGCCGCCCCACAGGACGAACTGGAACACGGGGTAGAAACGCTCGCACTCGTCGATCGCGGTTTCGACCAGCAATTCGGCGCGGTCGAGGCTCAACGTCGCGCCATCTTCCTCGTCGCTCATCATCGCGGCGTGGCGATAGAGGAGGATGCCGCTCGACGACCAGAGCTCGAAATGGCCGATCCAGAGTTGTTCGTTGACCAGCCCGATCGTCTCGTAGATCGACGCGCGCCGTTCCTCGGCAATGCGGATGTCGGGCAGCGCGAGGAACTGGAGAACACCGTCCTCCTCGCGCCAGATCGCGCGCAGTTCGTATTCGGTCCAGCTGCCCTTGAACTTGGCGACGATCTCGTCGTCTTCGCGCTCGTGGCTCCATCCATGCGCGGCGAAATAGCTTTCGAGCATGTCAATGGGGGCGGCGTCTTCGCGGTCGAACTCGGCTTCGTCGAGCA
Organism: uncultured Sphingomonas sp.; assembly: GCA_913775315.1. Taxonomy (GTDB): domain Bacteria; phylum Pseudomonadota; class Alphaproteobacteria; order Sphingomonadales; family Sphingomonadaceae; genus Sphingomonas. Next base: position 177,969 of record CAJYIX010000020.1, on the reverse strand, counting down.
TTGGTCTTTCCAGCGGCGGCAACATGCCGTCCAATTCATGGTGCCGTGCAGCAAGCGACTGTGCAAGTCGTGGTGCGGGGCGTGACACAGAAAGCTGTGGACTAAAGGCCTATAAAACAAGGGCGGGGCCATCGATGCCGATGACCCCGCCCCATTTTGCAATGACTTCGCAGCGTCAGCGGCCGCGCTCGTCCGGCATGCGGATGTTGGGACCGAGATTCTCTATCACCTGCCGCGCATCGAAGCTGCGCACGTCCTTGGGTTTCGGCCCGCGGCCGGTCAGGATCTCGGCCTGCGCCTCGTACCGGTCGATCTGGCGCACGTCGGTGATGCCGCCGCCGAAGCCACCGCCCCAGCCGCCCCAACCACCCCAGCCGAAGCCCGGGCGGTAATAGCGCCAACGCGGACCCCAGCCGCCCCATCCGCCAAACCCGCCGCCCCAACCGGGACCGTAGAAGGGATCGTCATAGACGCGCGTGTCGGTCTTGCGCTCGGTATCGCGGTCGACCAGCGTGAAATGATCGAAGCCGCGCTCCAGCGTCAGCTGCGCCGCGCGGAAGAGGAGGTAGCGCTCGACCGTCTCGCGCGAGGTCAGGCTGTTGCCGGCAAAGCCGACGCGGAACCGGTTCTGTTCGATCTGTTCGTCGAAGAAGCCGGTGCGATAGCTGCCTTGGCCGTTGATCGGGCGATAGGGGGTCGGCGTCGCGCATGCCGACAGCGAAACCGCGCCAGCCACGACCAGTGCAACGGGGCCGATCCGACGCGCAAGAAACTTGGACATTCGAACTCTCCGGTCTGGATGCGAGGGGGCGCACCCGATCATTTGTGAACGCATGGGGCCGCGGCTTTTATCCACGGCTCGCGCGCGATGATCTGTGCCGCATCGTCGATTAGCGGTTGCTGAATGGCAAGGGTTCCGATGGCCTCTTCCGTCCGTCCGCCTGCGGCACTAGGGCTATGTGCATGGAACAGGGGCGCGTCGGCGCACCGCCACGCCGGCGGCGGACATGATCGAGTCGACCGGACAGATGGCGCTGGCGGGCGCGGTGCTGGCGATGCTCGTCGCGGGCGCCGCCTATGCGTTGTATCTGGGCCTCAAGCTGCGCGCCGGGGCGAAGGGCGTCGAGGCGGACAATTCCCGGCTCTGGGCGCTGATCCGCTCGGCCCCCGCGCGCGCGATGGTGGTGCGCGGCGACGGGCGGATCGAATTGTCGAGCCAGCTGCTCGACTGGCTTGGCCTTTCTGCAGCGCCCCGCGAGCTTGCCGGACTGTCGGCGGGCGAGACGGGACTGGTGGCGGAGGATGCCGAGCGGCTGGCCGCCGCGATCGAGGGCGCGCGCCGCGCCGCGATCCCGTTCCGGGTGCCCGTCCGCGCCGCCGGCAGTGACCGGCTGCTCATGGCGGCGGGCGAGCGGGCGTCGACGGCATTGACCCGCGATGCGGGCGTCATCGTCTGGTTCTTCGATGCGACCGAAACGCAAGGCGAAGTCCAGCGCCTGTCCGAGCGGGTGGAGCTGCTGCGCGATGCCTATCAGGCGCTGAAGGGTCTGATCGAGGCGGCGCCGATGCCGATGTGGTATCGCAGCGGCGACCTGCGCCTCGCGCTCGTCAACTCGGCCTATGTCGCGGCGGTCGAGGCGTCGGACGCCGACGATGCCGTCGCTCGCCAGGTCGAACTGGTCGAGATGGGCGCCCCCGGCGCGCCCCCGCCCCAGGCACTCGCCGCGCGCGAGGCGGGCAGCCCGCGCGCCACCGCGATGCCCGCGACGATCGGCGGCCAGCGCCGGATGCTGCGCGTCCATGACGTGCCGCTCGCCGATGGCGGGATCGCCGGCTTCGCGATCGACATCGAAGAGTTGGAACAGGCGCGCACCGGCATCAAGCGGTTCGGCGAGGCGCAGCGCGCGATGCTCGACCGCATCTCGGCCGGGGTGGTGCAGTTCGGCCCCGACCGTGCGCTCGTCTTCTGCAACCAGCCGTTCCGCCGGATGTTCGCGATGCGCGGCGAATGGCTGGCCGACCGCCCCGAGTTCGACCGCGTGCTCGAACGGATGCGCGAGGGCGGGCGGATCCCGGAGGTGCGCGACTTCCCCGGCTGGAAAAATGAGCGGCGCGGGTGGTTCACCTCAACCGATGCGCAGATCGAGGAAAGCTGGCTGCTGGCGGGCGGCACGCACCTGCGCGTCGTCGCCCAGCCGCTGCCCGACGGCGGCTTGCTGCTGGTGTTCGAGGACCGGACCGAACAGGTGCAGCTTGCCAGCGCACGCGATACCCTTTTGCGCGTCCGCACCGCGACGATCGAGAATCTGTTCGAGGCGATCGCCGTCTTCGGGGCCGATGGCCGCGTGCAGCACTGGAACAACAAGTTCCGCACCGTCTTCGGCCTCGATGAATCGCTGCTCGGCGAGCATCCGCGCGTCGATGCGCTGGCCCGCGACATTGCCCCGCGGCTGGCCAATCCATCGCGCGCGGCGCTGATGGCCGAGCTGGTCCGGTCGGCCACTGCCGACCGGCTCCAGCGCGGCGGGCGCGTCGCCTTTGCCGACGGGCGGCATTTCGAGTTCGGGGCGGTGCCGCTGCCCGACGGCAATGCGCTGCTGACGATGCTAGACATTTCGGACAGCCGGAAGATCGAGCAGGCCCTGCGCGACCGCGCCGAGGCGCTGGAGGCGGCGGACAAGGTCAAGACCGCGTTCGTCGCGAACATGAGCTATGAACTCCGCACCCCGCTCACCTCGATCAAGGGGTTCGCCGAGATGCTGGGGGCGGGCTATGCTGGCGCGCTGACCGAGACGGGGCAGAGCTATACGGGCGCGATCCTCGAATCGGTCGAGCGGCTGGGTGCGCTGATCGATGACGTGCTCGACCTGACGCTTGCCGACCAGCCGCCGGTGCGCGAGGCGCTGAACGTCGGCGACGCCGCCGAAGCCGCTGCCGCCGCGGTCGCGCCGCTGGCAGGCGAGAAGCGCATCGACCTTGCAACCGAAGTCCAGGGCAGTGCGGGCATGGTGCAGGCCGAGGGGCGTCGCATCCGCCAGGCGGTGGAGCACGTCCTGCGCCACGCGATCGCGCACACGCCGGCGAGCGGGCGGGTGCTGCTTCACGTCGATGGCGACAAGGATCGCGCGCGGATCGTCGTCTCCGATAACGGCCCCGGCATGTCGGCAGAGGCGCAGGCGCATGCCTTCGACCGCTTCGCGCGGCATGGCTCGGGCGATCGCGGCGATCGGGCGCTCGACCTTGGCCTGCCGATCGCGCGCCAACTGGTCGAGGCGCATGGCGGCACCGTGACGCTGCTGTCCGAACCGGGGCAGGGGACGCTGGTGACGATCGAGCTACCGCGGCGATGATCGACCTGCCCAATGAGGATGCCGCGCTCGCGTTCGGCCGGAGATTGGCTGAGGTGCTGCGACCCGGCGATGCCGTCACGCTGTCGGGGCCGCTGGGGGCGGGCAAGACGACGATCGCGCGCGGACTGCTGGCGGCGTTGGGGCTGGCGGGGGAGGCACCGAGCCCGAGCTATGCGATCGTCCAGAGCTATGCCCCGCCGGAAGTGCGGCTGCCGGTGCTGCACGTCGATCTCTATCGGATCGAGGACGAGGGCGAACTGCTCGAACTCGGCCTCGACGATGCGCGCTACGATGGCGCGCTGCTGGTCGAATGGCCCGAGCGGGTCGGTGCGCGCGTCTTTCCGGACGCCCTTCGCCTGACGCTGATCGTTGCCGATGACGGCGCGCGGCGCTTGACAGCCGAGGTGCCGGCGGCATGGGAAGGGCGATGGCCCCTGACTTGAATCCGCCGGCTGCGGCGCGCGACTTCCTTGCCTCGATCGGGTGGGGTGATGCGGAGATTGAGCCGATCGCCGGCGACGCCTCGTTCCGCCGCTATTTCCGCATCGTCGCACCCGGCCGCCACGCGGTCCTGATGGACGCGCCCCCGCCGCACGAGGACCCGCGCCCGTTCCTGTCGGTCGCGCGCTGGTTGACCGATCGGGGCTTCGCCGCGCCCGAAATCTATGGCGAGGATTTGGGCCACGGCCTTGTCCTCCTTCAGGATTTCGGCAACGCGCGGATGCGCGAGACCGTCGACGCCGCGCCCGAGAGCGAGCTGCGGCTGTACGAAGAGGCCGTCCGCCTGCTGATCCGCCTGCGCGATCATGCGCCGATGGATCTGCCGCCCTACGACCTCGAGGTCTATCTGCGCGAGGCGCGGCTGCTGGTCGAATGGTACGCCCCCGCGCTCGGCCTCAACGTCGATCTGGCGGAGTACGATCGGGCGTGGGAGCAGGTACTGGCGCCGCTGTCGCCGCCCAGCGTCACGGTGCTGCGGGACTATCATGCCGAGAACCTGATGCTGATCGAGGGGGCGGAGACGCTCGGCCTGCTCGACTTTCAGGACGCCCTCGCAGGGCATCCGGCCTATGACCTCGTGTCGCTGCTTCAGGACGCGCGGCGCGACGTGCCCGCGGCGGTGGAGGCGGCGATGCTCGACCTCTATGTCCGCACCGTGGGCGCCGACGACAGTTTCGCGGTCGCCTACCACGTGCTCGGCGCGCAGCGGAACGCCAAGATCATCGGCATCTTCACCCGGCTTTGGCAGCGCGACGGTAAGCCGCGCTATCCGACCTTGTGCCCTCGGGTCTGGGGCTATCTGGAGCGCGACCTCGCGCATCCGGCGCTCGGCCCCGTCGCGGCGTGGTTCGACGCCAACATCCCCGCGCACCTGCGCGGCGATCCGATCGAGCTCGCCCGCTGATGGCCAAGACCCGCGCCATCCGCCCCAACCCCGCCGTCGTGGTGCCGAAAACCGCGATGGTCATGGCCGCGGGCCTGGGCAAGCGGATGCGCCCGCTGACCGCCACCCGGCCCAAGCCGCTGGTCGAGGTCGCGGGCAAGCCGCTGATCGACCATGTCTTCGACCGGCTGCGGTCGGCGGGGGTCGAGCGGGCGGTGGTCAACGTCCATTACCTCGCCGACGTGCTCGAAGCGCATCTGACGCACCGGGTGAAGGGGATCGAGATCGCGGTGTCCGACGAGCGCGCGCAGTTGCTCGAAACCGGCGGCGGGCTGGTCAAGGCGCGCGACCTTCTGGGCGACGATCCGATCCTGTGCGTCAACAGCGATAATCTGTGGGTCGACGGGCCGGTCGACGCGATCGTCCAGCTGGCGCAGATGTGGGACGCCGACCGGATGGACGTGCTCCTCCTGATGGTGCCGCTCGCCCGCGCCAACGGCCATGCGGGGCGGGGCGACTTCCACCTGGATGCCGGGGGGCGGATCGTCCGCCGCCGCGCCTCGGGCCGGCTGGCGCCGTTCGTCTATACCGGCGTGCAGATCCTCAATCCCGCGATCATCCGCGACTATCCGGAGGGGCCGTTCTCGACCAACCTGTTCTGGAACCGCGCGATTCAAGCGGGCCGCGCTTACGGCGTGACGCACGAGGGACTGTGGTTCGATGTCGGGAGCCCGTCGTCGATCGGCATGACCGAGGCGCTGCTCGCCGATGGCTGAAGCGGTGCGCGGGCCGCAGGTCTTCACCATCCCCGCGCACAAGGCGTTCGCCGACACGCTCGCCATCGGCCTGCTCCGCCGGTTCGGGCGCGAGCCGATGGGCCTCGCTCGGGGCGTCGTCATCGTGCCGACCAGCCGCGCCGCGCGCGCGATCAACGACGCGTTCGTCCGGCTGAGCGACGGCGGCCTCCTCCTGCCGCGCATCGTCGCGGTCGGCGATCCCGATCTGGACGAGGCGGTCGGCCCGTTCTTCGACCCCGCCGACGCCGCGCCGGTCCCGTCCGCGGTCGATCCGCTCAAGCGCCGCCTGATCCTCGCGCGGCTGTTGCAGGAGACGCGGCCCGGCCTCGATCCGGCCGAAGCGGTGCGTTTGGCCGGCGACCTTGCCCGCACGCTCGACCAGTTACAGGTCGAGGAGATCGCGCCCGCGGCGCTGCGAGCCATCGACCTGTCGGGTGAGCTGTCACAGCACTGGGCGACGGCGCTGTCGACATTCGAGGTCGTGCTCGACCGCTGGCCCGCCGAACTCGAGCGGCTGGGCGCGATCGACCTCGTAGAGCGCCGTCGCCGGCTGCTCGAACGCGCTTGTCGCGCGTGGGAACGGGCCAGCCCGGCGCGGTTCGTCTGTGCGGCGGGCGTGACCTCGCCCGTCCCGTCGGTCGCGCGGCTGCTGCGCTGCGTTGCGGGGCTGCCCGACGGTTTCGTGGTGCTGCCGGGCCTTGCAACCGGGTTGGACGAGGCGGCGTGGGACGCGCTGGGGCCGCACCAGCCCGATCCGGTGACCGGCGAGGTCCGCCGATCGGTCGAGACCCACCCGCAATTCGCGCTCAAGCTGCTGCTCGACCGCATGGGCGTCGCGCGCGCGGAAGTGCGGCCGTGGCGTGTTGCGAGCGAACTCGACGCGCCGCCCGCGCGGGGGAAGGCGATCGACAGTGCGATGCTGCCTGCCGTCCTCACACATCGCTGGCCGACGCTGCCCCGTGCCGAGCGGCGGTTCGAGGGCGTCACCGCGCTGGAAGTCGCAACCCCGGCCGAAGAGGCGCAGGGGATCGCGCTCAAACTGCGCGAGGTGCTGGAGACGCCGGGCAGAACCGCCGCGCTGGTGACGCCCGACCGCAACCTCGCCGCGCGGGTCGCCGCGCATCTGGCGCGCTGGGGCGTGGCGATCGACGATTCGGCGGGGCGGCCCCTGTCGATGCTGGCGCCGGGCACGCTCCTCCTCGCGATCGTCGAGGCGGCGGGACAGCGGTTCGCGCCGATGGCGCTGCTGGCACTTCTCAAGCACCCGCTGGTTGCATCGAGCGATCCCGAGCGGCGGCTGAAATGGCTGGAGGGAGCGCGCCGCCTCGACCTCGCGCTGCGTGGGCCGCGGCCGGCGCCGGGGATCGAGGGGATCGACGCGCATCTGGCAACCGGCGAACCGCGGACGGCGGCGCTGCGTGAGGCGGCGCGGGCATGGTGGGACGAGGCCAAGGCCTGCCTCGCACCCATCGCCGCGATGGCAGAGGGCGGGGACCGCCCGCTCGACGACCATGCCCGGCTGCTGCGCGAATCGGCAACGCTGCTCGCGGGCGATGCCGCCTGGGCGCGGGCGGAGGGGCGCGCCGCCGCCGACCTTCTGACCGCGCTGGAGAGCGACGGCGCGGAGGGGCCGCGCGCGGTGTCGGCGGGCGCGCTGTTGCCGCTGATGCGCAGCCTTCTCGACGAGATCGCGATCCGCCCGCCGCAGGGCGGGCATCCGCGGCTGGCGCTCTATGGCCTGGTCGAGGCGCAGTTGCAGAGCGCCGACCTGGTCATCCTTGGCGGGCTAAACGAAGGGTCGTGGCCGGCGCTGCCCGCGCCCGACCCGTGGCTCGCGCCGCGCATCCGCAGCGAACTCGGCCTGCCCGCGCTCGAACGGAGGATTGGGCTGTCGGCACAGGATTTCGCGCAAGGGCTGGGCGCGCGCGAGGTGCTGCTGACGCGCTCGCGGCGCGACGGATCGGGGCCGACCATTCCCTCCCGCTTCTGGCTGCGGCTCGAGGCGCTGGCCGAGGGGCTCGACCCCGCGCCGGGGCTGGCGGGCTGGGCGCGCGCGCTCGATACCGCGCCGCACGTCCCCGCCACCCGGCCCGCGCCGTCGCCGCGCGTCGAGGACCGGCCGCGCAAGCTGTCCGTGACCGAGGTGGACCGGCTGAAGGCGGACCCCTACGCCTTCTACGCGCGGCGGATGCTGGGTCTGTCGCCGCTCGATCCGGTCGATGCCGATCCGAGCGCGGCGTGGCGCGGGACGGCGGTGCATTCGATCCTGGAGGCGTGGTCGAAGCATGACCGCCACGATCCGGCCCGCCTCGTCGCGCGCGCGAACGCGATGCTCGACGACACGCGCACCCATCCGATCGTCCGCGCGCTGTGGCGCCCGCGCCTGATCGCCGCGGTCGAATGGATCGCGGGCGAACTGGCGGCGCAGGTGGCCGCAGGGCGGCAGGTGCTGGGCGTCGAGGAATCGGGCGCGATCGAGATCGCGGGCGTCACGCTGACGGGGAAGTACGACCGGATTGACCGGCTGCCCGGCGGCGGGCTCGGCATCGTCGATTACAAGACCGGCAAGCCGCCCAGTCCCAGCGCGGTCGCGGCGGGGTTCAGCCTGCAGCTGGGCCTTGTCGGCCTGATCGCCGAGCGCGGCGGATTCGATCGCATCGAGGGGCAGGCGACGGACTTCGAATATTGGTCGCTCGCAAAGAAGGGCGAGGCGTTCGGCTATATCCAGAGCCCGGTCGGCGGGCGCAGCGGCATCGCGCCGGAGGATTTCGTCGGCATGGCGCACGATCATTTCGTGGGGGCCGTGCGCGATTGGCTGACCGGCGACGCGCCGTTCACGGCGAAGCTGGTGCCGGAGATGGCACCTTATGCCGAGTACGACCAGCTGATGCGGCGGGACGAGTGGTACGGTCGTGACTAAGCCCCTCCACCCGCTTCGCGGCGCGCAGCGCGATGCCAGCCGGCCCGACCGCCACGTCTGGCTTGCGGCATCCGCCGGCACGGGCAAGACGCAAGTGCTCGCCGCGCGCGTGTTCCGGCTGCTGCTGGCGGGCAGCCGGCCCGAAGCCATCCTCTGCCTTACCTTTACCAAGGCCGGCGCGGCCGAGATGGCGGAGCGGATCGCTGGGACGCTCGCCCGTTGGGTGCGGCTCGACCGCAACGACCTGTTCAACGAACTGCGTGGCCTCGGCGAACCGGCGACGCCCGAGCAGGTCGAGCGGGCGCGGACGCTGTTCGCCCGCGTGCTCGATGCGCCCGGTGGCCTGCGCATCCAGACGATCCACGGCTTCTGCCAGAGCCTGCTTTCCGCCTTCCCGGCGGAGGCGGGGCTGGTGCCCGGCTTCCGCCCGCTCGAACCGCGCGAACAGGCGCTGCTCCAGCGCGAGGCGTTGGCGCGGCTGCTGGAGGACGAGGCGCGTGAGGGACGCGTCGCCATCGCCGAGGCGATCGGCGCGCTGGCGCTGCGGCTGGGCGAGCAGAAGGCCGAGGCGTTCCTCCATGCCTGCGCCGCCCGGCCCGACGCGATGGAGGCGCTGCCGATCGGTGACGGGATCCAGCCCTATCTCCGCCGCGCGCTCGACCTGCCGACCGGGGACGTCACCGCGCATATCGAGGCGTCGTGCGGCGACGAGGCTTTCGACATCGAGAGTCTGCGCGGGGTGGCGGCGGCCAACGCGGCGTGGGGGACCAAGACCGGCCTTGAGCGTGCCGACGCCGTCGCGGCGTGGCTGGCCGGCGATGCGCGCGTGCGCGCCGGGGGTCTCGCCGACCTCCATCTCGTCTGGGCGACGGCGAAGGGCGAGCTTCGAAAGAAGCCGGTCGCACCGGGCGACGATTATGCCGCGCTGACCGAGCGCCTGCACGGAGCCTGCGGCGAGCTTCTCGCACTGCGGGTGCGCGCTGCCTACGCCGATGCACTTGCCTCCGCGCTCACCGCCGGCCGCGCCTATGCGCGCGCCTATGCCGACGCCAAGCGGCTGGCGGGCGCGGTGGATTTCGACGACCTGATCGCCGCGACCGTCCGCCTGCTCGAGACGCCTGGCATGGGCGAGTGGGTGCGCTACAAGCTCGACCTGGCGACCGAGCATGTGCTGATCGACGAGGCGCAGGACACCAACCTTGCCCAGTGGCGGATCGTCCGCGCGATCGCCGACGAGTTCTTCGCCGGGGCGGGCACGCGCGGCAATCGCGTGCGGACGCTGTTCACCGTGGGCGACGACAAGCAGGCGATCTTCGGCTTTCAGGGCACCGACCCGATCTTCTTCCGCGCCGCGCAGCTTCATTTCGACCGCCTCGGCGCCGCGCCGCCGATCGACGCGGAGGAGCGCCGGCCGCTCGACACCGTCGCGCTCACCGAAAGCTTCCGCTCGGTCGCGACGATTCTTAAGTTCGTCGATGCCGCACTCGATGCACTGCCCCCGCCGGGCATGGGCACCGACGACCGCCAGCGCCATGCCAGCCAGGTGCCGGGGCCGGGCAGCGTCACCCTGATGCCCCCCGTGATCGCGGGCGGGAGCGAGGAGGACGAGGAGGGTTGGGTCGACGATCAGGTCCGCGAACTCGCCCGTCGAATTGCCAGGCAGGTGCGCGACTGGCTCGATAGCGGGCATAGGCTGGCGTCGAAGGGCCGCGCGCTGCGGCCCGAGGACGTGATGATCCTCGTCAAGCGGCGCGGCGAGCTCGCCTCGCTGATCGTCGCGCGCCTCTATGCGGAGGGGGTGCCGGTCGCGGGCGTCGATCGGCTGCGGCTCAATGCGCCGCTGGCGGTGCAGGATCTGCTCGCCGCGATCCGCTTCGTCCTGCAACCGGGCGATGACCTGAGCCTCGCCAGCCTCCTCGTCTCGCCGCTCATTGGGTGGAGCCAGGACGAGCTGATGGCGGCGGCGATGCATCGCAAGGGCGGGCTGTGGCGGCACCTGCGCGCGACGCAGCCGGCCGAGCGACTGGCCCCACTCTATCACCTGCTCGCCCGTGCCGATTATGCGACGCCCTATCGCTTCCTCGAGGATATTCTCTCGGGCGAGATGGATGGCCGCCGCCGGCTGATCGCGCGGCTGGGGGAGGAGGCGCGCGACCCGATCGAGGAGCTGCTGTCGGCGGCGCTCGGGTTCGAGCGCAACGCGACTCCGTCGCTGCAACGCTTCCTCGACTGGTTCGACCGCGGCGATGTGGAGATCGTGCGCGACAGCTCGCGTCCACAGGCGGCGGTCCGGGTGATGACCGCGCACGGGGCCAAGGGATTGCAGGCGCCGCTCGTCATCCTTGCCGACGCGACCGCCGACCCGACGCAGAACCGCCGCGACCTGTTCGACTGGCAGGCTGACGCCGACAAACCGCCGATCCCCGTCTTCCGCCCGCGCAGCGCCGAGCGGGGCGGGCCGCTCGACGACGTGGTGGCCGACAGCGACCGGCGCGAGCTGGAGGAGCATTGGCGGCTCTTCTACGTCGCCGCGACGCGCGCGGAGGAGCAACTGGTGATCGCCGGGAGCCTGTCCGATCGCGCGAAAGGCGAGTCGCCGCCGCTCAGCTGGTACCGTGCGAGTGCGATGGCGATGGATGCCTTGGGCGTGCCGCCGGGCGAGACGCGCGTCCTCGCCGACGACCGCCCGCCCGCGCCCGCCATTGTCGAAGCTGTCGGCACCACGGAAACACCGGCGCTCCCCGACTGGGCCCGCCGCCCTGCGCCCGAGGAAGCGCGCCCGCCGCGTCCACTCGCGCCGTCGTCGCTGGGCGAGGACGAGGTGGCCGACCCGCCGCCCGCCGGCCCGGCGATGCAGGACGCGGCGGAGCGCGGACGGCTGCTTCACGGCTTGTTCGAGCGGTTGCCGACGCTGCCGCCCGAGCATCGCAGGGCCGCCGGGGCGGCGTGGCTGGCGGGCAATCCGCTGGGTAAGGGACTGGTCGATCGCGCGCTGTCGATCGTCGAGCATCCCGACTTCGCCGAGCTGTTCGGCGCGGATGCGCTGGCCGAGGCGCCGATCGCCGCGGTCGTCGGCGGGCAGGTGATCGCGGGCACCGTCGACCGGCTGCTGGTCGAGGCGGACCGGGTGCGCCTGATCGACTTCAAGACCGGCCGCCGCGTCCCCGCCGATATGGGCGAGGTCCCGCCGCATCATGCGCGCCAGATGGCCGCCTATGCCGCCGCGCTCGCCGTCATCTTCCCCGACCGCCGGATCGAGGCGGCGCTGCTCTACACCGCCGGGCCGCGGCTGATCGCGGTGCCGGCCGAGACGCTCGCCGCGCTCAAGCCCGGCTTGGCGGTGACGGAGCAAAGCTTGCCCTCGCGCGCTTGAGCCGGGAAGGGCGGCCACATAGATTGGGCGCCAACCAAGGAGTTTAGAATCATGCCGACCAAGGCCGTCACCGACCAGAGCTTCGCCACCGATGTCCTCGGCGCCGACAAGCCCGTCCTCGTTGATTTCTGGGCCGAGTGGTGCGGACCGTGCAAGATGATCGGCCCGAGCCTCGAGGAACTGTCCGAGGAACTCGGCGAGCAGGTGACGATCACCAAGCTCAACATCGACGAGAACCCCGAGGCGCCCGGCAAGTACGGTGTGCGCGGTATTCCCACGATGATCCTGTTCAAGAACGGCGAACCCGCCGCGACCAAGGTCGGCGCCGAGCCCAAGGGCCGGCTGAAGGCATGGCTTGAGGGCGAGCTCTGATCGGCTGATCCGATCGATCGAAGTAACGAAGGGGCTGGCGGGGCGACCGCCGGCCCTTTTTTCCATGTGCGGTACAGATCGCGCGACGTGCTCCCGCTTTCGCGGGAGCACCGACGTGAGCCGGCGGAAGCGAGTCGTACCCCGTTGAACGCCGGGGCCCATTCGGGGGAGCCCCGCGGCGACAGGCAGCGTTTGTCTGATCGAGGTTCCATGACTAGCCCCGTCCTTCGCCGGGGTACGGTAGGATACTGCAGCGACGGCTATGCATCGCGCTTGCTGCCATTTTCACCGGAACAGGTGCGACGCCGCCCACCCGTCACCGATTTGTCACAACCGTCACCATCCCGTCACATGAACGCAACCGAACCGTCTTCGAAACCGCATCCGGGCGTCACGCGCGGCCTCTAGCCGGACGTGGAGGTCGACAGGGGGACAGCCGAGTCGATCGGGGGGCATGCGCCCCTTCCTCGTCAACCCGGAATTGCCGGAACGGAGATCTTCATGGCCGACTTCAAACGCCTTAGCCTTATCCTGCTGACGAGCTGCGCGGGTGCGACCCTTGCAGCCTGTGACGGCGCGTCGAGCGTCGCATCGCCGGGTGAAGGCACGATCATCGTTCCGTCGCCGGCCCCCACGCCCGCGCCGACCCCGACGCCGACGCCCAGCTCGACTGCGGGCACGCCCGCTGCCGACTGCCCCACCGGCACGACCAATGTCGGCACCATCGGCAACTTCCGCAGCTGCCGCATTCCCAGCCTGGTCTCGGGCAACCTGACGCTGCCGCGCCGGGCGGGTACCGCGTACGAGATCAACGGCCGCGTCGACGTGGGCGTCGATCGTGGCGGCTCGGGCACCGGCGGCGCGCAGGCGAACCTGACGATCGAGCCGGGCGTCATCGTCTATGCGAACACGACCAACGCCGACAACGACTTCCTCGTCGTCAATCGCGGGTCGACGATCAATGCCGACGGCCTCGCCAACGCGCCGATCATCTTCACCGCGCAGCAGAACCTGACGGGCAACGTCACCGACGAATCGCAGGGCCTGTGGGGCGGCGTCATCCTCGCCGGCCGCGCGCCGGTGTCGAACTGCAACCTGTCGGGCGTCTCGGGCGGCGCGGCGAACTGCGAGAACGTCGTCGAGGGGACCGGCAACGCGCTCTATGGCGGCAACGCCGCGGGCGACAATTCGGGCATCATGCGCTATGTCCAGATCCGCTATTCGGGCACGGTCATCACGCCGAACAACGAGCTTCAGGGCCTGACCACCGGCGGCGTCGGTTCGGGCACGCGGCTCGAATATATTCAGATCCACAACAGCTCGGACGACGGCATCGAGATTTTCGGCGGCACGCACAATGCGCGCTACTTCGTGGTGACCGGCGCCGATGACGACAGCTTCGATACCGATGTGGGTTGGAAAGGCTTCATCCAGTTCGCGATCGGCATCCAGAAGCCGAATAACACCCAGACCGACAACTATATGATGGAGATCGATTCGAACGGTGCAGAGGACGCGCTGCCGCGTCAGAACGGCCGGATCTCGAACTTCACCTTCATCCACACCTCGACTGCGACGAATGCGGGCATCCGTATCCGCGGCGGCGCCGACTTCACCTTCGTCAACGGCATCATGACGACGCCGCAGGCGTGCATCAACACCGTCGCCAGCACCACCGACAATGGCGGCAAGTCGACGATCCGCGCTGCCAATTCGGCGATCGACGAGAACGGCCCGCCGGTCTTCAACTCGGTCTATTTCGCGTGCGGCTCGGTCTCGGCTGAATCGACGCAGAACGGCGTCACGGTCACCAATGCCGAGCAGGCGGCGCTGTTCACCGCGGGCACCAACAACACCACCAACGGCACCGCGGCCAACGCCTATACCTCGACCTATCTGCCCGGCACCGGCGCGGCGGCGGTGACGCCGTTCAATGCCGCGACGCTCAACCCGGCTGGCTCGGGCTTCTTCGTCCAGACGTCGTACATCGGTGCGATCAACGGCTCGGGCGACACTTGGTATCAGGGTTGGACCTGCAACTCGAACCGCGGCAATTTCGGTTCGACGAGCGGCGCCTGCATCGCCGTCCCGACCACCTGACAGGCAAGCGCATCCAGGATGCGGGGATGGCAGTGAAAGGGGCTGCCATCCCCGCCGTGCCCGGTCGCGGACCCTCGACAGTCCGGCGACGCCCCAATGCGGAATGAAAACATGAAAAAGCCTGTGGCTTTCGGCAGCCTGCTCCTCCTCACCACGACGCTGGTCGCGCCCGCCGCGCTAGCGCAGACGACGACGGGCGCGCCCGCCGGTCAGGTGGTCGCCCCGACTGCCGGCCAGCCGCAGGAGGGCACCCCGCCCGACACCGGCCCCGGTGCCGGCGGCCAGGCCGAGCAGGAGGTCGAGGTCTCGGCGCCCGGCGCCGGCGGCGATGCGGGCGACGACATCGTCGTCATCGGCCGCAACATCCCCAACGTCATTCGCAACACCGCGCAGGTCGTCTCGGTCCTGTCGACCGAGGACATCGCGCGCACGGGCGAGGGCGATATCGCCGGTGCGCTCGGCCGCGTCACCGGGCTCAGCGTCGTCGGCAACGGCTTCGTGTTCGTGCGCGGCCTGGGCGACCGCTATTCCTCGTCGCTGCTTAACGGCTCGCCGCTGCCCAGCCCCGAGCCGCTGCGCCGTGTCGTGCCGCTCGACATCTTTCCGACCAATGTCATCGCCTCCAGCCTCGTCCAGAAGAGCTTTTCGGCCAATTATCCGGGCGAGTTCGGCGGCGGTGTCATCAACCTGACGACCAAGGCGACGCCGAAGGAAAGCTTTCTTCAGATCGGCGGATCGGTCGGGTTCGACACCGCGACCACCGCCGAGCTCGGCTACACCTATGACGGCGGCTCGCACGACTGGCTGGGTTACGACAGCGGCGAGCGGACCATCCCCGGCTTCATCAAGGATGCCGGCATCAACGGCACCGGCGTGACCGCAGCGCAGGTGACGCAGCTCACCAACGCCGAGACCTCGCTCGTGTTCGAGAACCGCAATATCCCGGCGAACTTCTCGGGCGAGCTGAGCGCGGGCACGTCGTTCGACGTCGGCACCGGCCGCATCGGCCTGATCGCCGGCGGCGGCATCTCGAACACTTGGCGCACCCGCGACGCGATCCAGCAGGTGGCGATCGACCAGACCGGCACGCTGGTCAGCGACTTCCGCAACGTCGCCACCGACCACCGCGCGCTGGTCAACGGCCTGTTCGGCGTCGGGGCCGAGTTCGGCCGCAACCGCATCCGCTGGACCAACCTCTACATCCACGACACGCTGAAGCAGACGATCCTCGGCAAGGGGACCGACCAGAACAACCTCGACCTCCTCAATCAGAACACGAACTGGTTCGAGCGGCAGCTGTTCACGACGCAGGGCGTGGCGGAACTGAAGTTCGGCGACCTCAGCGTCGATCTGCGCGGCGCCTATGCGAACACGCAACGCAATTCGCCGTACGAGCGCACCTTCACCTATCTATATTCGCCGCAGGTGCGCGACTATATCAACAACCTCGCCAACCAGTCGCTGGCGCAGATCGCGTTCAGCGAGTTGAACGAGGATCTGTGGTCGGGCGGCGTCGATTTCGGCTACAATCTCGACCTCGACCGGCCGGTGACGATCCAGGCGGGCTATGCCTATTCGGACGCCGATCGCAGCTCGTACCGCTATCAGTTCCGCTATCAGGCGCAGAACGGCCTCAGCCTCGCGCAGCAGCAGCTCCGCCCCGACTATCTGCTCAGCGACTACAACGTCCAGCTCGCCAACATCGTCCTCCAGAACGAATCCACCTCGCAGGGGGCGGCTGCCTATACCGCGTCGCTGCGCACCCATGCCGGCTATGTCCAGCTCGAGAGCGAAATCCTCGACGGGCTGCGCGCACAGATCGGCGTGCGCTACGAGGATGCCGAGCAGCGCGTGCTGCCGACGGGCACCGGCGTGACGGGGACCAGCCTCAACAACGGCTATTGGCTGCCGGCCTCGACCATCACCTGGAACTTCGCCGAGAACATGCAGCTTCGCCTGCACGCCTCGAAGACGATCGCCCGGCCGCAGTTCCGCGAGCTGGCGCCACAGATCTATCTCGACTTCGAATCGAACCGCCAGTTCATCGGCAACCCGCGCCTGACCGACAGCGAGCTCTATAATCTGGAAGCGCGGGCAGAGTGGTTCTTCGCACGCGACCAGCGCCTGACCGCCGCGGGCTTTTACAAGCGGATCGACAACCCGATCGAGGCATTCGGTTCGCCGGGCGCGGGCAGCTCGTCGCTGCTCACCAGCTTCTCGAATGCGCCGGGCGCCAAGCTTTATGGCGGCGAGGTCGAGCTGGTGAAGTATTTCCCGCTCGACACGCTGGGCGGCCCGTTCGCGACGAAGCGCGCGGTGCTGATCGCCAACTATACCTATACCAAGTCGCAGCTCGACGCGCAGGACCAGCCGGTCGTCAACCCGATCAACGTCACCGGTCCGCTGATCCCGGCGAACCAGCTGTTCGTCGACGGCAGCCCGCTGGTCGGTCAGTCCAACCACCTCGTCAACGCGCAGTTCGGCCTTGAGGATACCGAGATGCTGAGTCAGGTGACGCTCTTGGTGAACTATGCCAGCGAGCGGATCACCAATCGCGGCGCGATCGTCAACGGCGTCCGCCTGCCCGACATCCGCGAGAAGCCGGGCTGGCGCTTCGACGTGGTGTGGCGCCAGGGGATCCCGATCGGCAGCGGCGACGACCATCAGGTCGAACTGAAGTTCGAGGCGCGCAACTTGACTAAGACGCGCTATCAGGAGTTCCAGACGTTCGACAACGGCAGCCGCGCCGACGTCAATACGTATAATCTGGGTCGCGTCTTCAGCTTCGGCGTCAGCGTCGGGCTCTGATCGCCGCCATCGGTTAGAGGGGGATCGGGCTTTCGGCAAAGATGCCGGAGGCCCTTTCTCGTTTCACCAGCCCCAGGGGCGTTCGCGAAACCATTTGGTGATGACGTATTTCGTACCGCTGCGCACCTTCATCCCGTGGTGCAGCGTCGCGGGGTTGGGCGTCCCGTCGGGACGCAGGTTGTTCCAGGCGAGCAGCTTGCCCGTCTCTGGCTGGACTAGCTTATCGACCACCTTGAACCGCGTCGCGCCGCCCGCCGCCGGTTCGTTCAAGTAGAGCATCACCGTCCAGGTGCGGTTGCCCGCGACCGAACAGAATTTGGTGAAATCGGCGCCCCGCGGCTCGAAATAGTCGGTGTGCGCCTTGAACTCCTGTCCCACCGCATAACGCTGGCCCTGGATCGGCTCGCCATGCGTGGGATCTAGCCCGCAAAAGTCGAAGATCGCTGCCTCCAGCCGCGCTACGACGGGCTCGGCTGGATCGAGGTCGCAAGTCTCGCTGGTTCGGAATGCCGCATCGCCATTGGCGTCGGCGATCGTCGAGGGGCGGCGGTGGCGGTCGATCAGTGCGATCAAGTCGGTGCAGTGCGCTGGGTCGAGAAAATTCTTCGCGACGAACAGCGTCAGCTTTGGGCTCGGTAGCTTCTGCACACCGGGCCGCGCGGCAATATGGGCGATGACGGGTTCGCTGGGGTGGCCCGAGCCGAGATGGGTCATCGCGCTTTCCTGCCAGAGCGATCGCGCGGCGGGAAGCGTGCCATGAAAGCGTAACGTTCGCGTCGCATCG
This sequence comes from uncultured Sphingomonas sp., assembly GCA_913775315.1. Taxonomy (GTDB): domain Bacteria; phylum Pseudomonadota; class Alphaproteobacteria; order Sphingomonadales; family Sphingomonadaceae; genus Sphingomonas. Next base: position 160,081 of record CAJYIX010000020.1, on the reverse strand, counting down.
CGGTCATGACCGACGAAAAGGGGCCGGTATGAGCAGCGAAACGGCGATCCAGGCCCTGGCGGCCGATGCGCAGGCGCAGGGGGCGAGCGACGTGCACCTCGATCTCGACGTCGATGCGGTACGCGTTCGGCTTCGCGTCGACGGGCGGCTGCGGCAATGGGTGCCCTCGCGGCTCGAACCCGGCGGGCTGCGCGCCGCGGCATGGGCGGTCGCCGGCAACGGTACCGATCGCCTCGGCGACTGGCAGGTGGCGAGCCATGCCGATGGCGAGCGGCTGGCGCTTCGCCTGCGTGCCGAGCGGCCGGGCCATCTTGCCGAAGGACTGGCGGCGCTCGGCATGGTCCCGGCGCAGGCGCGGACGATCTTCAGGATGACCGAACGGCCGGGCGGACTGGTCGTCGTCGCGGGCCCGCGCGGGTCGGGCCGGCGGTCGACGATCGCCGCGCTCCTCGGCGGTGAGGCGCGCACGCGCAGCGTCGTGGCGGTGGATCTCGCACTGCCCGGCGCGCTGACCATCGCGGCGCTTCATGGGCAGGCGGCGATCGAGCAGGCGCTGTCGCTGGATCCCGATATCCTCGCGCTCGGCGATCTCGCCGATCGCGGCGCCGCGGCGCTCGCCTTTCAGGTCGCCGCCAGCGGGCGGCGGGTGCTGGCCCGGGTCGAGGCGCCCGATGCGATCACGGCGTTCGAGCATTTGCGCGCGCTGAGGGTCGATCGGCTGGCACTGGCGGCGCAACTGCGCGCGGTGACGGCCCAGCGGCTGGCGCAGCGGCTGTGCCATGCCTGCCGCCGCCCGGTACAGGCGAGCAATCGCATCGCCGCGTTGCTTGGCTTCGATCCGGGGGCGGTGATCCATGAAAGCGCGGGCTGCGGGGCGTGCGACGGCCGCGGGACGGCGGGCGCGATCGGAGTGTTCGAGCTGATCGCGTTCGACCCGGCGATGGCGCGGCTGGTCAATGACGGCGCGGATGCCGCGCTGCTGGCGCGCCATGCATTCCTCAATGCGCCGAGGCTTGATTCGGCGGCACGCTCGATGGCGCGCGAGGGGCTGATCGACGCGGCCGAAGCCGTGCGGCTGGGTCGCGGCTAGCGCGGCATCCCCTGGCCGCTCGCCTGCATCGCGACAAAGCGGTCGAGCAGGACGAGGCGCAGGGCGATATTCTCCCGCCACGGCGCATCGGGCGGCGAGACGCGCAGCGCCTGGATCCAGAGCGGCCGCGCGGCGGCAAGGTTGCCCGCGCGAATCTGTGCCAGCCCCTCATAGAAATAGGGGCCGGGATGCTCGGGGTTGAGCATATGCGCGCGGCGGAACGCCATGCGCGCGGTGGGCGACATGGCGCCGTCCGCGCCCGCCGTCGCGAACGCAAAGCCGGTCCAGAGCGGCAGGCTGTCGGGGGCGGAACGGACGCCGCCCAACATCGCCTTTGCTGCGGCGCGCTCGTCGCCCGAACGGGACAGTGCGTCGGCGATGAAGAAATAGCTGTCGCTGTACTGGAAGCGGCCAAACATCTGCTGGCGCATCTTCACCAGTTCCTCGTCAGCGACATCGACGGGCTTTTCGGGATTGGCGGGCGAGGCGGGCAGGGTGGGCTGCCCCTGCAGCGCATAGCCCGTCGCGCCCAGCATCAATGCCGCGCCGGCAAAGCCGACCACGGTCTTCGGCAGCCTGAGCAGCAGCATCAGGCCGAGCGAAACGGCCCCGATGGCGGCAAGCGCGAACCAGCCCATCAGCCGCGCTCGCGCTTCGTCATCGTCAGCCGCGTCCGATCAGGCGCATCGCCTGTGCATCGGCGACCTGTGCCGCCGGGGTGTCGGTCCGCTCGCTCTCCGCCCACACGGTTTCGAGCCGCTCGGGGATGCGGTCGATGCGGGCATCGACCTCGGCGCGGTCGCCCTGGCCGAGATATTCGAGGCCGACATTGATGATGCCGCCGGCGTTGATGACGTAATCGGGGGCATAGAGGATGCCGCGATCGTGAATCGCCTGACCCTCGGCCCGCGTCGCGAGCTGGTTGTTCGCGCCCCCCGCCACCGCCTTGCACCGGAGCGCCGCGATCGACGCCTCGGTCAGGATCGCGCCGAGCGCATTGGGGCTGACGATGTCGGCGTCGGTCGCCAGGATCGTGTCGGGATCGGCGACGACGCCGCCCAGTTCCTCGGCCATCGTCGCGGCACGATCACGGTTCACGTCGGCGAGCGTCAGGCGCGCGCCGTCCTTCGCCAGCAGGCGGGCAAGGCCGCCGCCGACGCTGCCCAGACCCTGGATCGCGACATGGACACCGCGCATGTCGTCGGTGCCGAGCGCACGCTTCGCCGCTGCCTTGACGCCCAGATAGACGCCGCGCGCGGTGAATGGACCCGGATCGCCGCCGGCGCCGCCCGACGCCTTGACCGGCAGGCCGGATGCGTAGCGCGTCTCGCCCGCGATGGTGATGAGGTTGGCCTCGGAAATGCCCACGTCCTCCGCCGTGACGTAGCGACCGCCGAGCGAGTCGACCGCGCGGCCGAACGCCTTGAGCATATCCTCGGTCTTGGTGCGGTTCGCGTCGGCCAGGATCACGCCCTTGCCGCCGCCCATCGGCAGGTCGGCCATGGCGTTCTTGAAGCTCATGCCGCGCGAGAGGCGCAGCGCATCGGTGATCGCCGCGCGCGGATCGGCATAATGCCAGAAGCGCACGCCGCCGGCCGCCGGCCCGAGAGCCGTCGAATGGACCGCGATGACCGCCTGAAGGCCGGTCGCCGGATCGGTGAACAGATGGACGCCCTCATGGTCGTCGAAGTCGGGAAAGCCCCAGTCGGTAAGCACGTGACAAGTCCGCCGATCGCGAGGGGATGGGGAAGGATGGGGCGGACGACGGGACTTGAACCCGCGACCCTCGGTACCACAAACCGATGCTCTAACCAACTGAGCTACGACCGCCGTTGAGGGTTGCGCGCCTAAACCCAAATCGAGCGCCGCGCAAGATCGTTGCGCGGGGTTTTTACGCGTTCAGGCGGTGATCGCGGCTTCGATCGCACCATAGACCTGCGCCAGATCGTCGGCGGTCACGCAATAGGGCGGCATCACATACACCGTGTTGCCGAGCGGGCGGAGCAGCACGCCTGCCGCCGCGCACTTGGCCTTGATCGAAGGGCCGAGCGTGGAGAGATAGCCGGGGCGGCTGTCCTCGACCTCGAACGCGGCGATGGTGCCGAGGCAGCGGGTGTTGACGACGCCCGGCCAGTCGGCGGCGCGGTCGACCCATTCGCCCTGCATCGCCGCGACCGACGCGATGCGTTCCAGGATTGGCTCCTCCCGCCAGATCGTCAGGTTGGCGGCGGCGGCGGCGCAGGCGATCGGGTTGGCGGTGTAGCTCGACGAATGGAAGAACATCCGCGCGCGATCGGGCGCGTAATGGGCATCATAGATCGCCTCGCTCGCCAGCGTGACGGCGAGCGGCAGGCTGCCGCCGGTCAGCCCCTTGGACAGGCACATGATTTCGGGCACCACGCCCGCCTGTTCGCAGGCGGTGAGCGTGCCGGTGCGACCCCAGCCGGTCATCACCTCATCGGCGATCAAAAGGACGCCGTGGCGGGCACAGATCGCCGCCATCGCCGAAAGCCGATCCGGCGCATACATCCGCATGCCGCCTGCGCCGAGCACCAGCGGCTCGACGATCAGCGCGGCGGGCCGCTGGCGGCACGCGGCCTCCAGCGCATTCAGCGCGTCGTCGTCACCGGGGAAGGGGATCGTGCCGACGTCGAACAGAAGCGGCGCGTAGGCCGCGTTGAAAACGCCTCGCGCGCCAACCGACATCGCGCCGATCGTGTCGCCGTGATAGCTTCCGTCGAGCACGAGGATGCGATGCCGCGCCTCGCCCCGCGCGGCCCAGAAGCCGAGCGCCATTTTGAGCGCCACCTCGACCGCGGTGGAGCCGGAGTCGCTGAAGAAGAGGTGCGCCAGCCCGGGCGGGAATAATGCGGCGAGACCCTCGGCCACCGCTTACGCTTGCGGATGGGTGTGACCGGCAAAGATGATCTGGTCGGTCGTCGCCGCCGCCTCGGCGATCGCGGCGGCGATGCGCGGGTGCGCATGGCCGTGCGTCGTCACCCACCAGCTCGAAATCGCGTCGATCAGCCGCTCGCCCCGGTCGGTCCAGAGATACGCGCCCCCGGTCCGGACGATCTTGGGGATCGGCTCGCCCAGGCCATGCTGGGTAAAGGGGTGCCAGATACGCGTCCGCGTCATGCGAAATCCGCCCGGTCGAACCCCCGCGCGAAAGCGGCGGCGAGCGTGTCGTGGGTGAGCGGTTCCACCACGTCCAGCCGACCGAGGCGGCGGACGCGGCCCATCGCGGCGATCGTTTCCTCGCTGTCGGGTACGGCGCCACCGACAAAGGCGATGCCGTGCATGGCGATGCCGCGGGCACGCATCGCCTCGATCGACAACAGGCTGTGGTTGATCGTGCCGAGCGCGGTACGCGCGACGAGGATGACGGGCAGGCCCCAGCTTGCGACCAGGTCGATCGTCAACAGCTCGCGCGTCAGCGGCACCATCAGCCCGCCCGCCAGTTCGATCACCAGCGGATCGGCGGGCGGGGGCTTCAGCCGGGCCGGGTCGATCGTCACGCTGTCGATCTCGGCGGCGCGATGCGGCGAACAGGGAGTGACGAGGCGGTAGGCCTCGGGCAGCAGGCGATCGGGCGCCGCGCCCGACAGGTCGGCGACGCTGGCGGTGTCGGTACCCTCGTCGAGGCCGGACTGAACGGGCTTCCAATACGTTGCGCCGATCGCGCCGGTCAGCGCGGCGGCGAAGACGGTCTTGCCGATGCCGGTGTCGGTGCCGGCAATGACGAAACGGCTCACAGTATCTCCTTCAGGAGCGCGCCGAGCGCGTCGATGTCGGCGAGGCCCGCATTGTTGGTGATCGAGATGCGCAGCCGTGCGGTGCCCGGCGCTACGGTCGGCGGGCGGATGCCGCGCACGTCGAAGCCCTTGGCCTGCACCCGCGCCGCCACGTTCATCGTCCGGGCATCGTCGCCAAGGATCAGCGGCAGGATTTGCGATCCGTTGAAGATCCCCAGCGCCGCCTCGGCCGCGGCGATCCGCTGCCACAGTGCCTCACGCCGCTCCGGCTCGTCGGCGAGGATGCGCAGGCTCTCGCGTACCACCGCCGCCATCAAGGGGGAGGGCGCGGTCGAGAAGATGAACCCGCGCCCGCGATTGACGATGAAGTCGCGCATGACCGCGGGGCCGGTCAGCAGCGCGCCCTCCGCCCCCAGCGCCTTGCCGCAGGTGTGCAGCGCGATGGTGCGTTCGGACGCAAGGCCGTGGGCAAGGCCGCGCCCACCGGGGCCGAACACGCCGGTCGCATGCGCCTCGTCCACCAGCAGCATCGCGTCGTGGCGGCGGGCGATGTCGGCCAGTTCGGCAAGCGGCGCGCGGTCGCCGTCCATGCTGTAGAGGCTTTCGACCGCGATCCACGGCGTTCCGGTGCCGCCCGCGCGCCGCCATCGTGCGATCGCGTCAACGAAAGCATTGGCATCGTTGTGCGCGGCCGCGACGGTCTCGGCGCGCGACAGGCGCATCCCGTCATGCGCGCTCGCGTGGATCAGCGCGTCATGGACGATCAGGTCGCCGCGCTGGGGCAGGGTGGAGAGAAGCGCGACGTTGGCGATGAAACCGCTCGACAGCCACAGCGCCGCCTCGTGTCCGAAATACGCCGCCGCTTCCGCCTCCAGCGACTCGATTTCGTCGTGGTTGCCGCGCAGCAGCCGTGATCCGCCCGAGCCGGTGGGCACCCCGCGCCCGATCGCGTCGCGGGCGGCATCGGCGAGGCCGGGGGAGGCGGCGAGGCCGAGATAGTCGTTCGAGGCGAAGTCAACGCCCGCACGGGCGCTCAGCACCCGCCGCCGCCCGATCGCGCCGAGCGCGTCGAGGTCCGCCGCGTGCGCTTCCAGCATCAGCGGCGGCGCTGCTGGTTCAGCACCTCATACGCCATCACCGCGGTGGCGACGGCGGCATTGAGGCTGTCGGCCTTGCCCAGCATCGGCATCTTGACCCGCACGTCGCACGTGGCGGCATAGGCGGGGGGCAGCCCCTGCGCCTCGTTGCCGGTCAACAGGAAGGTGGGCGCTGCATAGGCGGGCTGCTGATAGTCGAGGTCGGTATCGAGGCTGAGCGCCACCAACTGCCCCGGCCCGGCGCGCAGCCAGGCGATGAATTCGTCCCAGCCGGCGCGGACGATCGGCACGGTGAACAGCGCCCCCATGCTCGCCCGCACCGCCTCGACCGAGAAGGGATCGACGCACTCGTCGATCAGGATCAGCCCGCCCGCACCCACCGCGTCGCCGGTGCGCAGGATGGTACCGAGATTACCCGGATCGCGCAGCCGCTCCGCCACCAGCCAGATGCCCGCACTTGACCGGTCGAGGTCGAAAAGCGTGCGCTCGAACTCGGCGTACACGCCGACGACGGCGCCGGGATTGTCCTTGCCGGAGAGCTTGGAGAGGATATCGGGCGTCGTCTCGATCGCGTCGCCGCCCGCGGCTTCGACCGCCTCGACAAGCGCGATCACCAGCGGGTGGGCGGCGCTGTCGGCGGCGAAGAACACCTGTTCGGGCAGGCGACCGCCCTCGCGCGCCTCGGTCAGGATGCGCAGCCCCTCGGCCAGGAACCGACCCTGCGCGCGGCGGTGCTTCTTGTCGCGAAGCTCGCGCGCAGCCTTGACGGCGGGGTTGGAGTAGGCGGTGATCTGACGCGGCATGGCGCGCGCCTTGCCCCAGGCAGGGCGGCGGGGGCAAGAGGGGCGCTAGTGGCTCGCGCCGTCGACGTGCCGAAGGGGCAGCGCCTGCCACAGCGTCGGGTCGAACATGCGCAGGTTCACGCCCATCCGCGGATAGGCCGGATCGGTCGGCGTCCAGTGCGTCGTGCAGCCGCAGACCGGGCAATGCCACAGGTCGAGTGCGCCGTCTCCTTGGCGATAGGCGATACCCTCGCCCGTCACGGTGACGAGCGAGGGGGCGGGGTAGTGCCAGAGCCCCGCAATCCGCCGGCAGACGGAGCAGTTGCATGCGGCCGCCTCGACCGGCGTATCGCGCAGCGCCATCGCGATGCGCCCGCAATGACAACTGCCGCGATGCTCGATCATGCCGCGACCGACGCGGTCAGGCGGCCGCCCGCGACTCGATCGCGCGCTCGACCGCGCCGAGTCCTTCCTCGCTCGCCACGGCAAGGTCGAGCGGCCGGCCGCCCAGCGCCTCGTCATGCGCGTTGAGGAAGGCGATCGCGTTTTCGTTGCCCAGCTTTTTCCAAGCGAGCATGGTGATGCGCCCCTGCCGCTCAGCAGCGACGGGGTCCATCTTCTTCATCATGCGGCGCGGCTGGAAGCCGGAACGACGCGGCTTGGTTTCGGTCGGGGTCTCGGCCGGCGTGTCGACTTCCGGTGCGGGCTGGATCGTATCGGTCATCGGCGTCGTGCTCCCCTTGCTGCGCCGCCGCCCCCGGGGCCGCGGTCGCGATAGATCAGGCGGCCCTTGTCGAGGTCGTAGGGCGACATCTCGACCTGTACCGTATCGCCGACGACGGTGCGAATGCGGAAACGCCGCATCTTGCCGGCCGTATAGGCGGTGATGCGGTGGCCGTTCGCCAGCATGATGCGGAATCGGCCATCGGGCAGCATTTCCTCGACATGCCCGTCGAGGGTCATCAGCCCCTCCTTAGACAAAGGCGGCGCCCAGGTGGCCGATGACGGGGCTGGCGCCGGTCTTGCCGGCCTGGATGGTGCGGATGCGCGCGGCATAGCCGGCGGCCAGCCCCTGATGCGAACGGCGCGAGGACGAGCAGGCCGAATTATCTGCGCGCATCAGCGAAATCTGGTGACGAGAGAGTAGATAATTGAGGTCCAAAAGGCGGACTCCACGCATTGTAAGCGGGAGCGCGATGGTCTCTCAGCCACGGGTGCCTACGGATGGGTGTTCCCTGTGGTAGTATGTACATAGCGTGGAACGGCGGAATTGTAAGGCGAGCGGCGGCTTTATTCCTCGCCGAAGCGGTCCTCGACCAGCGTGCAGAGCGCGGTGACGGCTTCGTCGGCGGCGTCGCCCTCGGCGGAGATGACGATCGTGTCGCCCATCGCAGCGCCCAGCATCATCAGGCCCATGATCGACGTGCCGGTGACGCGCGAGCCGTCCTTTTCCACCGTGATCTCGGTCGGCTGGCTGCTGGCGAGGGTGACGAACTTGGCGCTGGCGCGGGCGTGGAGGCCGCGGCGGTTGGTGATGCGAACCTCGCGCCGGACGCTCATGCCGCGGCCTCGCCGAGCACTTCGGACGCGACGGAGATGTACTTGCGCCCCGCCTCTCGCGCGGCGGCGACGGCGTCGGTGACCTTCATCGTCTTGCGCGCGCCGCCCAGCCGGATCAGCATCGGCAGGTTGATGCCCGCAATCACCTCGACCCGGCCGGTTTCGAGCAGCGAGATGGCGAGGTTCGAGGGGGTGCCGCCGAAGAGGTCGGTCAGCACGATCACGCCGCGGCCGTCATCGACCTCGCCGATCGCGCGGGCGATGTCGGCGCGGCGCTCCTCCATGTCGTCCTCGGGGCCGATACAGATGGTGGCGATCGCCGGCTGCTTGCCGACAACATGCTCCATCGCGACCACGAACTCTTCGGCCAGGCGCCCATGGGTCACGAGGACCAGACCGATCAGGGGATTTTCCGTCATAACCTTCATGTCTTGGCGGGCGCGCCTTCCAGCGAGTCCTGCGGCGCGGTGCCGAGGTCGCGATGCTGCACCGTGGGCGAAAAACCCTCGTCGCGCAACCGTGCGGCCACCCGCGCGGCGACGTGGACCGAGCGATGCCGGCCGCCGGTACAGCCGAACGCGACCGTGACGTACGACTTCCCCTCCGCGCGGTAGCGGGGAAGCAGCATGAGAAGTAGGTTCTCGATCCCCGCGACCGACTCGGCATAGGCGGGGTCGGCGCGCACATAGTCGGCGACATCGGCGTCGAGGCCGGTGCCGGGGCGGAGTGACGGCACCCAGTGCGGATTGCGCAGGTAGCGCATGTCGAAGACGAGGTCGGCGCTGCGCGGCAGGCCGCGCGCGAAGCCGAACGACATGACCGACAGCGTCGGCTCGCCCAGCCCCTTGCCGCCGAACAGGTCGCGGACTTCCTGCGCCAACGCGTTGGCCGACAGCGTGGTCGTGTCGATCAGCCGCCCGGCCCAGCGCTTCAGCGGTTCGAGCAACTCGCGCTCGCGCACGATGCCGTCGGTGGCCGGGCGATCCTGTGCCAGCGGATGGCGGCGGCGCGTCTCGGAATAGCGGCGCTCGAGTTCGGTCCCGCCACAGTCGAGATAGAGAAGCGACACTTCCTGGCCGCCCCGGTTCCGCTCCTGCACCATCGCGGCGATGCGGACGGGATCGAAGTCGCGCGTGCGGATGCCGATGCCGATCGCCAGCGGCCGGTCGGCGGCGGCGGCGCCGGCAGCCGGAGCGATCTCCAGCAGCCCGTCGAGCAGGCTGAGCGGCAGGTTGTCGACGACTTCCCAGCCCAGATCCTCGAGCGTGCGCAGGACGGTCGACTTGCCCGCGCCCGACATGCCGGTGACGAGGAGGATGCGGCGGGGGGCGGTCATCGGGACGCGCTCCGTGCCAGCGCCAGCTCGACCTTGATCGGGGCGGAAGGCTCGAGCGCGGCGACCGCGGCGCTGGGGATCGCGACGCCGGCGATACGGCGGGTATGGGGTTCGAGCGGCAGGCGTTCGGGGCTGTCCTCGATCCCGACGATCAGCGCGACGGGCATGTCGGTGACATGCGGCATCTCGACGATGCCGATCCCGCGCACCTCGATCCGCCCGGCGATCGTCGCGGGGGGCGAGGCGATAAGCGCGGTGCCCGACCGGCGGAGCAGCGTATAGTCGTCGCTGACCAGCGCGGCACCGCGATCGATCAGGCGGAGCGCCAGGTCGGACTTGCCCGTGCCCGACCGCCCCTCGATCAGGACGGCGCGTCCGCCGATGGCGACGCAGGAGGCGTGCAGCGTTTCGGACGACAGCGCGGTCATGGCTCGATCCGGTTCCCGTCCCCGATTGCCCTTGGCAGGCGCACCACGAAGCGCGCGCCGCTCACCCGATCCTCTCGCGATTCGACGTGGATCGTACCGCCATGGCCTTCGACGATCGTCCGCGCGATGGCAAGGCCGAGGCCCGAATGCGCACCGAACGCCTCGTCCTCGGGCCGGATCGAGTGGAAGCGGCGAAAGATCGCCTCGCGCGCGGCCTCCGGCACGCCCGGCCCCTCGTCCTCGACGCGGATGGTGACGAGCGGGCCGCCAACGCTGGCCGCCACGCTGACCACCGCATCGTCGGGGGAGAAGGAAAGCGCGTTGTCGATCAGGTTCTCGAACACCCGCGCCAGCCGCGATCCGTCGGCGTTGACGATCAGCGGCTCGGCACCCGGCAGGTCGAGCCGAAGGCGGATGCCGCGCGGCAGCTCGCGCGCACGCCGCCCATCGACGATCGCGCCGAGCATCGCGGCCATGTCGAGCGGCTCGAACGCCGCGCGGCTCAACTGCGCATCGAGGCGTGAGGCGTCTGAAATCTCGGTGATGAGGCGGTCGAGGCGACGGACGTCGTCGCGCACGATGTCGAGCAACTGCGCCTGTAGTGCGGGGTCACGGACCGACCCCAGGCTCTCGACCGCCGACCGGAGCGAGGCGAGGGGGTTCTTCAATTCGTGCGTCACGTCGGCGGCGAACGCCTCCGTCGCGTCGATCCGGACGCGCAGCGCCTGGCTCATGTCGGAAACGGCGCGCGCCAGCATCCCGATCTCGTCGCGCCGACTGGGCAGGCGCGGCACCACCACCTCTCGCGCGCGGCCGAGGCGGACGCGCACCGCCGCGCGCGCCAGCATCCGAAGCGGCCGGACGATCGTGCGCGCAAGGAACAGCGACAGGAGGAGGGAGGCGAGGAACACGCTCGCCAGCACGATCGCCAGCCGCCACCGCTCGGCCCGCACGACCGAGGTGATGTCGGCGGCGTTGACCGTCGTCATCAGCGCGCCGCGTGCACCCAATGGCGCGGCGGCGGTGATGACGGGGGTGCGGTCGGGCGCGCGCCAGAGGGTCGCCGGCGCCTCGTGCGTCGTCACCGCGCGGGCGACGTCGGGCCAGCGAAAGCCGCGGTTGCGGGGCCGCTCGCGATAGAGCGGCGCGCGGTCGGCGCCGACGACGGTGTCGATGCCGGCGTCGAGGAAGCGGCCGATCGCCTGTCCCACCGGCTGCTTGTCGGGATCGCGCAGGCGGAAGTTGGCGACGCCCAGGCGGCGGCTGTCGCTTCGCTCGTGTCCGTCGCGGGCATAGGTGCGGATGCGCGTCCCCGTCTGGCGCGCCAAGCGGGTGACGAGCACTTCCTCGTCGCTCATCCGCGTCGCCATCAGCGCCTGTGCGATCAGCCGCGCCTCGCGGCTTGCCTGTTCAAGCCGGTCGTCGATCAGGCGGGTGCGATAGCTGTCGAGATAGAAAAATCCGCCTGCCAGCATGGCGAGCGCGATGCTGTTGACCGCCAGGATGCGCGGGGTAAGGCTGATCCGCCCCGACCAGCGCAGCGATAGGGCGGCATCGTCGCGTTGCGCCAAGGCCGCCTCGTCACGTCGCGACAGGGCGGCGTCATCACTCGTCGGAGAAGCGATAGCCCGCTCCATACAACGTCTCGATCGCGTCGAACTTCGGATCCACCTGCCGGAACTTGCGGCGGACGCGCTTTATGTGGCTGTCGATGGTGCGGTCATCGACATAGATGTCGTCCTGATAGGCCGCATCCATCAGCTGGTTGCGCGTCCGCACGATGCCGGGCCGCTGTGCCAGCGTTTCGAGGATCATGAACTCGGTGACGGTCAGCGTGACGTTGGCGCCGTCCCACGTCACCTTGTGCCGAGCGGGGTCCATCGACAGCCGGCCGCGGTCGAGCACGGGGGCGGGGGGCTCCTCGCCCGCTTCGCCGCCGCCGCCCGCCGCCTCGGTTCGGCGCAGGATCGCGCGGATGCGCGCGATCAGCAGCCGCTGACTGAACGGCTTGGCGATATAGTCGTCGGCGCCCATGGCGAGGCCGAGGGCCTCGTCGAGTTCGTCGTCCTTGCTGGTGAGGAAGATGACCGGGATCGCCGACTTCTCGCGCAGGCGGCGCAAGAGCTCCAGCCCGTCGAGCCGCGGCATCTTGATGTCGAGGACGGCGAGGTCGGGCGGATTGTCGATCAGCGCCTTCAGCGCCGCTTCGCCGTCCGAATAGACGCGGGTCAGGAACCCTTCGGCCTGAAGCGCGATCGACACCGAGGTGAGGATGTTGCGGTCGTCGTCGACCAGGGCGATCGTGGCGCTGCGCGGGGCGGGCGCGGGGGTCGCGCTCATGCGATGGGCTCGAACGGGCGGCGATCCATGCCGCTCGCCTAACGCAAAGCGCGGGCCGGCTCAATCGCCCGTTGGGCGGAGGCGACATGCTTGACGATGGGCCGAGGTGCGCCGACAGCACCGCCATGGCCACGTCCCCCCTGTCGCCCCCCCGAAACGATGCCGCCCGCCAGTCGATGCTGATCGCCGGGGCCGGCGGCGTGGCGGCCGCGCTCGTCATCCTGGGGCTGATTGGCGACTGGCAACTGGCTGCGGGGTTCCTCGCCGCCGCGCTGCTGATCGCGGGCGGCGTCCTGGCCTTCGTCCGGTTGTCGCGCAGCGCCGCCGCGACCGAGGCGAACGAGGACTGGGCGCTCGCCCACGCGCTGGCCGAGGCGAGCGACGGGGCGCTGGCGGTCACCGACCGCTCGGGGCGGCTGGTCTGTGCCAACGATGCCTATCGCCGGCTGTTCGACGGGCTGCCGACGCCGCCGTCGCTGCCGTTCGAGGGGGATGGGGAATCGCGTCTCGGTTCTGCTGGACGGACGGCGTGGCGGGACGGCGAGGGGCAGGCGGCGGCGCTCGTCCGGCGGGGGCGCACGCTCGATGCGCGGATCGCACGCGCGGGCGACGACATGCTGCTCTGGCATTTCGTGGCCGCGCGCGGGGAGGGCGGCACGGGCACCGCCAATCCGCTGCCCGCCGCGATCTCCGCGATCGCCGGGCCGGTGGGCGAGCGGCTGGGCGCGGCGGGCGTGATGGCAGTGGCGATCCAGCCGGACGGCCGTATCGAGGCGGCGAACCGCGTCTTCGCCGCCCGCGCGACGGGCAGCGCCGATGCCAATGTCGAGGGACGCGACTTCGCCCGGCTGATGCTGGCCGAGCCGACGGGCCATGTCCGGTTCGAGCGGGAGGGCGGCGGCGGCAATCCGCTTCGCCTGATCCAGCTTCCGCTGGGCGAGGGTGCCGACGCGCCGATCGTGCTGGCGCTGATCGACGAGGAGGATGCAGGGTTCACCGTGGGCCTGGGCGACGATGTGGCGGCGCATGTCCGCGCGCTGGTCGGCCTGCTTCCCATCGGCCTGGCGATGGTCGATCGCGACGGGCGCTTCGTCCACATCAACGCCGCCTTCGCCTCCGCCACCGCGGTCAACGCAGCCGCGCCGCCGCTCTATCCCGGCGACCTGGTGGTGCGCGAAGACAAGGCCGCACTCGCCGACGCGATCCGCCGTTTCTCGGGCGGGGCGAGCCATGTTGCCGACATGCAGGTGCGGCTAGCGGCGCGGCCCGACGAGCCGGTGGCGCTGACGCTGGCGGGTGCCCGTGGGCTGGGCGACGCGTCGGTCATCCTCTGCCTCAAGGAAACCGGCGAGGAGGGGCAACTGAAGCGCCAGGTGGCGCAGGCGACGAAGATGCAGGCGGTGGGGCAGCTCGCCGGCGGCGTCGCGCACGATTTCAACAACATCCTGACCGCGATCATCGGGCATTGCGACCTGATGCTGATGCGCCATTCGCCCGGCGACAGCGACCATGACGACATCCAGCAGGTGCGCGCCAACGCCAACCGCGCCGCCGCGCTCACCCGCCAGTTGCTCGCCTTCTCGCGCCAGCAGACGCTCAGGCCGCAGGTGCTGCAACTGCCCGACGTGGTGTCGGAGGTATCGAACCTCCTCACCCGCCTGCTCGGCGAGACGGTGCGGCTCGAGGTCAAGCACGGCCGCGGCCTGGGCAGCGTGCGCGCCGATCCGGGGCAGCTCGAACAGGTGATCGTCAACCTAGCGGTCAACGCCCGCGACGCGATGGTCGCGGCCAATCCCGCGGGCGGCGGCACGCTGACGATCGAGACGCTGGCCATCGGCCGCGCGGCGGTGAAGCGGATGGGCGACGACGTGCTGCCCGTCGGCGACTATGCGGTGCTGCGCATCACCGACACCGGGACTGGGATCCCCGCCGACGTGCTGCCCAAGATCTTCGAGCCGTTCTTTACGACCAAGGAAGTGGGCAAGGGTACCGGTCTCGGCCTCTCGACCGTCTATGGCATCGTCAAGCAGTCGGGCGGCTATATCTTTGCCGAATCACCGCCGGGGCAGGGCGCGCGCTTCACCATCTACCTGCCCGTCAACACCTCGGCCGAGGCGCCGGCGCCGAAGGTCGCGCCCAAGGCGCCCAAGCGCCCCGCCGGCTGGGGCACCGGCACCGTCGTGCTGGTCGAGGACGAGGCGATGGTCCGCGCCGTCGCCGAACGCGCCCTGGTGCGGCAGGGGTACAAGGTGCTGACCGCCGAGAATGGCGAGGCGGCGCTGGAGCTGATCGCCCGGTGCGAGCGGCCCGATCTGCTCGTCTCCGACGTCGTCATGCCGATGATGGACGGGCCGACGATGGTCGCCAAGGTGCGCGAACGCTATCCCGACCTGCCGATCCTGTTCATGTCGGGCTATGCCGAGGAACAGCTTCGCCGGTCGATCGACCTCGACAACGTCGCCTTCCTGCCCAAGCCGTTTTCGGTGCAGCAACTGACCGAAGCGGTGGGCGGCGTGATGGGCACGGCGTAATCAGGGCTTGGCGCATTGCGCGGGCCGTGCTTATGACGGCCCGATGACCGAGCGCATGCGTATCCTCATTGTCGAGGACGAGCCCCTGATCGCCATGATGCTCGAGGATTTCCTCGATGCGCTGGGCAAGGACGTGGCGGGGACCGCCGAGACGGTGTCGACCGCGCTCGAGGAAGTCGCCAAGGGCGGCGTCGATGCCGCGATTCTCGACGTCAACCTGCGCGGGGGCGAGAAGAGCTGGCCCGTCGCCGATGCGCTGGCCGAGCGGGGCATCCCGTTCGTCCTGGCGACCGGCGGCGACACGCTGGCACCGGCGCATGCCGACCGCCCGGTGCTCGCCAAGCCGTTCACGATGGATGGCGTTGAGCAGGCGCTGGCGACGCTCTGATCCGTTTGCGATAAGGTGCCTGGCGCCACGCTGAACGCTAATTTAACCTCTCACACCGCATAGCATCCTCGTTTCTGCACCGGCGCGTGGACTCATGTCCGCGCGGCCGATGCGCCGACGGAGATGATCGATGCGTGTTCGCGTGAAGGCCAAGACGGCGCTGATGACGGGTGCCGCCGCCGTGCTGGTGTCGGGTTGTGCCTCCAGCAGCCGGCCCGAGCTTCCGCCCGCGCAGTTCGTCGCGACCAAGGAGGGGCCGGGCGAGGAGTACGTCATCGGCCCGCTCGATTCGCTCCAGATTTTCGTCTGGCGCAATCCAGAACTGTCGGCCAAGGTCCAGGTGCGCCCCGACGGCCGCATTACCACGCCGCTGATCGCCGACATGCCCGCGGTCGGCAAGACGCCGTCGATGCTTGCCGACGACATGAAGATCGCGCTCAAGGAATATATCAAGGACCCGATCGTCTCGGTCATCGTCGACCAGTTCCAGGGCACGTTCAGCCAGCAGATCCGCATCGTCGGCGCGACCGAAAAGCCCGCCTCGATCCCGTACCGCGCGAACATGACGCTGCTCGACGCGATGATCGCGGTCGGCGGACTGTCCCAATATGCGGCAGGTAACAAGGCGCGGCTGGTGCGCTTCGACCGAGAGACGGGTAAGCAGCGCGAATATGCCGTCCGTCTCGGCAAGCTACTGAAGGACGGCGATACTTCGGCGAATGTCCGGCTCGAGGCCGGCGACGTCATCATCATTCCGCAGAGCATGTTCTGATGGACGCGATTTACGACGAGATCAGGGTCGGCCTCCACGCCGTCTGGCGTCGCCGGTGGCTGGCGCTTGCCATCGCCTGGGTCATCTGCCTGGCGGGCTGGCTCGTCGTGTCGCAGATCCCGAATCAGTATGTCTCCTCCGCCCGCGTGTCGGTCCAGCTTCGCAGCGTGCTGCCGGGGCAGGACAACCCGATGGCGCAGGTCGACCAGCAGCGCGACGTCGACCGCGTGCGCCAGACGCTCTTGTCGGCGGTGAACCTCGAAAAGGTGGTGCGCGGCACCTCGATCGCCAATTCGGTGTCGAGCGACCGGGACGTGGCCGATCGCGTGGCCGCCCTTCAAAAGGCCATCAAGATCACCGCGCAACCCGACACCAACATCTTCGAGGTGTCGGCGACGATCGCCAATGGCGGCGCGTCGGACGCCTCGAACGCCAAGCTGGCGCGCGAGGTGGTACAGAAGCTGATCGACATCTTCGTCGAGACGAACCTTGCCGGCACCCGCGACGAGGCGAGCCAGTCGCTGAAGTTCCTCGACGAGCAGATCGACCAGCGCCAGCGCCAGCTCCAGGACGCGGAGGGCAAAAAGGCCGAGTTCCAGTCCAAGTATATGGGATCGCTGCCCGGTACCGGCAGCCTCGAGGAGCGCGTCGCTGCCGCGCGCAACCAGCTGGCGCAGGTCAATTCCGACCTTGCCGCCGCGCAGTCCGGGCTGGCCGCGGTGAACGGCCAAATGGCGGGGACGCAGCCGTCGCTGCCCGGCACCGCCGGTAGCGCGATGGGGCCGGCGCGTGCGCGCGTCGCGACGATCCAGGGGCAGCTGGCCGAAGCGCGCGGGCGCGGCTGGACCGACAGCCATCCCGACGTGATCGCGCTCAAGAACCAGCTTGCCATCGCCAATGCCGCCGCGCGCGGCGAGCCGATGGCGGGCGGTGATGGCGGCGCGCCCAATCCGCTGTACCTCAGCCTCCGTTCGATGCAGGCCGACCGCGCGGCCCAGGTCGCGGCGCTGACGCAGCGCAAGGGCCAGCTCGAGGCCGACCTGTCGCGCCTCGACGGGACGATGGGCGCGCAGCCCGCGGTCGCCGCCGAACAGGCGTCGATCGACCGCGACTATCTCGTCCTCAAGGACCAGTACGACAAGCTGCTCGCCAGCCGCGAGCAGGTGCGCATCCGCGCGCAGGCGAACAACGAGGCCGACAGCGTCAAGATCAGCGTGATCGACCCGCCGACCTCCCCGCGCAAGCCGACCGCGCCCAACCGGCCGCTCCTGCTCTTCGGAGTGCTGATCGTCGGGCTCGGCGGCGGCGCGGCGGCGGCCTGGGGGCTGTCGAAGCTCCAGACCACCTATCCGACCGTCCAGCGCCTTGAAAAGGCAAGCGGGATGCCCGTGCTCGGCAGCATCGGCGAGGTGGTGAGCGACACCGTCCGCATCGCGCGCCGCCGCCAGCTCAAGCTGTTCGCGGGCGGGGCGGGGGCGCTCGCTGGTGCCTTCCTGATCCTCATGAGCATCGAATTCCTCCAGCGCGGGCTGGTGGCGTGACGGAGAACGAGAAGATGACCGCCGTCGATCCCCATCGCCCGCCGCGCGCCTCGCTGCTTGAACGGGCCAGCGACTGGTTCGACTATGCCCCGCCGCCGCCCGCGAGCGCGCCGCGCCACGACCCCGTGCCGCCGCCGTTCGAGGCCGCGCCGCCGCTCGGCGAGGAGCCGGCGTTCGTGCCGCTGCCGGTGGACCGCGAGCGCGTGTCGATCGACCGCGAGATGCTGGCCGGTCGGGGCATGCTGATCCCCGGCGCGGCGGTGACGCCGCTGGCCGAGGAGTTCCGCCTCATCAAGCGCCAGTTGCTGATCGCCGCCGACGAGGTCGCGAAGATCGACAGCGTCAAGGCGCGCGCGATCCTGATCTGTTCGGCGCGGCCCGGCGACGGCAAGACGTTCAGCGCCGTCAACCTCGCGCTCAGCCTGGCGGCCGAACGCGATGTCGAGGTGCTGCTGGTCGATGCCGACGTGGCCAAGCCCGACGTGCCGCGCGTGCTGGGCTTCGACCATGGCCCCGGCCTGCTTGACGCGATCGGCGATCCGTCGCTGGACGTGGAGGGCCTGGTCCTCGACACCGATATCCCGCAGCTTCAGATCCTGCGTGCGGGCACCCGCGGCCACGCCGATACCGAATTGCTCGCCTCGACCCGCGCGCGTCAGGTGATCGGCGGGCTTGCCCGCGGTAATCCACGCCGCATCGTCCTGTTCGACTCGCCGCCTGTACTGGCGGCAAGTCCCGCGGGCGTGCTTGCCGGCCTCGTCGGGCAGGTGATGCTCGTCGTGCGCGCCGACCGGACCAGCGAGGGCGACCTTCGCGAGGCGGTGGCGCAGCTGGCGGCGTGCGAGCGCGTGTCGCTCGTCCTCAATTCGGTTTCCTTGCGGCCGGGCGGCAACCGCTACGGCGACTATTATGCTTATGGGAGTGAGGCGTGATGCGCGCGACCCTTCTCGCCGCGACGGCGCTGGCGTGCGGCGTTGCCGTGCCGGCGGCGGCACAGGACCTGCCGCCCGGCGGCCCGGATCAGCTGCCCGCCACGGGCGGCGCCGGCCCCGGTCGTCCGCGCGTCGACGTGTCGCCCTTCATCAACGTCAGCCAGGTGCTCGTCGCCGACCTCAGCAACGGCGACGACGTGCTGACCTATTCGACGCTCCAAGCCGGCATCGACGCGAGCGTCCAGACGCGCCGCGTGCAGGCGCAGGTCAACTATCGCTACGAGCATCGCTTCGCCTGGGACGACCAGATCGACGACACCAGCATCCATACCGGCCTTGGCGTCGCCAATGCACAATTGGGCGGCGGGTTCGGGCTGGAAGTCGCGGGCATCGCGACGCGCGCGCGCAGCGACATTCGCGGTGCCGCGCCCGGCCTGCTCGGCGGCAACGTCGCCAACATCAGCCAGCTCTACGGCGTCTATGGCGGCCCGACCTTTGCGCGGCAGATCGACCAGCTGTCGGTCAACGCCGCTTATCGCATCGGCTATACCAAGGTCGAGACGCCCGACAGCGGTCTCGGCCTGCTGCCCGGCGAACCGCGGCTCGATTATTACGACGATTCGCTCAGCCACATGGTGACCGCGAGCGTGGGCACACGCGCCGATACGTACCTGCCGGTGGGCTTCACCGTGTCGGGGATGTACGAGCGCGAGGATGCCGGCCAGCTCGACCAGCGGTACGAGGGCTATTACGGCCGCGGCGACGTAGTGCTGCCGGTCTCGGGTACGCTCGCGCTGACCGCAGGCGTCGGGTACGAGCGCATTCAGCTTAGCCAGCGCGACGCGCTGACCGACGCACAGGGCAATATCGTCATCGACCGCAACGGGCGGTATGTGACCGACACCGCCTCGCCCCGCCGGCTGGCGTATGACATCGATGGCGTGTTCTACGACGCGGGCGTCGTCTGGCGGCCCAGCCCGCGCACTACGCTAGAGGTGCACCTGGGCGAGCGATACGGCACGTTCAGCGGCACCGGCAGCCTCAACTGGCAGATGAACGAGACCGACGGCATCCAGGTCGCCATCTATGACAGCGTGCAGAGCTTCGGGCGCCAGCTCGGCGACGGGCTGTCGGCGCTGCCGACCAGCTTCACCAATCCGTTCGGCGGCCAGGGCAACAATTACAACGGCTGCATCTTCGGCACCAATGGCGGCGCGACTGGCGGCTGTCTGAACGCGGTGTTCCAGTCGATCGCGACCGCCAATTATCGCGCGCGCGGCATCGACGGCGTCTATGCCGTGACCAAGGGGCGGCTGCGGCTGGGTGCGGGGGCGGGCTATGCCAATCGCCGCTTTTATTCACCCGACAATTCGCCGGGCATCGACGTCGGCGGCATCGAGGACCAGAGCGCCTATGTCCAGGCGTTCGCCAGCCGCCAGCTCGATGGCAATTCGGGCGTGACGGGCGACGTCTTCTACAACTGGTATCGCGGTGGCCTGGGCGGGTTCGAAACGCAGGGCGCGGGTGCGACGGGTGCCTATTATCACAATTGGGGCCGGCTCGACGCGACTGCGTCGGCGGGTGTCTATGTCTCCGACCAGTCGCTGAGCGACGCGGATGTGGTGGCACAGGCGCTGATCGGCCTCGGCTATCGGTTCTGACGGGGGCGGCGATGTACGACACGCATTACGGGCTGACGGGACGACCCTTTCAGCTGACGCCCGATCCGGGCTTCTGGTTCGATACCGCGACGCATCGCAAGGCGATGGCGTATCTCGGCTATGGCCTGGCGCAGGGTGAGGGCTTCATCGTCATCACCGGCGATCCGGGCGCGGGCAAGACGACGCTGGTCGGCCACCTGATGGGCCGGATCGACCGCGAGCGGCTGCACGTCATCCACATCGTCTCGACCCAGGTCGACGCCGCCGACCTGCTCGGCCTCGTCGCCGCAGGCCTCGGCATCGCGGCGAACCAGCCAAAGGCGCAGCTTCTGGGCGCGATCGAGCGCGCGCTGCACTCGGTCGCACGCGGCGGCAAGCGGACGCTGCTGATCGTCGACGAGGCGCAGTCGCTGCCGGTCCAGAGCCTGGAGGAGCTGCGCATGCTCTCCAACTTCCAGGCGGGCGGCTATCCGCTTCTCCAGATCTTCCTGCTCGGCCAGCCCGAGTTCCGCCACGTCCTGCACGGTGCCGGCAGTCTCGAGCAGCTGCGCCAGCGCGTCATCGCGATGCACCACCTCGAGCCGATGGGCGTCGAGGAGGTGGAGGCCTATCTGACCCACCGGCTGACGGTCGTCGGCTGGACGGGCAATCCATCGTTCGACGAGGGCGCGATCGCCGCGCTCCATACCTGGTCGGGCGGCGTGCCGCGCCGGCTGAACCAGCTGGCCGCGCGGCTGATGCTCCACGGCGCGATCGAGAATGTCGAGCGGTTCGAGGCGCGGCATGTCGACGACGTGACTGCCGAGCTCGATGCCGACATGGCCCCGCCCGCGCCGCTGCCCGAGCCGGTCGTCCGCCCGCTCGACGTCGCCGCCGCCGCGCGCCCGATCCGGCCCGAGGGACCACCCCCGCCGCCGTCGCAGCCTCCTTCGCCGACCGAGGGGATGCTGGAGCGCCGAGTCGCCGAGCTCGAGGATCGGCTGGAGGCGCAGGATGCGGCGCTGCGCCGCGTCTTGACGCTGCTGGTCGACTGGGTGGAAAACGACACGCGGCCGGAAAAGGCGATGCTGCGCGGTTCGGCCGCCTGAGCGGGATAGGCTTCAGATGTATCACGACCGCTCGCTCGGGGCCGGGCCGATCAACGTCATGTCTGTCGATGTCGAGGACTGGTTTCAGGTCGGCGCGTTCGAACGCGTGATCGACAAGGCCCATTGGCCGCAGCTTCAGCACAGGGTGGAGGCGAACACCGACGCCGTACTCGCGCTGTTTGAGGCGGCGGCGGTGCGGGCGACATTCTTCACCCTGGGCTGGGTCGCGCATCACTACCCCAAGCTGATCCGCCGGATCGCAGAGGCTGGGCACGAAATCGCCAGCCACGGCTGGGATCACGACCGTGTGTTCACCATGACGCCCGAAGCATTCCGCGCCGACCTCGCCCGCGCGCGCGCGGCGCTGGAGGATGCGGGCGGGCAGGCGGTGACGGGCTATCGCGCGCCGAGCTTCTCGTTCGATGCGCGCACGCCCTGGGCGCATGCGGTGCTGGCGGAGGCGGGCTATGCCTATTCCTCGTCGATCGCGCCGCTGGCGCACGATCATTATGGCTGGCCGGACGCGCCGCGCCGGGGGTTTCGCCCGCTTGCCGACAGCCCGCTGGTCGAGCTGCCGGTGACCGTCGCGACGGTGCTGGGCCGCGAAGTGACCGCGGGCGGCGGCTTCTTCCGCCTGCTGCCGTCGAGTGTCGTCGAAAAGGCGATCGTGCGCGCGAATGCCGCGGGCGATCCGGCGATCTTCTATTTCCATCCCTGGGAAATCGATCCCGGCCAGCCGCGCGTCCGCAATGCGCCATTGAAGTCGCGCATCCGCCATTACAGCCGGCTGGGCGCGATGGCGGGCAAGCTGAAGCGTCTGGCGGGCAATCATGCCTGGGGCCGCGCCGATGCGGTTGCCGCGCGCGCCGCGGCGGCGCTCGCGTGAACGCCCCCTTTGTGCCCCCCGCCGCGACGATCCGCGAAGCCGATCTTTCCGACCCGCGCGACGGCGCCGCGATCGAGGCGTTCCTCGCCGATGCGGGCGAAGCGACGCCGTTCCACCTGCCGGGTTGGAGCCGCGCGATCCGGCGCGGCTGCGGCCAGCGTCCGCATTACCTGATCGCCGAGCGCGGCGGGATCGTCGCGGGCGTTCTGCCGCTGATCGACATCCGCTCGCCCGTCGTCGGCCGCTCGCTGACGTCAGTCGGGTTCGGGGTCGAGGGCGGGATTCTCGCCGATGACGACACCACGCACGCCACGCTGGAGGAGGCGGGCTGGGCACTGGCGCAGCGGCTGGGCACGCCGACCTTCGAGCTGCGCGGCGGGCGCGTGTCGGGGGAGGGGTGGCACTTCGACGACGCAACCTATCTCGACTTCGCGCGCGACCTGACCGCCGATCACGAAAGCGAGCTTCTGGCGATCCCGAAGCGCCAGCGCGCCGAGGTGCGAAAGGCGTTCGCCAACGACCTGACCGTGACGACGGGGCGCGGGGCGAAGGATCTGGCAGCGCACTACCGTGTCTATTCGGAATCGGTTCGCAACCTCGGCACGCCGATCTTCCCGCGCGCGCTGTTCCGCGCAATCCTCGCCGAGATGGGCGCGCGCGCGGATATCTTGACCGTGTGGCAGGGGGAGCGGCCGATCTCCTCGACGCTCAGCCTCTACTGGAAGGGGACGATGTATCCCTTCTGGGGCGGCGGCGTGCGCGAGGCGCGCGAACTGCGCGGCAACGAGCGCATGTTCTACGCCTATGCCTGTCACGCGTTGGACCGGGGGTGCAAGCGCCTCGACCTTGGCCGGTCGAAGGCGGGGACGGGGCCGGCGGCATTCAAGAAGAATTTCGGCTACCCCGCGCGCCCGCTCGGCTATTGGCGCCGCACGCTCGATGGTGCCGCACCGCGCACGGTCAACCCGCTCGACCCCAAATATGCGCGCAAGACCGAGCTTTGGAAGAAGCTGCCGCTGCCCATCGCCAATCTGATCGGGCCGTGGATCGCACGCGGGCTGGGGTGATGGGCGCGACGCTGTTCCTTGCGCATCGGATGCCCTATCCCCCCGATCGTGGCGACAAGATCCGCGGCTGGCACCTGCTCAAGCATCTGGCCGCCAGAGGCCCGGTGCATCTCGTGACGTTCGCCGACGAACCGCGTGATCTGCATCACGACGCGGTTCTGGGCGCGGTTTGCGCCAGCCACCACGTTGCCTGGCGGGGCAAGCCGCAATGGCGCGCGGGGCTTGAGGCGCTGGCGAGCGGGCAGCCGGTCTCGCTCACCGCCTTCGCCGACACCGACGTCGCGATGCGGGTGCGCGAATTGCTGGCGCGTGGGGGGATCGACACGATCTTCGTCTTTTCGGGCCAGATGGCGCAGTATCTGCCCGCCGCGACCGAAACGCGCGTCGTCATGGATTTCTGCGACGTCGACAGCGCCAAGTTCGCCTCCTATGCCGAAACCGCCGGCCCGCCGATGGGCTGGGTGATGGCGCGGGAGGCGCGGCTGTTGGGCGCGTTCGAGCATGAGGTGGCCGCGCGCGTCGATGCCAGCCTGTTCGTCAGCGAAGCCGAAGCCGCGCTGTTCAGCGCCGGCGGCCCGGCACCCCGCGTGTCGGTCGTGGAGAACGGTATCGACACCGCCTTCTTCGATCCCGAAGCCGCGTTCGACCGCGGCGCGGCGACGCCGGGCCTGACCTTCACCGGCCAGATGGATTACGCGCCGAATGTCGAGGCGGCCTGCTGGTTCGCGGGCGAGGTGATGCCCCGCCTTGCCCGACGGGGTATCGACCTGCCCTTCAACATCGTCGGCCGCGCCCCGACCAAAACAATCCAGGCACTCGCCGGCCCACGGATATGCGTGACCGGAGAGGTCGCCGACGTGCGCCCCTGGCTCGCCGCCGCGCCGCTCGCCGTTGCGCCATTGCTGACCGCGCGGGGCGTGCAGAACAAGGTGCTGGAGGCGATGGCGATGGCACGCCCGATCGTCGCCTCCACGGTCGCGGCCGAGGGGATCGAACATCGCGGCACGCTGTCCGTCGCCGCCGATGCCGACGCCTTCGCCGACCGGATCGCCGCGCTGCTTGCCGACCGCGACGCGGCCGAGGCGCAGGGCAGGGCGGCGCGCGCCTGTGTCGAGGACCGTTATGGCTGGGCCGCGCGCCTCGCCGCGCTCGACGCGATCCTCGACCGGCCGGTCGAAAGGCGAGTAGCGGCATGACCGCCGCGGCGATCGCGCGGCCGGTGTTGTTCGATGCCGGGTGGCGGCGGCACGGGATGCTGCTTGGCCTCGTCTTGCTCGGACTCGCGCTGCTCTTTCACCGCGACGTGGCCGATCTCGTCGGCATCTACTGGCATTCTGAAACCTTCGGCCACTGCCTGCTCGTCCTGCCCATCTTCGGCTGGCTGGTGTGGCAGCGGCGCGAGGGGCTGGCGGACCTTGCGCCGACCGGCTGGTGGCCGGGGCTGGTGGTCGTAGGCGGCGGGGCGCTGTGCTGGCTGATCGGTGCGGCGGCGGGGGTGGCGGTGCTGCGGCACCTCGGCCTCGTCGTCATGGCACAGGGGAGCGTGATCGCCATCCTCGGCCCGGGCATCGCCCGCGCGCTCGCCTTTCCGCTCGCATGGCTGTTCTTCCTCGTCCCCTTCGGCCAGTCGATCGAGGCGCCGCTCCAGGACCTGACGGTGCGACAGGTGATGCCGCTCCTCCATCTGACCGGCGTGCCCGCCGCCTATGACGGCGTGCTGATCGTCACCCCCGACGGGGTGTTCGAGGTGGCGGAGGAGTGCTCCGGCGCGCGCTTCGTCCTTGCGATGCTCGCCTTTGCCATACTGGCAGCGAATGTCTGCTTCAGGACGTGGCCGCGGCGGATCGCGTTCGTGGCGTTCGCGCTGGCGGCGCCGGTGCTGGCCAACGGCGTGCGGGCGTGGGGCACGATCTATGCCGCGCACCTGACTTCGCTCGAGGCGGCGACGGGGTTCGACCATATCGTCTATGGCTGGATCTTCTTCGGCGTCGTGATGGCCGCCGTCCTCGCGCTTGCCTGGCCGTGGTTTGATCGGGAGGCCGATGCGCCGTGGTTCGATCCCGCGCGATTGCAGGCAGCGCCGCGCCTCGCCGCCGCGCTGTTGCCGGTCGCCGGAGCATCGCTCGGCATCGCGGTCGCGGCGGCGGGCTGGGCGCATGCCGTCGATGCGCGGACCGCCGCGCTGCCGGCGCGGATCGAGCTGCCGCAGGTGCCCGGGTGGCGGCGCGTGCCGATCGACCCGCTCGCGCCTTGGACGCCGAGCTATCCCGGCGCGGACCATTTCCTGATCGGTCGCTATGCCGATGCGTCGGGTGCGACCGTCGACCTCGCCATCGCGGTGCAGGCGAGCCAGCGCGAGGGCAAGGAGATCGTCGGCTTCGACATCGGCCCGATCGTCGAGCACGGCCCCTGGCTGCGCGTCGCCGATCTCGCCCCGCTGGACGGCGGCGCGGCGATGCGGATCGTCCATGCCGGGCCGGTCGAGCGCGAAGTGGTGACGTGGCTGCGCATCGGCTCTATCCTGACTGGCGACCCCAAGCGGGTGAAGCTGGAGACGTTGCGCGTGAAATTGACGGGGGGCGACCAGGCCGCGGTCGCGGTGCTGGTATCGGCCGAGAAGCAGGGGTCGACCGACACGCGCAGGGTGATCGAGCGGTTCGTCGCCTCGCTGGGTTCGATCGAGGCCTTGGCCGACCAAGCCGCCGGGCGTCGCTAGGCTATGTGCGGCATCGCGGGGCTGTTCTACCCCGGCACGCCCAAGCCCGTCGAACCCGGCCGCATCGCCGCGATGTGCGACGCGTTGGCGCATCGCGGTCCGGACGGGTCGGGCATCTGGACCGCGCCGGGCGTCGGCTTCGGCCATCGCCGCCTGTCGATCATCGACCTGGCCGGCGGGCGTCAGCCGATGGCGACCGACGACGGCGACATCACCGTCACCTATAATGGCGAGATCTACAACTTCGCCGAGGTCCGCGCCGAACTTGTGGCCAAGGGTGCACGGTTCAGGACGGCGGGCGATACCGAGGTGCTGCTGCACGGCTGGCGCGCCTGGGGGCCGGACCTGCTGCCGCGCCTTAACGGCATGTTCGCCTTCGCCATCCACGATGCGCGGACGCAGTCGCTGTTCCTCGCCCGCGACCGGATGGGGGTTAAGCCGCTCCATTATGTGGAGATCGCCGACGGGGGACTCGCCTTTGCCAGCGAATTGAAGGGCCTGCTCGCGCATCCGCTCGTCCGGCGCGACCTCGACGCGACCGCGATCGAGGATTTCATGGGCCTCGGCTACGTCCCCGACGACGCCTGCATCGTTGCGGGGGTAAGGAAGCTGCCCGCCGGCCATTTCCTCTTGATCGAGCGCGGCAAGCCCGTGCCGCCACCCCGCCAATGGTGGGACGTCGACTTCTCGAAACGCGCCAAGGGCAGCGCCGCCGACCTCGCCGCCGAACTGACCGAGCATCTGCGTAGCGGCGTGCGCAGCCGCATGATCGCCGACGTGCCGCTCGGCGCGTTCCTGTCGGGCGGGGTCGACAGCTCGGCCGTCGTCGCGCTGATGGCGGAGGTGTCGAAGCACGCGGTCAAGACCTGCACGATCGGCTTCGACGAGGCGGGGCATGACGAGCGTTCGTACGCCACCACCATCGCCCGCCGCTTCGCCACCGACCACCGCGAGCGGGTGGTCGCCGCCGACGACTTCGCGCTGATCGACACGCTGGTCGCCGCGTTCGATGAGCCGTTCGGCGATGCCTCCGCGCTCGCCACCTATCGCGTGTGCGAACTGGCGCGCGGCGAGGTGACGGTCGCGCTGTCGGGCGACGGCGCGGACGAGGCGATGGCGGGATACCGCCGCTATCGCTTCCATAAGGGCGAGGAGCGGGTGAGGGGGCTGCTGCCCGGCCCGCTGCGCCGAGCGGCGGGGGCGCTGGGCGCAGTCTATCCGAAGGCCGACTGGGCCCCCCGGCCGCTGCGCGCCAAGACGACGCTGCTGGCGCTCGCCGAGGACGGCGCGGCCGCCTATGCCAAGGGGGTGGGCGTCACCCGGCCCGAGCTTCGCGCGCGGCTCTATACCGATGCGATGATGCGCGCGCTCGGCGATCATGCCGCAGAAGTCCGCTACTGGCGGACGATGAAGACCGCGCCCGGCCGCGACGCGCTCGATGCCGCGCAATATGCCGATGTCAAGCACTGGTTGCCCGGCGATATTTTGACCAAGATCGACCGCACCAGCATGGCCGTCAGCCTGGAAGCGCGCGAGCCGCTGCTCGACCACCGCCTGATCGAGTTCGCCGCGACGCTGCCGCCCGCGATGCGGATCAGGGCGGGGCAGGGCAAATGGCTGATGAAGAAGGCGATGGAGCCGTACCTGCCGCGCGACATCCTCTATCGCCCCAAGATGGGCTTCGTGACCCCGGTCAGCGCCTGGTTCCGAGGGCCGCTGGCGGGGGAGGCGGCCGCGCTGGCCCGCTCCCCGATCCTTGCGTCATGGTTTGAGCCGGCGGCGATCGAAACGCTGGCGAGCGAGCATCGCAGCGGGCGCGCGGATCACGGCCGGACGCTGTGGCAGCTGCTGATGCTGGAGCGGAGCGTGGGGCGGCTGTTCGGATGAGGCGGCGGCATAAAGCAGCTGGTCTGCTTACGCCCACTTGCAGACATTCCTGCCGTCTGAAATGCCACTGTAGATCATGAGCGTTGATCGTAATTGGGGGCTATGCAATCCGGGACCCGGAACAATCCTGCTCTGGCTTGAACCCTGGGCAGAGGAGTTTGAGATACCCGCTCGGGCCACTGTAATTCTCCAGCCTGCTACCGGCTTCGAAGGCTCGCCGCTCGAGCAGGTGGAGTGGAACGAGGAACATCTAGTCGTTTGGGCGAGCGCGCCAACAGTTGCTGTTGCAATCGATGGCGTGGTTCGGGACTCTGCATCGGCATCTATCTCCATTCCGAAAGGCTTGACCAAGGGAATGCTCGGTATTCTCTTCGCGAACCACCCTGCGGCACGGCTCGGCGGGTCCAGCTCGCAGCCGCCAGAGCGTTCCTCTTGGTGGAAAAGACTCCTGCGGCTCTGAACTTCCCGTTCCGAAGCCGAACGGTCATGCTTACGTCAGCTTTCCTGCTAAAAGCGGATCCACCGTTCCTATGTCGCGTCGGAGCTTCCCTGCGTCGCCAGCACCTTTGCATCGCTCGCCAGCGCGTGGAGGAAATGGTGCCGCGCCTCTGTCCCCGCCGGATATGCCTTCAGCGCCTTCTCCTGCGCCTCGGTCAGGTCGAAGCGGACATAGCCGCGTTTCGTCAAGCAATCGGCCACGGTGCCGTTCAGCACGCCGGCCACCTCGCGCATCCGTTCGCGCGGGCGGGTGCTGCTGACGATCTGTTGCGACATGGCGTTGATGTTGCCGACACGGTTGAGATCGCCGGTTTGGGCGGCGAGGCCGAGCGCGGTTTCGTTGTTTTCGAGCCGGCGGGAGGCGTCCTTGAACACCTTTGCCGCTTCGGTATCCGACACGTCGGCGAAATAGCCCTCGCGCCCGCATTCGATCGCGTCGGCGCGATAGGTGTCGAAGGCGACGCCCGCCTTGCCCCAGCTCGTCATCGGCTTGGGCGGATGCGCGGGCAGGGCGGTCGGCGGCAGCACCGCGAGCGGCGCGACCAGGGCGATCCTCTTCATCGGCGCACTCCCTTGCCCGGACGAACCAGAGGCTATGCCGATGCGGGCGGCGCCACAAGGCCCCGCCGGCGTGATCCGATGCTGTTGGATTAAGTTGGTCGGGACGACAGGATTCGAACCTGCGACCCCCACACCCCCAGTGTGATGCGCTACCAGGCTGCGCTACGTCCCGACCGAGCGCGCGCCTCTACGCGGAAGCTTGGGGGATGGCAAGGGGGCGCGGGCGATTGTCAGGCGGCGGCGATCCCAACGTTGGGTCGGACGCTGGAGACGAAGTCGCGGGCATGACCGGCCAGTAGATTTGCCTGCGCCGCCAGCCGTTCCGCCAGTGCGCGCATCGCCGCCGATGAGCGAAGCGCGAGGCCGGCATGGTCGCCCACCGCTTCCGCCTCCGCGCGGATCGCGTCCGCACCGTCGGCAGCCTCGCCGACATGGCCGGCGATCGCGTCCATCGCCCGCCGCTGCGTCTCTGCGGCATCCATGATCCGGGCGGAGCGGAGCGCGATCTCGCGGACCGCACCGTCGATGCGACCATAGGCGCTGGCCGCCTCGCCGATCGCGGCGCCGACGTCGGCGGCGTGGCCCGCAACGGTGTCGGCCGCGCGCGCGGTCTGGCCGGATAGCTGCTTGATCGACCCGGCAACGACGGCGAAGCCGCGTCCGGCATCGCCCGCGCGCGACGCCTCGATCGTGGCGTTGAGCGCGAGCATATTCACCTCCGCGGCGATCCCGCCAATGATCTGGGCAATCGATCCGATCGATTCGGCGGAGCGGCCGAGCGCCGCGGTTCGCGCCTTTCCTTCGCCTGCGAGCGTCACCGTATCGGCGACCAGCGCCTGCGCCGCTCGGGTTTCGTCTGCGATGTCGGTCAGCGCGACGAGCAGCTCGCGGCCCTCGCCGCCGATCTCGGCCAGCGTCCGCGCATTGCGGTCGGTCGTCGCGGTCATCGTCGCGGCGCGCGTATCGGTCGCGGCGGCGCGTTCGGCGGTGGCGGCGGCATGGCCGCTGAGCGTACCGGCCAGCGTCGCCAGTTCGGTCGTCAAGCGCGTCACCTCGTCCTCGAAGACGGCGCTCGCGCGTTCGATCACGTGCGCGCGCGCGGCTTCAGCGCGGGCGCGCTCCACCTCGAGGCCCGCGGCGAGCAGCAACAGGCGGCGATTGGACAGGGTCGCGAACAACCGGCCGCCGCGTGTCAGGATCATCCCCTCATGGCCGCCGGCGGCGTGGTAGGCGGCGATGAGCGCGCCGACGCCGAGCGCTGCATCCGCGACCGGGATCAGCCGGATGTAATCGTCGAGAGTGCCGCCATAGGCCGGATTGCGCAGCAGCGCGTGGCCATAGGGATTGACGAGAAGGCGGCGAATGTCGCGCTCGAGAAGCGCGCCCAGCGGCCGGCCTTCGGCGTCCACGACGCCGACGAAGCCCGCGTCTGGATGCGCGCGGAACAGATCGGCGGCGGTGGCCAGCCGTTCGTCGCGCCGGATCGTCAGTGGCTGGCGCTCGGCCGCGGTCAGCCATTCGGTGCCGGCCGAATCCGTTGGTGTGCGGCACAGGGTAAAGCGAGCTGTCGACATGACCCGCTGCCTAGGGGAGGGCGGTTAACGCGAACTTAGGATTTGATGACGGTTCGATGACGATGCTTTGTCCGAGCGCGCAGCGCCCGCGGCGAGTGTTGCGCGGGCGCGGGCCGCATGATAGCGCGCGCCGCTTGGAAACGGGGTCTTCGCCCCGCCCCGAACACAGGCGCAACCGACCCGATCATGTTCGCAACTCCTGCCTTTGCCCAGTCCGCCGGTGCCTCCGCGCCCGGCGTCGCCGGCCAGATCCTCGGCATCGCGCCGCTCGTCCTCATCTTCATCGCCTTCTACTTTTTGATGATTCGCCCGCAGCAGAAGCGGATGAAGGTGCTTCAGACCGCGCTTGCGAACATCAAGAAGAACGACACCGTCGTTACTGCCGGCGGCCTCGTCGGCAAGGTGACGCGCGTCGAGGACCGGCATGTCGAGGTCGAGATCGCCCCGAACGTGCGCGTCCGCGTGGTCAAGGCGACGATCGCCGAGGTGACGCCGCTCGGCGGCAAGCCGGCCAACGACTGATGCTCGACTTTCCTTCCTGGAAGAAGTGGCTCACCTGGGCCACCGTGATCGTCGGCGTGCTGCTGGCGCTGCCGACGCTGTTGTCGGGGACGTCGATCGGGCCGCAGCTTCCCGCCTGGATGAACAAGACGAAGGTCAATCTCGGCCTCGACCTTGCCGGCGGCAGCTACATCCTGCTCGAGGCGCAGACGAGCGACGTGCGCAACCAGCGTCTCGAGACGATGCGCGACACGATCCTCGGCGAGATGCGCCGCGCCCCCCGCATCGCGATCGGCGACATTTCGACGCGCGGCGGCCAGATCAGCTTCATGGTCCGCGACACGGGCCAGATCGATGCGGTGCGTGAGCGGCTGCTGCCGCTGACCGCTGGCGCGGGCCTGACCGGCCAGCGCGACTGGGACATCGCCGTTCGCGATACCAACACCGTGACGATGACGCCGACCGATGCCGGCATCGCCCAGGCGACCGAACAGGCGATGGTCGACGCGACCGAGGTCGTGCGCCGCCGCGTCGACGAGCTCGGCACGCGCGAGCCGACGATCATCCGCCAGGGATCGAACCGCATCGTCGTGCAGGTCCCCGGGCTTCAGGACCCCAAGGCGCTGAAGGAACTGCTCGGCAAGACCGCGCGGCTTGAGTTCAAGCTGGTTGACACCAGCGCGGACCCGGCCCAGCTCGCGCGCGGCCAGGCGCCGATCGGCAGCCAGGTGCTCCCGTATCCGACCAGCGGCGGTCCGATCGCGGTCAAGCGCTCGGTCATCATCTCGGGCGACCAGATCGCCGACGCGCGTCAGGAATACGACCCGCAGACGGGCGCGCCGATCGTCGGCATCCGCTTCAACGCCGAGGGCGGCCGCCGCTTCGCCCGAGTGACGCAGGAGAATACGGGCAAGCCGTTCGCGATCATCGTCGACAATTCGGTGATCTCGGCCCCCAACATCAACGAACAGATCCTCGGCGGCGCGGCGAGCATTTCGGGCGGGTTCACCGTCGACAGCGCCAATCAGCTGGCGATCGCGCTGCGCTCGGGCAAGCTGCCCGTCGACCTGTCGATCATCGAGGAATCGACGATCAGCCCCGAGCTCGGCGCCGATTCGATCCAGCGCGGCGTCGTCGCCGGCGTGATCGGCACGCTCGCCATCGCGGTGCTGATGCTGTTCGCCTATCTGCGCTTCGGCATCTACGCCAACATCGCGCTGGTCGTGAACGTGCTGATGATCCTCGGCGTCATGGCGCTGTTCAACGCGACGCTGACGCTGCCGGGCATCGCCGGCTTCGTGCTGACGATCGGCGCGGCGGTCGACGCCAACGTGCTCATCAACGAGCGCATCCGTGAAGAGCGGCGGCGCGGGCGCAGCGTCAATTCGTCGGTCGAGTTCGGCTACAAGGAAGCGACGCGCGCGATCTTCGACGCCAACGTCACCAACGCCATCGCCGCGGTGATGATGTTCGTGTTCGGCGCCGGCCCGGTTCGCGGCTTCGCCGTCGTGCTCATCATCGGCATCGTCACCTCGGTGTTCACCGCCGTCACCTTTACCCGCCTGATGGTCGCGAACTGGCTTGCCAAGCGCCCGCGCGAGCTGGTGATCTGAGGAACAATCCCATGCGTCCCCTCAAGCTCGTTCCCGACAACACCAACATCGACTTCATGTCGTTCCGAAAGATCGCCGCCGTAATCTCGACGGTGATGGTCATCGCCTCGATCGCGCTTCTGGCGGTCAAGGGCCTCAATTTCGGCATCGACTTCGTCGGCGGCCAGCTCGTTCGCGTCACTTTCTCGCAGAATGTCGAGATCGAGGAACTGCGCCGGCGGGTCGATTCGCTCGGTGTCGGCGAAGCGACGATCCAGCAGTTCGGCAGCCCCCGCGACATCGCCATCCGCCTGCCGGTGCCCGAGAACGAGACCCCGCAATCGGCCAGCCAGGCCGCGCAGAAGCTGCGCACCACGCTCGAACAGGCCTATCCGGGCGCCAAGGTCGGATCGGTCGAGGCGGTGTCGGGCAAGGTGTCGGGCGAGTTGTTCGAGAAGGGCGCGCTGGCGCTCGGCCTCGCGATGATCGCCATCGCCATCTATATCTGGTTCCGGTTCGAGTGGCAGTTCGGCGTCGGCGCGCTGCTCGCGCTCGCGCAGGACATGATCGTCGTCCTCGGCTTCTTCGCGCTGACGCAGCTCGAGTTCGACCTCAACACGATCGCCGCGCTGCTGACGATCATCGGCTATTCGCTGAACGACAAGATCGTCATCTTCGACCGCGTGCGCGAGAACCTGCGCAAGTTCCGGCGGATGGGGATCGTCGAGATCCTGAACCTGTCGATCAATGAGACGCTGTCGCGCACGGTGATGACCTCGCTGTCGATCACGATGCCGCTGCTCGTCCTCGTCTTCTTCGGCCCGGACGTGATCTTCGGCTTCAGCCTTGCCATGGCGCTCGGCATCATCGTCGGCACGTGGTCGTCGATGTTCGTCGGCAACGGCATCCTGATCCAGTTCAACGTGTCGCCTGACAGCTTCGAGAAGAAGGCGGTCGCCGCGAACGCCAATGCCGAGCGCGTTGCCCCGCGCGAGCGGTAAGTCACGATGCGCATGGATCGTGACCAGCGCGGCGAGGGGCCGCTGATCTCCGGCATCGTCGGGCGGGGTTTCCGCGTCGACGACGGGATCTACGAGGGGCTGACGATCACGCCCAAGCGCGCCGATGGGTGGTCGCCGCCGCCGATCGAAACGCTGGGCGAGGGTGACCTCGCCCCCCTGTTCGCGATCGACCCGTTGCCGGAGTTTGTCATCCTCGGCACCGGCGCGAAGCTGGCCCGCCCGCCGCGCGCGCTGATCGCGGCGCTGGAGGCGAAGGGCATTGGGCTGGAGCCGATGGACAGCCGGGCGGCGGCGCGCGCCTGGGGCGTGCTGCGCGCCGAACTGCGCTGGGTAGCCGCCGCTCTCTATCCACTCGACTGAGGGACGGCGGGGGTGCTGGACAAGCTCCGACGATGCTCGCGCCACGCGATATAGACGCCGCTGCCGATCAGGATCGGCGCACCGATCCAGGTCGAGCTCGACGGGAACTGGTCGAACAACAGCCAGCCGAGCGCCGTCGCCCAAAGGAGCGACGAATAATCCATCGGCACGATCACCGATACCGGCCCGTGGCGCAGCGCCGCGGTCAGCGCGATCTGTCCCATCCCGCCAACAATGCCGATCGCCGCCAGGATCGCCCACACCATCGGCGGATGCGCGCGCAGATCGGTGAGCCAGAAAAGGAACAGCGGTGGCACCGATAGTGCCGAGAACCAGAAGACCGTCGTGCCCGCGCCCTCGGTCCTGCCGATCTGGCGCAGCAGGACGGAGGTGACGGCGATCATGAACCCCGCCATCAGCCCGACGCCGGCACTTGTCAGCGGGATCGAATGGCCGCCCGGTTCGGCGATGATGACGATCGCCGCAAACCCGACCGCGACCGCCGCCCAGCGGTGGACACCCGTCGGCTCGCGCAGCCAGACCGCGCCGAGGAGCGTGGCGAACAGCGGCGCGGTGAACTGAAACGTCGTGGCTTCCGCGAGCGGCAGCAGGTGGATCGACCCGAAGGTGAAACACATGCCGACCAGACCCGCGGCGGTACGCCCCAGATGGGCGGGGAAACGCTGCGTCCGAACCGCGCCCAAGCCCACCGTCCGCCAAAGGTAGATGGTGACGACGGGCAGCGCGCAGAGCTGGCGAAAGAACATCGTGTCGGCCAAACCGGCGCCGCGCGTCTCCGCCAGCTTGATGAGCGCCCCCATCGTCGCCATTAGCGCGGCCGCGAGGATGCGCAGGCCGATGCCCTTGAGGATGGAATCGCCAGTCATCGGCGCGGGCTAAGCGCTTCGTCGCTGCGCCGCAACACGCAGGAGGATCAGCGCGCCGCCATCTCGCGACGACGCATCGGCATCGCATCGATCGTCCGCTCGATCTGACGCGGCACGATCGCCTCTGCCGAGCGGAGCTTCACGCCGCCGTCGCGACCGACAAGCACGACGCCGAAGCGCGAGCGGGGTACGGCGTAACGCTGGCGTAGCGCGGCGGCATATTCGTGCGCCCCGGCGACGGTATCGCCCACCACCTCGATCACATGTACGTCGCGATCGCCCATGCTTGCCTGCGACTGACGCAACAGCGCCTGCTGGCGAACGAGGCGGGGGTCGTCGCGGCTGGGGGCGAACACGACGATCAGGCGCGGTTCGGCCTCGCGCGCGTCGATGGCATTGGGCTGCGGCTGCGCGGCGGCAGCAAGCGTCAGGGGGAGAAGAGGTCCGATCACCCGCAAACAACGAAGAACCGGCGGAAAAGTGCCGCGAGGGTCTAGCCGCGCTTGCGGATCAGCCCCTCCTGCGCCGAGCTCGCGACCAGGCGACCGTCGGCGGTGTAGATGCGCCCGCGATTATGGCCGCGGCCATGGCCGGACCACGGGCTGTCGCAGGTGTAGAGCAGCCATTCGTCAGCGCGGAAGGGCTCGTGCAGCCACAATGCATGATCGAGGCTGGCGGTCTGCACCGACCCGTCCATCCACGTCATGCCGTGCGGCAGCATGCAGGTGCCGAGGAGCGTCATGTCGCTGGCATAGGCGAGCATCGCGCGGTGCAGCGCCGGATCGTCGGGCAGGGGCGCGACGACGCGGAACCAGCTGTGTTGCACCGGCTCGCGCGGGGCGGGGTTGAACCATTCGCGCGGGGCGACGGGCCTAATCTCGATGGGCCGGGCGCGCAGGAAGAAGCGGCGCAGCTTCTCGGGCACATGTTCCTGGATTTCCTCGCGCAGCTCGCCTTCGCTTTTCAGCGCTTGCGGAGCAGGCACGTCGGGCATCGGGAATTGATGCGAAAGGCCGTCCTCGGGCGACTGGAAGCTGGCGATCATGTTGAGGATCGGCTTGCCCTGCTGCATCGCGATGACGCGGCGGTTGGCGAAGCTGCGCCCGTCGAAATCGCGGACGACGCGATAGACGATCGGATAGTCTTCGTTCCCCGCGCGCATGAAATAGGCGTGGAGCGAGTGCGCGACCTTGCCGTCGTCGATCGACCGCTGGGCGGCTTGCAATGCTTGTGCGATCACCTGTCCGCCGAACACGCGCCCGACGCCGCCCGGCTGGCGCGGCCCTCGATAGAGGTCGGTGTCAATCGTCTCGACGTCGAGCAGCGTCACGAGCTGTTCGACCAGACCCTCGGCAGTATCGGCTCGCGCGGCCATCAATATCCGTTCGTCCTTGCCAATGCATCGGCATGGTGGCCCGCGTCCCCGAACATCTCGGCCAGCACGCGCGCGCGCTTCATGTAGAAGCCGATGTCGTAGTCGTCGGTCATGCCGATGCCGCCATGCATCTGGATGCCTTCCTGCACCGACAGTGTCGTGGCAAGCCCCGTCATCGCCTTTGCGACGTGCGTCGCTTCGTCGGCGCGAGGGTCACCGGCGTCGAGCATCTGCTGCGCCTTGAGCACGGCGGCGCGCGCAACCTCCATTTCCGAATAGAGGTGCGCGGCACGGTGCTGAAGTGCCTGGAAGCTGCCGATCAGCTGACCGAACTGCTTGCGCTCCTTGAGGTAGCTCACCGTCATGTCCATCGCGCCCGCGCCGACGCCGACCAGCTCGGCGGCAGCAGCGGTACGCGCGGCACCCAGGATGCGGTCGAGGACAGCGCGTCCGCCATCGACCTCGCTCACCACCGCGTCGGCATCGACCGCCACACCGTCGAAGCGAAGCTCGCTGGCAAGACTGGAGTCGGCAAGGCGGCGAGGATCCGCGGTGAGGTCCGCGGCCCTGGGATCGACCGCGAACACCGTTTCGCCATTTTTGGTCTTCGCCGCGACGAGGATCAGGTCGGCGACATGGGCGTGGTGAACGAACCGCTTGGTGCCGGTGAGCTTGAAGCCGTTGCCCGATCGCTCGGCTGTCATGTCGATCCTGCCGGTGTGCTTGGCGCTCTCGTCAATCGCGAGCGCGATCACCGCATCGCCGGCGACGATACGCGGGAACCACGCGTCGGCATGCGCAGTGCCCTTGAGGCCAGCGACCGCTGCGATCGAGGTGGAGAGGAAGGGGGAGGGGGAGAGATTTCGACCGATCTCTTCCATCACCACCCCCGCCTCGACATGGCCGAGGCCGAGGCCGCCCTGCTCTTCCGGCACAAGGATGCCGGTGAAGCCCATCTCGGCGAACTGCTTCCACAGGTCGCGGCTGAAGCCCGTCTCGTCCTTGGCATCGCGCAGGCCGCGCAGATGGCTGACGGGGGCTTCGGTGCCCACGAAATCGCGCGCGGTGTCGCGCAGCATCGTCTGTTCGTCGTTGAGATAAAGGGGCATCGTATCTCTCCGGGACGCCGCGCCGCTCGACCGGCGGCACTGGCGGGAAGGGGGGTGTCAGGCGCCGGGTAGTTCGAGGATGCGCTTGGCGATGATGCCGAGCTGGATTTCGCTGGTCCCGCCCTCGATCGAATTGGCCTTGGTGCGCAGCCACGCGCGCGCCTTCGCCCCGCCGTTCGAGCCCTCGCTCTCCCATTCGAGTGCGTCGCTGCCGCCGGCTGCCATGACCAGCTCGTGGCGCTGCTTGTTCAGTTCGGTCCCGACGTACTTCATCATGCTGGGCTGTGCGGGGTGTGCGCGGCCGGCCTTCAGTTCGTCGATGAAGCGTTCGGACATGGCGGAGAAGGCGCGGGCGCGCACGTCGAACTCGGCGATCGCGGCGCGCAGCATCGGGTCGGCAAGGCGGCCGCTCTCGTCAAGGCCGATCGTCGCGATCGCCCCCTCGATCAGCGGGTTGCCGCCGCTCCCCTGACCCAGGCCCATGCCCGAGATCATCTCGCGCTCATGGCCGAGCAGGTATTTGGCGACGTCCCAGCCCTTGTTCTCGTCATGGACGCGATTGGCCTTGGGCACCTTCACATTGTCGAAGAAGGTCTCGCAGAAGGGCGAATAGCCGCTGATGAGCAGGATCGGCCGCGTCGAGACGCCCTCGCTCTCCATGTCGAACAGGACGAAGCTGATGCCGCCCTGCTTCGATTCCTTCGACGTGCGGACGAGGCAGAAGATCCAGTCGGCCTTGTCGGCGTAGCTGGTCCAGACCTTCTGTCCGTTGACGATATAGTGGTCGCCGGCATCCTCCGCGCTGGTGGCGAGCCCGGCGAGGTCGGAGCCGGCATTGGGCTCCGAATAGCCCTGGCACCAGCGGATCTCGCCGCGCGCGATCCTGGGCAGGTGCTCGAGCTTCTGTTCCTCGGTCCCGTATTTGAGGAGCGCCGGGCCGAGCATCGAGATGCCGAAGCTGGACAGCGGATTGCGCGCGCCGATCGCGGCCATCTCCTCCTTCAGCACCTTGGCCTCCGCCGGCGACAGGCCGCCACCGCCATATTGCGTCGGCCAGTCGGGGACGGTCCAGCCGCGCGCGGCCATCGCGTCCATCCACTCCTTCTGGCCCGGCTGATAGACCGCGCGGCGGCCGCCCCAGCACACGTCCTTGTCGCTGCGCACGGGTTTGCGCATCTCGGGCGGGCAATTGGCCTCCAGCCACTCACGAGTCTCTTGGCGGAACTGGTCGAGGTCGGTCATCACGCGGCTCCTTGAAGCTGGGTGTCGATCAATTGGGCGATCGCGATGGCGTCGTGGTCGCGACTGGCGGCGGTCATTACCTGCACGCCGCCGGGCAGGCCGTCGAAGGTGCCGACGGGCACGACGCAGGCGGGCAGGCCGGGATAGGTCGCGAGCCCCGCCCAGGCGAGATGCGCGTCATAGGGGTTCTCTACCCCGTCGATATCGAGCGTCCGCTCGGCCAGCGGACGGCTGTCGTGCGGGAAGGCGAGCGTGGCGGCTGGCGGCGCGATCACCGCGTCCACTTCGTCGAAGAGCGCGCCCCACGCACGCGTGCTGCGCGCCTGTGCGTCGAGCCAGCTCAGCCAGGCGAGCAGCGTCGGCATCGTGTTGTGAAGGTCGGGCTGCGACCGGGCAAAGACGACGTTCAGCATCTTGCCATAGGCCTCATGCTGACGCGCGAGGTTGGGCAGGGCGGGGTGGTCGCGGATCACCTCGACCCCCGCCTTGCCCAGCGCGTCGGCCGCGCGCTCGACCGCTGCGACACAGGCAGCGGCAGTGCGGGTGGCGGGATGCTGCGTGAGCGCAAGAACGCGGCGAGCGGGCCGCGGGTGCGGCAGCGGGAGCGTGGAGAGCAGGTCGAGCATGACCGCCAGATCCTCGCCCGAGCGTGCGAGCGGGCCGACAACGCCGAGCACCGTCTCCGCGCCGTCAGTCTTGGGATAGCGGTGGCCGAGGCTGCTGATTGCCGCCCAGGTGGGCTTGAGGCCCCAGACGCCGCAGAAATGCGCGGGGACGCGGATTGACCCGCCGATGTCGCTGCCCATCTCGATCGGGACATAACCCGCCGCCAGCGACGCGGCGGACCCACCCGAACTGCCGCCCGGCGTGCGCGCGGGGTCGAGGGGATGGTTCGTCCGGCCGTGAATCGAATTGACCGACTGCCAGTCGCCCAGCCCCTTGGGAATGTTGGTCTTACCAAGGATGATCGCGCCCGCCGCCTTTAGCCGGCGCACGGCTTCGGCATCGCTCGTCGCGACGTTGCCGGCGTGCTGCGCGAAGCCCCAATGCGTCGGCAGCCCCTCGACGTCGAAGGCTTCCTTCACCGTCATCGGCACGCCGAGCAGCGGCATCGCGTCGGCCGTGGCCGCGCGCGCGTCGATCGCGTCGGCGGCGGCGCGCGCGCGGTCGAAGTCGCGGACGACGACGGCGTTGATCGCGCCGTCGCCCGCCTCGATCCGCGCGATCGCCGCCTCTGTCTCGGCGCGGGCGCTGGTCTCGCCCGCCCGGATCGCGGCGGCGGTGGCGAGCGCGGACCTCATGGCCGCGCCGCCATCACCGGATGCGCCGGGCAGGGCGAGGGGGCGATCAATTGAACTTCTCGCCCTTCTCGGCCTTTTCGCGCAGCAGCTTGGCGACCTCGAAGCCGTGCTTCTCCAGCCCGGCGACGATCTTCGGCAGGCCCTCCTGGTCGGCCCAGAACATCGGCCCGCCCTTGTACGGGGGGAAGCCGTAGCCGTAGATCCAGACCACATCGATGTCGCTCGCACGCTGCGCCATACCCTCTTCGAGGATGCGGGCACCCTCGTTGACCATGGTGTAGAGCGTGCGTTCGGTGATCTCGTCCTCGGTCACCTCGTGCTGCGGCGTGCCGGTCTTCTGGCGGAACTCATCGATGATCTCGGCAACGCGCGGGCTGTTCGAGGGTTGGCGCTTCTCGTCATAGTCGTAGAAGCCCTTGCCCTTCTTCTGGCCCCAGCGCTCCTCGGCGGCGAGCGCATCGCGGATGCTCTCGATCCGGGTCGGGTCGCGGTGCCAGCCGATATCGACGCCGGCAAGGTCGGCCATCTGGAACGGCCCCATCGGCATCCCGAACGCGACATGGACGCGGTCGACCTGCTCGGGCGTCGCGCCCTCGAGGAGGAGGTTCATCGCCTCGACCTGACGCGGCATCAGCATCCGGTTGCCGATGAAGCCGTGGCAGACGCCGGCGACGACTGCGACCTTCCTGATCTTCTTGGCGACCGCCATCGCGGTCATCAGCGCGTCGGGCGCGGTCTTCGCCCCGCGCACCACCTCGAGCAGCTTCATCACGTTGGCGGGCGAGAAGAAGTGGAGGCCGAGCACGTCCTGCGGCCGGTTGGTCGCCGCGGCGATCTCGTCGATGTTCAGGTAGGACGTGTTGGAGGCGAGGATCGCGCCGGGCTTGGCGATGGTGTCGAGCTTGCCGAAAATGTCCTTCTTCACATCCATCGACTCATACACCGCCTCGATGATGAGGTCGCAGTCGGCGAGGTCGTCGAGGCTGAGCGTTGGCTTGAGGAGCCCCATCGCGCCCTCGACCTGTTCAGGCGTCATGCGGCCCTTGGCGGCGGTCGCCTCGTAATTCTTGCGCATCACGCCGGTGCCGCGGTCGAGCGCTTCCTGCTGCATCTCGACGATCGTGACGGGGATGCCCGCCGACAGGAAGTTCATGCTGATGCCGCCGCCCATCGTGCCGGCACCGATGACGCCCACGCGCTTGATCTCGCGCGGCTGCGTCCCCTCGGGCAGGCCGTCGATCTTCGATGCCTTGCGCTCGGCGAAGAAGATATGGCGCAGCGCCGCCGACTGCTTGCCCATGACCAGCTTCATGAAGCCCATGCGCTCGCGCTGGACGCCCTCGGCATAGGGCTTGCCCGCGGTCGTCTCGATCACCTCGATGATCTCGTTCGGCGCGTCGAGGCCGCGAAAGCGGCGGGCGTTGGTCTTGC
The DNA here is from genome assembly GCA_913775315.1 of uncultured Sphingomonas sp. GTDB lineage: Bacteria > Pseudomonadota > Alphaproteobacteria > Sphingomonadales > Sphingomonadaceae > Sphingomonas. The sequence continues at coordinate 118,771 of CAJYIX010000020.1, read as the reverse complement.
GGAACGCCTCGACCACCGCGGGGTCGAGCGTGACCGGCGCCTCGCTGGTGCGCGGCAGCGGGCGGGTGTTGGCGACCTCGCGCGCAAAGGCGATGGCGTCGGTCAGCAGGTCGCCCTCGGTCACGCGGTCGAGCAACCCTGCGTCCTTGGCCTTGGCGGCGGGGATCGGATCGCCCTTGGTCGCCATTTCGAGCGCGACCTCGACGCCCGCGACGCGCGGCAGCCGCTGCGTGCCACCGGCGCCGGGCAGGATGCCGAGCTTCACTTCGGGCAGGCCGAACTTCGCTGAGGGGACGGCGATGCGGTAATGCGCGGCCAGCGCCACCTCCAGCCCGCCGCCGAGCGCGGTGCCGTGGATCGCGGCGATCACGGGCTTTTCCGACGCCTCGATCTTGTCGACCAGGACGGGGAGCGAGGGTTCGGCCATCATCTTGCCGAACTCGGTAATGTCGGCGCCCGCGAAGAAGGTCTGGCCCTCGCACGCGATGACCACCGCCTTGATGCCGTCATCGGCCGCTGCTTCGTCGATCGCCTTGTCGAGGCCCTGGCGCACCGCGGCGCCCAGCGCGTTGACCGGCGGGTTGTTCGACAGGACGACCAGCACGTCGCCGTCACGGCGCGTGGTGATGGGGGAAGTCATGGTTGCCATCTCCTTGGGGGCAGTCAGTCGAGCGCCGCGTGGATCATCGTGCGGATCTCGCGGCGGACGGGATAGAGGCTCGAGGGGCTCAATTGCGTCATGAAAATCATGTGCAGCCGCTCGACGGGATCGATGAAGAAGGCGGTCGAGAAGAGCCCGCCCCAGTAATAGTCGCCGACGCTGCCGGGGACGAGCGTCGAGGCGACGTCCTGCGTCACGGCAAAGCCCAGGCCGAAGCCGATGCCGGCATTGGTCGCCTCGCTGAACATCGACCGCGACATGGATGCCAGGTCGCCGCCGCCGGGCAGGTGGTTGGCCGTCATCAGCTCGATCGTCTTGCGGCCGAGAATGCGCGTGCCGTCCAGCGTGCCGCCATTGAGCAGCATCGTGCAGAAGCGGTGATAGTCGAGGCTGGTGGAAACGAGCCCGCCGCCGCCCGAAACGAGCCGCGGCTTGAGCGCCCAGGCGCTCGCCGCCCCCGGATCGTACATGACGCGGCCCTCGTCCGCTTTGAACGTGTAGCAGTCGGCAAGGCGGGGGAGTTTGTCCTCTGGCACCTGAAAGAAGGTATCGTTCATGCCGAGCGGGGCGAGGATGCGGCCCTCCATCACCTCGTCGAGCGGCCGGTCCTCGATCCGCTGGATCACCGCGCCGAGCACGTCGGTCGCGACCGAATAGTTCCACGCATCGCCAGGCGAGAATTCCAGCGGCAGCTTGCCAAGCGCAGCGATGAAGCCGTCGAGATCGAGATTGCCGTGCCACGATTCGATCCGGAGCTCGCGATGCGCGGCATCGACATTGGTGCGGTTCTGGAAGCCGTAGGTGAAGCCCGCGGTGTGGCGCAGCAGATCGACCATCAGCATCGGCCGTGCGGTCGGCGTCACCGCGAACGGCACCCCGCCGCCGCCCCCGGCATAGACGCCGACGCCCTTCAACTCGGGCAGCACGCGGTGGACCGGGGTGTCGAGCGCGACGCGTCCCTCCTCGACCAGCATCATGAACAGGACGCTGGTGATCGGCTTTGTCATCGAAGCGATGCGGAACAGCGTGTCGGGGCCGACGGGCGTCCCGTCGACACGTGCGTTGCCGAGGTGGCTGAAATGCGCGATCGCCCCGTCGCGCGCGATCAAAAGCTGGGCATGGGGCAACAGGCCGGTGTCGAGATAACGCTCGGTCAGAAACGCGTCGATCCGCGCCAGCCGGTCGGCGACGAAGCCCAGCGATCCTGCGTCCTGAACCATGCGATCGAGCATACCTGTCGTTCGAATCCTCTCCGGCCGCCGCGTTCGATACGGCCCGCTCACCTATTATCTTGAGCGCGGATCGAATCAACACTAACCTTCACGCAAACGTCAATCGGGCAAACCCGATCTTCGACAGCGTATAGGAGAGAAGCGATGGCGACCGCCCCCGACGCCAAACCCTGGCCCGCGATGACCCTCGCCCAGATCGAGGCGGCAACGACCGCGCCGGGCCAGCCGTTCGAGATGGAGACGGTCGAGATTCGCGGCGTGCCGACGCGGACTTGGAAGAACGCGCCGCCCAATCTGGCGCTGCTGATCGCCTTTTCGCGCAGTCACGGCACGCGCGAGTTCGTCATCCATGAGGACGAGCGCGTGACGTACGACGCGCATTTCCGCGCGGTGACGCATCTGGCGCACAAGCTGGCCGAGGCGGGGGTGGGGAAGGGCGACCGCGTCGCCTTTGCGATGCGCAACCTGCCCGAATGGACCGCGATCTTCTTTGCCGTCGCCAGCATCGGCGCGGTCGCGGTGCCGCTTAACGCGTGGTGGAGCGCAGGCGAGCTGTCCTACGGCATCGCCGATTCGGGCGCGAAGCTGCTGATCCTCGACGGCGACCGCTACGACCGGTTCAAGGGCGAGCTGCCGGCGCTGACCGGCCTCGAAGGCATCTTCGTGACGCGGCCCAAGGGCGCGATCGAGGCGCCGGCCCAACCGTTCGACATGCTGCTGCCGCCGCCGAACGACTGGGCGGCGCTGCCCGAGATCGGGCTGCACCCCGCCGCCGCGACGATCGCGCCGGAAGACGACGTGGTGATCTTCTATACCAGCGGGACGACCGGCGCGCCCAAGGGGGCGCTGGGCACCCATCGCAACATGGCGACCAACATCTACAGCTCGGCCTATTGCAACGCGCGCGCGCTGCTGCGCCGGGGCGAGATGCCGCCCGCCGCGCCGGTGCCCAAGGTCGGGCTGCTCGTGATCCCGCTGTTCCACGTCACTGCCTGCTCGGCGTCGCTGATGGGCACCGTCGCGAGCGGGGGGACGATCGTGCTGATGCGTCGCTGGGACGCGGGTGAGGCGCTGAAACTGATCGAGCGCGAGCGGGTGCAGCTGACCGGCGGCGTGCCGACGATCGCGTGGCAGCTGCTCGAGCATCCCGACCGCGACAGATACGATCTCTCATGTCTGGAGGCGATCCAGTACGGCGGCGCCCCCGCCGCGCCCGAGCTGGTCCGCCGGATCGAGGCGGAGTTCGGTGCCGCGCCCGGCAGCGGCTGGGGCATGACCGAGACAATGGCGACGGTGACGCAGCATACCGGCGAGGACTATCTCAACCGCCCCGACAGCTGCGGCCCGCCGGTCCCCGTCGCCGAACTCAAGATCATGTCGGTCGACGGCGCCGAGGAACTGCCGGTCGGCGAGGCGGGGGAGCTCTGGGCGCGCGGGCCGATGATCGTGAAGGGATACTGGAACAAGCCCGAGGCGACGGCGGAAACCTTCATCGACGGCTGGGTACGCACGGGCGACCTCGCGCGGCTGGACGAGGAAGGGTTCTGCTACATCGTCGACCGCGCCAAGGACATTGTCATCCGCGGCGGCGAGAACATCTATTCGATCGAGGTCGAGAACGTCCTCTACGCCCACCCCGCCGTCACCGACGCAGCGCTGGTGGGCGTGCCGCACCGGACGCTGGGCGAGGTGCCCGCGGCGGTCGTCCACCTCTGCCCCGGCTGTTCGGCAACGGAGGGCGAGTTACAGGACTGGGTCGCGCAGCATCTGGCCGCGTTCAAGGTGCCGAGCGCGATCCGGTTCGTCGACAGCGTGCTGCCGCGGAACGCCAACGGGAAGATCCTGAAGGGCGAGTTGCGGAAGATGTTCGCGTATGGGTGACGCCGCGGGCCATGTTCAAGATGGCCCGAAGACGGAACCCGTTACGCAGCCGCGATGTTTCTGCCCCCAGCATTGAACGGGGGAAGCATGGAAACGACGAACATCGGCGAAATCGCGCGCCGCGCGCTGGTGGTGATGCTGGTGGTGGGCCTGTGCCTGCTGACCGTGCAGTTCGCGTTCGTCTTCATGCTGATTTTCTCGGCCGTGCTCGTCGCCGCGCTGATCCGTGCGGCGGGGTGGCCGTTCCGGCGGATGGGGGCGAGCGACACGCTGTCGGTCTTCTGCGGTCTGTTCCTGATTCTCGCGGTGCTCGGCGGGGCAGGGTGGTTGTTCGGCGCGCAGCTGTCCGAGCAATTCACCGAGGTCGGGCAGCAATTGCCACAGGCGTTCGAGCGGGCGCGGGCGATGGCCGAGCAGGTGCCGTTCCTCAAGAGCTTCCTCACCGGCACGCCCGATTTCCAGAGCATCGCCAGCCGGGCGCTGACCTTCGCGTTCGGCGCGGTTGGGGCGATCACCAACCTCGTCCTCGTCATCGTCGCGGCGATGTACCTCGCGCTCGAACCCGGCATCTACATGCGCGGCGTCGAGAAGCTGTTTCCCCGGGACAAGGGGCGTCAGGTTCGCGAGGCACTGTCGGCGAGCGGCCAGGCGCTCAACAAGTGGCTGATCGCGCAAGGGGCGACGATGCTGATCGTCGGCGTGCTGATCTGGGGCGGGCTCAGCATCGTCGGGGTCCAGTCGGCGGGCGCACTCGGCGTCATCTCGGGCCTCACCAACTTCATTCCGCTCGTCGGGCCGTTCATCGGCGCTGCGCCCGGCGTGCTACTCGGGCTGAGCCAGGGGACCGACACGCTGATCTGGACGTGCGTCGTCTATCTCGTTGCGCAGCAGCTCGAGGGGAACGTGCTGACCCCGATCATCCAGAAATACGCCGTGTCGATCCCGCCCGCGGTCCTCATGTTCGCGCTGGCGGCGCTGGGCAGCATGTTCGGGTTCATCGGCGTGATCGTCGCCGCGCCGCTGGCGGTCGTGCTCTACGTCCTCGTCGCGCTGCTCTGGGTGCGCGACACGCTCGGCCATCATGCCGAGATCGATGGGATCGAGGCGCCGCCGCCGCCCGACTCGAACGCGCCTGAGGCAGGGGGAGAAACCAAGCCCGCCTGACCCTTTACGCCCGCGCCGAAGGGGGGCAATAACGCCCCATCACGGCCGCACCGGAGCAGAGTCCCCGGCGTCGGCACCTTCGGAGATGGGAATGCGCGGATGGTCCTTGGCGCTGGCGCTTGCGTCGGTAAGCGTGACGGCAATGACGGCTGAGCCCGTGGCGGCGCAGCAGCAGCAGCCGGTGGCGCAGGGTACGCTCACCTTCGAGCGCGTGATGCAGGGCGGGCTGTCGGGCGGCGGCGGGCGTCCGCCGCGCCTGTCGCCGGACGGCGCGCTCCTGACGCAGCTTCGCCCGCGCGAGGGCGAGCCCGATCGCTACGACCTCTGGGCGCAGGATCTGACCACCGGCCAGTGGCGGATGCTGGTCGATTCGAAGAAGGTGGGCTCGGGCGCCGAACTATCGGAGGCCGAGAAGATGCAGCGCGAGCGGGCGCGTATCGGCGGCCTGCGCGGGATCGTCGCCTATGACTGGGCGCCCGACGGCCGCTCGATCCTCGTGCCGCTGGACGGCGACCTGTTCCTCGCGACGTTGGACGGACAGGTACGCCGCCTGACCAACAGCGAGGCGGGCGAGCTCAATCCGGTCATCAGCCCGGTTGGCGGCTATATCAGCTTCGTGCGCGACCAGAATCTCTGGGTCCAGCCGCTGGCGGGCGGCGAGGCGCGCGCGATCACGCAGGGTGGCGGCGGCACCGTCCACTGGGGCGAGGCCGAGTTCGTCGCGCAGGAGGAAATGGCGCGCTCCACCGGCTATTGGTGGTCGCCCGACGACAAGTACGTCGCGGTCGAGCGGTTCGACGAGGCGCCCGTCCGCGTCCTGACCCGCGCGTCGATCGGCGCGGAGGGGACGAAGCTTTACGAGCAGCGCTATCCGCTGGCCGGCACGCCCAACGTCACGGTCGCGCTCTACGTGACTGCGCCGGACGGGTCGGGCCAGGTCAAGGTCGATCTGGGCCAGGACCCCGACATCTACCTCGCCCGCGTCGACTGGAGCGCGGACGGCAGGACGCTCTACGTCCAGCGCCAGAACCGCGAGCAGAGCGTGCTCGACATGCTCGCCGTCGATCCGGCTACCGGCAAGTCGCGCGTGCTTTTTACGGAGAAGGCGGCGGCGAAGAGCTGGATCAACCTGTCCGACAACTTCCGCGCGCTGTCGGACGGCAGCATCCTGTGGTGGTCGGAGCGGAGCGGCAATGGCCATCTCTACCGGTTCGACAAGGGGCGCTGGACGCAACTGACCAAGGGCGACTGGGAAGTCGCCGACGTAATCGGCGTCGACGAAAAGAAGGGCCTCGTCTATTTTACCGGTAACAAGGACGGGGTGCTCGAACGCCACGCCTATGTCGCGCCGCTGAAGCGGGCGGGGATGGTCACGCGGCTGACCGAGACGGGGTATTGGAACAACGTGTCGATGTCGGGCGACCGGCTGATCGTCGGGCGCTCCAACCCCAATCAGCCGCCGCAAAGCTATCTCGCCGACGCGACCGGCAAGCGGACGCAGTGGCTGGACGAGAACGTGCTGGGGCCGAATCACCCCTATGCGCCGTTCCTCACCAGCCACGCCGCGACCGAGTTCGGGACGCTGAAGGCCGCCGACGGCAGCGAGCTGCATTACAAGATGCTCAAGCCGAAGATGGAGCCGGGCAAACGCTATCCGGTGTTCTTTACCTATTATGGCGGCCCCGGCGCACAGCGCGTGGCGCGCGACTGGTCGAGCCCGATGCATCAGGCGATCGTCGACAAGGGCTATATCGTCTTCGTCATGGACAATCGCGGCACCGCCAACCGTGCCCGCGCCTTCACCGACCAGATCTGGCACGCGATGGGCAGCGTCGAGGTCGAGGATCAGGTGATGGCGGCCAAGTGGCTGAAGAGCCAGCCGTTCGTCGATCCCGACCGGCTGGTCATCCATGGCTGGTCCTACGGCGGCTACATGACGCTCAAGCTCCTCGAAAAGGCACCGGGCGTGTTCGCGGCGGGCGCGGCGGTGGCGCCGGTGACGAAGTGGGACCTGTACGACACCCATTATACCGAGCGATACATGGGCGACCCGCGCAAGGTGCCGGAGGCTTATGCCGCGTCGGGTACGCTCGGCGATGCGGGCAGGATCAAGGACTCGCTGCTCGTCATGCACGGCATGGCCGACGACAACGTGTTCCTCGACAACACCACCGCGCAGATCGGCGCGATGCAGGCGGCGGGCGTGATGTTCGACACGCAATTCTATCCCGGCCAGACGCACTCGATCAGCAATCCCGCGCAGCAGCTTCACCTGTGGAACACGATGTTCGACTTTTTCGAGCGCAGGGCGCCCGCCAAAGCCAAATGACCGCACAAGTCGACATGGGGGTCGATGGCAACGGCAAGGCCGTGGCCATGGACCTCGAGGAACTGCTGGCCACCCGGTTGCTCGTCCAGGGCAATTCGGGATCGGGCAAGTCGCATCTGCTGCGCCGCCTGCTCGAGAAATCCGCGGGCCGCGTGCAGCAGGTGGTGATCGACCCCGAGGGCGACTTCGTGACGCTGGCCGACGCTTACGGCCATGTCGCGATCGAGGCGGGCGATTACGACGAGCGCGAGATCGCGAAGATGGCCGCGCGCATCCGCGAGCATCGTGCCTCGGTCGTTCTCAGCCTCGAGGGGCTGGAGGCGGAGGGGCAGATGCGCTGCGCCGCGGTGTTCCTCAACGCGCTGTTCGATGCCCCGCGTGACCATTGGTATCCGGCGCTGGTGGTGGTCGACGAGGCGCAGTTGTTCGCCCCGGCAGGCGGCGGCGAGGTGGCGGAGGAGGTGCGCCGCGCGTCGCTGGGCGCGATGACCAACCTGATGTGCCGCGGGCGCAAGCGCGGCCTGGCGGGCGTTATCGCCACGCAGCGGCTGGCGAAGCTCGCCAAGAATGTCGCGGCGGAGGCGTCGAACTTCCTGATGGGGCGCACCTTCCTCGACATCGACATGGCGCGCGCGGCCGACCTGCTCGGCATGGAGCGGCGGCAGGCGGAGACGATCCGCGATCTCGCCCGCGGCCATTTCCTCGCGCTCGGCCCCGCGGTGTCGCGTCGGCCGGTGGCGGTGAAGATCGGCGCGGTCGAGACCTCGGCCCGCAGCGGCAGCCCCAAGCTGATCCCGTTGCCCTCGGCCCCCGCCGACATGCGCGACCTGATCGAGCGCGGCTCGCCCGAGCCCGGCCTGCCGCTGATGCCGCCACCCCCGCCGCCGCCGATGCCCGCCGATGAGGTGATCGAGGCGCTCGCCGCGCCGCCGCCCCCGCCCGAGGCGCCGACGCCGGCGATGCCGCCCGAGCGCGTGGCGGAGATCGTCGCCGACGTGCTCGCCGCGATCGTGGCGGAGGCGGGATCGGCAAGCCGGCCCGCGGCGGTGCTGTTCCAGGACTATCAAGTGCGCTGCCGCATGGCCGGGCTGTCGCGCCCGCCGCTCGACCTCGAGGCGTTCTCGCGCCGGCTGGCTGCTGCGCGGGCGGGGATCACGCACGGGCTGGAGGACGAGTGGGCCGGTGCCCTCTCCGTCGCGCGCGAATTGCCGAGCGAGATGCTGGGACCGTTCCTCCTCATCGCCCGCGCGGCGAAAGAGGGGGAGGCGTGCCCGCCCGACGAGCGGATCGCCGAGGTCTATGGCACGTCCTCGCTCGGCCGCGCGCGGCGGCTGGTCGGCTATATGGAGCAGCGCGAGCTGATCGTCTGCCGCACCGACCTGGGCGGCAAGCGGTCGATCGCGATCCCGGCATTGGGCTGGACGACCGCGTCCGCCTGAGTCGCTTTCCACGTTGTCTTGATGGGCCTCGCCCCGCTATCGGCGGGCGATGATCAAGCACGCCCTGTCCGTCACGCGCGCCGAGGATTTCTCGCGCTGGTACCAGACCGTCATCGCCGAGGCCGACATGGCCGAGGAGAGCGGCGTGCGCGGGTGCATGGTCATCCGGCCATGGGGCTACGGCATCTGGGAGCGGATGCAGCTGCTGCTCGACGACCGGATCAAGGCGACCGGGCACGAGAACTGCTATTTCCCGCTGTTCATTCCGCTCTCTTACTTCGAGAAGGAAGCCGAGCATGTCGACGGCTTTGCCAAGGAGATGGCAGTCGTCACCCATCACCGGCTGGTGCAGAAGGACGGCCGGCTGGTCCCCGATCCCGAGGCGAAGCTGGAAGAGCCGCTGGTCGTGCGCCCGACGTCGGAGACGGTGATCGGCGCGGCGTTCAGCCGCTGGGTCCAGTCGTGGCGCGACCTGCCCGTGCTCATCAACCAATGGGCCAACGTCGTCCGCTGGGAGATGCGCACGCGCATGTTCCTGCGCACCGCCGAGTTCCTGTGGCAGGAGGGGCATACCGCCCACGCGACTGAAGCCGAGGCGCGCGAAGAGACGATGAAGATGCTCGAGGTCTATCGCGCCTTTGCCGAAGACTGCCTCGCGCTGCCCGTCGTCGCGGGCGAAAAGCCCGAGAACGAGCGGTTTCCGGGCGCCGTCGCGACCTACAGCATCGAGGCGATGATGCAGGACGGCAAGGCGCTTCAGGCGGGTACCAGCCACTTCCTCGGCACCACCTTCTCTTCGGCGCAGAATATCCGGTACCAGAATGCGGCGGGTGAGCTCGAACTGGCGCAGACGACAAGCTGGGGCGTGTCCACCCGCATGATCGGCGGGCTCATCATGGTCCACGGTGACGATGATGGCCTGCGCGTGCCGCCGCGCGTCGCGCCGTGGCAGATCGTCATCGTGCCGATGCTGCGCGACGCGCCCGAGGATGAGGCGGTGCTCGATTATGCCCGCTCGCTGCAATCCGAGCTGGTCGGCCAGACTGCGCTCGGCGAGCCGATCCGCGCGATGGTCGATGCGCGCGCGCAAAAGGCGGGCAACAAGCGCTGGGGCTGGGTCAAGAAGGGCGCGCCGATCATCGTCGAGGTCGGCCCGCGCGACGTGGCGAACGGCAATGTCGCCGTCATCCGCCGCGATCGCCTGTACCAGGAGAGCGGCAAGCTCGACACCGCCTTCACCCCTCGCAACGACTTCGTCGATCAGGCGGCGGGATTGCTGGCCGAGATCCAGGAATCGCTGCATGTCGAGGCGCGCACGCGGCTCGACGCGGGCATCCGCCGCGACGTGACCGACTTCGCCGGCTTGGAGACGCATTTCGCCGAGGGCGTCCGCAATCCCGGCTGGGTCGAGGTCGAATGGGCGCGGCCGACCGGCGCGGCGCTCGATCAGGTGGTCGAGCGGCTCAAGGCGCTCAAGCTGACGATCCGCAACGTGCCGGGTACCGCGACTCCGCCGCAGGGGCCGTGCATCTTCACCGGCGAGCCGGCGGTGGAGCGCATCCTGGTCGCGCGGGCTTATTAGTCTCGTACCCCGGCGAAGGCCGGGGTCCAGATGCGGGACGTAACGACGGCTCGTGATGCTCAGTCACGGGGGCCTTGCCAACTGGACCCCGGCCTTCGCCGGGGTACGCGCTGGCTTTGTATGGGATCACAGCCGAACGTTAAGCCGCCTCCGTGCACTCCGTCAGAATCGCCGCCAGCCGGTGGTCGCTCGCCGCTTCCTCGTCGCGGCAGCGGCGCAGGCGGGCGGCGAGGGCGGTTTCGTTCAGACGCTCGGCCAGCGCCACCGCGGTTTCGTAGCTGACATGCTTGGCGGCCAGCGCTTTGCGCACCGCGCCCACCAGCGCGGCGTCCAGGAGTGGACCGGCGTCGATCGTTTCGGCATCGCGGCGCGCATCGTCGACGATTCCCTGCATCCACAGGTTCGCCGGGCCGCCCTCGGCGCGCCGCTCCTCGGCCAGTGCCGCCGCCTGCAACCGCGCACGCTGCACCTCGCGCGCGAGCGCCTCGGAGAGCGATGCGGCGCTGGCGTGGGCGGCGATCGCGGGCAGGTGTTCGGCCAGCAGCCGCTCGCCCGCCAGCATGTCCTGAAGCGCGACGGTGAGCAGGCTTTCGGCGTCGTCGGTCTTGTCCATGGGCGTATCAGCGAACCGTCCGCGCGGCGGTTCCAGAACCAATCCGGATCAGTCCGCCGGGTACGCCGTCGCCCACCAGTCGCCGAACGCCCGCCGCTCGTCCTCGCTCATGCCCAGACCCAGTTTGGTGCGCCGGTCGAGCACGTCGTCGGGCGCGCGGGCGAATTCGGTATCGTGTAGGAACCGCGCCTCGCGCTCGCGCATCCCGCCGGGGAGCGTCGCGCCCATATCGTCGGCGGTTTCGACGCCCTCGAGCATTTCGATCAACCGGCTGCCATAGGCGCGCGCCATTCGGTCGATCGCATGTGGATCGAGGAACGGCCAGCGTTCGGCCACCTGCCGCGCCAGCGTATCGACCTCTGCGATCATCCCGCCCGGCAGCACCCGCGCGCGGCTGACTGGGTGGGCGTCGATGCCCAAAGCGGGGGCGAGGCGGCCTAGCGCGTCCTCCGCCAGCGCGCGGGCGGTGGTGATCTTGCCGCCGAACACACCCAGCAACGGCGCGCCGTCATCGTGCAGCTCAAGCACATAATCGCGCGTCACTTCCGCCGCCGCGCCCGCGCCGTCGTCGTACAGCGCGCGGATGCCCGACCAGTCGCTAACCACGTCGGCCGACGTCACCTTTCGCCGGAAATAGCGGTTCGCCGCCTCGCACAGATAGGCCGTCTCCTCGGCCGAGATCACCGCGTCGGCGGCGTCGTCGACCGCGACGTCGGTGGTGCCGATCATCGTGCCGCCGGGATAGGGGATCGCGAAGACGACCCGCCGGTCGGGTTGCTGGAGGATATAGGCGTGGTCGCCCTCGAACAGCGCGGGCACGACGATATGGCTGCCGCGGACGAGGCGCAGGTGCCCACGCGGCGGCACGCCCATCGCGCCCATCGCCTCGGTCGTCCAGCCGCCTGCCGCAACGACGATCGTGCGGGCCTCCACCGTACGGTCATCGGAGAGCGTCGCGCGCCAGAGGTCTCCCGACCGCTCGGCTCGTTCGAACCCCGTGCGCGTCAGGATTTCGGCGCCATTGGCGGCAGCATCGACGGCGTTGAGGACGGTCAGGCGCGAGTCATCGACCCACGCGTCCGAATAGACGAAGCCCCGATAGGTCTGTTTCAGCGGCGCCTGATAGCCTTCGTCGCCGCGCTTCAGCGAGCGCGAGCGCGGCAGCGAGCTGTCGAACCCCAGCGCGTCGTAGAGCCATAGCCCCGCACGCACGATCCACCATGGCCGGACCGCATGGTCGTGCGGCAGGACAAAGGTGAGCGGGTGAACCAAATGCGGCGCGATCGCCAGCATCCGCTCCCGCTCGCCCAGTGCCTCCCGCACCAGCCGGAACTCATACTGCTCCAGATAGCGCAGGCCGCCATGGATGAGCTTGGTCGAGGCGGAGGAGGTATGGCTGGCGAGGTCGTCTCGCTCGACCAGCACGACGCTGAGCCCCAGCAGCGCCGCCTCGCGCGCGATCGCGCACCCGTTGATGCCACCGCCGATGACGAGAAGGTCGTGGGTCATGCACCTCACCTATCATCACGCGCGCCCGGCGAATATCCGTGCGTCCGGCGGTACAAATCCCTATCTCCGCCAATATGCGACGCCAGAACGGGCTACCCAGCCGCCAGCAGATCCTCGACTTTATCGCCAGTTCGGACACGCCCGCGGGGAAGCGGGAGATCGCCAAGGGCTTCGGCCTGCACGGCGCGGACAAGATCGCGCTCAAGGCCCTCTTGAAGGACATGACCGACGAGGGGCTGATCGACATCGCCCCCGGCCGCGCGTTCCACAAGATGGGCGGCGTGCCCAAGGTGACGGTGCTGCGCGTCACCGACGCCGATGGCGATACCGTCTGGGCGGTGCCCGAACGCTGGGAGGCGGAAGGCATCCCGCAGCCGCGGCTGCGCGTGATCGAGCGCGGGCGCAAGGCGTCGGCGCTCGGCCCTGGCGACCGCATCCTCGCGCGCACCGAGGAGGCGGGCAGCGGCTGGATTGCGCATCCGATGAAGACCCTCGCGCGAGGGGAAGAACAGATTCTCGGCGTGCTGCGTGAGGAGGGCGGGCGGCTGTTCCTCGCCGGGCTGGACAAGAAGATGAACCGCGACCTGCCCGTCGTCGACCGCGGCGAGGCGGAGCCGGGCGACCTGGTCCTCGCCGAAAAGACCGGCCGCCCGCCGCGCATCATGGCGAAGGTGGTCGAACGGCTGGGCGATCCGTTCGCGCCGCGCAGCTTCTCGATGATCGCGATCGCCAAGCACGGCATCCCCAACGTCTTCTCGCCCGAGCTGATCGCCGAGGCGGAGCGGGTGGCGCGCGAGCCGCTCGGCGACGACCGCGAGGACCTGCGGCACCTGCCCATTGTCGCGATCGATCCGATCGATGCGCGCGACCATGACGATGCGGTCTGGGCGACGCCCGACGACGATCCGGCGAACGAGGGCGGCTTCCGCGCGATCGTTGCGATCGCCGACGTCAGCTTCTATGTCCGACCCGGCTCGCTCCTCGACAAGGAAGCGCGCAAGCGCGGCAATTCGGTCTATTTCCCCGACCGCGTCGTGCCGATGCTGCCGGAGGTGCTGTCGGCGGACGTGTGTTCACTCAAGGCCGATCAGGACCGCGCGGCGATGGCGTGCCATCTGCGCATTGGCAAGGACGGCGAGATCCTCGACTGGCGCTTCACCCGCGCTGTCGTGCGGCTGGCGGCGAACATCGCCTATGAACACGCACAGGCGGCGGTGGATGCGGTGAAGGCGGGGGAGGCGCCCGAGACGGTCGATGCGGAACTCACGAGGACCGCATTGCTCCCCCTCTGGGACTGCTGGGCGGCGCTGTCCCGCGCGCGCGACAAGCGCAGCCCGCTCGACCTCGATCTGCCCGAGCGACGGGTGGTGCTCGATGAGGCTGGCCGCATCCTGTCGGTCGCGCCGCGCGAGCGGCTGGACGCGCACCGGCTGATCGAGGATTTCATGATCGCCGCCAACGTCGCTGCCGCCAAGGCGCTGGAGCGCAAGAAGGCGCCGGTCATGTACCGCATCCACGAGCCGCCGAGCCGCGAGAAGCTGACCGCGCTCAAGGATTATCTCAAGACCTTCGACATGAGCTTCGCGCTCGGTCAGGTGATCCGTCCGGCGACGTTCAATCACGTCCTCGGTACGCTCAAGGAGCATGAGGCGCGCGAGGAGATCATGACGCAGGTGCTGCGCACTCAGACCCAGGCCTATTACGGGCCGCAGAATGCCGGGCATTTCGGGCTCGCGCTGGGCAGCTATGCGCACTTCACCTCGCCGATCCGCCGCTATTCGGACCTGATCGTCCACCGGTCGCTGGTCGACGCCTACAAGCTCGGCGTCGGCGGATTGTCGGCGGAGGATGCGGCGAATATGGAGCGGGTGGGCGAGCTCATCTCCAGCCTCGAGCGACGGGCAATGGAGGCGGAGCGGGAGACGGTCGACCGCTATGTCGCCGCCTATCTGTCACAGCATGTGGGCGAAGTGATGGATGCCAAAATCACCGGCGTCGCCGCTTTCGGCTTCTTCGCGACGGTCGAGGGGGTGGGGGGCGACGGCCTCGTCCCCGCGCGCGACCTCGGCCGCGAATATTTCCGGCATGACGAGGCGAGCCAACGGCTGGTCGGCGAGGAGACGGGCGAGTTTTTCGCGCTCGGGCAGAAGCTCAAACTGCGACTGGTCGAAGCGAACCCGGTGTCGGGCGCGCTCCGTTTCGAACTGCCCGACGGCAAGGGATCGGGGAGCGGCGAGCGCGGCGAGCGCGGCGACGATCGCCGGCGCGGTGGCCCGCCGCGGGTGCTGAAGCGCCGCGGGCGGCCGGCGAACATCAAGCATCAGGGGAAAAGCAAGCGCTGAGGTCGCTTAGGCCTCAGGGCGTGACGATTTCCTCGGTCACGACCGTCTCGCCGCCGTCCTCGGCCTCCAGCCGTTCGGGCGCGGGGGCCTCGTCCTTGTAGAGGTCCGGCCGCCAGCCGCGCGTTACCAGCACCGGATCGCCCTTCTTCGCCTGTGCGAAGAGGAGCGCTGCGAATTCGTCCGGCACGCCGACGCAGCCATGCGTGGCAGCGTTCGCCTCGACCTGGCTGCCATGGATCGCGACGCCGCCCCAGGTCAGGCGCAGCATGTACGGCATCGGCGCGTTGTAGAGGTTCGAGACATGGTCGCGATCCTTTTCGAGGATCGGGAAGGTGCCCATCGGCGTCGGCTTGTGATCCGCGCCGTAGAGGATGTAGGCGCGGCCGATCTCGACCCCGCTGCGATAGACGTGCAGCTTCTCGGTGGCGAGATCGACGACGATGCGCACCGGGCCGGCGGGCACGCCCGTGTCGTCCCAGGCATATTCGCCGGGAGCCAGCGGGCTTTCGAGAGAGATGACGCTGGTGACGGCAGGCCCGCGCGCGTGTGCGGCGGCGGGCAGCATCGCGGTCGCAAGACCCGCCAGCACCAATCGAAGAAGCCCCTTCACCATCGCCGCACCCTTTTGCCGATCCTCGGCGCCAATTATCGGGGGCGGGGAACGCTTTGACTAGGGCGTGATTTGGCGCGTCCCGGCGCGGGACGGATCGGCATTTGGCAAAGACTAGAGGGTTAACGCTCCTCGAGCCGCGGCATCAGCTCGACGAAGTTGCAGGGCTTGTGGTCGATGTCGAGCTGGGACGCGAGGATGCCGTCCCACCCGTCCTTCACCGCGCCGGTTGAGCCGGGCAGCGCGAAGATATAGGTGCCGCGCGCGACCCCGGCACAGGCGCGCGACTGGATCGTCGAGGTGCCGATCTTGGCATAGCTCTGCCAGCGGAACAGCTCGCCGAAGCCGGGGATGAGCTTGTCGCAGACGCGTTCCACCGCCTCGGGCGTCACGTCGCGGCCGGTGACGCCGGTGCCGCCGGTTGTGACGACGACCTCGACCGCCGGATCGTCGATCCACGCGTGGAGGCGCGCGACGATCACCTCGGCGTCGTCCTTCACGATGCTGCGATCGGCGAGGATATGGCCCGCCGCGGTGAGCCGCTCGACCAGCGTGTCGCCCGAGCGGTCGTCGGCCGGCCCGCGGGTGTCGGAGACGGTGAGGACGGCGATGCGAACGGGGCGCGAAACCTTAGCGGCTTCGGGCATTGCCCACCCGCGAGTTGACCGCGGTCGCGCCCTTCATGCCGGGGAAGCGCGGCCACATGCCTTGCGACAGCGCATGGCGGCTGTCCGACGCCTTGCCCGCCTGAAGCTCGTACATCCAGTAGTTGCGCAGGACGGTCATGACGTAGCCGCGCGTCTCCCAATAGGGGATGCTCTCGATATACAGGAGCGGGTCGCCGCCGTCCTTCGACGACAGGTTCCACGCCGCAACTGGCGAGGGGCCGGCATTGTACGCGGCGATGACCTTGGGCAGCAGCCCGCCGGTCGCGGGCATGTCGCGCAGCTTCTCGAGATAGGACTGGCCGACCTCCATGTTGGTCGACGGGCGTGACAGCGCCGAGCGATCGACCACCGCGGTCATGCCCTTGGCCTTGGCGATATCGCTGGCCGCCGACGGCATGATCTGCATCAGACCGTATGCGCCCGCGGGGCTGACCACCGTCGAGCGGAAGCGCGATTCCTGTAGCGTGTGGGCATAGACCAGCGCCTTGTCCACACGCCAGCCGCCATCGGGCGTCCAGTTCGGGGCGGGGTAACGCGTCGCGACCTGCGGCGTCGCGCCGGCCGGGCAGTTGTGCGACAGCCAGATCTGCGTCGCGGGCAGGTTGAGCGCGCCGGCCACGCGGGCAAGCGCGGCATAGTCGGCGGCGTCGCCGATCTTCGCCTGATGCTTCAGGAGTTCGGCGGCATCGTCGTCCTCGCCGATCTCGACCAGCGCGGCGGCAACGCGGACGTTCGGGCGACGCTCCAGCGCCTTCCAATCGGCGCCGGCGGTTCGGTCGGGCAGGCGGTCAGTCGCCTCGGCGATGCCCAAGGCCTGGCGCGAGAGCATGCCGTAGAAGGTCTCGTTATACTGGCTGGCCGCTAGCAGCCGCGCCTGGATCAGGTCGGGGCGGGCACAGGCCATGTCGGCGCGCGCGGCCCAGTAATGGCCGGCGGCGCGAAGGTCGACGTCGCTGGCGCGCTGCGCCACCGCGGCAAAGGCGATCTGCGCGGCCTTGCAGTCGTTCTGGCGCCAGGCGGCGAGGCCCTGGACCCAGTCGGCCTGCGGCACCCATTCGCCGGTGCCGGCCTGTGCGGCGGCAGCGACGCGGCGGGTGTTGGCATCGTCGCCGGTCAGGAAATACATCCAGGCCACGCGCTGGCGCCACTCGGTCAGCGCCTCGGGCGTCAGGCGACCCTCATATTCGCCCAGTAGCGCCTCGGCGGCGGCACCGTCGTCGGCCTTGATGAAGGGCTGGGCACGGGTCGCGAGTTCGGCGGCGGCGGTGTCGCTGGCGGTGCCCTTCACCCGGATGCGGTTGGGCGCGCCGTCGACCCAGATCAGCCGCTGCGGCGTCGGCAGCGTCGGCAGCGTCTCGGCCCCGCGCACCTTGGCGAGGCGGGCGAGCT
Organism: uncultured Sphingomonas sp.; assembly: GCA_913775315.1. Classification (GTDB taxonomy): domain Bacteria; phylum Pseudomonadota; class Alphaproteobacteria; order Sphingomonadales; family Sphingomonadaceae; genus Sphingomonas. The sequence continues at coordinate 101,352 of CAJYIX010000020.1, read as the reverse complement.
GCGGCGCCTGCGGCAGCTCGGGCGCCTCGGCCAAGAGCGCCATCAGCGGCGTCAGCTCGACCTTCGGCGACCCCTTGGCGGTATAGATTTCGGCGCGGGCGATCGCGTGGAGCGGGCCGGGGCGCATCGCATCGAGCTGGAGCTGCGCATCGGCCCAGCGGCTCTCGCGGATCGCGGTGAAGACCGCGCGATAGGCGGCGCGCTGCGCATCGTCGAGCTGGGCGGGGATGCCGCCATTCGCCGCGGCGCTGCGCACCGGCAGCTTGTCGTCGTTCCCCGCCGCGAGCGCGAGCCCGGGCAGCGTCATGGAAGCAAGAAGCGCGACGGCGCCCAGACGAATACGCATCAGGCTTGTCCCCCCAGGAGCGATTGCAGACAACGCCACGCCTCTCGCTTCACCTGCGGATGCTTCATCATGAAGCGCGGGTGCGCGATGGCGAGTGCCTGCAACTCTCGGCCAGTCCGGTTAATGGCATGTAAAGCACGCGGAACGGGAGCACCGTCCGGCGCAAGGATCGCACGACTCGTCGTATGGCCAACGATTAGTACGGTTTTTGCGGGCGTCAGCGAGAACAGACGTTCAGTCGCGGCGGAAAGCGGCGGCAGGGCGTCGGGCGATAGCGTATCGGCCAGCGGCCGCGCCATCGCCAGGCCGGCGATCAGCACATCCTCTCGTGATCGCCCGATCGAGGCGAGGATGCGGTCGAACATCGCACCCTCGATATCGCCGATCAGCGTGTCGCCATTCGGCTGATCGACCAGGATCAGGAGGTCGGCGTCCTGCGGCCCCTCGGGCGGCAGGATCGGGTTGCCCCAGCCTTGTTCCGGCGCGGTCGGGCCGAGCCGCCATTCCCAGAAGCTCGCATAATCGGCGGGTCCCGTCTCGATCGGAGCGGCAGCGGGCGTGGGCGAAACGGAGGCGGTACGGGTCGGGCGCGCCAGCCAGTCGCGCGCCTCATCCTCGACCAGCATGTCGACGCCGGCATCGGCCCACCATTCGAGCGCACTCGCCGCCAGCTCATCCCATCGGTGGTATTGATCGGCCCCCATCGCCATCTACCCAGCTATCAACTTGACGCCCGCGTCAATCATCGTGCAGCGCAACTGCGGCCAAACCGCTCGCGCGTGCGACGATACGGGTGGGAAACGAGCCGGCGACGGAGAAAGTGAATGAGCGAACGCGAATCGATGCCCTATGACGTGGTGATCGTCGGCGCCGGGCCGGCGGGCCTGTCGGCGGCCATTCGCTTGAAACAGCTCGCCAACGATGCCGGTTCGGAGCTCGCGGTCTGCGTGCTGGAAAAGGGCTCCGAAGTCGGCGCGCATATCCTGTCGGGCGCGGTGATCGACCCGCGCTCGCTCGACGAACTGCTGCCCGAGTGGCGGACGATGGGCTGTCCGCTGGCCGAGACGCCGGTGACCGAGAACCATCACTGGGTGCTGTCGAAGAGCGGCAAGCGCGACCTGCCCGAATTCGCCTTGCCGCCGTTCATGCACAACACGGGCTGCTATACCGGCTCGCTCGGCAACCTCACCCGCTGGTTGGCCGAGCAGGCCGAGGGGCTGGGGGTGGAGATCTTCCCCGGCTTCGCCGCCGCCGAAATCCTTTTCAATGACGACGGCTCGGTCAAGGGCGTCGCGACCGGCGACATGGGCATCGCCCGCGACGGCACGCGCAAGCCGGACTGGCAGCCGGGGCTGGAACTCCACGCGCGCTACACCTTCTTTGCGGAGGGGGTGCGCGGGCATCTGTCCAAGGAACTGATGCGGCTGTTCGACCTGCGCGCGAACTGCGATCCGCAGGTCTATGGCCTCGGCGTCAAGGAATTGTGGGACATCGATCCCGCCAAGCACGTGCCCGGGCGCGTCATCCACACGCAGGGCTGGCCGCTGTCCGAAACCGCGGGCTCGAACGGCGGCGGGTTCATCTATCACCAGGCCAATGGACAGGTCGCGCTCGGCTATGTCACCTGGCTCAACTATCGCAATCCGTATCTCTCGCCGTTTCAGGAGATGCAGCGCTGGAAGACGCATCCCGAGATCGCCGCGCTGCTGAAGGGCGGCAAGCGCGTCTCTTACGGCGCGCGCGCGATCAACGACGGCGGGTACCAGTCGGTGCCGAAGCTGACCTTCCCCGGCGGTGCACTGATCGGCTGTTCGGCGGGCTTCCTCAACGTGCCGCGGATCAAGGGCACGCATACCGCGATGAAGTCGGGCATGATGGCCGCCGAGGCCGCGTTCGAGGCGGTGAAGGCTGATCGCCGTGCGGACGAACTCACCGCCTATACGACGGCGTACGAGAATAGCTGGGTTCGAGACGAGCTGTTCCGCGTCCGCAACGTCGTCCCGCTGGTCAAGAAATATGGCGACCTGGTCGGCTCGGGCCTGTCGGGCGTCAACATGTGGCTGGAGCATTGGGGGGTGAAGATGCCCTTCACGCTGCACCACAAGCCCGATCACGAGAGCCTGTGGGGCAAGAACGAGGTCCAGCCGATCGACTATCCCAAGCCCGACGGCGTGCTGACGTTCGACCGCCTCTCCTCGGTGTTCATCTCGAACACCAATCATGAGGAGGACCAGCCGGTCCACCTGACGCTCAAGGACCCGGCCGTGCCGATCGCGCACAACCTGCCCTTGTACGACGAGCCGGCGCAGCGTTACTGTCCGGCCGGCGTCTATGAGGTGGTGGGCGAGGAGACGGGCGATCCGAAGTTCGTCATCAACGCCCAGAACTGCGTCCACTGCAAGACCTGCGACATCAAGGATCCGACGCAGAACATCAACTGGGTGGTGCCCGAGGGCGGCGGAGGGCCGAATTATCCGAACATGTAAGGGCCTGATCCTCGCAGCCGGTTTGAGCGTTGGCGCGCCGGCCGTCGCGTCGGACCCGCCGCGGGGCAGCGACCTTGCCGCCTATGTGCGCGCCCGCGCCGCCGATGCGGAGGGCGCGTCTGACGTCGCTGCGCGCGGCTATGCGCTGGCGCTGGCCGCGGATCCGGGCAACGAGGTGATCGCGATCCGGGCGTTTCGCGAGGGGGTGTCCGTCGGCGACTTCGCGCTCGCCCGCCGGGCGCTGACCGTGCTCGAAACCTCGAAGGTCGCGCCCGCCGATGCCGCGCTGCTGCGGTTCGCCGATCAGGTCGAGGCGCGCGACTGGGACGGCGCGCGGGCCACCGCGACGCGGGTGGGGCAGGGGCCGCTGTCGTTCGTCGGCCCCGTCCTGCGCGCCTGGATCGCAGTCGAGACGGGGGCGAACGATCCGCTCGCCGAACTCGGCGCGGATGCCGACAACGCGGTCGAGCGCCGCTATTCGGCCGAGGCCAAGGCGCTGATCCTCGTCGCGACGAAGCGCGATGCCGAAGCGAACGCCGCGCTCCAGGCACTGCTTGCCGAGGGTGGCGGGCTCGACATCCGCATCGCTGCCGCGCGCCTCTATGCCGGGCGCGGCGACATGAGGACCGCGCGGGCGCTGCTGGCGGGCGAGGATCCGGCCGCACGAGCGCAGCTTTCGGCGCTTGGCCGCGGGGCCAAACCGGGTGCTGCGTTCGGTGCCGCGACATTGTTCACGCGTCTGGCCGGCGACCTGTCGGGGGAGGAGCCGTCGCCGCTGGTCATCCTGCTGACGCGCACCGCGCTGATGCTGGAGTCGGCCAACGACCGCGCGCGGCTGCTGCTCGCCGATGCGCTGTCGCGTGACGGGTCGGGAATGCGCGCGCTGGCGCTTATTCAGGAGGTTCGCCCGAAAAGCCCCTGGGTGCGGGAGGCCGACACGCTGCGCATCGCCGTACTCGACCGGATGGGGCAGCGCGATGCCGCGATCACTCTCGCGACGAAGCGATCGGCCGCGAAGGACGCCACCGCCGACGACGCGCGCACGCTCGGCGACCTCCTAGTCGCAGCAGGCCGCTTCGGTGAGGCGGCGGATGCCTATGGCGCGGCGATGACGCGAGAGGGCGGGACGGGCGATTGGGTGCTCAACCTGCAACGTGGCGGCGCGATCGAGCAGTCGGGGCGGTTCGAGGAGGCGCTGCCCTATCTGCGCCGCGCGGTCGAACTCGCGCCCGAAGAGCCGGTGGCGCTCAATTATCTCGGCTATGCGCTGGCCGAGCGCGGGCGCGATCTGCCCCAGGCGCAGGCGCTGCTCGAAAAGGCACGGCGGCTGAAGCCCGACGATGCGTCGATCACCGACTCGCTCGGCTTCGCCTATGCCCGGCGGGGCCAGACGGCGAAGGCGCTGCCTTTGCTCGAACAGGCCGCCGCCGCGCAGCCCGGGGACGTCGAGATCAACGAGCATCTCGGCGACGTCTATTGGGCGAGCGGCCGGCGGTACGAGGCGCGCTATGCCTGGCGCGCCGCGTCGGTCCATGCCGAGGGCGCAGACAAGACGCGGCTCGCCGCCAAGCTGGAGCGCGGTCCGACCGCCGAATGACATGATCGAAGAGGCTGCCCCCGCCAAGCTCAACCTGGCGCTGCACGTCCGCGCGCGCCGGCCCGACGGCTATCACGAGCTCGAGACGCTGTTCGCCTTCGTCGCCGACGGCGACACGATCCGGCTCGATCGGGCGGGGCCGCCCGGCCTGACGATCACCGGGCCGTTCGCGGCGGGTCTGTCGGGGGAGGGCGACAATCTCGTCACCCGCGCCGAACGCCTGTTCGCCGAGCAGGTGAAGCCGGTGCCCCCGGCGGCGATCGAGCTCGTCAAGCGGTTGCCGGTCGCCTCCGGCATCGGCGGCGGGTCGGCGGATGCGGCGGCGACGCTGCGTGCGCTGGCGCGGGCGCATGGGGTGGCGAATGACGATCGGGGGCTGTTAGCCTGTGCCGAGGCGCTGGGATCGGACGTCCCCGCCTGCCTGCTCGGCCGTGTGGCGCTTGGGCGCGGGCGGGGCGAGCGGCTCGAGCCACTGCCCGAACTGCCGGCGCTGCCGGCGCTGCTCGTCAATCCGCTGGTGCCGATATCGACGGCCGCGGTGTTCGCGCGGTGGGACGGACAAGACCGCGGCGGCATCGCGGACGGCGATGCGATCGCCGCGGCGCTGGCGGGGCGCAACGACCTCGAACCGCCGGCGCGCGCGATCGCGCCCGTGATCGACCGTGTGCTCGATCGGCTGGCGGTGCAGCCCGGCGTTATTCTGGCGCGCATGTCGGGGTCGGGTGCCACCTGCTTTGCCCTGTTCGAGACGATCGAGGCGCGGCGAGCAGCGGCTCAGGCGCTCGCCGATGCACGCTGGTGGTGTCTCGAAACGGCACTGGCGTGACAGGCGGAGTCCCGGCGCGGGACGAGGGCTGAGCCGTCGCGCTGGACGAATCGATCGGCATGGTCCTTGCGTAGCGCGAGGATAGTGGGCCGTACGCCGGGAGCGGATCGCCTGCCGGTGGCCGGGTCTTCGGACCCCGCCACCTCCCTCGACCAACCGCCGGGCGTGACAGCCGCCGCGCGATGCGGCATCGCTGATGCCGATGTTCTTCCTCGACACGCCCGAGCCGGGCATCGCCCGCCTGACGATCGATGCGCCGGCACGGCGCAATGCGATCCCCGTTGCCGAGTGGGACCGGCTGGCGGCAACGCTGGCCGCATTGCCCGCCGATTGCCGCGTGCTGCTGATCGGCGGGACGCGCGATTTTTCGGCCGGGGCCGATCTTAGCGAGTTCGACGGATTTCGCCACGACCCGGCTGCGGCCTCGCGGTTCCGGCAGGCGATGCGTGCCGGGATCGATGCGCTGGCGGCGGTGCCCGTGCCCGTCGTCGCGGTGATCGCGGGGGGCTGTTACGGCGCGGGCGTAGCGCTGGCGCTGGCGGCCGATATCCGCGTCGCGGGCGAGAAAGCGCAATTCGCGGTCACGCCGGCCAGGCTCGGCATCGGTTATCCGGCAGAAGACATCGCCCGCCTCGCCGCGCTGGTCGGCCGCGGGCAGGCGGCGCGGATGCTCTATGCCGCGGAGGTCCTCGACGCGCACCGCGCGGCAGCGATCGGGTTGGTCGAAACGGTCGCCGCCGACGTCTGGGAAGAGGCGATGCAGCTGGCGAGGCAGATTGCTGGTAATTCAACGCGATCAACGCGGATGCTGAAGTCCGTGCTGAACGATGCCGCCGGCAACGCCGACGCCGCGTTCGACGCTCTCTTCGCGGGTCCCGATCTGGCCGAGGGGCTGGCCGCGCATCGCGAGCGCCGCACGGCGCGTTTCGCATGAGTGCGCCGATCGTCATCGACGGCGCGCGCGACATCCTCCTGCTGTGCGATCACGCGTCGAACGCGGTGCCTGACGGCATCGACCTCGGCGTCGAGCTGGCGGTGATGGGCGAACACATGGCGATCGATGTCGGTGCGGAACCGCTGACCCGCGGGTTGGCCGCGGCGCTCGGCGCGCCGGCGGTTCTCGCTACCGTCTCCCGGCTTGTCATCGACCTGCATCGTGAACCCGATCATCCCGCGCTGATGCCGGTCGAAAGCGATCGCGTCGCCATTCCGGGCAATGTCGGCGCCGATCGCTTCGACCGAATCGCCCGCTTTCACGCGCCGTACCACGCGGCAATCGCGCACGAGGTGCGGGCCCGCCGCCCGCGCCTGATCGTCGCGATCCACAGCTTCACCCGCCAGCTACGCGACGCGCCGCCGCGCGCGCTGGAGGCGGGCGTCCTCTACAATCGCGACCACCGGGCGGCGGCGGTGATGATTGCGGGCCTGCGTGCGGCGGGGATCGAGACAGGCGATAACGCGCCCTATTCCGGGCGGATGCTCAATGCGACGCTCAACCGGCATGGCGAGGGGCAGGGGATCGCCTGCGTCTCGATCGAGGTGCGCAACGACCTGATCGCCGATACGGCGGGGGTTGCGCGCTGGACGCAGATCCTTGCCCCGCTGATCGAGCAGGCGAGGGCGGAAACGGGGGGCGACTCATGAGAGGATCGATCGTGGCAATCGGGCTGTTGCTCGCCGGCTGCGGCGGCAGCGCTGTACCCGACGAACCGCAATCGGTCGCTGAAGCCGCTGCGCCCGCGCCCGGTGCGCCCGATGGCCGCATTCTGTGCGCACCCCCGGGTGAGGCCGAGTTCCGGCGTATGTGTGCGGTCGAGCGGACCGCCGACGCGCAGGGCACCGTGCTGACGGTCCGTTTGCCGGATGGTGGCTTTCACAGACTGCGCGTCGCGGCCGACGGGCGCGGGATCGCGGCCGCCGATGGCGCGGCGCCGGCAATCGTGCGGACGCGCGGCGCGGTGATCGAGGTCGAGGTGGGCGGCGCACGTTATCGCCTGCCCGCAGCGGCCGAGGTGGCCGATGCGCCTGGTTGATGCGCCGATCGTCACCGCCGCCGAAATGCGCGCGGCGGAGGGTGCGTGCTTTGCCAGCGGGACCAGCCAGACTGCGCTGATGGAGGCTGCCGCCCGCGCCGTTGCGCGAGAGGCGGCGCGCTTTGCGACGGGGCGACCGATCACCGTACTCGCTGGTGCCGGGAACAATGGCGGCGATGCCTTTGGCGCTGCACGGTTTCTGGCTGAGCAAGGCCTCGATGTCGTCGTTGCCGCGCTCGGTCAGGCGGGTGGTGATGCCGCCTCAGCGATGCGATCGCGCTGGTTTGGCGCGACCGTCGCCATGCACGAAGCGCCGGTGCGGCCGGTCGTCGTCGACGGTTTATTCGGCATTGGCCTGTCGCGCGCGATCAACGGCGCGCCCGCGGCGGCGATCGAGCGGTTGCGGGCCGGCGCCGATTTCGTGCTTGCGATCGATATCCCCTCCGGCCTCGATGCCGATAGCGGCGAGGCGCGGGGCAGCGTCTTGCGCGCAGATGCGACGCTGGCGCTCGGCGCGGTCAAGCACGGGCATGTCCAGGGGGCGGGGGTCGGGGCGTCGGGAGCGCTGCTGCTCGACACGCTCGGTCTGAGTGTCGAATCGCCGGTCCGCATGCTGGCGCGGCCGCGGCTGGCGGCACCCGGGGCGGCGGATCACAAATATACACGCGGGCTGGTCGGCGTCGTCGGCGGGGCGATGCCCGGCGCGGCAAGGCTGGCGGCGGGAGCGGCGGCCCGGGGCGGTGCGGGTTATGTCGTGCTGGCCGGCGAGGATGCGCGTGTGCCATTCGATGCCGTCGTCCACCGTGTTGCGATCGACCCCGATCGTGCCGCCGCGGTGCTGGTGGGGCCGGGCCTGGGACGCGGTGATATGGCTCGCACGCTATGCGAAGAATGGCTGGCAAGTGACCGGGCGTTGGTCCTCGACGGCGATGCGCTGATATTAGTAGATGCGGATCATCTGTCCGGTCGCACCGCGCCGACGATCCTGACACCGCATGCCGGGGAGTTCGCGCGGCTGTTCGGCGCGCCACCAGGCGACCGCATCGCCGCCGCGCTCGACGCTGCGCGGCGCAGCCGCGCGGTGGTCGTCCTGAAGGGGGCAACGACGGTCGTCGCGGCCCCATCGGGGGAGGCGCGGGTGCATCGCCCGTCGTCGTGGCTGTCGACCGCGGGAACCGGTGACGTGCTCGCCGGCCTCGTCGCCGCGCGGCTGGCGGTGACGCGTGCGCCGTTTCGCGCCGCGTGCGAGGCGGTCTGGCTGCATGCGCGTGCCGCCACTCTTGCGGGAGCGGCGCTGGTCGCCGATGATCTGGCCATGCATATCCCCATCGCGATCGCCGAATGTCTGTAAGCCCCGAGGAGGAAGTCGTCCGCGTCGCCGCGCGGGGCGAGGGCGTCACCGCCTCCGGCCGGCACGTGCCGCTCGCCGCGCCGGGCGACCGCGTGTTCGAGGATGGCAGCGTGGCGGCAGGCGCACATCGCCGTGCCGCCCCGTGCCGGCATTATCCCGAATGCGGCGGCTGTCAGCTACAGCATCTCGATGACGTGGCCTATGCGGCCTATCTCCACGACCGGGTCGATGGCGCGCTGAAGGCGCAGGGGCTGACCGCCCCTGTCCGCGCGCCGGTCATCAGCCCGCCCAGGACCCGCCGTCGCGCGACGCTCCATGCCGAGCGGCGCGGGCGACAGGTGCATCTGGGCTTCACCCGCGCGCAGAGCCATGCGCTGGTCGATCTCGACGAATGCTGGATTCTCGCGCCCGAATTGTTCGCGCTGCTCCAGCCGCTGCGCGGCCTGCTGGCGGCGCAGTTGCCGCAATCGGGGCGGATCGACGTGCACCTCACGCTGGCGGATCAGGGCGTCGACGTGCTGCTAAAAGGCCGGCTGGGCGAGGGGCTGGCGGCGCTCGAGGCTGTCACGGCATTCGCGCGGCGGCACAAGCTCGCCCGCCTGTCGATCGACGATGCCTATGGCCCGGAGGCGCGCTGGGCGCCCGAGCCGGTGACGGTGACGCTGGGCGGGGTGGCGGTGCCGCTGCCTGCCGGCTCGTTCCTGCAGGCGACGCGCGAGGGGGAGGCGGCGCTGATCGCGGCGGCGCGCGAGGCGATCGGTGGGGCGCGCAACGTCGCCGACCTGTTCGCCGGGCTCGGGACCTTCGCACTCGGCCTTGGCGACGGCATCCGTGCCTATGCCGCGGAGGGCGCGCGCGAGGCGATCCTGTCGCTCAAGGCTGGCGCGGCGCAGGCGGGGCGGGCGGTGTTCGCCGACCATCGTGACCTGTTCCGTCGGCCGCTGACGGCGGAGGAACAGGGTCGCTTCGACGCGGTTGTCCTCGATCCGCCGCGGGCTGGCGCACGCGAGCAGGCGGCGAACCTTGCCGGCGCAAACGTGCCTCGGATCGCCTATGTCTCCTGCAATCCCAGCAGCTTCTCGCGCGATGCGAAGATGTTGTGCGAGGGTGGCTATACGCTCGACTGGGTGCAGCCGGTCGGCCAGTTTCTCTGGTCGACGCATGTCGAGCTGGTCGGCGCGTTCAGTCGTCAGGGATAGTCGGCGCTCAGAAAATAGAGCCCGTCGGGCGGCGCATTGAGCCCCAGCGCGCCGCGGTCCTTCGCCTTCAGCGCCGCGCGCACATCCTCGGGCGACCAGCGGCCCTGGCCGACGAGCGCGAGGCAGCCGACCATCGAACGCACTTGATGATGCAGGAACGACCGCGCCGAGGCGAAGATGCGAATGAGATCGCCCTCCGCCACGACGTCGAGCCGGTCGAGTGTGCGGAGCGGACTGTCCGCTTGGCAATGCGCGGATCGAAACGTGGTGAAGTCGTGCCGGCCGACCAGCATCGCCGCCCCCGCCGCCATCACGCCCGCGTCGAGCGGCGGGGCTACGCGCCACGCGAACCCCTTTTCGATCGTCAGCGACGCGCGGCGCATGCGGATGCGATATTCGTAATGGCGGGCGATGCAGGAAAAGCGCGCGTGCCAGTCGTCGGGCACGACCTCGCACGCCAGCACGGCGACCGGGTTGGGCCGCATCCGCGCGTTGAGCGCCTCCATCAGCCGGAACGGCTCGATGGGCTTGTCGATATCGCAATGCGCGCGCATCCCCAGCGCGTGGACGCCCGCATCGGTACGGCCGGCGGCGTGGACGAGCACGTCCTCGCCGGTGATCGCGCGGGCGGCATCCTCGATCGCCTGCTGCACGCTCGGCCCATGCTTCTGGTGCTGCCAGCCCATGAAAGGGCGGCCGTCCCACTCGATCGTCAGGGCGAAGCGGGTCACGACAGGATCGCGCCCTCGGGGATCGCGAAGCCGCGGAGAAGCTCGGCCGGCGTCATCGCCGCGCGGCCCGCGCGCTGGACGAGCGTGGGGACGAGTTGGCCCGTGCCGCATCCGATCGCGAAGCCGGCCGCATGGGCTACGACGGTTCCGGCGGGCGCGGCGCCCTCGAGCGCATCGGCGGCGAGCACACGGATGCGTTCCCCGTTCACCTCGAAGAACGCGCCGGGCGCTGGGTTGAAGGCACGGACCTGTCGCTCGGCCTGCTTGGCGGACCCGGCGAAGTCGAGCCGCGCCTCGGCCTTGTCAATCTTGGCGGCGTGGGTGACGCCTTCGTCGGCCTGCGAGATCGGCGGATAGGCGTCGGGATCCGCGAGCACATCGACCATCGCCGCCGCGCCCAGCCCTGCGAGCTCGGCGGTCAGGTCGCCCGCGGTCTTGCCCGCGACGGGCGTCCGCTTCTCCAGCCGCACGGGGCCGGTATCCAGCCCCGCCTCCATCTGCATGATGCCGACGCCCGTCTCCGCATCGCCGGCAAGGATCGCGCGCTGGATCGGCGCGGCTCCCCGCCAGCGCGGCAGCAGCGAGGCGTGGACGTTGAGGCAGCCGAGCCGCGGCGCGTCCAGCACCGCGCGTGGCAGGATCAGGCCATAGGCGGCAACCACCGCCACATCGGCTTCGTGCGCGGCGAACGCGGCCTGTGCCTCTGCATCGCGAAGCGTCACGGGCGTCAGTACCGGCACGCCCATCGCCTCCGCCCGCGCGTGAACGGGCGAGGGGGTGAGCGCCTTGCCGCGCCCCGCCCGGCGCGGCGGCTGCGAGTAACAGGCAACGATCTGATGACCCGCATCGGCGAGTGCTTCGAGCACCGGCACGGCGAACTGGGGCGTGCCCATGAAGACGATCCGCATGGCCTTCCTTCACCGCTTGGCAGCGGGCGGCGCAACCCCCTATCTTGGGGCCACATGGCTTCTCCCGAAATCGACGCGCTGACGCAGGCGCTCTCGCGGCTTCCCGGCCTCGGCCCCCGATCGGCGCGGCGCGCGGTGCTGCACCTCATCAAGCGGCGGGAGACGGCGCTGGTGCCGCTTCTGTCCGCGCTGAGCGCGGTGGGGGAGCGGCTGGCGACGTGCAGCGTGTGCGGCAATGTCGACACCACCGATCCATGCTCGATCTGCGCCGATGGCCGCCGCGATCCCAAGTCGCTGTGCGTGGTGGAGGAAGTCGCCGACCTCTGGGCCCTCGAACGCTCGCGGCTCTTTCCGGGGCGCTTCCACGTGCTCGGCGGCCGGCTGTCCGCGCTGGAGGGGGTGCGGCCCGAAGACCTCACCATCGACGCGCTGGTCGGCCGGATCGAGGCGGGCGGGGTGGACGAGGTGGTGCTGGCGATGAACGCGACGCTGGAGGGACAGACGACGGCGCACTACCTTGCCGACCGGCTGGAGCGGTTTCCGGTGCGCGTGACGCAACTCGCGCACGGCCTGCCGGTGGGCGGCGAGCTCGACTATCTGGACGAGGGGACGCTGGCACAGGCGCTCCGCGCGCGCCGCCCCGTCGCTTGACCCCGCGCACGCGCGCCGCCATTTTAGACGCATGGCCGTTCTCCCCATCATCGAAGTCCCCGATCCCCGCCTCAAGCTCGTCTCCGAAGCCGTCGAGGGCGTGACCGACGAGGTTCGCACCCTTGTCGCCGACATGTTCGACACGATGTACGATGCCCCGGGCATCGGCCTCGCCGCGATCCAGGTGGCGGTGCCCAAGCGCATCCTCGTCATCGATTTGCAGGAGGAGCAGGACGAGGAGGGCAAGCCGATCCGCGCGCCCCACGCCTTCATAAACCCCGAGATCCTCGAGGTGTCGGAGGAGAAGCGCTGTTATCAGGAAGGCTGCCTGTCGATCCCCGAGATGTTCGCCGAGGTGGAGCGCCCCGACCGCTGCCGCGCGCGCTGGCTCGACCTCGACGGCAACACGCATGAGGAATGGTTCGACGGCCTGATGTCGACCTGCCTGCAGCACGAGATGGATCACCTGAACGGCGTGCTGTTCATCGACCATCTCTCTCGCCTGAAGCGCGACATGGTGCTGAAGAAACTCGCCAAGTTGAGGAAGTCGGCGGCTTGAGGCGATAGCCCCGAGCGTCTAGGTTCGCGCTCCGTTCACCTTTTTCCGGAAGCGCGTCATGGACCCCATTCTCGCCATCCTGCTGGTCGTCGCCGCGCTCGTCGTGGGCGCGGTGCTCGGCTGGTTCCTCGGCAATCGCGGGGTGGAGGGCGTGCGTGCCGAACGCGACGCGCGCGACGCGGATTTCAAGAAGGCGATCACCGACTTGGCGCTCGCCAGCGACCGCGCGAGCCGGATGGGCGAGCTGGTCAGCGAGAACGAGACGCTGCGGATCGAACGCGACAGCGCCCGCCTCGACCTCGCCACGCTGAAGGCCGACGCGCGCGCGTTCGAGGCGCGGCTGGAGGAGTTCAAGGCGGCCAAGGACATGATGGCCGCGCAGTTCGCCGAGGTGTCGAACCGCCTGCTGGGTGAGGCGCAGAACGCCTTTCTCGCCCGCGCGCAGGAGCGGTTCCACCAGGCGAGCGACAGCAACGAGGTCAAGATCAAGGCGCTGCTCGCACCCGTCGAGCAGACGCTCAAGCGCTACGAATCGCGCATCGAGAGCGTCGAGAAGGAGCGGACCGAAGCGTACGGACAGCTCAAGGGGCTGATGGAGGGGATGCGCGCGGGGCAGGAGGGCGTGCGGGCCGAGGCGGCCAAGCTCGTCAATTCGCTGCGCGCGGCACCCAAGGCGCGCGGTCGCTGGGGCGAGCAGCAGCTTCGCAACGTCCTCGAAACCTGTGGTCTCGCCGAACACACCGACTTCATGATGGAAGTGTCGGTCGAGGCCGAGGGCGGTCGCCTGCGTCCCGACGCGATCGTCAAGGTGCCGGGCAATTCGATCCTGGTGATCGACGCCAAGGTGTCGCTCAATGCCTATCAGGACGCGTACGGCGCGGTGGACGAGGTGGAGCGCGCCGCGTTCCTCGGCCAGCACGTTTCCTCGATGAAGGCGCACGTCAACGCACTCGGCAACAAGGCCTATCAGGGCCAGTTCGAGAATACGCCCGAGTTCGTCATCATGTTCGTGCCGGGCGAGCATTTCCTGTCTGCGGCGCTGGAGCATGAGCCGCAGCTTTGGGACTATGCGTTCGACCGGCGCGTGCTGATCGCCACGCCGACGAACCTCATCGCCATCGCCCGCACCGTCGCGGCGGTATGGCGGCAGGAGAAGCTGGCGGGCGAGGCGCGGCAGATTGCGGAACTCGGCCGCGAACTCCATGCGCGCGTCGCGACGATGGGGATGCACATCGCCAAGCTCGGCAAGAATCTCGAAACCGCGACCAGCGCGTACAACGCTTTCGTCGGCTCGATCGAGAGTCAGGTGATGAGCCAGGCCAAGCGCTTCGAGACGCTGAACATCGACACCGGCGCCAAGTCGATCGAGCCGCTGCCGATGGTCGAGGCGAGCCCCCGCCCGCTGAGCAAGCTCAAGGTGGAGGCGGAGACGCCGGCGCTGCCGGAGGCGGCAGAGTAAGCGCGCGACGCCATGGCGGCGCGGCGGTCGCCGGCCGCCAGCAGGGCTCAAGCGCGGCGGCGAGCCGGACGGCCCAGCCGCTCGGAAGATCGTCGGCGATGCGCCCGAAATAACTTGTCTTGCGCGTATAGTCGCCAGAGAGGGTCACGCTCACCGTGTCGAAATGGAGAAACATCTCGATCGGCGGCCGCTGCGAGGGATTTGCCAGGGCTGCGGCATCCATTCAGCCTTTGCGGCGTCGGGGAGCACGGCCATCGCGGCGGGGCAGGCGGACAGGTCGGCTTCGCGCCATTCGAGGCCGAGCGTATCGAGCGCGGTCGCGATCTGTTCGGGCGTCGTCGCACCCGTCCGTTTGACGCGGTCGACGACGGCCGCCCCGGCCCATCGCGGCCGTTCGACCTTGAGGGCGTCGGGCGCCCGTACCATTCGGGCGATCAGCGCGGGGCGACAATCGGGGCCGCGTTTGCCTGTGCAACCGTGAGCAAGCGCAATCGCGTAGACAGCGTAGCCATAGTCATCGCCAAGATACTGGATCCCCACCAAGGGATGTCCGGCGCGGCCGAACAGTCGCGCGGGATCGAAGGCCAGCCGGATGATCGATTCCTGTGAATCTGTGCCGATCGGCGTCGATTGCGCCAGCGCAAGCGCAGCGAGTGCGAGCGCGATCACGGCCGTACCGGCACCAGCGTCACCGCGGGCGAGCCGTCGGCGTTGGCCAGCATCACCCCGTCCTTGCCCTGCACCAGCGTCAGCGGCCCCTTCAGCGCCGCCGCGAGCCGCTGTTCCTGCGCCATCGCCGGGCCGGGACAGGCCATCCGCGTCGTCGCGGCATCGCCGATCGTTACCGCGCTCCCACTCAACGTATAGCTCGCGGTCAGGCGGTTGCAGCCGGTGGTGCCCGTCAGCCGCCCGGCATCGAAGCGGAGCGTCGCCGGGCGCGGGCCGCCGGGGGCCTCGCCTCGAATCGCGCTCACCCGCCAGTCGCGAGCCTCCAGCGCGTTGTCGGCCTTCGCCTCGCCGCAGCCCTTGTATTCACGGCCATCGGCGATGACGAGGACGGTGTCGGGGTATCGCTTGTCGCTCATCCCGTCGCTGCACGGGCTATGGGTGATGTCGAGCGTCAGGCGGTCGGTGACATAGCGTTCGCCGTTGAAGCTCGGCCGCGCGGGCGGTGCGGGGGCGGCGATCGTGCGGCCGCCGGCCTCGGCAAAGCCCATCCTCCCGTCCGCCAGCCCGAGCGACCAGAAGGGTTCGGTCCCGACCGCGCCGTATCGCGCGCCGCCTGCAGCGGGCGGGGGCGTGTCGGGCGCAACCATCGGCGTGCAGGCGGACAGGGCGACGAGGGGGGCCAGGATGCGCATCATCGTTCGCTTGTGGTCCGGCGTGGATGAACGGGCAATGGCCTTGCCCGATGCCCGTGCCAGCGCCTAGGGAGCGGGCGTGCCGTCGATGCGCCGCCTGTTCCGCGACCATGCCTGGATCGCCGCGCTGATCGTCGCGGCGGCGATGCTGCTGCGCGTCGTCGTGCCCGCGGGGTTCATGACGACGACGGGCGCCGATGGGCAACTGACCGTGATGGTCTGTTCGGGCGAGGGATCGCGCGCGATGACGATCGCGATCCCGGGTCTTGCCGAAAAGAGCCCGCGCCAAGCGCCCGGCGAGCATGAGAAGGCGGGGACGACCTGTGCCTTTGCCGGGCTGGCCGCGCCGTTCCTGGGCGGGGCGGACCCGATCCTGCTGCTCGCGGCACTGGCGATGGTCGCCGCCGCCCTGCTGCGCACTGGGCAGCGGTTCCGGCCGCTCGCGCTCCAGCACCTCCGCCCGCCGCTTCGCGGACCGCCTGCCCGCTCGATCGCCTGACGTTCGCGCGCCCGCCGCGGCGCGCCTCCATTCGATCGAGGAATATCCACATGACCGTTTTCACGCGCGCCCTTGCCGGCGCGTCGCTGCTCGCGCTTGCCGTGCCCGCCTCGGCCCGCGAGGAGGACCCGCAGACCATCGTCGTCACCGGCGAGCGCATCGCCGAGGATGCCGAAACCGAAGTCCGCAAGACCCCCGGTGGCGTCGATCTCGTCGCGGCGGAGGATTTCGCCGACAAGGCGGCGGTGTCGCTGCGCGACGCGCTCGCCTTTTCGCCCGGCGTCTATACGCAGCCGCGCTTCGGGCAGGAGGTGCGGATTTCCGTGCGCGGATCGGGGATCAGCCGCGGCTTTCACATGCGCGGGCTGCTGCTGATGCAGGACGGCATCCCCATCAACCTGGCCGACAACAACGGCGACTTCCAGGAACTCGACCCGCAGGTGTTCGAGGCGATCGAGGTCTATCGCGGCGGCAATGCGCTGCGCTTCGGCGGGTCGACGCTGGGCGGGGCGATCAATGCGGTGACGCCGACCGGGCGATCCGCGCCGGGGATCGAGGCGCGGGTGGACGGCGGGAGCTGGAACACCGTCCGCGGCAAGCTGGCCGTGGGCAAGGCGACGGAGGCGGGCGACGGCTATCTGGCGATCACCGGCGATGCCTCGGACGGCGATCGCGGCCATGCGACGCGGCAGTCACTGCGGCTGAACGGCAATGTGGGCTTGAGGTTGGCCGAGGGCGTCGAAACGCGCTTCTACGGCAGCGCCAATCACATCCGCCAGGAATTGCCCGGCGCGTTGACGCGCGCACAGGCGCTAACGACCCCCGCGCTGTCGCTGCCCGCGAACTATGCACAGGATCAGGCGCGCGACATCGATTCGATGCGGCTGCAGAACCGGACGACCGTTCAACTCGGGCGCGGCACGCTGGCGATCGGCGCCTTCTTCAACGACAAGCAGCTTTACCATCCAATCTTTCAGGTCATTGACCAGAAGTCGGTGGATTACGGCGCCTTCGCCCGGCTCGATTTGTCGGGCGAGGTCGCCGGGCTGCCGGTGGAGGCGGCGCTGGGATCGACCGCGCGGTTCGGCAGCGTTCGCGCGCGCCAGTATGTGAATGTCGCAGGCCGGCGTGGCGCGCTGACCGCCGATGCGCGGCAACAGGCGCAGACGATCGACAGCTATGGCGAGCTTCGCGTCGCGTTCGTGCCGACGCTCTCGCTGGTCGCGGGCGGCTTCTACACTCATGGCGAACGCGAGGTGGCGAACCGGCTCGCCCCCGCACGCAGCGGGTCGGCGAGCTTCGACGAATTCGCGCCCAAGATCGGCCTGTTGTTCGAGCCGAAGCCGGGCGTGCAATTCTATGCCAACGCCAACCGCTCGGTCGAGCTGCCGGGGTTCAGCGAATTGAACCAGACGCCGTTCGCGGTCGGGGGTGAGGTGACGCCGGGTTTCGTCGACCTCGATGTTCAACGCGCCTGGACTTACGAGGTCGGCGCGCGCGGGCGGGCGGGGATCGCCGCGTGGGACGTGACGCTCTATCGTGCCGACATTCACGGCGAGCTGCTCCAGTTCAACCAGTCGCCCGACATTCCCGCGGCGACGTTCAACGCAGGGCGGACGCGGCATCAGGGGATTGAGGCGGGGCTCGACCTGACCCCCGCGCGGTGGCTGCGGCTGCGACAAGTCTATCAGCTCAACGACTTCCGCTTCCGCGGCGACGCGCAGTTCGGCGATAATCGCTTGCCGGTGGTCGCGCGGCACCTCTATCGCGGCGAGGTGCGGCTGGGGACCGAAGGGCTGAGCGTCACGCCCAATGTCGAATGGGTGCCGCAGGGGGCCTGGGCCGATTACGCCAACACGGCAAAGGCGCCTGGCTATGCGCTGATCGGCCTGGGCGCACAGGCCGAGATCGCGAAGGGGCTAAGCCTGTTCGTCGATGCCCGCAACCTGACTGGGAAGAAGGCGATCGGCGACATTTCCGCCGTGACCCGCGCGACCGATGCGTCGGTGATCTATTATCCCGTCGAGCGCCGCGCGATATTCGGCGGCGTGCGGGGGCGGTTCTGATGGACGCGCTTTATCGCTCGGTCTGGCGCTGGCATCTCGTGGCCGGGCTGCTGGTGTTGCCGTTCCTCGCGTGGCTCGCGGTGACGGGCGGGCTCTATCTCTACAAGCCGGAGATCGAGCGCGCGGTCTATGCCGACTGGCTGCGCGTCGAGGCGCGGCCGGCGTTGCCGCTGTCGATACTAACGAAGCGCGTCGCCGCCGGCACGGGCGGGCGCGTGACGCAGATCGCGAAGCCAGCAGCTGCCGAAAGCTGGCGGATGACGCTCGCGCTGCCCGACGGCGCGAAGCGGACCGCGTTCGTCGATCCGGGCGACGGCCGCGTGATCGGCACGACCCGGCCGGGCGGGGTGATGGGGCTGGTGAAGGACCTCCACAGTCTCGTCATCAGCGGCCCGATCGGCAACGCGCTGATCGAGATTGCGGCGGGGTGGACGATCGTACTGGTGCTGACCGGCATCTGGCTCTGGGCGTCAAGGCCGGGGTTCGGGGTGAAGGGGCCGGCGCGGGGGCGTCGCTTCTGGCGCGACCTCCATGCCTCGACCGGCATCCTCGCGGGGGCGGTGATCCTGTTCCTCGCGATCACAGGGATGCCGTGGAGCGGGGTATGGGGGAAAGGACTGCAAGGCATCGTCGCTGCACAGGGTTGGGGGCGGCCGCCATCGCCCGCGCCCGGCGGGCATGGCGAGCATGGCGGGGCGGCGACGCTCCCGTGGTCGATGCAGCGCGCGCAGGTGCCGATGGGGCATGGCGGCGATATCGGCCCCGACCGCGCGCTGGCGGCTGCGCGGGCGCGGGGCGTCGGCGATGCGTGGTCGCTGACGCTGCCGACGTCGCCGGGCGCGCCCTACCTTGTCAGTGCGCCCATCGTCCGCGCCGACGATGCGCGGGCGATCTATGTCGATGCAGGGACAGGCCGCGTGCTTCAGGATGCGCGCTATGCCGGGTTCGGCGGCGGTGCGCGGGCGATCGAGTGGGGCATCGCCGTCCATCAGGGCCAGCAATATGGCGAGGCAAACCGGCTCGTCATGCTCGCCGGTTGCATCGCGATCCTGCTGCTCGTCGTCAGCGCGCCGGTGATGTGGGTGAAGCGGCGGCCAAAGGGCCTCGGCCTGCCGCCCGGACGCAGCGGGCGCGGGCTGCTGGTGCTGATGGCGGGGGCGGGAGTGGTCTTCCCCCTGACCGGGATCACGATGCTGGCGGCGATCGGGTTCGAGCGTCTGGCCCGGCGTTAGGGTTCGCGCGGCGGCGACTGGGGTGGGGCGGGGCGACCGGCGTCGAGATCGCGCGCCACGTTCCGCTCCTCCCGCCCCTCGAGCGGATGCGCGTTCGACCGGCGACGTAGGAAGAAGAAGAGCGCCAGCGCCGCCACGATGAAGATGATCGCAAACGTCGTGAGGTTGAGCGATGCGAGGAAACCGGTCCGTCCCATGGGTCGTCCTTCCGCTGCCCCCGAACCGTACCAAGCGGCGGCAGGCAGAGAAGTTCCGTGCAGCGTCTTCAAGTCATTGTATATTCTGATCTTATTCCGGCGGTTGACCTTCATCCTGATAGCGGTAACGGTGCGCGCAAGGGAGAGGGTGATGGCTGATCGGCGCGCGACGCTTCGGACGATCTTGGGCGCGGGCGCGGCGATGCACCTGCCGATGCTCGCGCGGGCGGGGACGCCGGCGGTGCAGCGCGGGCGGCCGCTCTATCGCGATCCGCGTGCGCCCGTGCCCGATCGTGTCCGCGACCTGGTCGGGCGCATGACGTTCGAGGAAAAGGTCATGCAGATGATCGCGCTCTGGGCGACCAAGAGCGAGATCATGACGGGCTCGACGTTCGATCCGGCCAAGGCGTCAGCGGCTTATCCGAACGGGTTCGGGCAGCTCACCCGCCCCTCCGACAAGCGCGGCGTGACCGGCGAGGCGGCGGCGGCGGGCGCGACGGTCAATGTAGGCCGCACGCCGGCCGAGACGATCGCCTTCATCAACGCGGTGCAGGAGTGGGCGATCAAGCGCACGCGCCTTGGCATCCCCGTCCTCGTCCATGAGGAAGCGCTCCACGGCCTGATGGCGCGGGAGGCGACGATGTTCCCGCAGGCGATCGCGATGGCGGGCAGCTTCGACACCGACCTGATGCGCCGCGTCCAGGGCCAGATCGCCCGCGAGGCCCGCGCGAGAGGCGTCCCGTTCGTCCTGTCGCCCGTCGTCGATATCGTCCGCGATCCGCGCTGGGGCCGAATCGAGGAGACGTTCGGCGAGGATCCCTATCTGGTCGCTGAGATGGGCGTCGCCGCGGTCGAGGGTCTGCAAGGCACCGGCAAGGGGCCGATGCTGCCGCCGGGCAAGGTGTTCGCGACGCTCAAGCACATGACCGGGCACGGCCAGCCCGAGGCTGGTAACAACATCGCGCCCGCACAGATCAGCGAGCGCGAGCTGCGCGAGAACTTCTTCCCGCCGTTCCGCGAGGTCGTCGAGCGGACGGGCATCGCCGCGGTGATGCCGAGCTATAACGAGATCGACGGCGTGCCGAGCCACGCCAATCGCTGGCTGCTGGAAACGGTGCTGCGCGGCGAATGGGGCTTCGACGGGGTGATCGTCAGCGATTACGGCGCCGTGTCCGAGCTCAACACGCTGCACCACATCGCCGTCGACAAGGCGGACGCCGCGCGTCAGGCGCTGGGCGCGGGGGTCGACTGGGAGCTGCCCGACGGCGAATGCTTTCGCACGCTGGTGGCGCAGGTGCGGTCGGGCAAGGTCGAGCAGGCGCTGATCGACCGGGCGGTTGGCCGCATCCTCGCCTTTAAGTTTCGCGCGGGGCTGTTCGAAAACCCGTACGGCGATCTGCGCACCGCCGCGCGCGTGACGGGCAATCCGCAAGCACGCGCGCTGGCGTTGGAGGCGGCGCGCAAGTCGCTGTGCCTCTTGAAAAACGACGGGACATTGCCGCTGGCGACGACCGGTGGTCCGGTCGCGGTGATTGGCCCCAACGCGGCGATCGCGCGACTGGGCGGCTATTCGAGCGTGCCGAAGCAGACGGTGACGTTGCTCGACGGCATCCGCGCACTGGTGGGCAAGGGGCGGCCTATCCTGACCGCACAGGGCGTGCGGATCGTCCGCACCGACGATCGCGGCGACGACGACGTGCAACTCGCCGATCCGTCGCAGAACCGCGCGATGATCGCCGAGGCGGTCGAGGTGGCGCGCCGGGCCGAGGTGATCGTCCTCGCGATCGGCGATACCGAACAGACCAGCCGCGAGGCCTATGCCCGCAACCACCTGGGCGATCGCACCGACCTCGACCTCGTCGGCGAACAGAACGAGCTGTTCGCGGCGTTGAAGGCGCTCGGCAAGCCGGTCGTCGTTGCCGCGATCAACGGCCGCCCGCCGAGCTGGCCGCTGGTGGCCGAGGGCGCGAACGCGATCCTCGAATGCTGGTATGGGGGCCAAGAGGGCGGCACCGCGATCGCCGAGGGGCTGTTCGGGCGCGTCAATCCGGGCGCCAAGCTGCCGGTGACGGTGGTGCGCAATGCCGGGCAGGTGCCCTTCTACTACAACCACAAGCCGACCGCGCGGCGCGGCTATCTGTTCGACGATGCCGCACCGTTGTTCCCGTTCGGTCACGGCCTCAGCTACACCCGGTTCGAGATCGCCGCGCCTACCCTGTCGACCTCGCGCATCGCACCGGGTGGCGAGGTGCGCGCCGAGGTTGAGGTCGCCAATGTCGGCGACCGCGCGGGCGACGAGGTGGTCCAGCTCTACATTCGTCGCCGCTCGGCCAGCGTCACGCAGCCGGTTCTCGAACTCAAGGGGTTCGAGCGGGTCACGCTTTCGCCCGGCGAGCGGCGGCGCGTCGCCTTCACGCTTGGGCCAAAGACCTTCCGACTGTGGAACCGCGAATTGCAGGAGGTGGTGGAAAAGGGCGAGGTCGAGATCCTCGCCGGGCCGAGCTCGGCGATGCTGAAGGGCGCGATGCTGACGATCGCCTGAAGCGCCAGCCCAGAGGGCCGGGGCGGTTCACCAGCTCCAAAGCGTCCCGTCCTCCAGTCGGTTCACCGGCAGGAAGGCGCGCTTGTATTCGTGCCCCGCGGCCAGCGCCTCGTCGATGTCGACGCCGAGGCCCGGCGCGTCGCCCGGATGCATCATCCCGCTCGCGAAGGTGTAGGCGTGCGGGAAGACCGCGTCGGTTTCCGCAGTGTGGCGCATATATTCCTGAATGCCGAAATTGGGCACACTGAGGTCGAAGTGCAGCGCCGCGGCCATACTGACCGGCGACAGGTCGGTCGCGCCGTGGCAGCCGGTCCGCACCTGATAGAGATCGGCGAGCGCGGCGATCCGGCGAAGGTGCGTGATCCCGCCGGCATGGACGACGGTCGCCCGGATATAGTCGATGAGCTGCTCCTCGATCAGCGTCTTGGCATCCCAGATCGAGTTGAACACCTCGCCCACCGCCAGCGGCGCGGTGGTGTGCTGGCGGATCAGGCGGAACGCCGCCTGGTTCTCGGCCGGCGTCGCATCCTCGAGCCAGAAGGGGCGGTACGGCTCCAGATCGCGGCCCAGCCGCCCCGCCTCGATCGGCGTCAGGCGGTGGTGGATGTCGTGGAGCAGGTGGACGTCCCAGCCCAGCACCTCGCGCGCGGCGGCGAACAGCTCGGGCACGACGCGCAGATATTTCGCGGTCGACCAGACGGTCTCCGTCGGTAGGTCGCTGTCGGCGGGTTCGTAGAAATCCTTGTCCTTCGACACGCCATAGGTCGACGCCATGCCGGGGACGCCGCACTGGAGGCGGATCGCCCTGTAACCCTGTCGCTGATACTCGCGCGCCGCCTCGATCGTTTCCTCGATCGTCGTGCCATTGGCATGGCCATAGACCATCGCCCCCTCCCGGCACGCCCCGCCGAGCAGCTGGTAGACCGGCAGGCCGGCGAGCTTCCCCTTGATGTCCCAGAGCGCCATGTCGACGGCGGCGATCGCGGTCATCGTCACGGGGCCGCGCCGCCAATAGGCACCCTTGTAGAGATACTGCCAGATATCCTCGATCCGGTGCGCGTCGCGGCCGATCAGGCAGGGGACGACATGCTCGGTCAGATAGGCGGCAACCGCCAGCTCGCGGCCGTTGAGCGTCGCATCGCCGACCCCGGCCGTGCCGTCATCGCACTCGACCTTGAGCGTTACGAAGTTGCGCCCCGGACAGGTGACGATCACGCGGGCTGCCACGATCTTTGGCATCATCTCTCCAGTCTTCGGCTGAGCGCGAAGGTTGATAGCGGTATCAATATCCGGTAGTGCCAGCGTTGGACAAGGGGTAAAGCCCCGGACGTGGAGAGGCGATGCGACTGAAGCTGATGGCGCGATGGGCTGCGGCGGTCGCGATACTGCTCGCCTTCGCACAGCCCGCGCTGGCCGAGGACGGGTACGAGCTGTGGCTGCGCTATCGCCCGCTCGCCGCGGGACCGGCGACCGATCTGGCGGCGCGTGCCGGTTCGGTCGAAACCGACGAGGCCGCCGATCCGACGATCGCGGCGGCGGTCGCCGAGCTTCGCCGGGCCTTGCCCGCGATGACGGGCCGGCCGGCGGGGCAGGGCGGCGCCATCCTGATCGGCACGTCCGCATCGCCGCGGATCGCCGCGCTCGGCCTGCCGCTGACCCGAGCGGGGGACGAAGGCTTTATCATCCGCGAGTTGACGGCGGGCGGTCGCCGGCTGGTCGTGATCGCCGGCAACCGCCCGGCCGGCGCGCTGTATGGCGCGTTCCATTTCCTTCGCCTGGCGCAGCAGGGGGCGCTGCCCGTGCGCCTCGACATCGCCGAGCGGCCGCGGGTGAAGCTGCGGCTGCTCGACCATTGGGACAATCTCGATCGAACGGTCGAGCGCGGCTATTCGGGCCAGTCGATCTGGGACTGGTGGAAGCTGCCGACCGCGACCGATCCGCGTTACGTCGATTACGCGCGCGCCAACGCCTCGCTCGGCATCAACGGCGCGGTTCTCAACAACGTCAATGCCAAGCCCGACAGCCTGACCGCCGACTGGATCGCCAAGGCGGCGAAGGTCGCCGACGTGCTGCGTCCCTATGGCATCCGCGTGTACCTGTCGGCGCGCTGGTCGGCGCCGGTCGAGCTCAAGCAGACCGCGACCGCCGACCCGCTCGATCCCGCGGTGGCGGCGTGGTGGCGGGCCAAGGCCGACGAGATCTACCGCGCGATCCCCGATTTTGGCGGCTTCTTGGTCAAGGCGAATTCGGAAGGGCAGCCGGGACCGCAGGATTACAAGCGCACCCATGCCGAGGGCGCCAACATGCTCGCCGCCGCCGTGAAGCCGCACGGCGGCATCGTGATGTGGCGCGCCTTCGTCTATTCGGAGGTCGATCCCGACGACCGCGCCAAACAGGCTTATGACGAGTTCCGGCCGCTCGACGGCAGGTTCGCCGACAACGTCATCGTCCAGGTCAAGAACGGCCCAATCGACTTCCAGCCGCGCGAGCCCTTCCACCCGCTGTTCGGCGCGATGCCGAAGACGCCGCTGATGCTCGAGGTGCAGATCACCAAGGAGTATCTCGGCTTCGCCACGCACCTCGCCTATCTCGCGCCGATGTGGTCCGAGGTGCTGGCGGCCGATACCCATGCCAGGGGCAGGGGATCGACCGTGGCGAAGGTAATCGATGGCAGCCTCGACGGGCATCGCCTGTCCGGCATGGCGGGGGTCGCCAATATCGGCAGCGACCGCAACTGGTCGGGGTCGATCTTCGATCAGGCGAACTGGTACGCGTTCGGCCGGCTGGCGTGGAACCCCGACCTAAACCCGGAAGCGATCGCGGGCGAATGGGCGCGCCAGACGTTCACGCCCGACCCCGCCTTCGTTCGCCCGGTGACGGCAATGATGCTGGGCTCGCGGCAGGCGGTGGTCGATTACATGACGCCGATGGGGCTCGCCCACCTGATGGCGACGGGGCATCATTATGGGCCGGGGCCTTGGGTTGGCGACCTTGCCCGCCCCGAATGGAATCCGACCTACTACCACCGCGCCGACAAGCACGGCATCGGCTTCGACCGCACACGGACCGGCTCGAACGCCGTCGCCCAGTACGCAGCCCCGGTCGCTAGGCGGTTTGCCGACAAGCGGACGGTGGGCGACGATTTCCTGCTATGGTTCCACCATGTCGGCTGGGACGAGCGTCAGCCCTCGGGTCGGACGCTGTGGGCCGAACTCGTCGCGCGCTACGACCGCGGGGTCGCTGCGGTCGACGGGATGCAGCGGCAATGGGCGGCGCTCGCGCCGATGATCGACGCCGAGCGCGCTGCGCAGATCGCGTCTTTTCTTGTCATACAAAAAGAAGAGGCCATATGGTGGCGCGATGCCAGCCTGGCGTATTTTGGGTCGGTGTCGGGACGGAAGCTGCCCCCCGGCGTTCGTCCGCCAGCACATGACCTGCAATATTACGAGGCCGTCCGGCATCCCTATGCCCCCGGCCACCACTGACCGACCCTTTTCAGGAGACGTGATTCCATGACCCTTACCGGCGACCTGTTCATCGCGGGCGAGCGCCGCTCGTCCGGGCAGCGCTTCCGCGCCTATGATCCCGCCAAGGGTGCCGAGATCGACGAGGTCGACTTCGCCGGCGCGAGCGAGGCTGACGTCGATGACGCCTGTGCCGCCGCGGAGGCCGCCTTCCTCCCCTATTCGACCAAGCCGCTGGCCGAGCGCGCTGCGTTCCTGGAGGCGATCGCCGACGAGATCGAGGGTCTGGGCGACGAACTCATCGAGCGTGCCTGCCGCGAGAGCGGACTTCCGGCCGCCCGCATCACCGGCGAGCGCGGCCGCACCGCCGGCCAGCTTCGCCTGTTCGCTAGGGAAGTGCGCGACGGCGCATGGCAGAAGCTTCGCATCGATCATGCCGATCCGCAGCGCACGCCGCCCAAGCCCGACCTGCGCCTGCGCACCGTCGCGGTCGGCCCGGTCGCGGTATTCGGCGCATCGAACTTCCCGCTCGCCTTCTCGACCGCGGGCGGCGACACCGCCTCGGCGCTTGCCGCCGGCTGTCCGGTCGTGGTGAAGGGCCATCCGGCCCATCCGGGCACGTCAGAGCTGATCGCGACGGCGATCGGCCGCGCGGTGGAAAAGACGGGGATGCCGAAGGGCGTGTTCAGCCTCGTTAACATCACCTCGAACGATGTCGCGGGCAAGCTCGTCTCCGACCCGCGCATCCAGGCGGTGGGCTTCACGGGCAGCCGTGCGGGCGGCGAGGCGCTGATGAAGATCGCCGCCGCGCGCCCGCGACCGATCCCCGTCTATGCGGAAATGTCGGCGATCAACCCGGTCATCCTGATGCCGCACGCGCTGAAGGCGCGGGGCGAGGCGCTGGCCAAGGCCTATGTCGGCTCGATGGCGATGGGCGCCGGGCAGTTCTGCACCAACCCGGGCCTCGTGCTCGGGATCGCCGGCCCCGAGCTCGACGCCTTCTCCCAGGCGGCGGCCGAGGCGCTGTCGGGGCAGGCGGCGCAGGTGATGCTGACCGACGGCATCCACAAGGCGTTCGAGGCGGGCAAGGAAAAGCTCGCCGCCAGCCCCTATGTCGAGAAGGTGGCCGAGGGTGCCGAGCCCGCCGGCCCGACGCAGGGCCGCGCTGCGCTGTTCACCGTGGCGGGCAAGGACTTCCTCGCCGATCCGGTCCATCTGCACGAAGTGTTCGGCGTGTCGTCGGTCCTCGTCCGCTGTGCCGATCTCGACGAACTCAAGTCGGTGCTGGCCGAGCTGGAGGGCCAGCTCACCGCGACGATCCAGGTCGACGAGGGCGATTACGAGGACGCGAAGGGCCTGATCCGGGTGCTCGAGCGGACGGTCGGGCGCATCCTCGCCAATGGCTGGCCGACCGGGGTCGAGGTCGCGCACGCGATGGTGCATGGCGGCCCCTATCCGGCGACGTCGGACGGGCGCACGACCTCGGTCGGATCGATGGCGCTCGAGCGGTTCGTCCGCCCCGTCGCCTATCAGGATCTGCCCGAGGCGCTGTTGCCGGATGCACTTCGCGAAGGCGGGCAGGGCGGTGTCCTGTCGCGGGTCGACGGGGCCTGGACGCTTTAGGATCGATCGGAATCGGGTGCGTGGTCGATTGCAACCGTGCCACGCACCTGATACCGCTACCAGCAATGGATTGGCGGCACCCAAGCGGGCCGCGACGAGGAGGGGGCAGAGGCGATGACGCTTGAGTGGAGCCGGTCGGCATTGCCCGCCGATCTCGATGCCGCGGTGCTGGCGGGACGCGTGTCGGTGCGCGGCGAGGTGGTGCCCGTGATCGTCCGCGGCGGGGTGGTCCATTCGGCATTCGAGAATGCCGCGACGACCGCGGACCTGTTCGACCTCGACGATCCGGCAAGCGCCGCGGGCGAGGCGGTCTGCGACGTGGAGGCCCTCGGCGCCGAAGGGTCCGGGGCCGATTTCGAGTTGCGCTCGCCGCTCGATCTGCAATGCGTCAAGGCCGCGGGCGTCACCTTCGCCGTATCGGCGATCGAGCGCGTGATCGAGGAGCGCGCGCGCGGCGATTCGAGCGCGGCGGCGGCGATCCGCGGCGAACTGGAGGCAAAGGTCGGCGGCGGCATCCGATCGGTCGTGCCGGGCAGCGAGGAAGCCGCCCGGCTGAAGGCCGCACTCATCGATGCCGGTCTCTGGTCGCAATATCTGGAGGTCGCGATCGGCCCGGATGCGGAGGTGTTCACCAAGGCGCCGATCCTGTCGACGATCGGCTGGGGCGGCGACATCGGCATCCGCTCGGATTCGAGCTGGAACAACCCCGAGCCGGAAGTCGTCGTCATCGTCGACTCGCGCGGCCGCCCGGTCGGCGCGACGCTTGGCAACGACGTGAATCTGCGCGATTTCGAGGGGCGCAGCGCGCTGCTGCTCGGCAAGGCCAAGGACAACAACGCCTCCTGCTCGCTCGGGCCATTCGTGCGGCTGTTCGGTCACGGCTTCGGCATGGACGACGTGCGCGCCGCCGAGCTTGACCTCGTGATCGAGGGCACCGACGGCTATCGCCTTGATGGGCACAGCTCGATGCGTCAGATCAGCCGCGATCCCGAGGAACTGGTGCGCCAGACGCTGTCCGAGCATCAGTATCCTGACGGCTTCGCGCTGTTCCTCGGCACGCTGTTCGCGCCGGTGCAGGACCGCGACGAGCCCGGCCGCGGCTTCACCCACAAGGTCGGCGACGTCGTGACGATCCGCAGCGATGCGCTCGGCACGCTCGCCAACACCGTCGTCACGTCGAAGGAAGCGGCCCCCTGGACCTATGGCGTGCGTGCGCTGATGCGCGACCTCGCCGCCCGGCGCGCGCCGGTGCTCGCGTGAGCGACGATCCCCTCGAACCGAAAGACACCAACGTGGCCGAGGCCGACCCGACGTTCGACGTGCAGCCCGACGCCGCCACGCGCGCCATCTATCCCAGCCTTGCCGGCAAGCGCGTGCTCGTCACCGGCGGCGGGTCGGGGATCGGCGCGGGGATCGTCGAGGGGTTCGCGCGGCAGGGCGCCGACGTCACCTTCTTCGACATTGCCGAGGCGGATTCGCGCGCAGTGGTCGAGCGACTCGATCCGGCGCGCGTGCGCTTCGAGGCCGTCGACCTGACCCGCGTCGCCGACCTCAAGGCGACGATTGGCCGGCTGATCGAGGCGAACGGCGCGTTCGACATTCTCGTCAACAACGCCGCCAACGATGACCGCCACGGGATCGAGGAAGTCGACGAGGCCTATTGGGACAATCGCCTCGCGGTGAACCTCAAGCACATGTTCTTCTGTGCGCAGGCGGTGGTGCCGGCGATGCGCGCCAAGGGCGGCGGGGCGATCGTCAATCTGGGTTCGATCTCCTGGCATCTCGGCCTGCCCGAACTGACGCTCTACCAGACGTGCAAGGCGGCGATCGAGGGACTGACGCGCAGCCTGGCGCGCGAGCTCGGGCCGGACGGCATCCGCGCGACGTGCGTCATTCCGGGCAATGTCCGCACGCCTCGCCAGATGAAATGGTACACGCCAGAGGGCGAGGCGGAAATCGTCGCGGCGCAGTGCCTGCCGGGCCGCTTGCTGCCGCACGACATCGCCGCGATGGTTATGTTCCTGGCGTCCGACGATGCCGCGCTGGTGACCGGGCACAGCTATTTCGTGGATGCCGGCTGGCGATAACTGGAGAGACGAATGGGCGTGGTGACGAGCGAACCGAAGAGCCTTTGGGCGCTGGGTGGCCCGCTGCTGGAGGGGCCGGTATGGGTCGCGCGCAAGCAGGCGCTGTATTTCGTCGATATCAAGCGGCACCGCATCTATCGCCTCGATCCCGCGACGGGCGAGCGCGCGGAATGGGCCGCGCCCGATCAGGTCGGCTTCGTCCTGCCGATCGAGGGCGGCGGCTTCGTTGCGGGGCTGAAAACGGGCCTCGCGCGCTTCGATCCGAAGGCCGGCAGCTTCACGCCCATCCTCTCGCCCGAGCCCGACCTGCCAGGCAATCGCCTGAATGACGGGACCGTCGATGCGGCGGGGCGGTTGTGGTTCGGCAGCATGGACGATGGTGAAGCAGGAGCAACGGGCACCATCTATCGCTATGACGGCAAGACGTGCCAGGCGACGACGCCCAAGGTGTCGATCTCGAACGGGCCGGCGGTCAGCCCCGATGGGCGAACGCTCTATCATGTCGATACCGCTGGACAGGTCGTCCATGCCGCGAGGCTGGGCGCGGACGGCACCCTCAGCGACCCGCGTGTCTTCGTGCGGCTGGGCGAGGGGGAGGGGTTCCCCGACGGTCCCGTCTGCGATGCGGAGGGCTGCGTCTGGATCGCACTCTACAACGGCCACGCCGTGCGCCGCTATTCACCGAAGGGCGAGCGTCTGGAGACGGTGCGCTTCCCGGTAAGCGCGATCACCAAGATCGCGTTCGGCGGCCCGGACCTGAAGACGGTCTATGCCACCACCGCGGCCAAGCATCTCGATGCCGCGGGCCGCGAGAAGGAACCGCTGGCTGGCGACCTGTTCACCTTCACCGTCGATGTGCCCGGATTCGCACTGCCCGAGGCGCGCCTCTGACAACGAAAAACCCCGCCCGGCAAGGGGCGGGGTTTCTGTAACCGAACGGCCCGCGCCCCGATCGGAGCGCGGGCCTTTTCGTGTCAGCCTTCCATCTGCTCCAGCTCGCGGCCCCGCGTTTCGTTCACCATGCGGGCGACGAAGATGTACGAGACGAACGCGCTGATCGCGTAGAAGCCATAGGTGACGACCAGGCCGATATTGGCCGCGGCCCAGGGAAAGCTGACCGAGATCGCAAAGTTCGCCAGCCACTGCGCCAGGCCGGCGAACGCCAGCGCCGAGCCGCGGATCTGGTTCGGGAACATCTCGCCCAGCATGACCCACATCACCGGGCCCCAACTGACGTTGAAGAAGATGACGTAGAGGTTGGCGGCGACCAGCGCGATGATCCCCCAGTTGCCCGGCAGGCTGACCGAGCCGTCCGCGTTCGTCACCGAATGGTGGAAGGCGAAGGCGACGGTGGCGAGCGTCACCGTCATGCCCGCCGACCCGATCAGCAGCAGTGGCTTGCGCCCCAGCTTGTCCACCACCGCGACCGTGACCATGCACGCAAGAATCGAGAGGGTGCCCGAGACGATGTTGATGAGCAGCGAGTCGCTTTCGGAGAAGCCGACCGACTGCCACAGCACCGCGCCGTAATAGAAGACGACGTTGATGCCGACGAGCTGCTGGAAGATGGCGAGGCCGACGCCGACCCAGACGATCGGGCGGATGCGGCCCGACACCTTGTCGCGCAGGTCCGAGAAGCGCGGGCGGTGATCCGCAGAAAGCGACTCGCGGATCTCGGCGACCTTGCGGCGGCCCTCGTCCTCGCCCAG
This sequence comes from uncultured Sphingomonas sp., assembly GCA_913775315.1. Lineage (GTDB taxonomy): Bacteria > Pseudomonadota > Alphaproteobacteria > Sphingomonadales > Sphingomonadaceae > Sphingomonas. Next base: position 70,426 of record CAJYIX010000020.1, on the reverse strand, counting down.
CAGCTTGACCAGCACCGCTTCCGCCTCGGCATGGCGTCCCTTGGTGACGAGGAAGCGCGGGCTTTCGGGGATCGTCAGCAGCGCGAAGAAATAGACTGCGGCCGGGATCGCCTGCATCCAGAACATCCAGCGCCACGCCTCGTACCCGCCCCAGAAGGGCGCGGTCGAGCTGCCGGCAACGTTGGCGAGCGCCCAGTTGGCGACGAACGCGCCGGTGAGGCCGGTGATGATCATGATCTGCTGCACCGAGGCGAGCCGGCCGCGGATCGCCGCGGGCGTCACTTCGGAGATATAGGCCGGCGACAGCACCGACGCCGCGCCGACGCCGAGGCCGCCGATCAGCCGCGCGACGATGAAGATCGCCGAGCTGCCCGCAACGCCCGCCAGCAGCGCGCTGATGAAGAACAGCACGGCGGAGAGCATCATCACCTTCTTGCGCCCGACCACGTCCGCCAGCCGTCCGGCCGAGAACGCGCCTGCCGCGCAGCCGATCAGGATCGCGCCGACGTTGAAGCCGGTGCCGAGCGCCGAGAGGTCGAAGGCTGCCTCCAGCCCCTCCTGCGTCCCGTTGATGACGCCGCTGTCGTATCCGAACATGAAACCGCCGATCGTCGCCACCGCGACGATGGCACCGATGAAGCCGATATTGGCCCGGTTGCCCGCCCCTTGCATTCCCGTCTCCCGATCGTGCGGGGCGCTTCGGCCCCGTTCTGGATGTTAGCGATAACCTAGAGCCCCCCGTGGGCGTTTGGCAAGTGTCAGCGCGTGCCGCCGGCCTTGGGCGGCGGCGCGGTGGATTCGCGCACGATCAACTCGTGCGGGACGACCAGTTCCTCGCCCTCACCGGCGTCGCCGCCGCGCTTGCGAAGACGGGCGAGCAGCATTGCGACGGCGGTCTCGGCCATCTGCGCGATCGGCTGGCGTACCGTCGTCAGTTCGGGCCAGACATTGGTCGCCAGCGCCACGTCGTCGAAGCCGACGATGCTGATGTCGCGCGGGATGTGCAGCCCCTGCCGGTGCGCGACGCCCACGGCCGCGGCGGCCATGTCGTCGTTGGCGGCGAAGATCGCGGTGGGGCGGGGGCTCTGGCGCAGCAGCCGCTCGGTCGCGGCCAGGCCCGAGCGATAGGTGAAATAGCCCGGCTCGACGCGCATCGCCCGCGGATCGAGGCCCGCCGCCTCGACCGCATGGACGAAGCCGCGATAGCGCTCGGCGCTCGCCACCTGGTTGGGATGGCCGCGGATGAAGGCGATATCCCGGTGGCCGAGATCGATGAGGTGGCGCGTCATCGCCGCCGCCGCCTCGAAATCGTCGATGCGGACATTGTAGGTCCCCGCCTCATGCCGCCCCATCGCGACCGCGACCGAGGGGATGCCCGCGGCGGCGAGCTCGGTGCGGACGGGTTCGGACTCGCACAACGGCGGCGGCAGGATCACGCCCTGCACGTCGGCACCCGCGAACTGGCGCGTCGATTCGGCCTGCTCGTCCGGGCTTTCGCCCTCGCACGGCTCGAGGACGAGGTGGCAGCCCGCACGCCGCGCGGCGGCGAGCGCGCCGATCAGAAACTGGCTGAGATAGGCGGCCGAGGGGTTGGCATAGAGGAGGCCGATCTGCGTCGCCTCGCCAACCGCCAGCGAGCGGGCGGCCGGATTGGGCTTGTACTGAAGGCGCTCGATGGCTTCGGCGACGGCGAGGCGAGTGGATTCGCGGACATTGTGGCCGCCATTGACGACGCGGCTGACCGTCATCGCCGACACCCCGGCCGCGCGCGCGACATCCTGAACCGTGACGCCGCCTTGCCCCCGCCGTGTCGCCCGCATTCAGTTCCTCCGTCGCGCGCTCGTTAAGGGGGCGCGTCGTTCTTGGCAAATCGGGTACGGTGATCCGCCGGGCCAAGTCCCTTGGCCCGAACGATAAACCCCGCATCCAGCCCCTATGAGGCTGACCCTCCCATCGGTGATAGCGATATCATATATGCTTGGGGAGACGAAGAGGGGAGCGCGGGCGATGCGGCAGATCGAGTGGGCGATGGCGGGGCTGACGCTGCTGTCCGCGACCCCGGCATGGGCGGGAAGCTGCGGCTGGCAGCCCGCCTGGGTTTCCGCACAGATGGTGCCGGGCGGGGATAACCGCCTGGTTTCACGGGCAATGACCGACGCCAGCCTGCGGCAGGTCGTGCGCGTGAGTGCCGGGGGGGCACGTATACGTATACGTATCTCGAATGCCTTCGGCTCGCAGCCGCTGGTCGTGCGCAATGCCTCTATCGCGCGCCCGGTTCGGTCGGGCGCGGCGGCGGTGCTTCCGGCGAGTCTTGCGCGGATGCGCTTCGGCGGCGGGGCGGGGGTGGCCGTGCCGCCGGGCAGCGACTGGCTGTCCGATCCGGTCGAGATGCCGGTCGCCGCGTTCGACGACCTCGCCGTCACGCTGCACGTTGCGGGTGAGCCGGGCGAGCAGACCTCGCACCCCGGATCGCGCGCGACTTCTTGGCTCGCCAGGGGGGATGCGACCCGCGATCCGGCGATGGCCGGCGCCGCCACCACCGAGCACTGGTTCAACCTGTCGAGCGTTGAGGTCGAGACGTGCGGGCCGGCGGGTGCGGTGGTCGTGCTGGGCGATTCGATCACCGATGGGCGCGGATCGACGACGAATGGCAACGACCGCTGGCCCGACCTGTTCGCCCGCCGGCTGGCGGCGGATCGGCGGACGCGGGGGATGGCGGTGCTGAACCAGGGGATCGGCGGCAACCGCGTGCTCGCCGATGGGCTCGGCCCGAGCGCGATGGCGCGGCTCGACCGCGACGTGCTGGCTCTGGCGGGGGTGACCGACCTGATCCTGTTCGAGGGCGTGAACGACATCGGCACGCTGTCGCGCCGCGAGCGGCCCACTCCGGCGGATGCCGATGCGCTGTTCGACGCGCTGACCGGCGCTTATGCGCAGATCGCCGCGAGAGCACGGGCGAGGGGGCTGCGTGTGCATGGCGCGACGATCACGCCGTTCGGGGCGAGCGACTATTATCACGCGACCCCGTTGATCGAGGGGCTGCGCCGACGCGTGAACGCGTGGATCCGCACGCCCGGCCATTTCGATGGGGTGATCGACATGGACCGCGTGGTCGCCGACCCGGCGCGGCCCGACCGGCTGGCGGCGGCGTTCGATACCGGCGACGGGCTGCACCCCAACCCGGCGGGCTTTGCCCGGATGGCGGCGGCAGTGCCCATCGGATCGCTGAAGGGCGCGGTTGCGGGCGGCGCGGCAAGGCCCTAATTCCGCGGTGTGACCCCGCCGTCTTCCCTGTCGCCCCGTGCGCTCCTCCGCCTGATGGCGGCGGTCGTCGCGGCACTGCTGCTGATGCCGCTCGGCATCGGTTGCGCGGGGCAGGCAGTGACCGGCCCGGCGCCCGTCATGGCGTCGCATATGGATTGCGAGGGCAAGCGGCCCCCCGCCGCGCCGGCGCATGACTGCCGCTCGGACTGCGCGCTTGCCTGTGCCGCGTTGCCGACGCCCCCGTCGCCCGAGGCGCGGGCGATGGTGGCCATGGCCGATCCGGCGCAGTGCGTGCCCGTGTCGCTCGCGCATCTCGTCGCTGGCCCCGCACCGCCGCCGCCGCGCGCCTGATCCGCTTCCGCCTTTTTACTGACAACGGGCGCGCGAGCGCTCGCGGAACGGATATTTCACATGGATCTCGATCTGAATCGCCGCGCGATGATGCGCGGCGCGGCGCTTGCCGGTGCGGGGCTGTCGCTCCCCGGCTGGGCGCGGCCCGTCTCGGCGGGCACGACCGCGCTGCCGCCCGAACTGTCTGGCGAGGAAATGACGCTCACCGTCGGTCACGTCATGCGCACCGTCGACAACAAGCCCGCGCACGGCATCGGCATCAACGGGCATGCACCCGCGCCGCTGATCCGTCTGAAGGAGGGGCAGCGCGTCCGCATCCATGTCGAGAACGCGCTGGACGAGGAAACCTCGATCCACTGGCACGGCCTGCTCCTGCCGTTCCAGATGGACGGCGTGCCCGGGGTGAGCTTTCCCGGCATCCCTGCGCGTGGGTGCTTCACCTACGACTTTCCGGTGATCCAGTCGGGCACCTACTGGTACCACAGCCATTCGGGGCTTCAGGAGCAGATGGGCCATTACGGGCCGATCCTGATCGATCCGAAAGACGCCGATCCGGTCGGTTTCGACCGCGAGCATGTGGTGATGCTGTCGGATCACAGCCCGCTTCACCCGCACGCGATCTTCCGCAAGCTGAAGCTCGAGCCGGGGTACTTTAATCGCCAGCGCCAGACGATCGTCGGGCTGCTGGCCGGGCGCGACCAGAAGGCGGGGGAGCGCGCCGAATGGGGCGCGATGCGGATGGACCCCACCGACGTCGCCGACGTGACCGCGACGACCTATACCTATCTCGTCAACGGGCACGGCCCTGCCGATAACTGGACCGCGCTGTTCAGGCCGGGCGAGCGGGTGCGGCTGCGCTTCGTCAATGCCAGTGCGATGACGACGTTCAATGTTCGCATTCCGGGTCTTGCGATGCGCGTCGTCGCCGCGGACGGGCTGAACGTCCGCCCGGTCGAGGTCGACGAGTTCCAGTTCGCGCCCGCCGAAACCTATGACGTGGTGGTCGTGCCCGTCGAGGATCGCGCCTTCACCATCGTCGGCGAGAGCATCGACCGGTCGGGCATGGCGCGCGCGACGCTGGCGCCGCGAGAGGGCATGACCGCGCCGGTCCCGCCGCTCCGCCGCCGGCCTGTCGCGACGATGTCCGACATGGGCATGATGGCGATGGGTGGCGTCGATTGCCCGCCCGAGCATGCCGCGATGGGGCACTGCGCGCCCGCGAACGCCAGCCAATCGATGGATCACTCGATGCGCGACTTCACGCCTGCGCCGGGCGTGAGGCGCGGCCCGGGCGTCCAGACGATCTCGCCCATGCCCGCCGACCGGACCGATTATCCGGGGCAGGGGCTGGAGGATGTCGGCCACCGCACGCTCGATTACCGGATGCTGGAGGCGCTGACGCCCAACCCCGACACCCGCGCGCCGGGGCGGGAGATCGTCATCCACCTCACCGGGAACATGGAACGCTATATGTGGAGCTTCGACGGCGTGAAGTTTGCGCATGTCGACAAGCCGATCCCGATGCGCAGCGGCGAGCGGGTGCGCGTGACGCTGGTCAACGATACGATGATGGGCCACCCCATCCACCTGCACGGCCATTTCTTCGAACTGGTGACGGGCAAGGGCGACTATGCACCGCGCAAGCACACGGTCCTCGTGCAGCCCGGCGGCAAGGTGAGCTGGGACGTGACGGCGGAGCCCGGCGACTGGGCGTTCCACTGCCACATGCTCTATCACATGCATGCCGGGATGATGCAGGTCGTGCAGGTCCGCGACGCCGAGGGGAAGGTGGCATGAGCGCGCTGATCCTCGCCGCGGCGCTGGCCGCCACGTCCCAGCATTCGATGCCCGGCATGGCGATGCCGATGGCCTGCACGCCCGAGCATGCGACGATGGGCCATTGCAAGATGCCTGCGGCGAAACCGAAGCCCAAGGCGAAACCGAAGCCCAAGGCGAAGCCGAAGCCGAAACCCGCCGCTGCGCCGAGGCGGACGCGCGCCGCTAAGCCGGCGGTGCGTTCCTCGAAACCGGCCGCCGCGCCGGCTGCCCCCGCCGCCTGCACCTCCGAGCACGCGACGATGGGTCATTGCACGATGCCCGCCGCTGCGCCGCCGCCGGCGGCCTGCACCCCCGAACATGCAGCGATGGGGCATTGCGCGATGCCGGCGGCCGCCGCGCCCGCGCCTGCCGACCCGGCATGTCCGCCGGAACATGCGGCGATGGGGCATTGCACGCCCGTCACCCGGAACGAGGTCGGCAATGCGCCGGCGCCCGCCGCTTTTCCCGACCTCGCGGCTTCGACCTTCTACGGCGAGGACGCGATGACAGCGGCGTCCGAGGCACTGAAGCGCGAGCATGGCGGCATGGCCTTCGACCAGGTCATGGTCAACCTTGCCGAAGTCGCGGTGCGCGACGGTCGCGACGGCTATCGCTGGGACGGCGACGCGTGGTTCGGCGGGGACATCAACCGGCTGGTCCTGAAGTCGGAGGGCGAGGGCCGCTTCGGCGATCGGCTGGACGAGGCGGAGGTACAGGCGCTCTGGTCGCGCGCGGTGGGGCCGTACGAGAATGTCCAGTTCGGCATCCGGCAGGATATCGGCGCTGGTACTCTGCGCACTTATGCGAGTGCGGGGTTCGAGGCGCTGGCCCCTTACTGGTTCGATGTCGAGGCGACGGCCTTCCTTTCCGACAAGGGCGAGTTGTTCGGCCGTGCCGAAGCCTATGTCGATCAGCGGCTGACCAACTGGTGGGTGCTGCAACCGCGCGCCGAGGTCGAGCTGTCGGCACAGGATGTGCCGGCACTCCGCCTCGGCTCGGGCGTGACGCGGGCGGAGGCGGGGCTGCGCCTTCGCTACGAATGGAAGCGCGAGGTCGCGCCCTATGTCGGCGTGTCATGGGAGCGGCGGTTCGGCGACACCGCACGGTTCGCACGCGCCGACGGCGAGGGGACGGGCGGCTTCGCCTTCGTCGCGGGGCTGCGCGCCTGGTTCTGAAGCGGCGTCATCGCAGTGAAAGCTGGGATCGCTGGCCGATGGCATAGCAGGCAAGGCCAGCGACCCCAGCTTTCGCTGGGGCGACGCCTTTCCCAATCACCGCCGCAGCGGCGTCGCTTCGTTGAGCGTGTTGCGGATCGTCGTCGCCGCGACGCCCGCCTGGCCCATCGCATTGGAAATCTGGTCGAGCCCCAGCACCACGTCGCCCGCCGCGAACAGGCCGGGGACGCTGGTGCGCATGTGATCGTCGACGGTCAGGCAACCTTCGCCCGTCGCGTGGGCGCCCGCGCCGATCGCGAGAGCCGAGCGGATCGTCGAGCCGAGCGCGGGATAGACGCTGTCGAATGCCAGCCGTCCCTCGGCCGTGTCGAGTGCCAGCCGATCGCCTTCAAGCCCATAGCCGCCGCATGGCCCCTCGACGAGCGTCACGCCGGAATCGACCAGCGCCGCGCGGCAGGCGTCGTCGAGATCGTGGACCGCCGGCGCGACCAGCGTCACGTCGCGTGTATAGCCGCGTAGGAACAGCGCCTCGCGCATCCCGTGCGCGCCGGTGCCGATCACCCCGACCCGGCGATCGGTCACTTCATACCCGTCGCAGATCGGGCAGTAGCGAAGCTGCCCGCCCGCCAGCGCCGCATCGTGCAGCGCGTCGTCCATCCTCTCCGGCCGGTGATTGACGACGCCCGTCGCGAGCAGGACGGTTCGCGCCTCCCAGGTGCGGTCGCCGCAGTATATGCCGAACCGGCCGTCCAGCGGCTCGATCGCGGTGACGGAGCATTCCTCGCGCGTCACCCCGAACTCGGCCGCCTGTTCGCGCATCCGACGGAGGAGCTCGGGGCCGGGAATGCCGCCCGGATAACCCGCATGATTGTGCGTCCGCGGGATCATGGCGGCGCGGCTCGACCCGCAATCGAACATGCGGACCTTGAGGTGGAAGCGCGCCAGATAGATCGCCGCGGTCAGACCCGCGGGGCCGGCGCCGACGATGATGCAATCCTCCATTGCCTTTCCTCCCGCGTGCAGGCCAAGGAGCCCCCATGGTCTTCGCCGCCACCGCCTTAACGCTTTACCCCGAGATGTTTCCCGGCCCGCTCGGCCTTTCGCTGGCGGGCCGGGGCCTGCGCGAGGGGCGGTGGCGCCTCAAGACCGTGCAGATCCGCGACTTCGCGACCGACAAGCATCGCAGCGTGGACGACACGCCCGCGGGCGGCGGCGCGGGGATGGTACTGCGGGCCGACGTGCTGGCGGCGGCCTGCGACAGCGTCGGCTATGACCGGCCGATGCTGGCGATGAGCCCGCGGGGCAAGCCATTGACGCAGGCGCGGGTGCGCGAGCTTGCCGCGGGGCCGGGCGTTTCGATCCTGTGCGGCCGGTTCGAGGGGTTCGACGAGCGCCTGTTCGAGGGGCGCCCGATCGAGCCGGTGTCGATCGGCGACTATGTCCTGTCCGGCGGCGAGATGGCGGCGCTCACCCTGCTCGACGCTTGCGTTCGGCTGCTTCCCGGCGTAATGGGCGCCGCTTCGAGCGGAGACGAGGAAAGCTTCGAAAGCGGCCTCCTCGAATACCCTCAATTCACCCGACCCGTCGAATGGGAAGGGCGCACGATCCCCGAAGTGCTGCGATCGGGGGATCATGCGCGGATCGCGGCCTGGCGACGCCAGATGGCCGAGACCGATACACGGCTAAGGAGGCCCGACCTTTGGGAGCGCCACACCGGCGTTCGGGTCAGCCTCCCTCTGGCGCGCAGCGATGAAGATTGGGACGACAAGAAATGAACCTGATCCAGCAGATCGAAGCTGAACAGATCGCCAAGTTCCTGGCCGACAAGAAGATCCCCGAGTTCCGTCCGGGCGACACGCTGAAGGTCGGCGTGAAGGTGATCGAGGGCGAGCGCCGCCGTGTCCAGAACTACGAGGGCGTGTGCATCGCGCGTTCGAACAAGGGCATGGGCTCGAACTTCACCGTCCGCAAGATTTCGTTCGGCGAGGGCGTCGAGCGCGTGTTCCCGCTCTATTCGCCGACGATCGATTCGATCGAGGTCGTGCGCCGCGGCGTCGTTCGCCGTGCGAAGCTCTATTATCTGCGTGGCCGCACCGGCAAGTCGGCGCGTATCGCCGAGCGCCGCGACCCGCGCCCGAGCGAGGTTGCCGCCAAGTAAGGCATTGCGATTTCGCATGAACTAGGGGCGCGGCGGGGTTACCTGCCGCGCCCCTTTTCGTGTCTGGCCGAATCGATCGTACGGAAGCGAACATTTATTTCGCCCGCCCGCCCCCGGCATGCATCCGCAAACGGGGGCTGTTGCGAAACTCACATGGGTTAGTTTAGCGATTGTGAGTAGATGTACCGCAGCACCGACCGTACCGACCGCAGCGACAGCGCTGCCTATGCCAATCTCTTTCTGGCCGCGCTGCCGCGGGACGATGCGAGGGTGGTCGCGGCGGTGGCGGTCCGCGTCACCTTCGCCAATGCCGAGCCGGTGGTGCCGGAGGCGCAGGGCCCCTCGCTCTGGTTGCCCGAGACCGCCGTGCTTTCCTTCGGCGAGCGGATCGGCGCCGAGCTGGTCGAATGCGGGATGGTCGGGCGCGAGGGCGTGCTCGGCTGGGAGCCTGCGACCGGGATCGCGCCCTCGACCGCGATCGGCGTCCTGATCCGCGGCACAGCACTGTCGATCCCGGGCGAGCGCGTCCAGGCGCTGTGTACCGAGCGCCCGGCGCTCGCCGCCGCGCTGCTGCGCTATCGCGAGACGGTGATCGCCCAGATGCGCTCGACCATCGCCGGGCGCCTGCACTGCCGGCCGGAAGCGCGGCTGGCGCGCTGGCTGTGCATGCTGCACGACCGGGTCGAGGGCGACACGCTGGACATCACGCATCTGCGCCTTGCCGAGTTCCTGGCCTCGCGCCGTGCGGGCGTGACCGACAGCCTTCATCTGCTCGAAGGCGAGCGCGTCGTTCGCTGCACCCGCGGCAAGATCGTCGTGCGCGACCGCGCCGCGCTGGAAGCGGTGGCGGGCGGATGCTATGGCGCGGCGGAGACGGTGCATCGCGCGCTGCTGGGCCCGTTCGGCAAGGTCGGTATCGCGGCTTAACCTCAGTCGGCGTCGAGGCAGAACCGAAGTCGTTCGAGCCCGCGCCGCACCCAGCTTTTCATCGTGCCGAGCGGCACCGATGCGTGGGTCGCCATCTCCGCATAGCTGTAGCCGTCGAAGAAGGCCGAGCGGATGAACTGGCGCTGATGGTCCTCAAGCAGGGTCATGCAGCGGGCGAGGCCGATGCGTAGGTCGGGGTCGCCCGACACGCTCGCATCCGCCGAGTCCGCGGGTTCGCCGTCCTCGCGCCGGCGATCGCGGCGGCGCTGACTGTCGATCGCGGTGTTGCGGGCGATCGTCGCCATCCAGGTGATCGGGCTGGCGCGCGCGGGATCGAAGCTGCCTGCCCGGTCCCAGATTTTCAGATAGACTTCCTGAAGAACATCCTCCGCCGCTTCCCTGTCGTGGACGAGGCGCAGGACGATCCCAAATAGTTTGTGCGACGTATCGGCATAGATGCGCGCAAAGGCCACGCGATCTCCGGCGGCGGCGAGGGCGAGGTCGTCATTCAGGCGCATTCGCGCCCCGTCCGCCTTCTGCATAGCCTCTCCTGTACCGTTTCGTACATTTAGCCGGGGCAGGATACGGTCGAAAAGAGGTAGTTTTGAACCATCGAACTACTACAGATGCTTGCCCGCCATTGGCGGGTGGCAGGCCGCCGGCGGCTGCGCTACGCTGAGCCTATGGCGCAGCAGCGTTCGATCCTGATCGTCGGCGGCGGCACGGCTGGATGGCTGACCGCGGCCTATCTGGCGCGGGCGCTTGGCCGGCGCGCCGCGATCACCGTCCTCGAGTCGCCCGGCATCGGCATCATCGGCGTGGGCGAGGGCGCGTTCCCAACGATCCGCACGACGCTGCGCCATATCGGCATTGACGAGGCGCGCTTCGTGCGAGAGGCGGGCGCGACGTTCAAGCAGGGCGTGCGGTTCGACGACTGGCTGCATCCGCCGGCCCCGGCGGGGCGGCATCGCTATCTCCACCCCTTCGACGCGCCCTATCACGCCGAGGGCACCGATCTCGTCGCGCACTGGCTGCTCAAGCCGGCTTCCGCGCGCGAGCCCTTTGCCGAGGCGATGACGATCCAGAACCGCGTCGCCGATGCGGTGCGCGCGCCCAAGCATTCGGGTGAGGGCGATTATGACGGGCCGCTGGCCTATGCCTATCACTTCGACGCGCATCGGCTGGCCGCATTGCTGCGGGCGCGGGCGGTCGAACTGGGCGTCAGGCACCTTGAGGGGGAGCTTCGCGGGGTCGAGACGGGTGAGGCGGGGATTGCGCGGGTCCATACCGACGCACACGGGGCGCTGACCGCGGACCTCTACGTCGACTGTTCGGGCTTCCGCGCCGAACTGCTCGGCCGGGCGCTCAGCGCGCCGTTCCGGCCGGCCAAGACGCATCTGTTCACCGACCGGGCGCTCGCCTGCAAGATCGCCTATGACCGCCCCGACACGCCGATCGAGAGCGTGACCACCGCGACCGCCCACGAGGCCGGCTGGATCTGGGACATCGGCCTTCAACATGCGCGGGGCCTTGGCTGCGTCTATTCGAGCGCGCACCTGTCCGATGCGCGTGCGGCGGAGATCCTGCGCGCCTATGTCGGCCACGATCGCTTCGACGCGCGGATCATCCCGTTCGAACCCGGCTGGCGCGAGGCGCAGTGGGTGGGCAATTGCGTCGCGGTGGGGCTGGCCGGCGGGTTCCTCGAACCGCTCGAATCGACGGGCATCGTGCTGATCGAGGCGGCGGCGGCGATGATCGCGGAGTTCCTGCCCTTCGGCGGCCCGGTCTCGGCGTCGTCGGCGCGCTTCAACACGCTGATGGGCGCGCGCTATGCGGCGATCACCAATTTCCTGAAGCTGCATTACTGCCTGTCGCGCCGGCCCGAGCCGTTCTGGCGCGACAATGCCGATCCGGCTTCGATCCCCGACACGCTGGGCGCGATGCTGGCCGAGTGGCGGTATCGGCCGCCCAGTCGGTTCGATTTCCTCGTGGGGACGGAGAGCTTTGCGCCGTTCAACTATCAATATGTGCTGTACGGGATGGGGTTCGAGACCGATCTCGGCCAGGACGCCGCGGGCGGTCCGGACGCCGCCCAGGCCGAGCGGCTGTTCGAGCGCATCCGCAGCTTCGGCCGGCAGGCGGTGGCCGAGTTGCCCGAGCATCGCGCCCTGATCCGCCAGATCGGCGAGGGCGTGGCCGCCTAGCGCAGCCAGTCGATCTGCAGCCAGAACTTGTCGGTATCCGCGGCGAAGCCATCCGCCCGGTAATGCGCCCATCGCGCCGAGAACTGGAACGGCCCCCGCTTGGCCAGGGCAAGCAGGTCGAGCTCGTCGCCATAGGGGCGCACCAGCCGGTCGCTGGTGAAATGATGACCCGCCGCGGTCAGTACGACGCTGTCGAGCCCGCCCACCTGCTTCCAGCTATGGCCGAGCGTCGCATAATAGTCGCGTACGCCGTCGGGCGGCGTGGTCGCGAACTTGCCGGCCCAGCCGTTGAACTTGAACGCGGCGCCGAGCGGGGCCTGCACGCTCGTCAGCGCGACCCCGCGGTCGGCGCCGAGGAGCTCGCCGCCCAGCCCCGCGGTCCAGCCGCCGCGCCCCAGCACCGCCTCCGCCAGCGCATAGGTCGCGGCATAGTCGTTGGGGTTGCGGTGCCAGTCGCTCTGCCGCGCGGCCGTGGCGGTGTAGGTGAGCGAAAGGTCGCGGGCGAGCGGCAGCTTGCCGTTGGCGCGCAGGCCCCAGGTCTGGCTCGACAGCGCGAAGTTCTGGACCGCCGCCGCGTCCTGATCGACCAGATAGGCAAAGGCCGAGAGCGTCGCGGGTGGGCCGCCGATGCTGCCAAGCGCGAAGAGATTGTCGCCGCCGATGCTGGTCGGGCGCACGCCATAGCCGTCGCGCCCATAGACCGTCCGCACCGACCAGGCATAGCTGAGGTCAAGGCGCGGCCCCGCGCCCTCGCCGAACTGGGCGCGCACGGCATCGAAAGTCTGTTCGCTCTGCCGCCAGGGGGCCGCGGCGACGAAGCGGTCGTCGGCCAGCGTGATGCGCTGGCGGCCCGCGGTCCCGGTCACGTCCGGCCCGGCATAGCGAAGCTGAAGGCGGTTGAGCTCGATATTCTCGGGGTCGGGTACGGTCGGATAGCCCGGCCGCATATTCAGCCCGTCATTGTAGCGATCGACCAGCGCGACGACGCCCTCGGCCTCGATCAGCGCCGACCATGGCCCGTTCTCGGCGGTGACGCCGGGGCGCAGGCGCAGCGTCAGCGCGTCGGCGCTGCGTGGCAGATCGGCCTGATCGACATGCTCGTAGCGTAGCCGCGCATCGATGCTCGGCTTGATCGCGATCTCCTGTGCCGACGCCGTCGTGCCGACGAGCGCCGCGAGGACCGTCAGTGCCCTGCGCATCAGGCCGCGGTCGCCAGCTCGCGCTCGTCGACGGGCGCCAGCTCGCCGCTGGCGCGCGCGCGCCGGCCATAGACCGCCTCGAACAGCGGGGTCGCCATCACGGTCGTCACGATCGCCATCAGCACCAGCATCGAGAAGAGCGTCGGGCCGATGATGCCCTTTTGCAAGCCAATATTGATGATGATGAGCTCCATCAGCCCGCGCGAGTTCATCAGCGCGCCGATGCCGAGTGCGGTGCGGTTGTCCTCTCCCGCGATCCGCGCGGCGGCGTAGCAGGCCCCGAACTTGGCGAGGATCGAGACCGCGAGGATACCGAGCGCCACGAGCAGCAGCGGCAGCGAGTTGACCATGTCCATCCGCGTGTTCAGCCCCGAATAGGTGAAGAACATCGGCAGGAGGAGGACGACCGCCAGCGGTTCCACCTTGCGCTTCATCTCGATCACGAACAGCCCGCGCGGCATGCATGCGCCGAGCAGGAACCCGCCGAAGATGGCGTGGATGCCGATCGCGTCCATGAGGAACGCCGACAGGCAGAACAGCGCCAGCGTGATCGCCAGCACCTGCATCGACATCTCCCCGCGCGCCTCGACCGCACGGCCGAGGGGGGCGAGCAGGCGGTGGCCCACCGTCACCATGAACAGGACATAGAGAAGCGCCCCGCCAATCGCGATCACCGCGACGCCCGGTCCAGCACCGAACGTCGCCAGCACGACCGCGAGCACGCACCACGACGCGGCGTCGTCGAACGCCCCCGCAGTCAGCGACAGCGTGCCGAGCGAGGAATTGGCGAGACCGCGCTCGTTGATGATGCGCGCGAGCATCGGAAAGGCGGTGAGGGCGATACACGCACCCATGAAAAGCGTCGCGTTGCTGGTGCTGATGCCGGGCGTGAACAGCCCCGGCACCTGAAGCAGCCATGGCGTGATGAGCGCGGCGAGCGCGAATGGCGCGGCGATGCCGGCGGCCGAGACGCCCGCGGCGCTCTTCGCCTTGGTGCGGAAATGGTCGAGCCGCAGCGTCAGGCCGACGAGGAACATGTAGAGCCCGACGCCAAGCTGCGCGCCCGTATAAAGGACGTTGCGCGTCTCTTTGGGGAAAATCGCTGCCTGAAGGTCGGGGGCGATGAGGCCGAACAGCGATGGCCCGAGCAGCACGCCGGCGATCATCTCGCCCACCACCTGCGGTTGGCCGAGGAACCGCTGGCCGATCCAGCCGACGACTCGGCAGGCCGCGATGATGATTGCGAGCTGGAGGAAGAAATGGATGCTGAAGTCGCCGGGCGCATAGCTCTTGGCGGCATTCACCGCGGGGCCGTGCGGTGCCAGCACGTCGCCGAGCGCGGTCCAGCCCTGAGTCAATAGATCGAGCATCGTTCCTCCCCCGAGGGTGCGGCCACTTCGCCGCTTGCCGTGACCGCTTTGAAGCCGTGATCCAAGGGCGCTCGCAAGCGGCCTTTCGGACGCGTCGAGCGATTTCCGGTTCGGGTCGCCAATCTGTTGCAGCGGCTCCACAACGTAGGTACGTACCTACATATAATTCAATCAGGATTGGGCCATGAAGGTCGTCAGCGCGCGCGAATTCAATCAGGATGTAAGCGCCGCGAAGCGGATCGCGCGCGAGGAGCCGCTGTTCGTGACCGACCGCGGCCGGCCGACGCACGTGCTCATGAGTATCGAGGCCTATCGCGGGCTGAAGGGACGCCGCGAATCGATCGTCGATCTGTTGGCGGTCGCCGCGCCCGCGCCGCCGGTCGCCGCGCGCGACGACTGGCGGGGCTGAGGGGCGAGTGTACCTGCTCGACACGCCGATCCTGATCGAATTGCGGGGCGCGCGGGCGCCCGATGCCGATCCGCGGCTGGTCGCCTGGGCCGCGGCGACGCCGCGCGAGCGGTTGTTCGTCTCGGCCGTGAGCCTGGTCGAGGTGGAGGGCGCGGCGGCGCGTGCCGGGCGCGAGGACAAGCCGGCTGGCGCGGCCTGGCGCGAATGGATCGAGGCGCGACTGCTGCCGGCATTCGAGGGACACGTCCTGCCGGTCGATGCGGCGGTGGCGCGCCGCCGCGGGACGCTCGCCCTTGCCGATACGCGCGATGCGCTGATCGCTGCGACCGCGATCGAGCATGGCCTGACGATCGTCACGCGCGATCGCCTGGCGTATCGCGGTACGCGCGCGCGCCTGCTCGATCCGTCCGCCCAAGCGGCAGAAGCACCGCTGGCCGAAGAGGCGGAAGACTGGCGCACCGCGGGGCGGGGCGGTCCGGCATGGTTGCGCAACCTGTTCATTCGTGGCTGAATCGTCGCAGCCGGGACGACCGACGCCGGAGTCGCGCCGTTAACCACTAATCGAGAGATACTTAGCCTAGTTTAGGGGCATTATTCCGCAGCCGTTCCATTATAGCGCCAGAACGGCTGCCGACTGCGGCGCTTGAAACTCGCTTCGAAGGAAGCATCGATGCCCTACCCGTCGAACCATTCCGCCATGGCGCTGTTCGTCCAGCGTCTCGCATCGCACACGCCGCTCGACGCCGACGCGCGAGAGGCGCTGCTGTCGCTGCCGGTCCAGCGGCACGACGTGCGTGCGCATGCCGATTTCGTCGAGGTTGGTTCGTCCAGCGACCATGCCAGCCTGGTGGCGGAGGGGCTGGTGGGGCGCTTCGGGCAGACCGGCGACGGCCGGCGCCAGATCGTGTCGCTGCACCTGCCGGGCGAGATCGCCGACCTGCAATCGGTGATCGTGCCGCAGGCGACGACTGCGCTGACCGCGCTGACCGGATCGACGCTGCTGCGCGTCGCGCATGACGACCTGCGGCGCGTCGGCCTTCGGCATCCGGGCATCGCCACCGCTTTCTGGCGCGCCTGTGTCATCGAAGCGGCGATCGTCGCGCAATGGCTCATCAATATCGGCCAGCGCCCGGCGCGGTCGCGGATGGCGCATCTCTTCTGCGAAATGGCGACGCGCTATGCGCAGCTCGATCAGTCCGACGGCCGCCGCTATCGCCTGCCGATGACGCAGGAGCAACTTGGCGACGCGCTCGGCCTCACCTCGGTCCATGTCAACCGCACGCTCCAAGGCCTGCGCGAGGAGCGGCTGGTGTCGGTGTCGCGCGACAGCGTCGAGATCCTCGACTGGGACGGGCTGGTCGCCGCGGGCGAGTTCGACCGCGCCTATCTCGTCGCGGCCTGACCCTCGCGTGGGCCGACGAGAACGCGCAGCTTGCGCACGACCGCGCCGAGATCGGCGGGCTTCTCGATCCGGTCGACCCCGCCGAACCGATCGGGCAGCGCGGCGGCGTCGTAGCCGGTCAGGAACAGGAACGGCACCGCACGCCCGATCAGCGCATCGGCGACGAGCGTCGAGATTCCGTTGCCCAGATTGACGTCGACGATCGCGCCGTCGATCCGCGCCCCGGCCAGATGCGCGATCGCCGACGCCGCGTCCGCGAACGGCCCGGCGACGATGCCGCCCGCCCGCTCGACCGCGGCCTTGAGTTCGAACGCGAGATAGAATTCGTCCTCGACCACCAGGATCGCCGCCCCGGCCAGGATCGGTCCGTCCGCCTCGCACGTGCGTGCCATGGCCGTCATTTCCGATCGTCCCGGCGGGCGGGATCGCCGCCGCCCAGGATACTCGCTTTGGCGGCGAGCGGGATGTCGAGCGTGCAGCGGATACCGTCGGGGAGCAGGTCGATGCGCCCTTCGCCGCGCAGTTCGTAAGGGACCCGCCGGGTGATGAGCTCGGTCCCGAACCCCTCGCGCCTGGAAGCGGGCCGGGGCATGTCGACGCCGCGCTCAAGCCATTCGAGGTAAAGCCAGCGGCGCTCGCCCTCGACCCGTTCGTGCCATTCGATCGTCAGCCGGCCGCGATCGCTCGAAAAGACGCCGTATTTGAGGGCATTGGTCGAAAGCTCGTGCACGGCGAGCGTCAGCACCTCGGCCACCTTTGCCGGCAGGCGAACGCCCGGCCCGGACAGGTCGACGCGGTCGAAATCGGCGGCCTGTGCGTCAAGCTCGTCGCGGATGACGAGTTCGAGGTCCGCGCCCGCATCGACCGCCCGCGTCAGCAGGACCTGGGTCCGCGCCAGTGCGCCGAGCCGCCCCTCCAGATGCTGGACGAACTCCTCCGCGCTTTGATCGGCGTCGTGGGTGCGCCGGATGATCGAGCGGACGACCGCCAGGATGTTGCGCACCCGGTGCTGCAGCTCGCCGAGCAGCAGCCGCTGGCGCTCCTCGGCCTCGCGCCGCTCGGTCAGGTCGATTGCGGCGCCGACCATGCGTTGCGGGCGGCCCTCGCCGTCATAGGTGAAGCGGCCGCGCGCCGCGATCCAGCGGATGGTGCCGTCGCGGTGGACCGCGCGAAACTCATGCGCATATTCGGCGTGATCGGCGATCGCGCTGGCCAACGCAGCCTCAGTCGAAGCGCGATCGTCGGGGTGAACGGAGGCGAGCCACGTCTCGAAACCCGGCACGATCTCGCCCACCGCATAGCCGTACATCCGGTAATGTTCGTCGGACCAGGCGATGTGCCCCGTCCGCACGTTCCAGTCCCACAGGCCGAGGCGTCCGACTTCGGTCGCGCTGCGCAGCCGCTCCTCGCTTTCCGCAAGCGCGTGCTGCGCGCGCTGGATGCGGGTGATGTTCTGATCGATGCCACCGATCCGTTCGATCGCGCCATCGGTACCGCGGATCGGGAAGGCGGTGGTGCGCACCCATCGGTCCTCGCCGTCGGGATGATGGATGCGATAGTCGAACGTCGTCGACGCCCCCGCCTGTGCGCGGGCGATCTGCGCCTTTGCCGCCGCCCGGTCGCCCGGTACGATCCGGTCGAGCCAGCGATCTAGGCCCGGGGTGACGATCGCCAGCGTGACGGGGATGCCGTACAGCGCCTGGAACGCCGGGGTCAGATATTCCCAGTGCAGCGTCGCGGCATCGCGGATCCACAGCACGTCCTGCGACGCTTCGCCGAACCGGCGGAAGCGTTCCTCGCTGCGGCGCAGGCGGTCGCTGGCCGCCTCGTCGCGCAGGCGAAGCAACTCGGTCTGCGCGGCCTTCCACTCGGTGATATCCTTGGTCGTGGTGACGACGCCGTCGCCCAGCCGCGTGACGCTTTGCAGGAACCAGCCGTCGAACTGCTCGTGCACATAATGGTGCTCGCGCAGGCTGGGCTCGCCCGTTTCGGTGACCTGGCGAAAGACATCGAAGATCCCCTCGACCACAACGCCGGGATTGCGTTCGAGCAGGCTCTCGCCCTCGACCTTGCCGAACCGCGATTCGGACATGTGATTGTTGAGCAGCCAGTTGAAGTCGGTGATCGTGCCGTTGGCGTCGCGAACCGCCTCGAACACCTGGATCATGTCGATCGAGGCATCCATCGTGCCCTGAAGCAGGTCGCGGCTGCGCGCCAGTTCGCGGCTGCGCTCGCGCACGCGCTGGGCGCTGGCGGCGAAGCGGGCGAGGCTCTGGAGCAGGCGCAGGTCCTCGGCGTCGAAGCAGCGGTCGGGATCATGCCCCGCGATCCACAGCGTGCCTGCCGGCACACCGTCGAGGTGGAAGGGGACGATCAGCAATTCGCTGGCGGCGGGATCGGTCGGCGCGCCCGCGAACCGGTCGGCGGGCCGGATCATGAGGAGCGGTGCGTCGCGTTCGACGACGATGCCGCACGGGCTCCCCTCAAGCGGGATCGCGGTACCGCCGAGCGATGCCCAGGCACCCGACACCGCTTCCCAGACGCCGCATGCCCCTTCGCAAATCGTCGTGCCGGCCGACCCGGCGATCCCTGCTTCGACCAGCAGCTCGGCCAGCCGCGCGAGCACGCCCTCCGGCCGTTCGGCAAGTTCGGTGGCGAGGCGGGAGAGCATCTGCGCCTCGAGCGCATGGTCGGGCGCACGCGTCGGCCGCCGGTCGAGCAACCGGACCGCGTCGGCCGCTGCAAAATCGCCTGGCTTCATCGCTGGCATCCCGCCCCGTTGCGCTTCTCGGGCCATCCTAGCGCGGTCGGGCGGGCGCGTCGCTGATTCAGGAGAGGGAGGGCGCCGGTTTCGATCAGCTGCCCTTGCGACCGATCTTCTCGACCCGGCCCGCCACGTCGGCGACGACGCCCGGCGTCACGAACCGGCCGATATCGCCGCCATAGAGCGCGATTTCCTTGACCAGCCGGCTGGCGATCGGCTGGAGCGAGACGTCGGCCATCAGGAAGACCGTCTCGATCCGGTCGTTGAGCTGCTGGTTCATGCCCGCCATCTGATATTCGTATTCGAAGTCGGCGACCGCGCGCAGCCCGCGGACGATCATGTCCGCCCCTTCGCGCTCGGCAAAGTCCATCAGGAGCGAATCGAATGCGACGACGTGAATGTCGCCCTCGATCGCGGCCACTTCCCGCCGGACCATTTCCATGCGCTCTTCGAGGCTGAACATCGGCGACTTGGACGGGTTGGTGGTGACACCGATCACCAGCCGATCGACGATCCGAGCCGCCCGCCCGATGATGTCCATGTGCCCCAGCGTGACGGGATCGAAGGTGCCGGGATAGACGGCGGTACGCGCGCTCAACGATCGCGCTCCAGCGTGTAGCGGGCAACGTCGCGGAGCAGGTCGGCCTCGGGGCCATAGGCGTGGAGATGCGCGATCGCCTGGTCGACGAGCATCCGTGCCTGTTCGCGCGCGCGCTTGACACCAAGGAGGGAGGCGAAGGTTTCCTTGCCCGCGTCGCCGTCCTTGCGCAGCGCCTTGCCCACCTTGTCCTCGTCCCCCTCGATATCGAGGAGGTCGTCCGCGATCTGGAAGGCGAGGCCGATGTCGCGGGCATAGCCCTTGAGGCCTGTGCGCCCCTCATGCGCGACGCGGCCGAGGATCGCGCCCGCCTCAACCGAGCAGGCGATCAGCGCGCCAGTCTTCATCGCCTGAAGCCGCGTGACGGTGGCGAGGTCGAAGCTCGACCGCTCGGCCTCGAGGTCCATCGCCTGACCGCCGGCCATGCCAGAGGGGCCGGAGGCGAGGGCGAGGCACTGGATGAGTTCGACGCGGACGAAGGGGTCGGGGTGCGTCGCCTCGTCGGCCAGGATCTCAAAGGCGAGGGCGTGGAGGCAGTCGCCGGCGAGAATCGCGGTCGCCTCGTCATAGGCCTTATGCACCGTCGGCTTGCCGCGGCGCATGTCGTCGTCGTCCATCGCCGGCAGGTCGTCATGGACGAGGCTGTAGACGTGGATGCATTCGATGGCCGTCGCAACGCGCGCGGCGCACTGGCGGTCGACACCGAACAGCCGCGCGGTCGCGAAGACGAGGAGCGGGCGCAGCCGCTTGCCCCCCCCGATCGCGGCATGGCGCATCGCGTTGTAGAGGTCGGCGCGCGCATCCGTGGGCACGGGCAGCAGCGCGTCGAACTGGCGGTCGATCTCGACCGCGACGTCGCGCATCGCGTTCTTGAGCGCGAGGCTGGGCGCGGCGAGCGTCATGCCCATCAGGCGCCGAACGGGGTGGTGCCGGCGGCGCGGCCGTCGGCGTCGGTGCGGATCGCCTCGATCCGGGCCTGTGCCGCGTCGAGCCGGGCGGCGCACTGGCGCTTCAGCCGGTCGCCGCGCTCATAGAGATCGATCGCTTCCTGCAGCGTCGCCTCGCCGCTTTCGAGGCGGGCGACGATGCGCTCGAGTTCCTTGAGCGCGTCCTCGAACGATAGCTCGGCGATGCCGGTTTCCTCTGCCATGTCCCAGCCTATGCGACAGGGAAGGGGCGCGGCGCAATGGGGAGCCAAGCGGGCGCCTGCGGGTTGTTGCGGACAAATCCAAGCCGAAAGGTCGCATCCCCCATGTTCGAAACCGTGAACCCCGCCACCGGCGAAGCCCGTCCCGCGATCGAGGAACTGGACGCCGCCGGGATCGAGGCCGCGCTGGCGACAGCGCACGCCGCCTATCGCGACTGGCGCCTGACCCCGGTCGAGACGCGCACGGCGCTTCTCTCGAAAATCGCTGACGCGTTCGAGGCGAACAAGGAGCGGCTGGCGCGCACCGCGACCAAGGAGATGGGCAAGACGCTCAAATCCGCGATCGCCGAGGTCGAGAAATGCGCGGCTGGGTTCCGCTATTACGCCGAGCACGGTCCCGAATTCCTGAAGGACCAGCGGGTCGAGACCAAGGGCGGCCACGCCATCGCAAAGTGGCAGCCGATCGGCATCGTGCTCGCCGTGATGCCTTGGAACTTTCCCTATTGGCAGGTGGTCCGCTTCCTCGCGCCGGCGATTCTGGCGGGCAATGTCGGCCTCTTGAAGCACGCGTCGATCACGCAGCAATGCGGCGCGTTGATCGAGGAGATGGTGCGGACGGCGGGTGCGCCCGAGGGGCTCTTCACCAACCTGCCGATCAAGTCGGGCGCGGTCGAGGCGCTGATCGCCGACGACCGGGTCGCCGCGGTCACGCTGACGGGCAGCGAGGGCGCGGGGCAGAAGGTCGCCGAGGCGGCGGGCCGTGCGCTGAAGAAAGTGGTGCTGGAGCTGGGCGGGTCGGACCCGTTCATCGTCCTGCCGTCCGCCGACCTCGATGAGGCGGCGAAGGTCGCGACCACTGCGCGCATCCAGAATGCCGGCCAATCGTGCATCTGCGCCAAGCGGATGATCGTCCACGCCGACGTGTTCGACGCCTTCCTCGACAAGTTCTCGGCTGCGATGCGCGCAGCCAAGGTCGGCGATCCGATGGACGAAGGCATCGACATCGGCCCGCTCTCCAGCTTCGAGCAGCGCGACACGGTGATCGAGCAGGTGGCCCGCGCACGGGAGGAAGGCGCGCGGCTATTGTTCGGGGCGGAGAAGCCCGATCTGCCGGGTGCGTATCTGACGCCGGGCATCCTCCTCGACGTCGATCCGGACAGCGACTTTGCGAAGGAGGAGCTGTTCGGGCCGGTGGCGATGGTGTTCAAGGCCGACGACCTCGACGCCGCCATCGCGCTGGCCAACGACGTGCCGTTCGGGCTGGGTTCCTCGATCTGGACGCAGGACGAGGGCGAGCGCGAGCGGCTGGTCCGCGACCTCGAATGCGGGATGGTCGCGGTGAACCAGATGGTCGCCTCGGTGCCGGAAGCGCCGTTCGGCGGCATCAAGCGGTCCGGCCACGGCCGCGAACTGGGGCCGTGGGGGATGCATGAATTCATGAACCTCAAGGCGGTATTGGTGAAGGGTTGAGGGTGGGGCAGGCTGCTCGCTTGAGAAGGATCATGCGATGTTCGTGAACTTCAACGGCGACTGGCCGCCGATTCCCGAGCAGCCCGCGCCGCCACCGCCCAAGCCGCGCCTCGACCGCAAGGCGGAGGTGCGGCTCGGCTGGGTGATCGCGCTCAACCTGGTCATGCTGGTGCTCGGGCCGCTCGCGGGCGCGACGGTGCTTCACGCGCTGATCGCGGCGTTCTCCGGTTGAGCGGCGGGCACGAAGGCGCTAGGGCGCGGCTCGCCAGAGGGCCGGGCGACCGCGGGCGGGGGTGACCCCGCGCGA
The DNA here is from genome assembly GCA_913775315.1 of uncultured Sphingomonas sp. Classification (GTDB taxonomy): domain Bacteria; phylum Pseudomonadota; class Alphaproteobacteria; order Sphingomonadales; family Sphingomonadaceae; genus Sphingomonas. The sequence continues at coordinate 47,863 of CAJYIX010000020.1, read as the reverse complement.
GGAAAGTCCGGGCTCCACGAGACAGCGGTGCCGGGTAACGCCCGGCGGGGGCGACCCCAGGGAAAGTGCCACAGAGAGCAGACGGCGACGGCTTCGGTCACGCCACGGTGAAAGGGTGCGGCAAGAGCGCACCGCGCGCCCGGTAACGGGGGCGGCACGGCAAACCCCACCGGGAGCAAGACCGAATAGGGGCGGCGCATGGGCCTTGTCTCGGCCCGTCGCCCGGGTTGGTTGCTTGAGCGCGTCGGCAACGGCGCGCCTAGAGGAATGGTCGCCGAGTCCCGTTCGCGGGACGGACAGAACCCGGCTTACAGGCCCTCTGGCGAATTTTCCGGCTGAAACCCAGCAAAAGAATGTTTCAGGTGGAAGACCGGCCTGCACAGCGTAAGCTTGGGTTATGGACTTCTCATCGATCCTGGTGCTTCCGATCAGTGCTATAATCGCATTTGCAACGGTCATTGTTTCGTTCGACCGCAATGGCGCTACGCCGCGCCTGGCATGGCCCTGGGGATGCTCAACGCTTATGGCGGTTCTTGTATTTCTACGCCTACCCGACAGCCCCGAGCTGATCCTTTGGATTTTCACGGTGATCGCGCTGTCTTTTCAAGCGGCGCTCGGGACCGTGATTGGGGGAAAGGTGGCACAAAAGATCGTTCGCTCCTGAATTGCGGTCGCGGCGGCGCATCTTACGACCGCCGTAAATTGAGCGCAGCAATCCGCGGCGTGCCGTGGGGCCGAACAGGCCGTTCCATGCGAGACACGCGCTTGCGCACCGCAGCATCGGGCCTATCTGCTGTCCGGACATGAGACGGCCGACACGATCCAACGACTGGGGCTTTCCGCGGTGGCGGGGCTATGAGGCCGAGCGGGCGGCGACGCAGGTGCGGCTGTGCGACCGGCATGGCTGCGACGCGCCGGGAAACTGCCCCGCGCCCAAGTCGCCGAACAGCCCCGAACGCTGGTATTTCTGCGAGACGCACGCGGCCGAATACAACAAGGGCTGGGACTATTTCGCCGGGCTGTCGGCGGAGGAAGCCGCGCAGCGCGAGGCGGACGAGCGGCGCGATGCCGGGGGCTTTGCCGAATCGAAGCACAATGCCTGGGCGGGGCCGGGCGACGGCAGCCGCTCGCGCGACGAGATGCGTGCGCTCGATGTGCTCGAACTCGAAGCGGACGCCGATTTCGAGGCGGTGAAGCTCGCCTGGCGCCGCCATGCCAAGGCGAACCACCCCGACCTGCGCCCCGGCGACGCCGACGCGGCCGAGCGGTTCCGGCAGGGGCAGGCCGCGTACGACGTGCTGCGCGCGGCCGAGGAGCGGCGGCATTGGAAGCCCGCATGAGCCTGTGAAGACAGAAGTCCGCTCGAATTGGTCGAACACGGTGCTGGTCTGCGCCAAATGTTCGAAGCGCGTCGGCGGCGGCTTCGGCCCCAAGCGAAAGACCGCGCTGTCGAAGGCGCTGCGCAAGCATCTGCATCTGAAGAAGGGGCGCAAGGGCGCGGCGGGGGTGGTCGAGGTCAAGTGCCTCGGCATCTGTCCGCGCGATGCCGTCGTCGTCGTGAACGGTGCCGAGCCGCGGACATGGCATCTGGTGCGTCCGGGCAGCGACCTGGACGAGGTTGCAAAGTCGGTGGGGCTCGCCGACACCTAACGTTCCGCGATCAGGGGGATTGGCATGGAAACCATCGGCCGCGACCTTGCCGAAATGCAGCGGGTGCCGCTGGCGCCCGGCCATGTCGAGGCGATCCGTCGCGAGGGGCGGGAGGCCTTCTATCCCGCCGGCACCTTCCTCGTCCGGCCGGGCGATCCGGTCGAGCGGTTCGTCTATGTGCTCGACGGCGAGATCGAGGTGGTCGATCCGTTCACCGGCGAGCGGCTGGTCCCCTCGGCGCTCGGGCCCACGCAGTTCATGGCGGAAATCTCTTTCCTGAGCGGCGGCAGCTGGTCGATGGCGATGCGCGCGGCGCGCGATACGCGGGTGATCGAGGTGCCGCGCACGGCGATGCTGTCGCTGATGGCGCACGTGCCCGAAATGTCGGACATCATCATCACCGTCCTGTCCGCGCGCCGCCGCCGTCAGCTCGAGGCGCCGGGCAGTTCGCTGGTCCTGATCGGCGAGGAGTCCGACCGGGGCGTGCGCCGCGTGGCCGAGTTCGCGAGCCGTAACCGCATTCCCTACGCTTCTCATCCGCTCGGCAGCGCGGAGGCGATCGTCGTCGCGGGGCATTGCGCCATTCCGGCCGGGCGGCCCGCCGTGATCTTCGGCCGCGATCAGGTCGTCGAGCCGCGCACCCCGCACGAAATCGCCCGGCGCCTCGGCCTCTGCCGCGAGTTCGTCGACGACGAGGCGGTGGACGTGCTGATCGTCGGCGCCGGGCCGGCGGGAACGGCGGCGGCGGTCTATGCCGGGGCGGAGGGGCTGACGGCGCTGGTGGTCGAGGACAATGCGATCGGCGGGCAAGCGGGCACGTCGAGCCGGATCGAGAACTATATGGGTTTTCCGACCGGCATCTCGGGCGCCGACCTCGTCTGGCGGGGCGAGGTGCAGGCGATGAAGTTCGGCACGCGCTTCGTCATGCCGCTGCGCGTGACGCAACTGGAGCGGCTGGACGGCGGCGACTTCTGCGCGACGTTCGACAATGGCCAGCGGGTGCGCGCGGGGGCGGTGGTGGTCGCGACGGGGGTGCAGTACCGGCGGCTTCCCGTCGACCGGCTGGCCGAGTTCGAGGGGGCGGGCCTCTATTACGCCGCGACCGAGAACGAGGCGCGCTTCTGCCGCGATACCGAGGTGATCGTGATCGGCGGCGGCAATTCGGCGGGTCAGGCTGCGATGTTCCTCAGCCGCGTCGCCAAGCGCGTGCGCGTGCTGGTGCGGGGGAACAGCCTCGCCACCTCGATGTCGAGCTATCTGTCGAGCCGGCTGGAGGCCGATCCAGCGATCACGATCGACTATGGCGCCGCCGCGGTCGCGGTGCATGGCGACGAGAAGCTGGAGGCGGTGACAATCGCCCGCGGCGATGCGACCGAGACGGTCGAGACCTGCGCGATGTTCGTGATGGTCGGCGCGGTGCCCAATACCGGCTGGCTGGAGGGGCTGATCGCGCTCGACGACAAGGGCTTCGTGCTGACGGGCGAGGCGGTGGGTGCCGCCTCGCCCTACGCGACCTCGTGCGAGGGGGTGTTCGCGGTGGGCGACGTACGCGCCGGGTCGGTCAAGCGCGTCGCCTCTTCGGTGGGCGAGGGGTCGGTGGTGATCTCCTCCGTCTGGAGCCACGTGAACCGGCAGCGTTAAGCCGGCGCCGCCACGCGGCCGGTGCGCTCCAGCTTGCCCCAGCCCACCATCCAGCCGCCGATGGCGGAGGCGATCGCGCGCAGCACGACCCAGTACATGATCTGGCGATAGACCAGCCGCTGCGCGACGAGCAGCAGCGCGGGGTAGCGCGCCTTGTGCCCGTCGAGGCGATAGGCGACCCAGCCGCACGCCACGTCGATCGCGGTGAAGGCGAGCCAGTAGAGCCCCATCGTCCCGACATCGCCCGCGGTCTGCGCCCAGCCATGCTGGACGACGCGCATGATCGTGCCCACGATCGAGACGACCAGCGCGAGGTCGATCAGCGGCGAGATCGCGGCGAAGGCGATCTGGAACAGCCACGCCTGGGGCAGGCCGACGAGCGCCAGGCCCGAGGGGCGACGGGTGCGAAGGACCGAGCGATGCTTCCACAGGCACTGGAGCGTCCCGAACGCCCAGCGATAGCGCTGCTTGGCGAGCGCGGCGAAGCTCTCGGGCGCCTCGGTCCAGGCGGTGGCGCGCGGGTCGTAGGTGACGCGCCAGCCGGCGCGCTGGACCGCGATGGTCAGGTCCTGATCCTCGGCCAGCGTATCCTCGGGATAGCCGCCGACCGCATCAAGCGCGGCGCGCCGCCATGCGCCGACCGCGCCGGGAACGACGGTCATCGCCTCGAACCCGGCGAGCGCGCGCCGCTCCAGATTCTGCGCGGTGATGTACTCGATCGCCTGCCAGCGGGTGACGAGATTGACGCGGTTGCCGACCCGTGCGTCGCCCGCGACCGCGCCGATCAGCGGATCGGCGAACCAGCGGGCGAGGCGGCGGATCGTCGTCGGCTCGAACTGCGTATCGGCGTCGAGCGCGATGATGACCTCGCCCGTGGCTTGCAGGAGGGCGCGATTGAGCGCCGCCGCCTTGCCGCCGTTGCGCATGGTGAGCAGCGTGACGCGCGGGTCGTGCGCGAACTCACGCGCGACGATCGGGCTCGTCTCGTCGGTCGATCCGTCGTCGGCGACGATCACTTGGAGCGCGGGATAGTCGCTGGCGAGGACGCGCGCGACCGAAGCGGCGATCACCCGCGCCTCGTTATGCGCGGGGATGATGACCGAGACGCTGGGTTCGTGCGCGGGTGGTTCGGCGCGGCGGCGGCGGCTCTGCCACCAGGCGAGGGCGGCCATCGTTATCGCCCGCCCGATGCCGAGCGCGATCGCGACGTAAAAGAGCCAGGTGACGAGCGCGATGATCCCGGCGACGACGAGGAAGACGGCGACGTCGGTGCGCACGGCCCAGAGGTCGCCCTTCGCCACCTTCGGCATCGCTTGTGCGGGCGAAATCCCGGCGAGCTGCGAGGCGGTGACGAAGCGGTATCCCTCGGCGCGGAGCCGTCTGATCACCTGCGGCAAAGCGGCGAGCGTCTGCGCGCGGTCGCCGCCGCCGTCGTGGAGCAGGACGATGTTGGTCGCGTTCTCGGCGGTGCGGCCGTGGATCTGGTCGACGACCTGGTTCACGATCTCGTCCACCCCCGGCCGCTGCCAGTCGTTCGGGTCGACGTGGAGGCCGACGACGGTATAGCCCGCCTTCTGCGCCTCGATCGCCGGCCCGAGCTCGTCGGCGGTGGTGGGCTCGGCATCGCCGAAATAGGGCGCGCGGAAGAGCGTCATCTGGCGGCCGGTATAGGCCTCGACCAGCCGCTGCGTGGCATTGAGCTCCAGCCGGGTCTGCCGCTCGCTCGCATCGGCGAGGTTGGGGTGGGTATAGCTGTGGTTGCCGATCTCGTCCCCGTCGGCGACCATGCGGTTGAGGATCGCGGGGTGCGCGACCGCATTCTCGCCGATGACGAAGAAGGTGGCGGGCACGCGCGCGGCCTCCAGCACGCTCAAGATCTGCGGCGTCCAGACGGCGTCGGGGCCGTCGTCAAAGGTGAGCGCGATCGATTTCGGATCCTGCGCGCCGGTCCGCTGGACGACGTACGGGGTGGGGAGCGCGGTGTAACGTTCGTCGCGGATCATGCCCTGGGGGTCGAGGTCGGCCAGGCGGCGGCCGGAGGTCGGCGTCGCGGTGATGCGCAGGATTTCGCCGGAACCCTCGACATCGGTGCTGAGCAGCGACTTGGGCGTCGAAAGGTCGGGCGTGCCGCCCCTGCGAAACGCGCGCATGTCGGCCCAGACGCCGGGGTCCTCGCTGCCCAGCCGCCACAGCGCGACCTGGCCAATGCCAAGCCGCTTCAGCGCCTGCATCTCGTTCCAGCTCGTCGCGGCATCGACCATCCAGATGTCGTGGCGCGTGTCGCCCTCGTCATAGGCGAAGTGGGCATTGCCGCTGGCGGGGTCGAAGCCGATCGGCGCGGCGCTGTCGTGCGCGGCGAGCCAGGCATCCTCGACCGACAGCGCGTCGGTGTCGTCGCCGTGCCAGTCGTAGGCGTAGCTGGCCAGCGCGACGACCAGCTTGTCCGCCGGCACGGTGCGCTGCGCATCCTCGACCTCTCGCACGAACCAGTGCTGGCCGGCGATCGGGCCGGCGACGCCGCCCTCCCAATGCTGGTCGTAGGCCATGAAGATGAGCTTGTCCGACACGCGGGCGAGCGCGGCGAGCGGCCAGCTTTCGTCCTCGGCCGGGGCGGTGACGGCAAGCTGTGTGCCGGCGGGCAGCGCGGCGCGGAGCGTGTGGAGAAAGGCGATATAGTCGCCCATCGCGCCAGCGGGCAGCGCCTCGAAATCCATGACGAGGCCCGCCTGATGATGCGCGGCGACATAGGCGCCGAGCTTCGCCGCCATCGCGGCGCGCGCCGCCTTGTCGTGCAGCAGCGCGGCGGCACCGGCACCGTCCCATTCGTCGGTACCGAAATTCTGCACCATCGGCAGCACCTTCGGCGCGCGGGTCATGCCAGCGAGCGCAGCGTCGAAGCGCGCGTCCTCGTCCACGCTCACCCGATGATTCGGGCCGGAAATGCTGATCGAGGCGGGGACGATCCAGTCGAGCTGGCCGGCATTGGCGCGCAGCGACGCAAGGCCGCCATCGTCGCCGGGCACGTAGAAGCCGATGCCCAGCGACTGCGCGCCGCCATGGCCATGCCCCTTTGGAAGCCAGGCGGCAATGCGGTGGCCGAGCGTCTGATGCGGCAGGCTCTCGCCCTTCAGATGCCGGCCGGGCAGGTCGAGCCCGCGGCCGCGCGGCACTGCGACCAGCGTCGTCGCAAAGGCAAGCGCGGCGACGAGGACCGCCACGATCAGCGCGGCGACGCCGCGCTTGGCCCAGCGCCCGCGCCGGCCGGTGGGATCGAAGAAGACGGGCGTGCGCATCGGGGGTCGGGCTCCGGGATCAGGGACGATGCCGGTCTAGGGCCGCCCCGATGACGCGGTGCTGGGACGCAACTTAAACTTTGGTCATCTTCCGTCGAGGATCGTCGGGTCCGCGCGGTCGATTGCGCCGACCATCCGCGCGACCAGCGTCTTGTCGTCGCCGCGCAGGAAATGACCGCCGGGCAGGCCGATGATCTGGGCGCGACTGCCGGCAAGCTGGGGGCAGAGGCTGTCGCGCTCCGCGGTGCCATAGATGCAGATGACGGGCGCGTAGCTCAGCGTGCGAAGCTTGGCGGCCGGATAGGCGTCGGGCGTGCCCATGTAGGAGAGGTTGCTCGGGTCGGCGCGGAAAAAGGCGGTGGAGCCGGGGACGACGAGGACGATCGCGGCGACCTTGTCGCGCAGGTCGGCGGGGAGGTCGGGGGCGGCGGTCGCGACGATGTCCGCGCCATAGGACTGGCCCATCAGGAGCACACGGCGCGCGCCGGTCTTTGCCAGCGTCTCGCGGATCGTGCGGGCGACGACGGCATCGACCTGCTCGCGGGTGTGATAATGCGCGAACTCGACGACGGAACTCAGGCCGAGGACGGGGACGCCGCGGGCGGCGAGCGCCGGTGCGGTCCGCGCGCCCATGCCATAGGCGAGGCCCATGTCGCCCGAGATGAACGCCGCGCCCACGTCGCGCCGCTTGCCGCTGGCGGCGAAGATCCGCTCGGCCTGGTTGTCGATCAGGTGCAGGATCGGCGCGGCGGCGAAGATCGCGTAGCCGATCCCGGCCAGGAGCGCGATGATACCGACGAAGCGGCGGATGCGGGCGGTGCGGGTACGCGGACGGGTCATAGGGTCGCTTCCTGAAGCCGGGCGAGTGCCGGACGGGTCTGGGCGGCGCGGGGGCGGCGCGGCGGGCTTTGCGGGCGGGTGTCGCCGATCAGGCGCGAAAGGTCGCGAAGCGCGCGCAGCATGCCGACGCCCGCGGGGCCGGCGACGTAGCGCGGCTCCCAGGCGGGGGCGAACTTCTCCTTGTACTGGTGCAACCCGCTGAACCCGTAGAAGCGCTCGCCATGGCGGAAAGCGAAGCGCGCGACCTTGGCCCAGGCGGGGGCGAGGCGGCGGCCCTCGATCCCGGCAAGCGGCGCCATGCCGAGCGAGAAGCGGCGATAGCCCTGTCCCTGCGCCCAGCGGATCAGGTTGACGAACAGGAAGTCCATCGTGCCGCCCGGCGCATCGACGCTGTGGCGCATCAGGTCGACCGACGCCTCTTGCCCCGTCTCCGTCAGCCAGAGGTTGGCGAAGGCGACGATTCGCCCCTCGACCCGCACGACGGCCATGTCGAACTGCATCAGATAGTCGCGGTCGAACCGGCCGAGGCTGAACCGCTTTTCGCGCTGGCGCTTGGCGGCGAGCCACTGGTCGGAGACGGCGCGCAGTTCGGGGAGCAGCGCGGGGACGGCGGCGCGGGGCACGATCTCGAACGCGGCGCCGGTGCGGGCGACGGCGCGCTCCGACTTGCGCACCGACCGCAGCCGCGGCGTGTCGAGCGTGAAGGCGGTGAGATCGACCACCGCCTCCTCGCCATATTTCGCGATCGTCAGGCCCATGCCGATGGCGATGTCGAGGACCGCGGGCGATACTTCGTACAGCAGTACGCGGCCCTGTGCGCGGTCGGCACGGTCGCGCAGGGTCCAGAGGAGGTCGGCCCACGCCTCTCGCGCGCCGACCGGGTCGCCCATCGCGATCCAGCTGGCGCCGCGCACCTGGTACATCAGGAACGCGTCGCCGGTTTCGGAGACGAGGAACCGCTTGTCGCCGGTCAGCGCCAGCATCGCCTCGGTCCGGATGGCGGTGGCAAGGATCGGGCGGATCGCGTCGAGGTCGGGCTCGTTCGCGCTCCCCGCGGCGGGGGCCGCGGCCATCAGCCGCCAGACCGTCGCCCCGGCCAGCGCCACGGCTACGCCCAGCATCGCGCGCAGGAAGCGCGGCGCGTCGCCCCGCCATGCGAAGCTCCACCACAGGTCGTCGTCATAGGGGACGTGGCGATAGGCGAAGAACCCCGCCCACGCCGCGAGCGCCACGACCGCCGCGACGGAAGCGAGCCAGCCGGCAGTCAGCGGCTGCTGCGTCAACGCGGTGCGGCGATAGAAGGCGCCGCGCGTCGCCTGTAGAAGGCCCGCGAGGATCAGGCAGACGGTCGCCTCCTCGACATCGACGCCCTTCAACACCGAGAAAAGCGCGCCGGCGATGAGCAGCAGCCGCGTCGCATGAAATGCGCCGTCGAGCCGGCGATAGAGGCCGGGGGCGAGCAGCAGAAGCCCGGTGCCGGCGAGGCTGGCGGCGACGTGGCTCGCCTCGATGAAAGGAAGCGGCAGGATGCCGGCGAGCAGCCCCATGCGCTGGTGAAGTGCGGGGAGCGAGCCCGACAGCAGCAGCATCGCCCCGCCCATGAAGGTGGCGGCGGCAAGGACGAGCGGGGAGAGACCGTTCGCCACCGACTGTGCCCCCGCCATGATCCGCCGGAGCGCGCGCCGCTGCGCCGCCTCGTGCCCCGCGAGCAGGATGACGCCGAGCGCGAGGGGGAGGAGGTAGTAGATCAGGCGATAGGCGATCAGCGCCGCAAACAAGGTCGCGCGGTCGCCGGGGACGACGGCGAGCACCACCGCCTCGAACACGCCGAGCCCGCCGGGCACGTGCGTCAGCACGGCTGCAACGATCGCGAGCGCATAGGCGAGGATGAAAGCGGGGAGCAGCGCGGGGCTGGCGCCGGGGATGAGGACGAACAGTGCGGCGCTGGCAAAGGCGATGTCGACGAGCGCAACGCCGATCTGCGCGAGCCACTGGCCGGCGTCGGGGACGGGGATCGTCAGCCCGAGGAGCCGCACCGGGCCGTTCAGCCGCGCGGCGACGACGACGCCGGCGGCCATCGCCAGCATCGCCAGCGCACCGATCACGTGGACGACGAGCGCCGACAGCGTGAACCCGGCTATCGCCAGCGGCCCGGCATGGAGCAGCATCGCCGCGCCCGCGATCGTCAGCACGCCCGCCCAGAAGCCGCTGGCGGCGAGCCCCACCACCTGCGCGACCTCGCCCCCGTCCAGCCCCGCGGCGGTATAGACACGGTAGCGCGCAGAGCCGCCAGTGAGCAGCGACAGGCCCAGATTGTGGCTGAGCGTATAGCTGGTGAACGAAGCGAGTGCCGCGGTCCGCCAAGGGAGTGCACGGCCGATGACGCGCAGCGCGAGCACGTCGTAAAAGGTGAGCGCGAGATAGCTCGCGCCCGTGAACAGGAGCGCAAGGAACACCTGCCGCCCGTCCAGCCCATCGGCGGCGGCGCGCACATCGGCATAGCGGATCTCGCGCGTCATCGCCTCCAGCGCGCCGAATCCGAGCGCGATCAGCGCAAGGATGACGCCGACGACGATCAAACGGCGATGCCGCTCGAACAGGGCGCGGGCGGCGTTCATCGCGGCAGCGCCTCGACGCGCGTCCACACCTGCGTCTTGCAGAACAGCCCGCCGAGGACGCAGCCGCGGATGCGCAGCTCGTTCGCCGACACCGCCTCGATCCGGGAGGAAAAGCGGCGGTTCATGTCGGGGACGAAGACGGTGCCCGTCCAACTGCCCGGCCCGTCGCGCTCATAGCCTTGCAGCAATTCGGTGCCGACCAGCCGGTCGACGCCGCCGTCCTTTGCATCGGCCTCCGCCTCGGCGCTCGCCCAGGCGACCCAGCCGCACCAGCGCTCCGTCCCGCAATTGCCGGTGCGGACGACGACGCTGCGGTGCGGGTTCTGCCAGAGGCCGGCGAGGTTGGGGGCGGGCTGGGCCGCGGCGGGCGCGGCGGCCAGCATCGCGGCGGCGGCCGCGAGGATCGCGTGAGGGCGCATCATGTTCTTCCCCGGGAACGGCGCGATCATCGGCTGATCGCATAGGTGATGACGAAACAGGCAAGCGTCAGCAGGACCATCGCCGCGATGAACGCGGCATCGGCGATCCGCTCCAGCCCGTGCAGCCGCTGGTGCGACTGGACGCGGAGCGCAATGTAGGAGGCGAGCGTTGCGGCCAGGAACAGCAGTGCGTCGAAGGACAGCAGGTCGTCCGCGATCGTCTCGCGCCCGCGCACCGACGCGACGACGCGGAGGAGCCCGATGCCAGTCAGGCAAACGCCGACCATCGCCGCGGCGACCGGACAGATCATCCGGCACGTCCGCTCGTCGAGCATCGCGCGCTGTCGGCGTGCCTGCGCTTCGGCATCGGCGGGGCGGGGGCGGACGTTCATGCTGCCCCGCTACGCCCCCGCCGCCTACGCCGCGCTGGCCGGAACATGAGCAAAAGTTCATCTGCTCCCCACCCGGCGGACGGGCGGGGCGGGGCAGAAGGGCGGGGATGGAGGACGATCCATGCCCCTTTTGAAAACGCCCCTGACGAGGTTGAAGGCCGATGGCGGCGCGGCGATGCGCGCGCTGCGCGTCGTCACCGCGCTGACGCTGCTAGCGGCGATGCTGGCGGGCGTGCTCGCATGGCGGGGGGTGGTGGCGCATCGGCGCGAGGACGGCGACCGGCTGGGCGCGGTGCTGACGGTGGCGCCGGGCAAACGACACACGCTCCTGGTCGACAGCCTGCGCAGCGGCGGGATCGCCGAGCAGGCGGGGCTGCGCGTCGGCGATCGGATCGAGGCGATCGACGCCCGCGCCCCCGGCGATGCCGATGCGATCGGCGATGCGCTGGGGGCGGAGGCGCACGTCGCCTTGCATGTTCGGCGCGGGGGCCGCACGCTCGACCTCGATGTGCCGGCGACGCGGAGCTGATTCATGAGTCACAGGATCCTGGTCGTCGAGGACGACCGGGCAACGGGCGACTTCATCGCCAAGGGTCTGGGCGAGGAGGGCTTCGTCGTCGATCGCGCCGACAACGGCCGTGACGGGCTGTTCCACGCGACCGACGGCAGCTACGACTGCATCGTCCTGGACCGGATGCTGCCCGGCCTCGACGGGATGTCGGTGCTCGCCGCGGTCCGCGCGGCGGGGGTGGCGACGCCGGTCATCATCCTGTCGGCGCTGGGATCCGCGGAGGACCGGATCGCCGGGCTGACCGGCGGGTCCGACGATTACCTGACCAAGCCCTTCGCCTTTGCCGAACTGCTCGCGCGCATCCGCCTGCTGATCCGCCGCCGCGTTGCCGAGCCGGGGCCGGAGACGGTGCTGTCCTGCGCCGACCTGGAGATGGACCTGCTCGCGCGCCGGGTGCGACGGGGCGGGCGCACCATCGACCTGCAACCGCGCGAGTTCCGCCTTCTCGAGTTCCTGCTGCGCCATGCCGAACAGGTGGTGACGCGCACGATGCTCCTCGAAGGCGTCTGGGACTATCATTTCGATCCCGGTACGAACGTCGTCGACGTGCACCTCAGCCGCCTGCGCAAGAAGGTCGATCAGGGCGAGGAGAAGCCGCTGCTCCACACCGTGCGCGGCGCGGGATACCGGCTCGGCGCGGAGCCGTGATCTGGCGATCGACGACGCTGCGCTTTGCGGCGCTCGTCTTCCTGGCGCAGGTGGTGGCGGCGGCGGTGCTGCTCGCCGGGCTCGGCGCGGTGTTGCGCGGGCGCAGCGATGCGGAGGCGGCGGCGGCGGCGGAGACCGTGCGCAGCGACCTGCTCGCCACCCATGCGCAGGGCGGCCTCTCGGCGCTCGCCCGCGCGATCGAGTTCCGCCGGACGCAGGCGATGACGGGGGGCGAGGTGATGCTGCTCGCCGCCGCCGACGGATCGCGCCTCGCGGGCAATGTCGGTGACTGGCCGCCGAGCGTCGCGCCGGGCGCCGACGATGTCGACGTCACGCTCTACCGCCTCGGCCATGTCGAGCCGGAAACGATGCTGGTCCGCGCGACCGCGTTGCCCGGCGGGGCGCGGCTGTTGACGGGCATGGTGATCGAGGGGGAGCGCAACCTCCTGTCGCTGCTGGAGCGCGCCAGTCTCGTCGCGCTGGCGCTGGCGCTGGTGTTCGCGGCGCTGGCGGCGTGGCTGTCGGCGCGGGTCATCACCGGGCGGCTGGAGGGAACGGTCGAGACGTTGCGCCATGTGCGCGGCGGCGCGCTGACGGAGCGGGTGGCCCCGGACGGATCTGGCGATGCGTTCGCGATGCTGGGCGAGGAGGTGAACCGCACGCTCGACCGCGTATCGGCGCTGATCGGCGAGTTGAAGATCGCGACCGACGGCCTGGCCCATGACCTTCGATCGCCGCTGACCCGGCTGCGCGTCGCGCTCGAACGAGCGGCAACGGAGGTGGGCGATGGGCCGGCCCGCGACGCGATCGAGCGGGCGGAGGGCGAGGGCGAGCGCCTGCTCGCGCTGGTCGAGACTGCGCTGGCGATCAGCCGGGCAGAGGCGGGGCTGGGCCGCGACCATTTCGCCGCGGTCGACCTGTCGGCGATGGTCGAGGATATCGCCGACCTCTACGGCCCGGTCGTCGAGGACGCGGGGCGCACGATCCGGGTCGAGGCGCCGGCGGCGCTGACGTGTCCGATTCACCGGCAGTTGCTCGATCAGGCGATCGGCAACCTCATCGACAACGCACTGAAATACGGCGCGGGGGCGATCACGCTCAGCCTCACCATTTGGGGTGAGGGCGCGGTCGTCACCGTCGCCGACGAGGGCACCGGGATCGCGCCCGATCAGCGGGGCGAAGCGCTGCGCCGGTTCGGCCGGCTCGACCCCGCACGCGGCGGAAACGGCGCAGGCCTTGGCCTGGCGCTCGTCCAGGCGGTCGCGCACTTACACGGCGGCGAGGTCGAACTGGGCGACGCAGGCCCGGGATTGGCGGTGTCGATCCGGCTCGCTGCCGCCTGACACCCCGGCCGCGGGGCATCCGTAGTTCTACGCAGGTTAGGATTTTGGTTACCGCGAAACCGCTTGGATCGCCTCGCGCCCAAGTGGAGACGGTCAGATGGACAATTCGTCAGCCAATCAGAACAGACTGCAATTCTTCGGTATCGATGCTGACGACTATGCCAGCTTCCCCCGCATCCTGCGGGCCATTCAGAAGCACGCGCCGGCCGCGCTCGACGACTTCTATACCAAGATGTCGGCGACGCCCGACACCGCCCGCTTCTTTACCTCGCGCCAGACGATGGATCATGCGCGCGACAAGCAGTTCAACCATTGGGTCCAGCTTTTCTCGCGCGATATCGGCGACGGTTACTTCGCCAAGGCCGAGCAGATCGGCAACGTCCACGCCAAGATTGGCCTCGCTCCGACCTGGTACATCGGCGGCTATGCGATGGTGCTCGAGCAGCTGATCGGCGAGATGATCGCACAGTCGCCGATCGCGCGGCTGGCGGGCAACCGGCTGGGCAAGGTGATCGGCACGCTGGTGAAGTGCGCGCTGCTCGACATGGACGTCGCGCTGTCGAGCTATTTCCGGGCCGAGGAGGCGCAGCGCCTGGCCGTGATCGCGCAGGTCGGCTCGGCGCTGGAGGCGCTGGCCAAGGGCGACTTCACCGTGACGCTGGAGGGGCTGCCGGAGACGTTCCGCAAGGTCGAGCAGGACTTCGAGTTCATGCGCAGCCGGATCAGCGAGACGCTGACGCAGGTGTCGGAGACGGCCGAGAGCATCAACACCGGGTCGATCGAGATCAGCCAGGCGTCGGACGACCTGTCCTCGCGCACCGAGCAGCAGGCCGCCTCGCTCGAGCAGACGGCGGCGGCGATGGACCAGCTGACAGGCGGCATCCGCGAGACCGCCGACGGTGCCGCGCACGTCAACCGTTCGGTGGCGGAGGCGCATGGCGACGCGACCCGCGGCGGCACCGTCGTCAAGGAAGCGGTCGCGGCGATGGACGACATCGAGCGCTCGGCGCAGGAGATCGCGCAGATCATCAACGTGATCGACGGCATCGCCTTCCAGACCAATCTCCTGGCGCTTAACGCCGGGGTCGAGGCGGCACGCGCGGGCGACGCGGGCAAGGGCTTTGCGGTGGTCGCCAACGAAGTGCGTGCGCTCGCCCAGCGGTCGGCCGACGCGGCCAAGCATATCAAGGAGCTGATCGGCGAAAGCTCTAAGCAGGTGAGCCGCGGCGTCGACCTGGTGGGGCAGTCGGGCGCCGCGCTCGACCGCATCGTCGGCAAGGTGGCGGAGATCGCCAGCCTCGCCGCCAACATCTCCGAACTCGCCGCGTCGCAGTCGAACAGCCTGCAACAGGTCAACGCCGCGGTGGGCGAGATGGACAAGATGACGCAGCAGAATGCCGCGATGGTCGAGCAATCGACCGCGGCGGCGCGCAGCCTGGCGGGGGAGGCCGACCAGCTGACCGGCCTCGTCTCGCGCTTCACGCTGTCGGGCGAGGGGCATTCGGCGCCCGCGCCCGTCCGTGCCGTGCCGCAGCCCGCGCGCAAGAAGACGGCTCGTTCGGCCCCCCGTCCGGTGACGCGCGGCAACCTTGCCGTCGCGCACGCCGAGGACTGGTCCGAGTTCTGAGCATCCGAAGGGGAGACGGAGCGATGCGCCGCCTGACCATGCTGCCGGTGCTGGACCGATCGGGGGTCCGGCTGATGGCCAACGAACTGCGCGACATGCTCGATCTGGGCGGTGCGATCGGCATCGATGCCGGCAAGGTGGAGCGGATCGGGCTTGCCGGGATCCAGCTTCTGCTCAGCGCGCTGCGCACCGGGGCGGAGGGGACGACCGAGATCCGCCTGATCGCCGCGTCGCGCGCGGTCGAGGAGGCGGCGCGCGTCTGCGGCGTCGCCGACCGGCTGCTCGGCGAGCTGCTGGCCGATGCGGAGGTGGCAGCATGAGCCCCGACGACATCCAGTCGATCTTCTTCCAGGAATGCGAAGAGGGCCTCGCCAGCGCCGAAACCGCGCTCATGGCGATCAAGGCCGGCGAGCATGACGGCGAGACGATCAACACGATCTTTCGCGCGGTCCATTCGATCAAGGGCGGGGCGGGGGCGTTCGGCTTCAACCCGCTCCAGGCCTTTACCCATCATTTCGAGACGCTGCTCGACAAGGTGCGCGACGGCGAGCTGTCGCTCACCGCGCCGCTGGTCGAGCTGCTGATGGGCGCGTTCGACGTGCTCGCCGACCATGTGACCGCGATACGAGGCGAGGGCGATCAGCCCGACGATGCGGCGATGGAACAGGCGCTGCGCGACGCGCTGACCGCCGCGCCCGCCGCCGCCCCGGTTGTCGCGCCCGCGGTGCCCGATCTGTCGTTCGACCTGGCCGCGATGATGGCCGAACTCGCCGCGCCCGCCGATGCACCGGCGCAGGACTGGCGCGTTGTGTTCGTCCCCGCCGCGGGTGATCTGGCGCACGGCAGCGAGCCGCTCTTGCTGCTGCGCGAGCTGGCGGCGCTCGGCGGGCAGATGGTGCGCGCCGACGCCGATCGCGTGCCGACGCTCGACGGGTTCGATCCCGACGCGGCCTATATGGGCTGGACGCTGCGCCTGCCCGCCGCTGCCGATCGCGCGCTGATCGAGGAGGTGTTCGACTTCGTTGCCGACCCGGCGTCAGTGACGATCGAGCGTGCCGCGTTCGACGAGCCGGCCGTCGCCACGCCGGCGCCCGTCCTCCGATCCCCCCCGGCCGCTCCGGCGGCGCCGACGGTGGCCGAGCCCCCCGCCGTCCCGGCGCCGCCGGCCGCGAAACCGGCAAAGGTCGCGGCGGGCGCGACGATCCGCGTCGACCTCGAAAAGCTCGACCGGCTGGTCGACCTGGTCGGCGAGCTCGTCATCACCCAGTCGATGCTTTCGCAGCGGCTCGTCTCCAACGGCCTCGCCGCCGTCGAGGAGCTCGCGGACCTCGACCAGCTGACGCGCGAGCTACAGGACAGCGCGATGGCGATCCGCGCGCAGCCGGTGAAGTCGGTGTTCAGCCGCGTGCCGCGCATCGTCCGCGAGCTTGAGGCATCGACCGGCAAGCGCGTCCAGATCGAGGTGGAGGGCGAGGCGACCGAACTCGACAAGACGGTGATCGAGCGGATCGGCGAGCCCTTGACCCACCTCGTTCGCAACTGTGTCGACCACGGCATCGAACTCCCCGCCGACCGGCTGGCCAAGGGCAAGCCCGCCGAGGGGCGGCTGCGCCTGTCGGCCGAGCACAAGGGTAGCCGCATCGTCATTTCGGTCAGCGACGACGGCGCGGGCATCGACCGCGAGCGGGTGCTGGCGATCGCGGCCGAGCGCGGCATCGTCCCCGCCGACGCGCGCCTATCCGAAGAGGAGATCGACCAGCTGATCTTCGCGCCGGGCTTTTCCACGGCGCGGGAGGTGTCGAACATCTCCGGCCGCGGGGTGGGCATGGACGTGGTGCGCCAGAACGTCCAGGCGCTGGGCGGCCGCATCACCATCCAGTCGCGGCCGGGCGAGGGGTCGAGCTTCGCGCTCGCGCTGCCGCTCACGCTCGCGATCGTCGACGGCATGGTCGTGTCGGTCGGCGACCAGACCTACATCATCCCGCTGACCCATATCGTCGAGAGCCTGCGGCCCGAGCGGGGGCAGGTCCAGTCGACCGGCCTTGGCAACCGCGTGCTCAACGTGCGGGGCGCTTTCCTGCCGGTGCTCGGCATCGGCGACCAGCTCGGCCTGTCGGGGGCGGTGAGCGAGCCGTCGGAGGGCGTCCTGATCGTCGTCGAGACCGAAAGCGCGGGCAGCGCGATCCTGATGGTCGATGCAATCATCGACCAGCGCCAGGTCGTCATCAAGAGCCTAGAGACGCATTATCAGCAGGTCGAGGGCGTCGCGGGGGCGACGATCCTGGGCGACGGGCGCGTCGCGCTGATCCTGGATGTCGAGGGGCTGGTGGGCCTGCGCGCGCCGATGCCGATCCGGTGCGCGTCGTGAGCGCCGCCACCACGCTCGCCGCGCCCGAGCCGCGCGACCTGTCGCCCGAGGATTTCGCCGCCGTCGCGCGGATGGCGCATGCCCATGCTGGCATCGTCCTGCATCCGGGCAAGCGCGTCCTCGTCTCCTCGCGCCTTGCCAAGCTGGTGCGCGCGCACGGATGCCGCGACATCGGCGAGTATATCCAGCACATTAGCCACGACGCCCGGGCGCGGACCGCGGCGATCGAGGCGCTGACCACCAACCACACGCGCTTCTTCCGCGAGGACCATCACTTCCGCCATTTCGACGAGGTGCTGCGGCCCGAGATCGTCGGCGCGCTCGAAAAGGGGCGGCGGGTGCGGATGTGGTCGGCGGGATCCTCGTCGGGCGAGGAAGTCTATTCGCTGGCGATGACCCTTCTCGGCTCGAACGAGCGGGAGGGGCGGCGGATCCTGTCGCACGACGTGGCGATGCTGGCGACCGATCTCAACGCGCAGGTGCTGGAGACGGGGCGGGCCGGCCGCTATGCCGCAGAGGCGGCGGCGGCGATCCCCGAACCGCTCAGCCGGCTCTGGACCGAGCGGACGGGCGACGCGCTGACGATCCGGCGCGAGGTTCGCGACATCGTTCATTTCCGCCAGCTCAACCTGCTGGGCGAATGGCCGATCGCGGGGCAGTTCCACGCCATCTTCTGTCGCAACACGATGATCTATTTCGACGCCGCCACGAACGAGCGGCTGCAATGCCGGCTCGCCGAAAAGCTATTGCCCGGCGGTTACCTCTACATCGGTCATTCGGAGAGACTGCTCGGCGAGGCGGCGGGGATGCTCCGCCCCGTCGGGCAGACCGTGTTCCGGAAGCAGCCGGCATGACGGTGCGCGCGCTCGTCATCGACGATTCGCCGACGATGCGCGGCGTCGTCACCGCGCTCCTGCGCCGCGATCCGGAGGTCGAGGTGATCGGCACCGCCGCCACCCCGGTCGAGGCGCGGTCGATGATCCGCGAGCTCGATCCCGACGTCGTGACGCTCGATGTCGAGATGCCGGGGATGGACGGCCTCGCGTTCCTCGAAAAGATCATGCGGCTGCGCCCGACGCCGGTCGTGATGGTGTCGTCGCACACCACCGCCGGCGCGGAAGCGACGGTGCGCGCGCTCGAGCTCGGCGCGATTGATTGCTATGCCAAGCCCTCGGGCGGGCTCGGGGTCATGCGCGACCTCGACGACGGCGAGCTGGCGGCGATGGTCAAGCTGGCCGCCGGCTGCCGCGACCGGCTTCAGCATCCGCGCCGCGCCGTGCGTTCGGCCGAGCGCTTCCGCTGGAATGGCCGGATTGCCGCGATCGCCGCGTCGACCGGCGGGGTGGAGGCGCTGGGCGCGCTGCTTGCCGGCTATCCCGACAACGGCCCGCCGACGATCGTCGTCCAGCACATGCCTGCGGGCTTCACCCGCATGTTCGCTAGCCGCCTCGACGCCCGGGTCGCACCGCGCGTGGTCGAGGCGGCGGAGGGGATGCCGGTCGAGCAGGGGCACGTCTATATCGCGCCCGGCGGCACCCGGCACCTGACGGTCAGCGGGCGCAAGCAGCTCGTCTGCCGCCTAACCGAGGGCGCGCATGTTTCCGGCCATCGCCCCTCCGCCGACGCGATGTTCCGTTCGCTCGCGGGGCTGCCGGCGGACAAGGTGGTCGGCGCGATCCTGACCGGGATGGGCGAGGACGGGGCCGAGGGGCTGGCGGCGCTGCGCAAGCTCGGCATGCCGACGATCGGCCAGGACGAGGCGAGCGCCCTCATCTACGGCATGCCGCGCGCCGCCGCCGAGCGCGGCGCGCTAGCCGAGATCCTGCCCGTCGATCGCATCGCCGCGCGTATCCTGGAGCTTTGCCGATGCTGATGGCACCGATCACGGCCGCCCCCCGGCAGCAGCGCCACAACGTCCTTCAGGGCGAGTATGAGGTGTCGAGCGATCCCAACCTCATCCTGACGACCGTGCTTGGCAGCTGCATCGCCTGCTGCCTCTTCGATCCGGTCGCGGGCGTGGGCGGCATGAACCACTTCCTGTTGCCCACCCCGCCTGAGCATGTCCGATCGGGACCGGGCGAGGAAGCGCGCCGCTACGGCCTCTATGCCATGGAGATGCTGGTCAACGGCATGCTGAAGCGCGGCGCGACGCGGCCGACGATGCGCGCGCACCTCTATGGCGGCGCCAATCTCCATTCGGGGATGCGCGCGATCGGGACCGAGAATGCCGAGTTCGCGCGCCGCTTCCTGCGCGACGACGGCATCGCGCTTGCCCGCGCCGATACCGGGGGCACGCTGGCGCGCCGCCTCGACCTGCAACCTGCCAGCGGGCGGGTGCGCTGCCGCGAGGTGGCACAGGCCTTTCCGCAAATCCAACGGCCCGCCGTCCCGCCGACGTCGGGCGACGTCGAACTGTTCTGATCCGAGGGGAGAAACATGCAGAAGCGTATCCTGGCGGTGGACGACAGCCTCAGCATGCGGATGCTGCTGCGCGCCTCGCTTACCAATGCGGGCTATGAGGTGGCGGAGGCCGAGGACGGCCGAGCCGCGCTCGACTGGCTCGAGAACAACGAGCCGACGCTCGTCATCACCGACATCAACATGCCGCGGCTCGACGGGTTCGGGCTGATCGCCGAACTGCGCGCGCAGGAGCGGTTCCGCGACATGCCGATCCTGGTGCTGACCACCGAAAGCTCTCCCGAGAAGAAGGCGCGCGCACGCGATGCCGGCGCGACCGGCTGGATCGTGAAGCCGTTCGATCCCGAGAAGCTGACCGTCGCGGTCCGCCGCGTGATGCATTGAGCAAAGAAGAGGAGAGGGTCGTGGCCGAACAACTCATCACGTTCCAGATCGCCGACAAGCTGCTCGGCGTCGATATCATGGCGATCCGCGAAATCCGCGCCTGGACGCCGACGACCGCGATCCCGCACGCGCCGTCGTTCGTGCGGGGTGTCGTCAACCTGCGTGGCACCGTGCTGCCCGTCATCGACCTGTCGGAGCGGCTGGGCTGGGGGCGGATCGACCCAACCGGGCGGCACGTCATCATCGTGCTTCAGATCGGCAGCCAGCTGAACGGCCTGATCGTCGATTCGGTCAACGACATCGTCCGCGTCGAGCCCGCCGACATGCAGCCGCCGCCCGAACTCGGCCAGGTGGGTGCCGAGCGGTTCCTGGAGGGGCTGATCGCGGTCGAGGACCGCATGGCCATGGTCCTCGACCTGCGCGCGATGGCGGTGGGGACCGTCGCCGCGCCGCCGCTGGCCGAAGCGGCCTGACGTCTTTCGTTTTCGCTTGTCGGAGTAACGCCAATGCCACCGGTCCGTGTCCTGATCGTCGACGATTCGACGACGATGCGCGCACTGTTCACCACCATCCTCGAGGAGGCGCCGGGGATCACCGTCATAGATCACGCCGCCAATGCGGACGAGGCGCGCCGCCTGATCGCGCGCGACTATCCCGACGTGGTGACGCTCGATGTCGAGATGCCGGGGACCAGCGGCCTCGAGCTGCTGCGCGAGGTGATGGCGGAGCGGCCGATGCCGATCATCATGCTGTCGTCGCTGACGCAGAAGGGATCGGCCGCGACGCTCGAGGCGCTGGAGCTCGGCGCCTATGACTGCTTCCCGAAGCCCAAGGCGGCGACGATGGAGGAGTTCCGCAAGATCGGTCCGCGCCTCGCCAAGCTGGTCAAGGCGGCGGCGGCGGGCAAGGCGGTGAAGGCGAAGGCCGCGAGCGGCGAGGTGCTGGTCGGCAGCGACTACATGCCCGGCGACGGCGTCATCGTGCTGGTCGGCAACACCGGCGGCGTCGAAATGGTGAGCGCGATCGTCAATCGCCTGCCCGCCAACTGCCCGCCGGTGATCGTCCATCTGGGCGATGCACACAACGTTGCGGACGCGCTGGTCGAGAAGCTGGACAAGAGCGCGCGGCCGGCGGTGCGCGCCGCCTATGACGGCGTGCCGCTGGAGCGGGGCAACGTCTATGTCCTGCGCGAGGCGACGCGGCATGCGGTCGTCGACCGCTGGCCCGATGCCGCAATCCGCCTGATCGATGGCGAGCCGATCGCGGGGCATCGCCCCTCGGCCAACCTGCTGCTCCAATCGGTCGCCAAGACCGCGGGCGGCCGCGCGGCGGTTGGGATGCTGAGCGGCATCGGCGACGACGGCGTCGCGGTGCTGGGCGCGCTGCGCGGGGCGGGTGCGCCGACGCTGGCGGTGCTCCCCGACGAGGCGAAGGCGCGCGAACTGCCCGAACAGGCGGCGATGATCGGCGGGGCGACGCCGCGCCCGCTGGAGGACATGGGCCGCGAGCTTCTGCTACACGGCACCGTCGCGGCGATGGCCGCATGAACGGGCTCGGCCTTTCCCACCGCTTGCGGGCGCAGATCGCCGACGAGCTCGAATGCGCGCGCGAGGAGATCGAGCGGCTGGGCGCGATCCTGTGTTCGGACCCGGCGCTGGTCGAGCGGCACGTCTCGGCGCTCCAGGCGCTCGACATGCTCGGCCAGCAGCAACTGGCGCTGGCCGCGATCCTGCGCGCCGACGATCCGCATGGAGCGATCGGCGACACCCCGCTCGAACGGCTGCGCGTGCGGCTGGAGCGCGCGCTCGAGCTCGACGGCGGATCTTAGGAAAGGATCAACCAAGTTGCGGCAGGTTAGCGACCCGATCATGCCGAGGATACTCATCATCGAGGACGACGAGGCGCTGCGTGGTGAACTCGTCGAACTGTTCGGCGCCTTGGGTGCGGCGGCGACGGGGGTGCGCGACGGTGCCGGCGCTGAGCATGCGTGCCGGGGGCAGGCGTTCGACCTCGTCCTCTGCGACTACAAGCTCGAGCGCGAGAACGGTCTGGACGTCTTGCGCACGCTGGCGCGCGGGGCGCCGCAGGCGCTGGACGCCGACATCTATCTGATGACCGGCCACCTCGACCTGACCCGCGCCGCGCGGGAGGAAATTGCCGCTTCCACCAAAGGGTTATTGATGAAACCGGTGCGCGCGGCGATGCTCCGTCAACTCGTCGCAGCGTCAGTGGGGCGTCCATGCTGAACCTTGCCCGCCCTCGCGAACAAGTGACCGCTCCGGCCTTCTGGCCGATGGCGGGGATCGCGTTCGCGGTGGCGGTCGCGCTGTCGAGTATGCGGCTGGTGGCCGCGCCCGGTTTCGAATTCTATCTCGGGCCGCTCTTCTACCTGCTCGCCTATCGCTGGTTCGGGCTGACGGTCGGCCTGGTCGTCGCGGCGGCGACGATGGCGCCGTCGATCCTGTGGTGGGGGCATCCGGTGTCGGTGCTGCTCGCGCTCGGCCATGTGCTCGTCGTCCACCGCCTGTCGCGCGGGCAGCAGAGCCTGGCGGCGATCACCTTCTTCTATCAGGCGACGGTCGGCGTCGCCGCGGCGCTCGCGCTCGTCTGGGTGCATTACCGCACGCCGATCGAGGTGACCGCGGTCGTCTCGCTGCGCAAGATCCTGTGCGAGATCATGCTGGCGGCGATCGCCGACCTCGTCACGCTCGCGCTGGTCGTCGATCCGGTCCAGGGGACGATCCGCCGCGCGCGCCAGTTCGGCCTCCAGCGATCGCTCGAGGCGGCGGTGTCGATCGCGGTGGCGGGGGCGGCGACGCTGTTCCTGCTCGGTGAGCTTCATCACGTCGGCGACCGGTTGGCGATCCACGAGCAGGAAGTGGCGCAGGCCGTCGCCGACCTCGGCCGCGATGAGCCGTTCCGGCCCGGCCAGCGGGCGACGCTGGTGCTGCCGGGCGCGCGGGCGGCGATGCCGTACGTCATCGACCGGACCGCGGCGATCGGCACCGCCGCGCACCGGATCGGCTGCGCGCGGACCGATACCGGAGAGGCGGGGCCCGACGACCGCGATACCTTCGCCTACTGGCTGACCATGTGCTACGTCGTCCCGGCGGGGCCGGGGCTGTCCGCAGCGGTCGCGCCGCAGCCGCATGTGCTGGTGCTATTCGGCGACATCGTCCGCGGCGTCACGCCGATGATAATCTATTTGCTGATCGCCGAGCTGGGCCTCTTGGCGTTCGGGCGGGCGATCCGGCGGTCGATGGGCCTCTGGGAAACGGCGCTGCGTGGGTTCGGGCGGCACGAGACGCTGGCGCTTCCGCACGCACCGTTCCACGAAACCGACGCGCTGCTGCGCGCCTTCGTCTCGGCCAACAACGATTATGTCGTCGCCGAGCAGGAGCGGCAGCGCCTGTCGCGCGCCGTTTCCGAGCTGCGCTCCGCGATCGAGCTCAAGCTCTTCGGCGACGTGGGCTTCGATGCCGCTGCCTGCGCGCTCCATTTCGTCAAGATCGATCCGGTCGCGGGCGAGCGGCGGCTGAGCTTCCCCGTCCACGCCGCCGACGCCGGCCAGTTCGCCGCGAGCGCCGGCAAGCACGACGTGATGATCGAGTTTCGCCGCGGCGACTGCGGCGACGACCAATGGTACCTTTTGCTGGCTCATGAATATGACGAGGAAAGCGGCCACTGGCGCTATGGCTGCCTGATCCGGCTGCGCACCGCCAAGGCATTCCAGTCGCGGATGCGGCACAATGCGCGGCTGATGGAGCTCGGCGGCATGGCAAGCGCGCTCAGTCACGAACTGCGCCAGCCGCTCTTCACCATCTCGCTCGCGGCCGAGAATGGCAGCCTGATGCTCGATGCCACCGACCCGGCCGCCGCCAAGGTGGCGGCGAAGTTCGATCGCATCATCGAACAGGTCGAACGCGCCAGCTCGATCGTCCAGCGGACCAGCAGCTATGCCCGCCTGGAGCGCGACGAGCGCGAGCCCACGAACTTGGTTCAGGCGGTCCACGACGCGATCCGGTTCATGCGGCCGGTGATGACCGAGCGGTCGATCCAGCTGTTCACCGAACTGCCTGCCAGCGTGCCGCTCCTGCTGCTGCCGCGGATCGGGATCGAACAGATCGTCGTCAACGCCCTCCAGAACGCTGCCGATTCGATCGACGCGGCGCGTGAGGGCGGGCGCGGCGACGCCGGCCGCGTGTCGATCGCGCTGTGGCAGGGAGAGGGGACGATCACGCTCACTATCGCCGACGACGGGGCGGGGATCAGCGAGGCGGTGGGCAACCGCGCGTTCGACGCCTTCTGCACCAGCAAGCCGTCGGGCAAGGGCACGGGTCTCGGCCTGTTCGTCTGCCGCCAGATCATGGACGAGGTCGGCGGATCGATCGCGCTGACGCCCAACGACGGCGCGCCGGGCGCCGCGCTGACGCTGCGCTTTCCGATGGAGGAGGAAGCGTGACGATGGCGATCGCGGAGGCCGAGCGGAACGTCTTCCTCGTCGACGACGACAACGACGTGCGCGGCGAGTTGGAGACGGCGTTGTCGCTGCGCGGCTTTGCGGTGCGGGGGTTCGGCGACGGCGAGGCGTTCCTCGCCGCGCAGGACGCGCTGCCCGGCGGCTGCGTCGTCCTCGACCTCAACATGCCGGGGCTGAGCGGGATCGACGTCCAGACCGCGCTAACCGAGCGCGAGAGCGCGCACAAGGTGGTGATGCTGACCGGGTCGGGATCGATCCCGACCGCGGTCCGGGCGATGCACGCCGGCGCGGTCGATTTCATCGAGAAGCCGTTCGGCATCGACGAACTGGTCCGCGCGATCGGCCGGGCACTGACGCAGCAGCGCCAGGCGCTGCGCGAGGCCAGCCGGCGGCGCGAGGCGCAGGCGCAGGTCGAGCGATTGTCGGAGCGCGAGCGCGACGTGCTCGCCGGCATGGTGCTCGGCCTTGCGAACAAGATCATCGCCTATCGCCTCGGCCTGTCGGTGCGGACGGTCGAGACCTATCGCGCGCATGTCATGGACAAGCTGGCCGTCCGCAGCCTGGCCGAGGCGGTTCAGATCGCGATCGATGCCGACCTGGCACCCCGGGGCGATATCCTGCGCACCGATCCTGCAGCCTGAACGAAGGCGTCACGCCGCGGCGAGCCGATCGCTGGCGGTGCCGTCGCGCACGAACGCGGTCGCCGACTGCTCGGAAAGCGCGGGGGCGACGAGGAACCCCTGGATCGAATCGCAGTCGAGGTCGCGCAGCATCTTTGCCTGACCGCTTTCCTCCACCCCCTCGGCCACGACCTTAAGGCCCAGGCGATGGGCCAAGTCGATGACGCTTTCGACGATCACCCGATCCTTGCCGCCCGCGCAGATCGATTCGATGAAGCTGCGATCGATCTTCACATGGCCGATCGGCAATTGGCGCAGATGGGTGAGCGAGGCGAAGCCGGTGCCGAAATCGTCGAAGGCGATGTCGATCCCGCACGCGTCGAGCCGCTCGATCGCGGCGCGCACCGCCCGGCCGCCGCGGTCGAGGAGCATCCCCTCGGTAATCTCGACGCAGAGTTGGTCGTGACGGATCCGGCCGCTGTCCACCGCATCGACGATCCGGTCGACGAACGCAGGTGAGCGAAAGTCGCCGAGCGTCGCGTTGATCGCGATCGACCGGAACGCCACGCCTTCGGCCTGCCACCGTTCGATCTGGGCGAGCACCTCACCGAGCACGAAATTGCCAATGTCGGCGGCAATCTGCTCGTCGTCGAAGACCGCGCCGAACAAGGCGGGCGTCTGCACGCTGCCATCGGGGCGGCGCCAGCGCAGCAGGGCCTCGAACGCCAGCGGCCGCTCGCCCGACAGGTCGACGATCGGCTGGTAGAGGACGAACATCTCGCCCTTGGCCAGCGCCTGCTGGATTGCGGTACGCAGGCCGGCGCGCTGTTCGGCGGCCTCGCGAAAGCGCGGCTCGAACAGGCGGGCACAGCCGCGCCCCGACTGTTTGGCGGCATAGAGCGCCATGTCCGCGCACTTCAGAAGGTCGTGCTTGTTCGCGCCGTCGCGGGGGTAGAGTGCAGCGCCGACACTGGCCTGTACCGTCCAGTCGGCGATGCCGCCGGAGCGGCGGGCGCCGACCGCGGCGACGATCCGCTCGAGCCGTGCGATCGCCTGTCCCACGCCCTCGGCCGACAGGATCAGCGCATATTCGTCACCGCCCAACCGCGCGACCACGTCGCCCTCGCCAAGCTGTTCGCGCAGCGTCGCCGCGACCGCAGTGAGCAGGCGGTCGCCCGCATCGTGCCCCTCGCTGTCGTTGACGTCCTTGAAATGATCAAGGTCGAGAATCGCCGTCACGAACGATCCCCCGCGCGCGGTCCGCTCAGCCAGCAATTCCATGAAGCGGCGGCGGTTGGGCAGTTCGGTCAGCGCATCGATGTTGGCGAGCATCCACAGGCGCTGCTCGGCCTCCTTCTGCGGCGTCACGTCGAAGCGGATCGCGGTGTAGCCGGACCCGTCGCGATGCGGCACGATCGTCGTGTCCACCCAATAGAGCCGGCCCGATTTTGCGCGGTTGCAGATGACGTCGTGCCAGATCCGCCCGCTGCCGATCGTTCGATAGAGGTTCTGGAAGAAGGCGCGGTCGTGCATCCCCGAATGGACGATGCGGTGCGTCGCGCCGATCAGTTCGGCCTCCGAATAGCCGCTCAGCTCGCAGAACTTGGCGTTGACCGACCGGATGCGGCCGCGGCGGTCGGTGACGGCGACGATCGCGGCGGCATCGATCGCCTCGCGCTGGAAATCGGCAAGCGCTGCCAGCGCCTGGAGCCGCCCCTGCTGCGAGCGGGTCCGGCTTTCGAGTGCGGCGATCTCCCGGTCCAGATCGACGATCGTCTCCTCGGCGTCGATCTCCGGGCCGATGATCCGTTGGTGCAGCGACATGATGGTATCCCGTCGTGAAGCCGCAGAAGAGCGCCGTTTCCGGTTAACGAAAAGTAAAATAGCGGGTTTATACGGGGTTCGTAGAACTACCGATTACGCGGTCGCGGGCGACGACATTATCTTGTCTTTCGAGTTGAAGGACGGACGATGATCAACCGTGAGCCGAGAAAGACGACGTTCATCCAGGCGCGGGTGCTGACCGATGCCGGGTGGTGCGACGCGATCATCCGCAACCTGTCCAGTCGCGGGGCGATGATCGAGATGGCGGGCGGGGCACCGCCGCGCGGCAGCTATGTCGAGCTGCGCCGGGCGACGTCGGTGCTGATCGGCCGGGTGATCTGGGCCGCGGCCAACCGCTGCGGGATCAGCACGCGCGAGCGGATCGACGTCGCCGCGCTCGAACGGGGTAAGGGGGAGGGGGCCGTCGCGGCAGGGGGCGATCGACGCCGCCTGCTGCGACATGACGCGCTGCCCGGTTATGACGCGACGACGGTGCGCCGCCGGATCGAGGCGACGGTCCTGGCGGTCGCGCTCGGCATCGCGTCGCTCACGCTGGCGAGCACGGTCTATCACTTCCTCGATCATACCTCGCACGAGATCATCACCGCCTCCGGCGGGCCGGCAAGCTAGCGCGTCGCCACCAGCGACACGAACCAGCGGCGCGGCGAGCCCGGCCCTATGGCGCGCGGATCGGCGGCGCCGGGAACCTCGGCGATCGCGACTTCGCCGATGTCGCTGAAGGTGCCGAAGCTGGCATAGCCGCGGTCGAAGAGGTTGCGCACTTCGACCATCAGGCGAAGGCCGTCGGCGATCGCGACGCCCGCCCGCACATTGGCAACAAGGTAACCGGCAAGCGGCGCGACATCGTTGCCCTCGTCGCCGACAAGACGCTGGCCCGAGCGCGCGACGAGGTCACCGCCGAGCGACCAGGCCCGGGGGGTATAGTCGACCGAAAGCGTGCCGCTGTGCCGCGGCAGACCGGGCAGGCGGTCGCCGGGTTCGACCGCGATCGTGCCGTCGTCGGCCGCGGCCGGATTGGCAGGGCTCGACAGGGTCAGCGGCGTGCGGAACGTCGCGTCGATGAAGGCGTAGCTCGCGGCGATCCGCCAATGCGCGCGCTCGTAGCGCAGGTTCGCCTCGACCCCCTGCCGCCGGGTGTGGCCGATATTGCGGAAATAGGCGCGGCCGCGGATTTCGGACGCGACATACTGGATGTCGTCGGCGTTGGTCGCGCGATAGCCGGAGAGCAGCCAGTGGAAGCCGCCGCGCCGCCCGCTCGCGCCCAGCTCCCAGTGGCGGGACACGACCTGATTCAGCGGCGGGTCGGCGACGAAGAAGTTGGTGAGCGAACAGGGCGCATTCTCGTCCGCGCAGGAAAGCTCGGCGGCGGTCGGCGCGCGGCTCGTCTCGGCATAGCCGGCGCGGAGGGTGAGAAGCGGCGACAGCGTCCAGTCGAACTCGATGCCTGGATTGACCCGCTCGAACGCATGGCGGCCGTTGAGCGTGGTGCCGATCTGGTCGATCAGCTCGATCCGGGTGCGGTTCCAGCGGACGCCGATCTCCGCCGACAGGCCGGGCGCGATCGGCAGCCGGTCGAGCGCGAACACGCCGACGCTGTTGCTGTTCGTGACGAGCCCGACGGGCGCGATCGCGCCGTCCGGCTGGACGATCGTCGGGCCGAGCCCCGCGACCCCGCGCGTCTCGTCGATCGCGCCAAGTTCGGTCGCGGTGTCGAAGCGCGTGCGCGCCTCGTCATAGCTCGTCCCGAACGCCAGCATGTTCTCGCCCGCGCCGAGCGGCCGGGTGTCGACGATCTGGGCGAGGATGCCGCGGCTCCGCGTCCGCTCTCGCCCGGTGTTGAGGACGCCATAGGCTTCGACCCCGGCAACCGCCGCGATCGGGTCGCCGGTCGCGTCGGTGAGCGGCGCTTCCGCGTCTCCATCGACGGTTTCGAGGCAGAGGAGGCCGCCGTCGCAATCCTCGATATCGGCGGCGTCGCCGTTGAGGTTCCGGCGCAGCAGGAACTGCTCGTAGGCCGATGCCTCGATCCGGGTATGCGTGCCGAGGCGTAGCCAGGGGTGCACGCTGATCCGCCAATACCGGCTGTGGCTATTGTCGGGATGGGTGAAGACCGCATCGCGGCGCGCGGCATAGAGCTCGACGGGGACGACGCCGTTGCCGGTCAGGTCGCTATCGGCGCCGATCAGCTTGACGTGCAGTCCGCCACCAGGCCCGTCGTAACCAAGATCGGCATAGCCGTTGTAGAGCGTCGACGGGCTGAAATCGCGCCAGCCGCCGTCATGGCGTTGCTGTGCGGCGAGGAAGGCGCTCCACGGCCCCGACGACAGCCCGGCCGCGGCGGATCCTTCGGCGTAGCCGAACCGGCCACCGGTGCCGGTGAGCGACAGGCCGGGCGTGTCGCGGCCGGTCGCGGTCTCGATCACCATCGCCCCGCCCAGCGCGTTGAGGCCGTAGACCGGATTGGCGTCGAGCAGCGTCACGCGCCGGATCGCAGCCTCCGGTATCAGGTCGAACTGCACCGTGTCGCCGAACGGCTGGTTGAACCGCGCGCCATCGAGATAGACCGCGAGGCCCTGCGCCAGCCCCTGAAGCGGTGAGGCGGAAAAGCCGCGATAGACAAGGTTGGGCTGCCACGGATTGCCCTGCGCGTCCTGTAGCGTGACGCCCGCCACCTCGCGCGTCAGTGCCGCGAGCAGGTCCGGATGGCCTGCGCGTGTGATCGCGGCGGCGTCCACCGCGACGGCATCGTCGGCATCGGCGGTGGTGCCGGGCGCGGCGACGACGATCGGCGCGTCCGCCTCCTGCGCATGCGCGGTGCCTGCCACGGCGATCGCGGTCGCGGTCAGAAGTGTCGGTAGTCGCATCGTTTCTCCCCGCGGCGATCGTGACAGGCGGGCGGGGTTGCGGCTCTAGGCCTTTGGTATGACGGCGGGGCCGTCGGGGCCGCCCGCCGGGCTCGCGGGGATGAGCGGCCAGCCGCGCTCGCGCCAGCCGTCGATCCCCTCGGCGAACCAGCGCACGTCGCGATGCCCCGCCGCGGCCAGTCGGCGCGCGGCGTTCCAGCTCATCCAGCAGTCGGCGAGGCAGAAGACGACGACCGGCCGCCGTTTGTCGGCGGGCGCGGCGCGGATAAGCCAGGCGATCGTGCCGGGCGGCGCGTCGCCGCGTCCCGCCTCGGGCAACCAGCGCGCGCCGGGGATCGTCGTGTGAGTTTCGGCCAGCCGCCACGCGCGGCGATCGGGGTCCCAATGACCGCCTTCCGCCGGCGTCACGTCGATTAGCCGGGCGCCCCGGCGTTGGAGCGTGCGGGCTGCATCCGCGTCGATCCGCACGACCCCGACCGGCGCTGCCGCCACGACGCCGCGATAGCGCGCGATGCGATAGCCCGCGGCATCGAAATCGCTGCCCTGCAGCGCCGCCACCAGCATCAGCGCCCGCCACATTGCCCGCCTCCCTCGTCCGTTGGTCGGATGGTAGGCGGGCGGGGGCGGGGGTAAACGCTACCTTGGTAGGAGAGGGTGATGCTCGCGACGCTATTGTTCGCGCCGGTCGCGATGGCGGCGGCGCTGCCCGCCGATCCGCTCGGCTCGCCGATGTGGGCCGACCATGCGCGCGTGCTGTTCGCGGGTGCGCCGGTCGAGTTCGACCGGCGGGTCGTCGTCGACATGCCGATGCTGGCGGAAAACCAGCGCGTCTTTCCCGTCGCCATCGACGCGACCGCGCTGCCGGACGTGAAGCGCGTCGTCCTTCTCGTCGACCTAAACCCCATTCCCGTCGCGATCGACTATGCCCCGACGGGCGCGGCGCCGGTGGTGTCGGTGCGGATCAAGCTCGACCAGCGCACACCGGTGCGCGCGGCGGTGCTGACCGGCGACGGGCGCTGGCACGTCAACGGCGCATGGATCGACGCGGCGGGCGGCGGCTGTTCGGCGCCGCCGGTCAGCCGGGTGAAGGGCGACTGGGCCGAGCATCTGGGCGAAGTGCGCGCGCGGGCGGTGCTCGTCGGTGCGGAGGCGCGGCTGCGGGTCGCGATCCGGCATCCGATGGACACCGGCCTCGTCGGCAACACGCCGCTCTATCATGTCGAGGAATTGTCGATTTCGCGCGGCGAGATCAAGCTGGGGTCGATGAAGCTTTGGGCCTCGGTCGCGGAGGATCCGGCGATCGGCCTGATCGTACCCGCCGCCGCCGGCGACACGCTGACGATCAGAGGGCGCGACACCAACGGGCGCGAGATCGAGGGCAGGGTCGCGGTGCAGGCGATGCCATGAGACTGACGCGGCGCACCCTGCTCGGCGGGATGGCCGCGCTGCCCGTCGCGGCGCGGGCACAGGCGCTCGACTATCGGATCGAACCGGTCGCGGTCGGCGATGGCCTCTGGATGGTGCGCGGGTCCGATGAACCGATCGAGCGAGGCAATGGCGGCGCGATCGCCAATCTGGCGATCCTGGCGGGGGACGAGGCGGCGATCCTGATCGATTGCGGGCCGTCGCTGCGCTACGGCCGGGCACTCGATGCGGCGGTGCGCAAACTGACGGGCAAGCCGGTCGGGCATGTGTTCGTGACGCATCTCCATCCCGACCACGGCTTCGCCGCCGGCGCCTTCGCGAACGCCGAGGTGGCGGGCACGCCCGATCTGCGCCGCGAGCTACAGGCGACGTCGGCGGGCTATGCGGACGGCATGTACCGGCTGCTGGGCGACTGGATGCGCGGGACCGAGCCGGTGCTGCCCGCCGCAACCGTGACCGTGGGCGAGCGCGTGGTGGCCGGGCGGCGGCTGGCCTTCGCGCCGATGGCGGGGCACAGCCCGGCCGATCTGGTCGTCACCGACATGGCGACGGGGACGATGATCGCCGGGGACCTCGTCTTTCACGACCGTGCGCCCTCCACACCCGATGCCGATCCGGCGCGCTGGCGACAGGCGCTGGGCACGCTGGCGTCGATGCCGCACAAGGGGCTGCTCCCAGGGCACGGGCCGTTCGATCCCGGCGGGCAGGCGGCGATCGCGCAAACGCTGGACTGGCTCGACTGGCTGGAGGGGAGCCTGCGCGCCTCCATTACGGCCGGCCTCGACATGGTCGCGGCGGGCGAGGTGGCGATCCCCGCGCGGTTCGATCGCGTCAAGGCAGCGCGGTACGAGCTACAGCGGTCCGTCTCGCACTTCTACCCGCGGCTCGAGACCGAGCTTTTCCCGCGCGCCGACCGATAAGGAAACGGGCGGCGTCGCCGCCGCCCGTCCGCCCTCAGAAGAACAGGATCGCCCCCAGCGCCAGCGCGTCGCTGGTCGCGCGGTTGTTGTTCTGCGCCTCGGCCCGCGTGTGCGTGTATTCGCCGAGCAATGTGATCCAGCTCGTCAGGCCGTAGCGGACCTGGCCTACCCAGCTCGAATTGTTGTCGAGCAGCGTCGGGTTCACCTCCCCGTCCGCCAGGTCGAGATAGCTCGCACCATAGCTCGCCCCCAGTGTCAGCTTGCCGATGCCGTAGGTGCCCTGGACGTAGAAGCCGTTGCTGTCGCGCTTGCGCCCCAGCGCGTCGGTCGAGAGGATGAACAGCCCCGTCGTGCCGACACCAGTGCCCATGTAGTAATAGCCGAGCAGGCTCGCCGACCCCGCAGTCAGCTTCGCGCCCACGTCGAACGCGCGGCCGGTATAGCTCGGCGATCCTGCAATGCCGTCATGGCTCTGGATGAGGCCCGAGGCCCAGACATGCGCGCCGAACCCGCCGCCGGCATAATCGTAGACGACCTTGCCCTGGAAGCCGGGCGTCGCGTTGTACTCGGTCTCGCCGATCGTCGTCAGCGGCTGGAACACCCCGGCCGAGAATTGCAGCCCGCCGAACTTGGGGCTGGTATAGGTGATCTGCGGCTGGAAGTCGGTGTAGATATAGCCGATGCCGATCCGCCCCAGCGTCGTGTTCGACGGCGCGACGTTGCCCGCGGGCGTGCCGCTGGCAAGGAGCGTGATGTCGTTCAGAATCGCCTCCGACGCGAACAGGCCGATGTCGCGGCCGATCTTGATCTCGCCGAACTGCGCCTTGCCGAAGGTGAGATAGGTCTGGCGGAAGTCGATGCCCGCGGTCGACAGCGCGGTCGGGCTGCCCGCCGAATTGGCGCCGCCGACGCCGGTCACGCTGTTGATGCCCGGATACATGCCGAAATGCGCACCCACGTCCCAGCCGCCCTGGTTGGTGGTCACGTCCACCTTGAAGAAGCCGGGAAGCAGGCCGTTTCGGATCGACGAGCTGTTACCGCCGACCGTCGCCAGCCCGCCGACGACGGTGCTGCCCGGCCCGCCGCTGTCGCCATTATCATGCACGTAGAAGCCGTTGACCGATCCCGAGAATTTGAGCTGCACGCCGCCCATCTCGAAGCCGATGCCGCTTTCGGTCATGCGCACCATCCGCTTGTCGTCGAGCGCCTGTGCCGCCGCCTGCTGCGGCGAGGCGGGGGTGCCGGTCGTGACGGTGGTGGCGGTCGCCGCGGCCGGGGCGGCGGCTTCGCGGGCGGCGAGGGCGTCATATTCCTCGTCCGAGAGGATGCCCTTTTCCTTCAGCTTCTGCAGCAGGTCGAGCGTGGCCGTCTGGGCCGAGGCCGGTGTCGCAAAGCTCGTCAGGCACCCGGCAAGCATGGTGGCCGAAAGCCACCGCGCGGTGGATCGCATCGGTTTTCCCTCCCCTTGTGTGGCTGCCCAGGCGGCAGCTCGGTCGGGCAAGGGTGCCGGGGGGCGGGGCCCCCCGATATTGCACTTTGGGCGACCCGCCGCTGTCAGCGGTCAGGGGGCGACGACCACGCCCCAAGGCGCATCACCCGTTGGAATCTGGGCGATTTCCCTGGCCGCGGCGATGTCGATCACCGACAGCGTGTCGGACAGGCCGTTGGCGGCATAGGCGCGGGTCCCGTCGCGACTGATACCAAGGTGCCAGACGCGCTGGCCGACCGGGACGTAGCCCGTGACTGCGCGGGTTGCGGTATCGACGATCGCGACCATGTTCGCGCGGCCGAGCGCGACCAGTGCCTTGCGCCCATCGGGAGTGAAGTGGACACCCACCGGCAACACCTTGTCAGAGGTGACGCCAGGGGGCTTGAACGCGATGCTGTGCGCGACCTTGCGCGTCGCGGTGTCGATGATCTGGAGCGTGCCGCCGATCTCCGACGTCACCCACAATTCGCGGCCGTCGGCGGTGAACTCGGCGTGGCGGGGGCGCTGGTCGACTTCGGTTTCTGCGACCATCCTGCCCGTGGCGATGTCGATCCAGTGCGCCTTGTTGTCCGTCTCCGACGTCGCGATCACCCATTTGCCGTCGGGGCTGGTCGCCATCCCTTCGGGTTCGATGCCGACATCGACCTGAAAGGCGACGCGGCGGCCGGGAATGTCGATCGCGGTGACGGCGGCGTCGCGCTCGTTCGCGGCGAACAACGTCTTGCCATCGACAGAGAGCGCGAACTGCTCGGGATCCTCGCCCGAGGGGAGGTCGTAGAGGAGCTTGCCCGTCGCGCGGTCGATCACCTGCACAGCATGGTCGTTCGATGCGCAGACATAGAGGTACTTGCCGTCGCGGCTCATCGTCAGGCCGCGGGGGCGTGCGCCGACCGGCCAGGTGGCGACGGGCTTCATCGTCGCGGCGTCTATGACGGTGATGGAATTGCCGCGCTCGTTCGAGACGTAGATCGTCTCTGCAAGGGCAGGGGCGGGCACCGCGACCAGGGCGGCGAGGATCAGGCTGCGCATCCTCTGAGAATACCGCGCCGCGCGCGCGACCGCGAACCTACCAAAGTACAATGTCGCGTCCCCATGCTGCGCAGCACACTCCGCCGCGAAAGCCCGAATGGGGAGAGGCATGATGACGAGGCGTTACGAGCGGGCCGCGATGATCGCGGCGACGCTCCTGTTCACCACCACCTTCGCGCTCAAGGTGACGGCGCACGACAATGTGACGCCGCAGCCGGTCGATACCTCGAAGCTGCCCGATATCGGCGAGGAGTGGCGGACGGTGAATCCGTATCGCGGCAATCCCGACGCCATCAAGATCGGCGAGTCCGCCTATGGCGGTAATTGCGCGCGTTGCCACGGGCTGGAGGCGATCAGCGGCGGCATCGCCCCCGACCTGCGCTATCTCGAGGTCGGCGAGGCGGGGGACGAGTGGTTCATAGGCCGCTATCGCCACGGCGCCTCGCGCGACGGCAAGGTGTTCATGCCGCCGTTCGGCGACATCATCGGGCAGAAGGCGGGCTGGGCGATCCGCTCCTGGCTCGACACAAAGCACCAGGAGTCCTGAGGCGATGCTGTCGCGTCGCGGCTTCGTGCGCGGTGCGGCGGCGGCGATGGCCGGCGCGGTCGCCGCGCCGCTGGTCGCCGCGCCGCTGGCAAAGATCCGCGCGCTCGGCGTGATGCGCATCGCGGTCTATCGCGACTTTGCTCCTTGGGCGGCGGAGCGGGAAGGTAGGCTGGTCGGGATCGACGTCGATCTCGGCAAGCTGATCGCCTCGAAGCTCGGCGTGCGGGGGGAGGCGATCCAGTATATCGCCGACGAGTCGGTCGACGACGACCTGCGCAACATGGTCTGGCGCGGGTCGCTGCTGGGACAGGCGCCGGGCGACGTGATGATGCACGTCCCCTATGACCGCGTGCTCGGCCAGCGGAATGACCGCGCGGTGCTGATCGCGCCCTATTACCGCGAGAGTTTCGCGATGGTCTGCAACCGCGCCACCACCGATTGCGAGGTGCCGCCGCCGCAATTGAAGGGCAAGAAGCTCGTCGCTGAGCTCGACAGCATTCCCGACTTCTATCTGTCGGGGTCGTTCGGCGGGGTCTTGCGCGGCGACGTGAAGAACAAGCTGTCGGGCGAGGCGGCGGTCGCGGCGGTCGCGGCCGGACAAGCCGACGCGGCGGTGGCGACGCGCGCGCAGGTCGAGGCGGGGATCAAGGCGGCGGGCGATCGCCTGACGCTGCGCAAGGGGCCGCTGCCGGCGATGACCAGCCCCGGCTGGAACGTCGGCATGGCGGTCAAGGACGACAGCCGCGACCTGGGCGACGAGATCGAGCGGATCATGGAGGAGCTGGCGAAATCGGGCGAGCTGGCCCGCGTGTTCGCCGCGCACGGCGTCGAATACCGACCGCCGCTCCTCACCTGACGCCCGCATCCTTCCAAGGTCCAATTGTGGGGGCGAGGGCCCGGCGTAGCATCCGAACGAGAGAGCAGAAACCTGAGGGGAAGAGGCATGAAGAGGTTGATGAGCGCGGTCTCGAGCGCGGCACTGGTGCTGGCGGCGACGGCGGGAACGGCGATGGCGCGCGAGGATGCGAAACCCGCCGCGCCCGTAGCGGCGGCGGCCGGGCCGACCGACGCCGACATCCTCAATGATGAAAAGACGCCGGGCGACGTGCTCACCTATGGCATGGGCCTTCGCGGACAGCGGTTCAGCCCGCTGACGAAGCTGACCGCCAGCAACGTCGCCAGGCTGGTGCCTGCCTTTTCCGCCTCGCTCGGCGGCGAGAAGCAGCGCGGGCAGGAAGCGCAGCCGATCGTCTATGACGGCATGATCTACGTCACCGGCTCCTACTCCCGCCTGTTCGCGTTCGATGCTCGGACGGGCGAGGAGAAGTGGCAGTACGACGCGCGCCTGCCCGACGGGATCATGCCGTGCTGCGACGTCGTCAACCGCGGTGCTGCCATCTATGGCGACAAGATCATCTTCGGCACGCTCGACGCGCATCTGGTCGCGCTTAACCGGATGACGGGCAAAGTCATTTGGAACAAGAAGCTGGCCGACTATCAGGCCGGCTACAGCTTCACCGCCGCGCCGATGATCGTCAACGGCAAGGTCATCTACGGCAATTCGGGCGGCGAGTTCGGCATCGTCGGCAAGGTCGAGGCGCGCGACGTGAACACGGGCGAACTCGTTTGGTCGCGCCCGACGATCGAGGGGCATATGGGCCAGCTCAATGGCCAGCCCTCGACCATGACGGGCAAGCTCAATGCGACCTGGCAGGGTAATCAGTGGGAGAATGGCGGCGGCGCCACCTGGCTTGGCGGGACTTACGACCCGGATACCAAGCTCATCTACATGGGCACTGGCAATCCCGCGCCGTGGAACAGCCACCTGCGCCCCGGCAACAACCTCTACACCTCCTCGACGCTCGCTCTCGATCCCGAGACGGGTGAGATCAAGTGGCATTACCAGACGACGCCGCACGACGGCTGGGACTTCGACGGGGTGAACGAGTTCATCTCGTTCGATGCCGGCGGCCGGAAGCTGGGCGCCAAGGCCGATCGCAACGGCTATTTCTTCGTCCTCGACCGCACCAACGGCAAGTTCGTCTCGGCCAAGCCGTTCGTGTCGAAGACGACCTGGGCGTCGGGCTATACCAAGGACGGCAAGCCGATCTACATCGACGCCAACCGCCCCGGCCCGCCGACGACGGAGAAGGGGACAACGGTGTTCTCCGCGCCCAGCTTCCTCGGCGGCAAGAACTGGATGCCGATGGCGTACAGCCAGCAGACCGGCCTGTTCTACATCCCCTCGAACGAATGGGGCATGGACATCTGGAACGAGCCGATCGCCTACAAGAAGGGCGCGGCCTATCTGGGGGCGGGCTTCACGATCAAGCCGCTCTATGAGGACCATATCGGCGTGCTGCGCGCGATGGACCCGATGACGGGCAAGATCGTCTGGGAATACAAGAACAAGGCGCCGCTGTGGGGCGGGGTGCTGACGACCGCGGGCAACCTGGTCTTCACGGGCACGCCCGAGGGGTATCTGAAGGCGTTCGATGCGAAGACCGGCAAGGAACTCTGGAAGTTCAACACCGGGTCGGGCGTCGTCGGATCGCCGGTCACCTGGGAACAGGACGGCGAGCAATATGTCGCGGTCATGTCCGGCTGGGGCGGCGCGGTGCCGCTCTGGGGCGGAGAGGTCGCCAAGTCGGTCGGCCACATCAACCAGGGCGGCTCGCTCTGGGTGTTCAAGCTGCCCAAGGCATGATGGGTCTGGGGGGAGGCGTCGCCTCCCTCCCTTCCCGTGCGGCGTGTCACCCGATACGATCGGCGGGTTCGAGGGAGGGGGAAGCCGTGGACCGCGTGCTCATCGCCGACGATCACCCGCTGGTCCGCGATGGGCTGCGCGCGGTGATTTCGCTCGCGTTCGAGGGATGCGAATTGTTCGAGGCGGCGACGCTGGACGAGGCGCTGGGCGTGCTGGGCGAGGGGGCGGAGTTCGACCTCGTCCTGCTCGACCTCAACATGCCGGGTGCCACGGGCTTCGATGGGCTCGACCGCATGGTCGCGCAGTTTCCGGCGACGCCCGTCGTCGTGGTGTCGGGATCGCATACCGCGGCGCTGGTGCGCGGGGCGCTCGCGCACGGGGCGGCGGGGTTCGTGCCCAAGTCGCTGCGCCGCTCGGCGATCGCCGAGGCGCTGCGCGCGGTGCTCGACGGCGAGGTCTATGTCCCCGCCGATATCGCCGAGGAGATCACGACCGAGGATGCGGCTGGGGCGAGCATCCGTCGGCGCATCGACCTGCTCACCCCGCAGCAGCGCGTCGTCTTCGGCCTGATGGTGGCCGGGCGGCTCAACAAGCAGATCGCCTATGAGCTCGACGTCTCGATGACGACGGTGAAGGCGCACGTTTCGGCCGTGCTCGCCAAGCTCGAGGTATTCAACCGGACGCAGGCGGTGATCCTCGCCAACCGGGTCGGCTTTCCGCCGGTGATCCCGACGCGCAAGTGACCGTGCGCTAGCGGACGATCGCGCTCAGGAGCGCGCGTAGCTGCGCGGGCTTTACCGGCTTGTTGAGCCAGTGGAAGCCCTCGCCGCGCAGCCGGTCCTTCAGTTCGGCGGTGCGGTCGGCGGTGACGATGATCGTCGGGATGCCGAGGCCGAGCGCGCGTACCACCGCATCGCCGGTGTCGCCGGCATCGAGGTGATAGTCCGCGACGATCGCGTCGATCCCCCCGCGCCCCGCCGCCGCGATCGCCCCTGCCCGGTCGGCGACACAGATCGCGTTGCAGCCCCAGCCGCTCAGGATCACTTTCATCCCCGACAGGATCGCTTCCTCGTTGTCGAGGACGAGCACCGTCCGGCCCGCTAGGCCGCCGCGCATCGCCGCGGGGGTCGCGGCGGCACCCACGGCCTGCGCACGGCCGAGCGGGACCGCGACGGTGAAGGTGGCGCCGCGGCCGGGCGCGGATGCGAGGCCGATCGGGTGGCCGAGCATCCGCCCCGCGCGTTCGACGATGGCGAGGCCGAGGCCGATCCCCTTGACCGGCCGGTCGCGGTCGAGGCGCCGGAACTCGGCGAAGATCTCGCGGTGATGCGCGGGGTCGATGCCGGGGCCGGTGTCGATCACCTCGATCCGCAGCATGCTGGCGCCCGCGTGACAGCGTACGGTGACGCCGCCCGTATCGGTGTAGCGCAGCGCGTTGGAGATGAAGTTCTGGACGATCCGGCGCAGCAGCCGCGGGTCCGACCGTACCCACGCATCGCAACTGTCGTCGAAGGCGAGGGTGAGCCCGCGCTCGCGCGCCAGCGGCGTAAACTCCGCGCGCATGTGGCGCATCGTTTCGGCCAGCGGAAAGTCGATGACGTTGGGCCGCACCGCGCCGGCATCGAGCTTCGAGATTTCGAGCAGCGCCTCGAGCAGGTCCTCGACCGAATCGAGCGCGGAATCGATCTGGCGGACGAGGCCGGCATTGGCCGCCGCCAGCCGCCGCTCGCCCAATGCCGAGACGAACAGCCGCGCGGCGTTGAGCGGCTGGAGCAGGTCGTGGCTGGCGGCGGCGAGGAAGCGGGTCTTGGAACGATTGGCCTCCTCGGCCGCCTGCATCGCCTCTCGCATCGCTTCCTCGGCGGCGATGCGTTCGCGCACCTGCGCGGTGAGCTGGTCGTTGACCGCGGCGATGTCGGCGGTGCGCTCGGCGACGCGGGCCTCCAGCGCCTCGGCCGCACGCAGGCGCTCAGTGATATCCTCGAAGCTCATCACCATGCCGCCATCGGGCATGGCGGAGCGGCGCACCTCGATCGACCGGCCGCTGGCGTGGCGACGCGTGGTCACGATCTCGCCCACCGACAGCCAGCCCAAGGGCTCGCCATCCTCCATCGGGCCGTTGAGTTCGGCACAGGTGGCGACGAGGCCATCATGCGACGCGATGCGCGGGATGCCGTCGACGGGCAGGCCGATGACCGCCAGCAGCGAGCGGTTCCACGCGATCAGCCGGCGATCGGCATCGTAGACGCAGACGCCGAGGCGGATGTTGTCGAGTGTCGCCTGCAGCAGCACCGATTTCTGCGCCAGTTCGCGGGCGCGCTCGCGGGCGTCCGACGCCTTCACCTCGGTAATGTCGTTGTAGATGCCGACGATGCCGCCTTCGCTGGTGCGCAGTTCGTTGACCTGGATCCAGCGACCATCGGCGAGCGCGTGGACATGCCCCCCGCTCGCCACCGAATGCTGCGCCAGCCGCTCGGACAGCCAGCGGTCGGGCGACACCATCGCGCCGAGCGCCGCGCGGTCGTCGCCGATCAGCCGCGCGATCTCGTCGAAGCGCATCCCCGGCACGATCCGGTCGGCGATGCGCGGCCAGAAGTCGAGATAGGTGCGGTTGCACAGCACCAGCCGATCCTCGGCATCGAAGATCGCGAACCCCTCGGACATGCTCTCGATCGCATCGGCCAGCCGCGCGCGCGCCTCGGTCGCCTCGTCGCGGGCGTGGGTGAGCGCGGCGTTGCTGGCGGCAAGCGCGCCGAGCGCGTGCTCGAGGTCGCGGGTGCGCGCCTGTACCTTGGATTCGAGCGTGATCGCGGTTTCGAAGAGCGAAAAGGCGTTGCCCTGTAGGTCGGTCGATCGCTCCACCCGGTCCATCAGCACGCCGTTGATCCGACGCAGCTTCACATTCTCGGCGCGCAGCGTCTCCAGTTCCAGCTCGGCGGGGGTGGGCGCGCGGCGTGCCATCACTGGCCGATCACGAGGCCGGAAAAGGTCTGGTTGACGTGAAGCGCGTGATACTGCTCGCCATAGGTGTTGAAGCCCGCGACGCGGTGCTCGGTCATCAGGCGGGATACGTCGCGAAGGAGCTGGCGCTGCTCGATCTCGGTGCGGTTGAGCACGCAATTGAAGCCGAGAATGCGGTCGATGCCGCCCACCGATTCCTCCAGCTCGTCGAGGAGCGAGCGCATGCTGCCGACGATGTCCGCCGCCTCGCCCAGCGTCAGTACCAGCCCCTCGTCGATCGCGCAGTAGAAGGTGAGGCTGCCGTCCGCATTGGCCGATTGGATCGAGCGGACATAATGCTCGCCGCCCGCGCGCACCATGGGCGGGCGGGAAGCGAAGATGGCGGGGCTGAGTTCGTCGGGCCGGACGCCGACGAGGCGGGCGTATTCAGCAGCGGCGGGCTCGGCGTTGATCTCGCTGACGATGCGCGCGGCGGTGTCGGCGCCGGTGATGACCATTTTGGTATCGCCGGGGGCATAGGGTTGCGAGCGGAAGACGCGCATCGGCCGCGGGCTCGACAGGACGGCGACCAGTGCGGCGTCGCGGTGGAAGCCGCGATTGTCGAGCACGAACGTCTCGCGAAAGGCGAAGCCGTCGCCCGACGAACCGCCGATCAGCGGGATCGCGCCCAGTGCATCCTGGACGTTGACGGTCAGCATCTCCTCACTGTGCGAAAGCCCGTCGACGAGGAAGATGGCAGCGCGGTGAAGCGCATCGCCCAGCCGCCGGGCATCCGCGCCCGCCTCCGCCACCAGCGATCGGACGCGCTCCTGCGCCTCGCCCGCCTCGATCCGGTCGAGCGCGTCGAAGCGGATGGCCGACAGCGCGAAATCGCTGCGCGGAAAACCGATCGCGACGAGCGCGCCGTCGCTGAACCCCTCCTCGGTGATCTCGCTGGACGAGGTGCAGCCGATCAGCGTCAGCCCCTCGCACCGGGGGACGAGGGCAGCCTCCAGCGCCTCGATCGGGTATCGGCTGGAGGCGAAAAGGACGATGCCGGCCAGGCTCGGCGCGTCGAGTTCGGCAAAGATCGTGCGGACCGCCAGTTCGGGGTCAGGGTCGCGCGAGTGCGCGGTGCGGGTGACGGCGGCGGGGCGGATGCGGGGCGCGGTCTCTGGCATCGCCGCCAGCATGACAGGTGGCGGGCGGCGCGCAACCCTCGGGCGCGGTTGGCGAAGCATCGTCAGTCGCCGCCGCGCGGCGGCGGGCCGGCGGCGTCCAGCGTATCGACCTCCGCATCCGAAAATACGCGGCTGCGGATGATGAAGCGTCGCCCCGTCGGCCCCTCCAGCGAAAAACCGGCGCCGCGCCCGGGAACGACGTCGATCGTCACCTGCGTATGCCGCCAATATTCGAACTGCGCCGCGCCGATCCAGACGGGCACGTCGCCCGCGACATGGCCGAGCAGCACGTCCTGCCCGCCGACGCGGAACTCGCCCGCCGGATAGCACATCGGCGCCGACCCGTCGCAGCAGCCGCCCGACTGGTGGAACATCAGCGGCCCGTGCCGCGTGCGCAGCTCGTCGATGACCGCGACGGCGGCGTCGGTGGCGAGGATACGCGGCGGCGGGGCCATCATCGAGCTTTCGAAAGGAGGCGGGCCGGGCGACGCTGGGCATCGCCCGGCCCGACCGGACCGGCAGGGAGAGTAGTGACAGCCGGTCCGATCAGAAGAAGCCCAATGCCTTTGGGCTGTAGCTGACCAGGAGGTTCTTGGTCTGCTGATAATGGTCGAGCATCATCTTGTGCGTTTCGCGCCCGATGCCCGACTGCTTGTACCCGCCAAACGCGGCATGTGCCGGATAGAGATGATAGCAGTTGGTCCAGACGCGCCCCGCCTGGATCGCGCGGCCGAAGCGATAGGCGCGCGTTCCGTCGCGCGACCAGACCCCGGCGCCGAGGCCGTAGAGCGTGTCGTTGGCGATCGACAGCGCCTCTTCCTCGTCCTTGAACTTGGTGACGGCGACGACGGGGCCGAAGATCTCCTCCTGGAACACGCGCATTTTATTGTGCCCTTCGAGGATCGTCGGCTTGACGTAATAGCCCTCCGACAATTCGCCCTCGAGGCTGGCACGCTCGCCGCCGGTCAGCACCTTCGCGCCTTCACCGCGGCCGATGTCGATATAGGAGAGGATCTTTTCGAGCTGGTCGTTCGACGCCTGTGCGCCGATCATCGTCGCGGGGTCGAGGGGGGAGCCCATCTTGATCGCCTCGACCCGCTTGATCGCGCGTTCCATGAAGCGGTCGTAGATCGATTCGTGCACCAGCGCGCGGCTGGGGCAGGTGCAGACCTCGCCCTGATTGAGGGCGAACATCGCAAAGCCCTCCATCACCTTGTCGGCGAAATCGTCATCCTCGGCCAGCGTGTCGGCGAAGAAGATGTTGGGGCTCTTGCCGCCCAGTTCCAGCGTCACCGGGATCAGGTTCTCGGTCGCGTACTGCATGATGAGGCGGCCGGTCGTCGTCTCGCCGGTGAAGGCGATCTTGGCGATCCGCTTGTTTTGCGCCAGCGGCTTGCCCGCCTCGATCCCGAAGCCGTTGACGACGTTGACGACGCCCTCGGGAATGAGGTCGCCGATCAGGTCCATCAGCGCCATGATCGACATCGGCGTCTGTTCGGCAGGCTTCAGGACGATGCAGTTGCCCGCCGCCATCGCCGGGGCCAGCTTCCACACCGCCATCAGCAGCGGGAAGTTCCACGGGATGATCTGGCCGACGACGCCCAGCGGCTCGTGATAGTGATAGGCGACGGTATCGTGGTCGATCTCGGCGATCGAGCCTTCCTGGGCGCGCAGGCAGCCGGCGAAATAACGGAAATGGTCGATCGCGAGCGGCAGGTCGGCGGCGGTCGTCTCGCGGATCGGCTTGCCGTTGTCGATCGTCTCGGCCAGCGCCAGCCGGTCGAGATGCGCCTCCATCCGGTCGGCGATCTTGAGGAGCACGCGGGCGCGGTCGGCGGGGCTGGTGCGGCCCCATTTCTCCTTCGCCTTGTGCGCGGAGTCGAGCGCGAGCTCGATGTCCTCAGCGGTGCCGCGCGCGACCTGACAGACGGTGCGGCCGGTGATGGGGGAGGGGTTGTCGAAATACTCGCCGCGGACGGGCGCGGTCCACTGGCCGCCGATATAGTTGTCGTAGCGCGGGCGGAGCGCGACGTCGCCCTTCAGTTGTTCGAGTGCTTGGCTCAACATGATGGCATCCTCCTGACGATCACGCGCCCGCTGTCGTCGCGGGGCCGGGTCCGTTTCTGTCCCGACTATCCGCCCGCCCCCGCCGCACCGCCATTGTACCAACGGGCAATTGTGAGCCGACCGAGCGCCGCCGTAGCTCGCCGCCATCGAACAGGCAGGATCGGGAGAGGGCGTATGGGCAAGGTCGCGGCAATCGGGCTTCTGGGCATGACCCTCGCCGCACCGGTGGCGGCGCAGCAGGCCGATCCGGGCAAGGCCGCCTTCGCCCCCTGCGCCGGTTGCCATGCCGTCACCGCCGGGACGAACCGCGTCGGGCCGACGCTCTATAAGGTGGTCG
Source organism: uncultured Sphingomonas sp. (assembly GCA_913775315.1). Lineage (GTDB taxonomy): Bacteria > Pseudomonadota > Alphaproteobacteria > Sphingomonadales > Sphingomonadaceae > Sphingomonas. The sequence goes on along the minus strand of CAJYIX010000020.1, from coordinate 3,200 downwards.
GGCGCAAGGTCGCGAGCGTCGCCGGCTACACCTATTCGGATGCGATGAAGGCCAAGAAGGGCAACTGGACGCCCGCCGCGCTCGACGCCTATCTAGCCGACCCGCGCGGCAACGTCGCGGGGACCAAGATGAGCTTTCCGGGCGTCAAGGATCCCGCCCGTCGCGCGGCGCTGGTCAACTATCTAAAGACGCTCAAATAAGCGTTTGAAAACAAAGAGGGGGTCGGCATGGGCGTTCTGGTCGTGAGCTATCCGGCGGAGGCGGGCAGCCGTTTCGACGCGGACTATTATCTGGCGACGCACATGCCGCTGGCCGAGCGGTATTGGCGCGAGAGCGGCATGACCGGCGCGCGGCCACTGATCGGCGGCGCGGGGCCGGCAGGAAGGCTGGCGGCGATGGTGCTGATCGACTTCGCGCCCGGCACCGATATCGGCGCGGTGATGGCGGCCCCGGCGAGCGCGCCCGTGTTCGCCGACGTCGCCAACTTCACCGACATCGCCCCCGTCGCGCACATCTTCCTCGACGCATGATCGACCTTTTGTTCGCGGGGCCGATCGCCCTCGCGCTTGCCGGCCCGCCGCCGCAGGAGGGGCCGCAGCAGGCACCCGAGATCGTCGTCACCGGGCGCGGCCTGTCGCTCCCCTCGACCGCCAGCACCGCCGGCACGGTCATCAATCGCACGCGCGCGACCAACACCGCCAGCGGGCGGCTGGAGGACGTGCTCGCCGACGTGGCCGGCCTCCAGTCGTTCCGCCGCGCGGATTCGCGCAGCGCCAACCCGACTGCGCAGGGCATCACGCTGCGTGGCCTTGGCGGCAATGCCGCGAGCCGGGCGCTGCTGATCCTCGACGGTGTGCCGCAGGCGGACCCGTTCGGCGGCTGGATCGCGTTCCCGGGCTTCGCCACCGACCGGATCGGTGCGGTGCGGGTGCGGCGGGGCGGCGGCAGCGGGCGCTGGGGATCGGGCGCGATCGGCGGGGTGATCGAGATCGACAGCGCCACCCCCGACCAGCTCGCGCCGTTCACCGCGGAGGCGCTGTACGGCGAGCGCAACAGCGTCGATGCGCGCGCGACCGCGACACTGGCGCGCGGGCCTGGTTTCGCCACCTTGTCGGCGGGCTATGCGCGCGGCGACGGCTTCGCGCCGATCGTGGCGGAGAGCCGCGGCCCCGTCGACCGAGCCGCGCCCTACGAACAGTTCAACGCCGCGCTGCGCGCCGTGGTGCGCATCGCCCCCGACCTTGAGCTGCAATCGACGGTGCAGGGCTTCACCGACCGCCGCGACCGCGGTCTCGACTTCACGAAGATCGAGAGCGACGGCGCGGATGCCAGCGTTCGGCTGGTGGGGAGCGGCGACTGGCGTTTCTCGGTACTCGGCTATGTCCAGACGCGCCGCTTCGCTAGCCAGTTCGCGAGCGTGAACACCGCGCGCACCGTCGTCACGCCGACGCTCGACCAGTATAACACGCCAGGCACCGGCCTTGGCGGCCGGGTTGAGATCATCCCGCCGCTGGGACCGAACGTCGACCTCGCCATCGGCGCCGACATCCGCGCGCTGAGCGGGCGGACGCAGGAGCTCTATACCTACGTCAACAACCTCCCGACCCGGCGGCGACAGGCGGGCGGCGAAACGCGGACGATGGGCGCGTTCGCCAGCCTGTCCGCGCGGCTCGGGCCGGTGCGGCTGGAGGGCGAGGGGCGGATCGACGACTGGCGGATCGGCGACGGTTATTTGTTCGAGGCGGCGCTGACGGGCGCCACGCTCACCGACACGCGCTATGCCGATCGTTCGGGCAGCGAGGCGACGGGGCATGTCGGCATCGCCTGGCAGCTTGCCGAGCCGGTGACGCTGCGCGCCTCCGCCTATCGCGCGTGGCGGCTGCCGACGCCGAACGAGCTCTATCGCCCATTCCGCGCGGGCGCCGACGCGACCGCGGCGAATGCGAATCTGCGGCCGGAGACGCTCGAGGGATATGAGGGCGGTGTCGATGTTGCGCTCGGCCGGCGGGTGACGGTCGGCGCGACGGTGTTCCGCAACATCCTGTCCGACGCGATCGCCAACGTGACCGTCGCGCGCGGGCCGGGGACGTTTCCGGGCGTCGGCTTCGTGTCGGCGGCAGGCTTCTATCGCCGGCGCGACAATCTCGACGCGATCCGCTCGACGGGCGTGGAAGTCGACGGGCGGTTGAATCTGGGCGCGGTCTATGCCGAGGCGTCCTATGCCTATGTCGATGCCAGGGTCGACGGCGGCACACTGGCGCCGACGCTCGACGGCCTCGCGCCCGCGCAGGTGCCCGAGCATCAGGCGTCGGCGACGCTCGGCTGGGCGCGCGGCGCCTGGGGGGCGAGCACGACGCTGCGTTATCTCGCGGCGCAGTTTGAGGACGACCAGAACGCCCGCGTGCTGGGCGACGCCTTCACCGTCGATGCGGTGCTGTCCGCGCCGGTCGCGCGCGGGCTGACGCTGGTGGCGCGCGGAGAGAACCTTTTCGACGCTCGGATCGAGACGGGCTTCAGCAACGCCGCCGTGGAGCGCGCACGCCCGCGGCAATTGTGGATCGGATTGCGGCTGGGCGCGACGCGCTGACCGCGGATTCTCGGGGAGGGCATGACGATGGCGACTGCATACAGGAACGACCTTCCCGACCGCGCCCTTTATCCCGTACCTGCGGACTGGGCCGCGCGTGCGCATGTGGATGGGGCGGGGTACGAGCGGTTGTACCGGGCGAGCATGGAGGATGCGGACGCGTTCTGGCTGGAGCAGGCGCGGCGGCTCGACTGGGTGAAGGCACCCACGGTGGCGGGGAACTGGTCGTTCGACGAGGGTGATTTCGGGATCCGTTGGTTCGAGGACGGCGTGCTCAACGTGTCGGTCAACTGCATCGACCGGCATCTTGCCGACCGCGGCGACGAGACGGCGATCCTGTGGGAGCCCGACAGCCCCGAGGCCGAGGGGCGGCGGTTCACCTATCGCGAGCTGCACGCGGAGGTCTGCCGCTTCGCCAACGTGCTGAAGGCGCGGGGCGTGAAGAAGGGCGACCGGGTGACGATCTACCTGCCGATGATCCCGGAGGCGGCGTTCGCGGTGCTGGCGTGCGCGCGGATCGGGGCGATCCATTCGGTGGTGTTCGGCGGCTTCTCGCCCGAGGCGCTGGCGGGCCGCATCGAGGATTGCGATTCGAAGATCGTGGTGACGGCCG
>CAJYIX010000019.1 GCA_913775315.1 uncultured Sphingomonas sp. | reverse complement strand
CACCCAGCTGGCGGTGCCGGAAAATGATCTCGTCTCGGCGAACAGCTTCAACCAGCTGTTCACGCTGCACGGTTCGATGATGATGTTCCTGTTCGCCGTCCCGATGTTCGAGGCGGTTTCGATCATCCTGCTGCCGCAGCTGCTCGGCGCGCGCGACCTGCCGTTCCCGCGCTTGTCGGCGTTCGGTTACTGGTCGTTCCTGCTGGGCGGCGTGTTCGTCGCCGGCTCGATCTTCTTCAATGAGGCGCCCGACGGCGGGTGGTTCATGTACCCGCCGCTCACCACGCGCACCGACCTGTCGGGGCTGGGCGCCGATATCTGGATGCTGGGGCTCTCCTTCATCGAGGTATCGTCGGTCGCAGCCGCGGTCGAGCTGATCGTCGGCGTGCTCAAGTGCCGGCCGCCGGGGATGCGGCTCAACCTGATGCCGCTCTATGCGTGGTACATCCTCGTCGTCGCGGTAATGATCCTGTTCGCCTTCCCACCGCTGATCGCGGGCGACCTGCTGTTCGAGATGGAGCGGTTGCTGAACTGGCCGTTCTTCGACAGCTCGCGCGGGGGTGATCCGCTGCTCTGGCAGCACCTGTTCTGGATCTTCGGCCACCCGGAGGTCTATATCATCTTCCTCCCCTCGATCGCGCTGTTCGCGATGCTGGTGCCGACCTTCGCTCGGCGCCACCTGCTTGGCTATCCGTGGATCGTGCTGGCGGCGGTGGGGACGGCGTTTTTGAGCTTCGGCCTGTGGGTCCACCACATGTTCACGACGGGGCTGCCCAAGATCAGCCTTGCCTTCTTCTCCGCTGCTTCCGAGGCGGTGGTGATCCCGACCGGCGTGCAGATCTTCGTGTTCATCGCGACGCTCTGGGCCGGCCGCGTCACCTGGTCGACGCCGCTTCTCTATGCGACCGGGAGTCTCGCGATCTTCGTCATCGGCGGGCTGACCGGCGTGATGGTCGCGGTGGCGCCGTTCGACTGGCAGGCGCACGACACCTATTTCGTCGTCGCGCACCTGCATTACGTGCTGATCGGCGGCACGCTGATGCCGCTGTTCGCGGGCCTCTATTATTACTGGCCGCTCATCACGGGCAAGAAGCTGTCCGACCGTTTGGGTCGCATCGCGTTCTGGATGCTATTCGCGGGCGCCAACATCACCTTCTTCCCGATGCACTTCTCGGGGCTGGAGGGGATGCCGCGGCGGGTGTTCACGTATCCGGCGGAGCTCGGCATCGGCGGCCTCAACCTCGTCTCGACGCTGGGTGCTTACCTCTTCGCGGCGGGCGTGGCGGTGGTTTGCCTCGACCTTGCGCTGTCGCCGCGGCGCAAGACGGGCGCGCGCAATCCGTGGAATGCCGGGACGCTCGAATGGCTGGAGGACCCGGCCGACGACGCGCATTGGGGCGTCCGCTGCGTGCCGCTGATTTCAAGCCGCTATCCGATCTGGGATCAGAAGGATTTTGTGAAGAAGGTCGACGAGGGCCGCTTCTTCCTCCCCGATGCGGAGGAGGGGCGGCGCGAGACGATCATCACCTCGGTCCTCGACGCGCGGCCGGTGTCGGTGATCCGGCTCGGCACGCCGAGTTTCAAGCCGATGCTGACCGCGATCGCGCTGGGCGGGGTGTTCATCCTGACGACGTTCCACCTCTATTGGGCCGCGCTGGCGTGTGGGTTCGCGACGCTGTTCATGGTGCTGCTGTGGCTGTGGACCGGCACCGCCGAGATCCCCGAGAAGGAGTGCAAGCCGATCGGCCACGGCATCAAGCTGCCGCTCTATATCTCGGGGGCAAAGGCGCCGGGGTGGTGGGCGATGTTCATCACGATGATGGCGGATGCGACGGCCTTCTCGGGCCTCGTCTTCGGCTATTTCTTCTTCTGGACGCGGCATCCCGACTTCCCGCCCGCAGACATGGCCGCGGCACCGGGCGCGTTCTGGCCGATGGTGGCGCTGGCGGTGGCGCTGGTGAGCTGGGCGCTGACGGTCGCAGCACGGCAGCTCAATGCGGCGGGGTCGGTGGGTGCCGCGCGCATGGCACTGGCGGCGGGCGCGGCGTTCAGCGCGTACGGCGTCTATGCGGGGCTGGCCGGGCCGTGGCTGTCGGGGATGGACCCGGAAAGCCACGTCTATCCCGCGATTGTGTGGACGCTGGCGGCCTGGACCGCGGCACATTCCGCGGTCGCGGTCGTCATGCAGGGCTATACGCTGGCGCGCAGCATCGCCGGGCGGATGACGCCAAAATATGACGCCGATGTGCGCAACATCACCGTCTATATGCACTTCTTCGCGCTCACCGCGATCGTCACCTATGCGACGATCGGGCTGTTTCCGGGGGTGTCGTGAAGCGCGGGCTGCCCGGCTGGGCCGCGCGCCTGCGCGTCACGCTGTGGACGCTGATCGTGCCGCCCACAACATGGGCGGCGCATTTCCTGTTCGCGTACCTCTGGGCGGCGATCAATTGCGCCAAGGTCGGACAGTTTGCGACGTTCCCCTGGCTGTTCGTCGCCGGCACCGTCGCGGCGCTGCTCGTCATCCTAGCTTCCGGCTGGATCGCATGGCATCAGTCGCGCGTGCCGGGCGATGCGCCGCCGCACGAGGAATCGACGGACATCGACCGGCTGCGATTTCTCGCCAAGTCGACTCTGCTGCTGTCGGGACTCAGCTTCGTCGCGGTGATCTTCACGGCGCTCCCGGTCGTGTTCATCGGGGATTGCCGGTGAGGCGAGGGATGCTCGGCCTCGGTGCGGCGACGCTGCCGTTCGGCTGGTGGCTCGCCGCGGGCGGGCTCGGCATGACGGGGCATATGGCGGGGCACATGCTCGCGGTCGCGGTCGCCGCGCCACTGATCGCTGCGGGGCTTTCGGGCACCCGTGCCGATCCCGCTGCGCGCTGGCCGCGACTCGTCACGCCGATGGGGGCGATGCTGGCGGAGCTCGTCATCGTCTGGAGCTGGCACCTGCCCGCCGCGCGCGAATGGGCGGCGATGTCGCGCGGCGCAATGGTGCTGGAGCAGGCGATGTATCTCGCCGCCGGCTTTGCGCTCTGGAGCGCGGCCTTCGCCGCGGGCAATCGGGCGAGCGGGATCGGCGCCCTCCTCCTCACCTCCATGCACATGACGCTTCTCGGCGCGCTGATCGGCCTGGCGCCGCGGCCGCTCTATCAGGACATGACGATGCACCACGGGCTCGATCCGCTCGCCGACCAGCAACTGGGCGGCGTGGTGATGCTGATGATCGGCGCGGCCAGCTATATGGCGGGCGGGCTGGCGCTCCTCGCCAAACTGCTGATGGGGCGAGAGGCGAGCGCATGATGATCCGCATCACCTGGAAGCGTGTGATCCTCACGCTGCTGGCGATCTTCGCCGCCGGCATGGCGTTCGCCTGGTCGGGGATGTTCCAGATCGCCGCGTCGTCGGGGCACTGGAAGGTGACCGAGTGGTTCCTCCACTGGGTCATGCGCAATTCGGTCAAGACGTACAGCGCGTTCCAGACGCCGGAGCGGGTGCGCGACGACGCCGGCCTCGTCAGCGCCGCCGGCCATTTCAAGCAGGCATGCGCAAGCTGTCACGGCGCGCCCGGCGTCCGCCCGAACCCCGTGATGCAAAAGGCGATGCCGCCCGCGCCGAGCCTGTCGGTCAATGCCAAGGAGTGGACCGACCGCCAGATCTTCTGGATCCTCGAGCACGGCGTCAAATATTCGGGCATGCCCGCCTGGGGCGCGGAAGGGCGGCCCGACGAGATCAGGCGGATGGTGGCGTTCGTCCGCCGCCTGCCGACGATGACGCCTGCTCAGTATCGCGCACTGACCGAGGTGCGGGGCGTGGCGCCGGTCGCCGGCTTGCGGCCCGGCCTGATCGAAAGCTGTGCCGGGTGTCATGGCACGAACGGCCTGGGCCGCGGTCCGGACGTGCCGGTGCTGGCGGGGCAGAAGGCCGATTATCTGGAGGGCGCGCTTCGCCGCTATGCCGCCGGGCACCGGGCGAGCGGGGTGATGCAGGTGGCCGCCGCCGCGCTGACGCCCGCCGAGATGCGCGCGCTGGCCGGGCATTATGCGGCGATGCCGGGGCTGCGCGACGTAGCGCTGCCGGCGACGCACCCGTTGCTGACGACCGGGCGGCGTAACGATCAATTACCTGCCTGTTCGAGCTGCCATGCGCCGGGCAAGTCGTATCCGCTGATTGTGGGGCAGAAGGCGACCTATGTGGCCGATCGCCTGACGAACTGGCGCGGGGACGAAAAGATCGTCGATGCGCGCAAGCCGCACGCAACGATGCCGGTGATCGCACGCCGCATTCCCGAGGAGCAGATCGACCCGCTCGCAAAGGCATTGGCGTCGGCGCGCTGACCGCGCCGACGCCCATCCGTCAGGCGACGATCCGCACCGGCACCGACTTGGCCGCGAGGACGTGGCTGACCTCGGCATGGTGGTCCAGCGGGATCAGCACGTTCGCTTCCGGATAATAGGCGCCCAGGCATCCGCGCGGAATGTCGTAGGGCGTGACCAGCAGGTTATCGAGCCGCCGCTCGACCCCGTCACCATAGTCGGTCGCCAGCGCCACACGTTGCCCTTCGGCCAGCCCCTGCGCCGCGATGTCCGCCTTGTTCATCATCAGCACCTCGCGCGTGCCTTTGATCCCGCGGAAGCGGTCGTGATAGCCATAGACGGTGGTGTTGAACTGGTCGTTCGAGCGGAGCGTCATCAGCCGGAACAGCCCCTCGGCATCGTCGAAGCCGGTGGCGTTGAGGGTCGTCGGCACGAAGAACTCGGCCTTGCCGCTTTCGGTCTGCCAGACACGCTCGGCCGCCTTGTTGCCCTTCCAGAAGCCGCCGGGTTGCCACATGCGCTTGTTGAAGTCCTTGAACTTCTCCGGATAGGTTCGCTCGATCGCGTCGCGGACCAGCGAATAGTCGCCCACCCACGCATCCCAGTCGACCGCGGGGTTATGCGGCACCAGCCGCTTGGCGATCGCGCCGACGATATAGGGCTCGGACTTCAGATGCTCACTGGCGGGATCGACGCGGCCGTAGGAGCCGTGAATGCAGCTCGTCGAATCCTCCACGCTGACCGACTGCGGACCCGTCGCCTGCTCGTCGCGCTCGATCCGGCCGAGGCAGGGGAGGAGGTAGGTCACCTCGCCGGGGAACAGGTGGTTGCGGTTGAGCTTGGTCGCGATCTGCACCGACAGGCGCAGCTTGTGCCACGCCGCCTCGATCGGGCCCGTGTCCGCAACCGCGCGGATGAAGTTGCCGCCCAGCCCGATGAACGCGCGCACCGATCCGTCCATGATCCCGTGGCATGTCTCGACCGTATCCAGCCCCTTTTCGGTGGGCGGGTCGAAGCCATAGAGCTCCTTGAGCTTCTCGACCGGGGCAAGCTCGGTCTTTTCGGTAATGCCGACCGTCCGCTGACCCTGTACGTTCGAATGGCCACGCACGGGCGTGGGGCCGGCACCCGGCTTGCCGATGTTGCCGCGCAGGAGGAGCAGGTTGACGACCATGCGGACGTTGTCGACGCCCTTCACATGCTGTGTCAGGCCCATGCCGTAGATCGCCATCACCGCCTTCGACCTGGCATAGACCTTGGCCGCTTCCTCGATCGCCCATTTGTCGAGGCCGCTTTCACGGACAATTTCGTCCCAGTCGGCAGCGCGGACCGCGTCTAGGAACGGCTCGACATCGTGGCAATGCTGTTCGAGGAACGGCCAGTCGAGCACGCGCTCGCCGCCCGACGCCTTTGCGGCATCGTCCCATTCGATCAGCAGCTTGGCGATGCCGGTCATCGCGGCGATGTCGCCGCCGGCGCGGAGCTGGTGGTACTGCGTGGCGATGCGCGTCTCGTCGCGCATCAGCATCTCGCGCGGGTTCTGGGGATCGGTGAAGCGTTCGAGGCCGCGTTCGCGCAAGGGGTTGAATACGACGATCTCGCAGCCGCGCTTTCTCGCATCGCGCAGCGGATGGAGCATCCGCGGCGCGTTCGACCCGACATTCTGCCCGAAGAAGAAGATCGCGTCGGCATGCTCGAAGTCCTCGAGCCGGGTCGGGCCGACCGCCTCGCCGATCGCCGCTTTCAGCCCCACTGACGTCGATTCGTGGCACATGTTCGAGCTGTCGGGCAGGTTCTGGTTGCCGTACATGCGCGCCATCAGCGCCCACATGTACGAGGTCTCGAGGCTCGCCCGTCCGGAGGCGTAGAAGACCGCCGACTTCGGGTCGATCGCTTTGAGCTCGGCGGCAATATGGTCGAACGCCTCGTCCCAGTCGCACGCGACATAGCGGTCGGTGGCGGGATCGTAGCGCAGCGGGTGGGTGAGGCGGCCGTGCTGCTCCAACTCATAGTCGGTCCATTTGCGCAGGTCGGTCAGGCTATGCGCTCGGAAGAAGTCGGGCGTGGTGCGATGGCTGGTCAGCTCCCACGCCGTCGCCTTGCCGCCCTCCTCGCAGAACTCGAACGTCAGCGGCTTGTCCGACTTGGCCCAGGCGCAGCTCGTGCACTGGAAGCCGTCGGGTTTGTTCTGGCGGGCAAGCTCGGCGAGCGCGGACGGCTTCACTCGCTCGCGCGGCAGGATGTCGGCAAGGCTGCGCACCGAACCCCAGCCACCGGCAGGCCCCTCGAACGGCTCGATCTCGGGCTTGTCGTCATGCTGCTTCATCGGCCGTTCCTTCAATCACTTGTCCGTAGGACAACGGCCTGTTTCGCCGAAGGTTCAAGCGGATCGGGTACGAAATGCCCAGCGCAGCGCCCCTGCGACGGCATCGATGCCGCCCGCCACGACCGGGCGAGCGATTCCAGACCGGCGAAGGCCGTGCATCGCGCGCGCCCAGTCGGGCAACAGGTCGATCCCAGCCTGGACCGCCAGTCGCTGGACCGGGCGTTCGGCGAGCGTGCGCGCTGGCGCATCGATCACGCGGCGGGCAACATCGCGCGTGCGATGGTCGACGCGCAGCACCGGGCGCATGTCGCTGATGAGGGCCAGCATTCCCGCGCGGGTCGTCGGCACCGGGTCGGCGCCCAGCGCGCGGGGCACGAGCGCCGCTTCCTCGAAATATCGCTCCTGATCGGCGATGCTCATGTCCGGCTCGCCATGCGCGATCCACGCATCGAGGAAGCACAGCGCCTCGCACGCATGGACCCAGGCGAGGCTGGCCGGATCGTCGGCGCGATACGGCGTGCCGTCGGGCAGCGTGCCTGAAACCTTCGCATGGATACGGCGTACCCGATCGATCGCCGCTTCTGCGGAGGCCGCGTCGGCATAGGTGGTGCTCGCGATGAAGCGCGCGGTGCGGCGCAGGCGGCCGAGCATGTCGGTGCGGAAGTTCGAATGGTCCCACACCCCCGCCAACACCGCGGGGTGCAGCATCTGCATCAGGAGCGCGGCGATGCCGCCGACCATCATCGTCGTCACGTCGCCGTGGACGCGGGCGATCACGCTGTCGGCGGGGAACAGCGCATCGTCGCTGCGCATCACCGGCGTCTCGCCCCGCGACTGGTCGTTGAACGTCGCACGGACGCGGCCGATCAGGGCAGTGCGCGCGGCGTCGGCGAGGGGGCGGGGCAGGCTCGGCACACACCCGACATCGGGGCGGCGGGTCCCGGACGCAAGACGGCCCGGCGGTCAGGGGACCGCCGGGCCGTTCGAAGCTCGCGTGGGGCGATCAGGCCTTGAGGTGCGCGCTCAGGTGCTTGTTCATCTCGAACATGCTGGCCGACTTCTTGCCGAAGATCTTCTCGAGCTTGTCGTCGGCGAGGATTTCGCGCTTGTCCTTCGGGTTCTGAAGGTCGTGCTTCTTGATATATTCCCAAACCTTGCTGACGACCTCGCTGCGCGGCAGCGGGCCCTTGCCGACGATCTCGGCGAGTTCGGGCGAAGGCGTCACCGGCGCCGCGATCCCGCCACGCGCTCCGCCCTTCGATGCAGTCGTTTCCTTGGCCATACGCCCCCCTTATTCACGCTACGTCCCGCGACACTGCGGTCGTCACGCCTGTGACTGTTCCGGGCTATTCACCCAAGATCAAGCGGTTTTCGACGCAGCGAGGGCGGTCAAAGCCGCCGTCGCCGCGACGTTGTTGCCCGGACGCAACAGCTTCGCCTCAAAAGCCGACGCGCGCCCGCACGCCATAGAAGCGCGGCATACCCGGATAGCCGGCATAGGTGCCCGTCTGCTCGGGCACCGCAAAGCCGGTGATGTAGTAGAACTGGTTGGTCAGGTTCTCGACGAAGACTTCGAGGCTCTTCGACCGGTCCTCCGTCTGGACGCCGACGCGTGCCGAAATCAGCGGATAGCCCTGATTATAGAGCGCGGTGCGGCCGGTCACGGGGTTGGGCGGGCCGGACGGGATGCTGACCTCGCTGTTGTAGCGCATGTCGACATGGAACAGCGCGTTGAGGCGATCGGTGAGCTTCGGCGTCCACGTCGTCGCGATGCTGACGGTATGCTTGGGCTGGTTCTGGACCTGAAGCCCTTCCTGACCCTGAAGCGGGGTGCCGGTGAAGTCGTTGCTGCTCGAATAGGACGCGTCGATATAGCTGTAGCCGAGCCGCATCACGAGTTCGCGGACGGGCTGGATGATCGATTCCATCTCGACGCCCTTGCTGATCGTCTTGGGCACGTTCTGGACGACGAAGTTGTTGCCCGCGAACACCAGCGACTGAAGGTCGTAGAACTTCTGATAGAAGCCGGCGATGTTGAACGTGAACTTGCGCGTCAGCTGCGTCTTCAGGCCGATTTCGAACGCATCGACCGTCTCGCCGCCGAAGCCCAGGTCGGAGCCCTGCGCGCCGTTGCCGCCGAGCGTGACCGAATCGAACGTCGCCTGGTCGAGGTTGTAGCCGCCCGACTTGTACCCGCGGTCGTAGCTGGCATAGCCCAGCACGTCGCGGCTGAATTTGTAGGCGATCTTGGCGGTGCCGGTGACGCGGCTTTCCGAACGGTCGTCGGTGTAGTTGCCGTTGAACTCTGGGTTCACCGCCGGATTGCAGCTCAGGAGGAACAGGTTGGTGAACAGCGTCGGGCTGGCGGCGCGGATCGCGTTGCGCAGCGTCACCGCTCGTGGATCGTTCGAGGAATAGAGCCCGCACGCCGCGATGTTATTGTTGATCGAGGCGGTCAGGTCCTTCTTCTCGTAGTTGTAGCGCGCGCCGAGCGTCAGCGACAGCTTGTCGGTGACGTTGATGATGTTGTGGGTGAAGATCGCGAAGGCGTTGGTCTTCACCTCGAAATTGTCATCGTTGTTGCCCTGGCCCGAGGCGTTGCCGGTCAGCGGCGTGTTGAAATAGGCGAGCAGTGCGGGGTTCGCGAGCGCCGCCTGAAGGAGCTGCGGGCTCTGAAAGAGGAGCAGCTGGCTGAACAGCGGCACGGTACCCTGCGGGAGGGCGGGGCCACCCTGTAGCGCGACGGCGAGCTGCTGGAACGTCGGTACGGGCGAGGTGCCGAAGAATTGCGCGCGCCGGCCGATCCCGCCCTGCGCGGGCGGGGCGGCGAGTGCACCGCCGAGCAGCGTGTCGACATAGAGATTGGCGTCGTCGCCGACGCGCACCGTGTCGCGCAGCTTGTTCGATTCGTTGAGATAGAAGCCGCCGATCAACCAGTCCAGCTTGCCGCCGAACGCCGACCCCTGAAGCCGGACTTCCTGCGTGAAGTCCTTGAGCTGCGTCCGGTACCCGTCGCGGTACGCGCGGTCGATGCCCGAGAAGTCGATGTCCTGATTGCGAAGCGCGCGCCACTGGCGGTACGCGGTGATCGAGGTGAACTTGGCGTCGCCGATCTCGGTATTGAGCTCGCCCGAGACGCCCCAGTCGCGCACCCGCTCCGAATAGTCGCGGTTGGGGCTGATCGCCTGAATGCGGTCGGAGGGCGCGCCGGTATAGAGGCCGACGCGGCCGCGCGCGGCGGCAATCGCCTGGATCGCGGGGGCAGTGGACCCGCGGACGACGCTGACTGCGCCGCAGCAATTCTCGTCGGTTTCGTAATAGTCGCCGATCAGGCGGAACGTGGTCGCGCCGCCGTCGAACAGCGCCTGACCGCGGGCATACCAGCGGTTGATGTCGTTGATCGAGCGGTCGCTGTTGGCGTCCTTGATATAGCCGTCACGCTTGCGATAGCCGCCGTCGAGGCGCAGCGCGAGCTTGTCGGAGACCGGGCCGGTCAGCCCGCCTTTGACCTCATAGGCGTTGTAGTTGCCGTAGCTGCCCTCGACATATCCCTTCAGGTCGAACTGCGGCTGGGCGGTGAAGATGCTGAGCGCGCCGGCCGAGGTGTTGCGGCCGAACAGTGTCCCCTGCGGCCCGCGCAGGATCTCGACCCGCTCGAGCTCGGGCAGTTCGGCGACGGCGATGCCGGCGCGTGCGCGGAACACACCGTCGATGAACACGCCGACCGCCGGCTCGAACCCCGGATTGTCGCCGCCGGTGGTGATACCGCGGATGTAGATGGTGCTGCCGGTCGCCGACGACTGGCCGGTCGAGGTCTGGAGCGACGGCGCAAGCTGTTCCAGCCCGCGAATGTCGGTGACGCCGGCATTGTCGAGCAATTCGCTGCCCACCGCGGTCACGGCGATCGGCACGTCCTGCACCGTCTCGTTCCGGCGCGTTGCGGTGATGACGATGTCGTTGGCGGACTGGTAGTCGTCGGCCTGCGTCTGGTCGACCGATGCGGCGCCGGTGGCGTCGCTGGCGGCGCGGTCGCTCGACTGAGTGGTCTGCGCCATCGCGGGCAGGGCGGGCAGCAGCGCGAGCGCAGTGGCGGCGAGCAAACGAGCCTTCATCATCATCCCCTCTTGAATGGCGACCCCCGGCTTTGGCCGATCGGTTCTTCGTCCATATTGTTGGGTAAGCGTAATGCGCCGATTTCGCGCAGGTCAATGGCGCATCATGTTGTTTCCGCAGCTTTCGGGCGGTTTTCGAAGATCGGGTCCGGCCTGTGCGCCGCCGTGACCATGCTTTCCGTAGCGTTTGCGGCGTCCGCCGCCTAAAGGACCTTGCCATGATCCACGAACATGACGACGCCGAAGACGGCGACCTGGTTGCCGGCCTGCCGGAAGTCGAAGTGCCCGACAACGTAGCCGAGGCGATTCGCACGCTGATCCGCTGGGCCGGCGACGATCCCACGCGCGAGGGGCTGGTCGACACGCCGCGCCGTGTCGCCAAGGCGTGGCGCGAATATTGCGCGGGCTATGCGGACGATCCGGGCCATCACCTTGAGCGCGTGTTCGAGGAAGTGGGCGGCTACGACGACATCGTCCTCCTTCGCGACATTCCGTTCCAGTCGCATTGCGAGCACCACATGGCGCCGATCATCGGCCGCGCACACATCGCCTATCTGCCCAAGGATCATGTCGTCGGCATTTCCAAGCTGGCGCGCGTCCTGCACGGTTTTGCCCGGCGGCTTCAGGTTCAGGAGCGGCTGACCGCGGAGGTCGCGGACTGCATCTGGAAGCACCTGAAGCCCCGCGGCGTCGCGGTGGTGATCGAGGCGACGCACGGCTGCATGACCTCGCGCGGGGTGCGGACGCCTGGCGTCACCATGACGACCAGCCGGATGATGGGCGTGTTCCGCGAAGACGAACGCAGCCGCAAGGAAGTGCTGGCGCTGATCGCGAGGGGATGATCGAGGTATCCTCCCCCTCCATGGGGGAGGACGCTGTGCTTGCTAGCTTCTTGCCGCGTTCGCCGCGGACAGCACCGCGCGGACGCTGGCGGTCGCCACATCCTCGTCGATGCCGACGCCCCAGTGCGTCAGCCCCTCGCCGTCCCGGCACTCGACATAGGCGGCAGCGCGCGCGTCGGAGCCGGTGCCGATCGCGTGTTCGCTGTAATCCACGACCTCAAGCGTGATGCCCAGGCCGCCGCCCAGTGCGTCGAGCACGCTGGAAATCAGGCCGTTGCCGCGCCCGCTGATCGACCGCGCCTCCCCCCCGGCATCGACATGCCCGGCGAAGATGCGATCGCCATTGGCGCCGCGGGTTTCCTCATAGGCCTGAAGCGTGAAGTGCTGCTCGCCGGTCAGGCGATAGGCCCCCTCGAACGCGCCCCAGATATCGGCGGCGTCGAGTTCGCTGCTGGTGGCGTCGGCCAGCGCCTGAACGTGACGGCTAAAATCGGCCTGGAGCCGTTTGGGAAGCTTCAGGCCCTTGTCCTGCTCGATCACCCAGGCGACGCCGCCCTTGCCCGACTGCGAGTTGACGCGGATCACCGCCTCGTAGCTGCGGCCGAGATCGGCGGGGTCGATGGGCAGGTAGGGGACTTCCCACAGATCGTCGTTGCGCGCGGCCTGGGCCGCAAAGCCCTTCTTGATCGCGTCCTGATGGCTGCCCGAAAAGGCGGTGAACACCAACTCGCCGGCGTAAGGATGGCGCGGGTGCACCGGGAGCGCGTTGCAATATTCGACCGTCTTGATGACCCGGTCGATGTCCGAGAAGTCGAGGCCCGGATCGACCCCCTGCGTATAGAGATTGAGGCCGAGCGTGACGAGATCGACATTGCCCGTCCGCTCGCCATTGCCGAACAGGCAGCCCTCGATCCGGTCGGCGCCCGCCAGCAGGCCGAGTTCCGACGCCGCGACGCCGGTGCCGCGGTCGTTGTGCGTGTGCAAGGACACGATCACCGCGTCGCGGTCGGGCACGTTACGACAGAAATACTCGATCTGGTCGGCATAGATGTTGGGCGTCGCCGCCTCGACCGTCGCAGGCAGGTTGAAGATGATCGGGTCTTCGGCGGAAGGGCGCAGCACGTCCATCACCGCGGCGCAGACCTCGAGGCTGAAGTCGAGTTCGGCGGTCGAGAAGGTTTCCGGGCTGTATTCGAACCGCCAGTGCGTGTCGGGGCGCTTGCCCGCCTCGTCGCGCAGCAGCTTGGCACCGGTGATCGCGATCTCGCGCACCTCGTCCCGGCTCATGCCGAAGACGATCTTGCGCCACGCGGGACTGACCGCGTTGTAGAGGTGGACGATCGCGGTGCGCGCGCCCTCGAGACTCTCGAAGCTCTTCTCGATCAGGTCGCGGCGCGACTGCGTGAGGACCTGGACCGTCACGTCGTCGGGAATGCGGCCCGATCGGACGAGGCCCGAGATGAAGTCGAACTCGGTCGCGCCGGCCGAGGGGAAACCGACCTCGATCTCCTTCAGCCCCACCTCGACCAGCAGGTCGAAGAAGCGGTGCTTCTTTTCGGCATCCATCGGGTCGATCAGCGCCTGATTACCGTCGCGCATGTCGGTCGACAGCCAGATCGGCGCACGCTCGATCGTCCTCGACGGCCATTGGCGGTCGGGCAGGGCGACGGGCGGGAAGGGGCGGTATTTCGAGGAAGGATCGCGCAGCATCGGTTCGTCTCTCACGCGCGGTGGCCGGGTCGACACCCGTGCGCCACCAAGGGGAACATAAGGCCGAAGTCACCCTTAGGGGCGCGCGAGAACGCCGACGCCCCTAAGGGCGGATAAGTCGCAGGGTAAGGACGCGGCGCGCGAACATGGCGGTGCCATGCCATGGCGCATCTGCGGCGTCCAGTACGCAGACAATTGCGGCCGCGCATTATTCGGTAAGGTTTTGCGATTAGGCCGAACTTCGCGTCGGGGGGCGTGAGCGAAAGAAGATGGCGATGTTTCAATTGGTCTATGTCAGCAGCGTCGCCAGTGGGCAGCCCGTCGACGTGCGGGATATCCTGTCGGCGTCGCGTCGGAACAACCGCATCGCCGGCTTGACGGGCATGCTCTACGCCGACAGCCGCCGCTTCCTGCAGGTGCTGGAGGGTGACGGGCGCGACGTGATGGCGACGTTCGAGCGGATCAAGGGCGACTCGCGTCACCGCGCGGTCGTGGTGCTGTCGCGGCGCGAGATCGCCGAGCGAGAGTTCGGCGCTTGGGAAATGGCGCATGCCGAACCCGGTCATGACGCCGATGCACTGCTCGCGCGGGTCGATGCGCTGGCGTCGGGGGCATCGGCCGCGGTACGCGCGACCTTTGCCGGGTTCGTCGAGGCGCGCCGCGCGGCCTGAGCCGGCGCGGCGCGCGCCGGGATTACTACTTTTCGAAGGCGACGGTGATGTCGAGGCTGACCTCGTCCGAGACGACGGGCAGCGCGGCCATCACGCCAAAATCGCTGCGCTTGATCTTGGCCATCCCGTGGAAGCCGACAGTCTGCTTCTTGCTCATCGGGTTGGCGCCGGCGCCGGTGAACTGCGCCTCCACCGTCACGGGCTTGGTCACGCCGTTGAGGGTCAGGTTGCCATGGATCGTGGCGTTCGTGCCCTTCACGACGATGTGCTGCGAGACGTAGCGCGCGTCGGCGGGGCTGGGGCCGAAGAAGTCGGGCTTGCCGCCGTCCTTGCCCTCGCGCAGCAGATGGGCGGTGAGGCCGGGGCTGGCGGTCACGACCTTCGAAACCGGGATCGTCACGTCGAGCTTCGCCGCGGCGGGGTTCTTCGGGTCGAGCACCAGCGTACCGGCGACGTCGCCGAACAGGCCGAAATAGTCGTTGAACCCGAAGTGGTTGACTTCCCACTTGATGAGCGAGTGGTTGGGATCGGTCTTGTACGTGCCGGCGGTCACGCGGGCAGCGTCTTTCACACCCGGCAGCTGCGGCGCGGCCGACTGTGCGGCGAGCGGCGCGGCGAGCGCGATGGCGAGAATGGCGATCGTCTTGCGCATTGAACTTCCCCTTTTGTGGACTGCCGGAAGGTTGTCGCGGCGGCGGGGGAAGTCAAATGCGGCGGGCGGGAACGGTGCGTTTCCGAAACGCACCGATCCCGTCCGCAGATGGTTCAGTTCTTCGTCTGATCGACCAGCTTGTTGGCACCGATCCACGGCATCATCGCGCGAAGCTCGCTGCCAACCTGTTCGATCTGGTGACGCTTGGCGGCGCCGCGGCTGGCCTTGAGCTCGGGCTGGCCGGCGCGGTTGTCGAGGACGAAGTCGCGCACGAACCGGCCAGACTGAATGTCGGCGAGCACGCGCTTCATTTCCTTCTTCGTCTCTTCGGTGATGATGCGCGGGCCGGTCTTGATGTCGCCGAATTCGGCGGTGTTCGAGATCGAGTAGCGCATATTGGCGATGCCGCCCTCGTACATCAGGTCGACGATGAGCTTAAGTTCATGCAGGCATTCGAAATAGGCCATTTCGGGGGCGTAGCCCGCCTCGACCAGCGTCTCGAACCCGGCCTGCACCAGCGCGGCGGTCCCGCCGCAGAGCACCGCCTGCTCGCCGAACAGATCGGTTTCGCATTCCTCGCGGAAGTTGGTCTCGATGATGCCCGAACGGCCACCGCCGACGCCGCTGGCATAGGCGAGCGCCACGTCATGCGCGTTGCCGCTGGCGTCCTGATGGATCGCGATCAGGCAGGGAACGCCGCCGCCGCGAAGATATTCGGAGCGGACGGTGTGGCCCGGCCCCTTGGGCGCGATCATGATGACGTCGATGTCGGCGGGCGCCTCGATCAGCCCGAAGTGGATGTTGAGGCCGTGCGCGAAAGCCAGCGCGCTGCCGGGGCGCATATTGCCCTTGAGGTCGTTCTCCCAGATCGCCGCCTGATGCTCGTCGGGGGCGAGGATCATAAGGATATCGGCCCACTGCGCCGCTTCCCTGTTCGGCATGACCTTGAAGCCCGCCGCTTCCGCCTTCGCGGCGGAGGCCGAGCCGGGGCGCAGCGCGATCGCAACCTCCGCGACGCCCGAATCGCGCAGGTTCTGCGCATGGGCATGCCCCTGCGACCCGTAGCCGAGGATGGCGATCTTCTTGCCCGTCACGAGGTTCAGGTCGGCGTCGCGATCGTAATAGACACGCATCTTCAAAGGTCCCTTTCAGCAATCGTCATCCCAGCGAAAGCCGGGATCGTGGGCCGCAAGCGCGGCGAATGTGGAAAGCGACCCCAGCCTTTGCTGGGGTGACGGGTTTGGTTCAGGCCGCTTCGGTCCCGCGGGCGATGGCGACGATGCCGGTGCGCGCAACCTCGATCAGGCCGACTTCGCGCATCAGCTCGACGAACTTGTCGATCTTGTCGGTGCCGCCGGTCACTTCGAAGACGAAGCTGGTCGTCGTCGCATCGACGACGCGGGCGCGATAGACGTCGGCGAGGCGCAGCGCCTCGATCCGGTGGTCGCCGGTGCCCTTGACCTTCACCAGCGCCAGCTCGCGCTCGACATGCGGGCCGGCGGCGGTGAGGTCCACGACCTTGTGCACGGGCACGAGGCGGTCGAGCTGGGCGATTACCTGTTCCAGCGTCGCGGGGCTGGCGGAGGTGACGATCGTGATGCGGCTGACGCTTTCGTCCTCCGACACGTCGGTGACGGTCAGGCTCTCGATATTGTAGCCGCGGCCCGAGAACAGCCCGGCGATGCGGGCCAGGATGCCGGGTTCGTTGTCGACCAGAACCGCCAGCGTGTGGCGTTCGCGTTGTTCCTCGCGGATGTGCATCTTTACGTCATCCCGGCGCAGGCCAGGATCTCCCTGTTATCGTGCGAGCGCGGCGGGGCGGGCGCGGTCAGACCAGCGCCTTGGCCTCGTCGTCCATCGTTCCCGACACTTCGTTCGCCTGAAGGATCATGTCGGTGTGCGCGGCGCCGGACGGGATCATCGGGAAGCAGTTGGCGAGCTTCGCCACCATGCAGTCGACGATCACCGGGCCGTCATGCGCCAGCATCTCGGCGATGCCGGCGTCGAGGTGATCGGGCCGTTCGATGCGGATACCCTTCCACCCGTACGCCTCGCCCAGCTTCACGAAGTCGGGCAGGCTGTCCGAATAGCTTTCGGCATAGCGGCTCTCATAGGTCAGCTCCTGCCACTGGCGGACCATGCCCATATATTCGTTGTTGAGGATGAAGATCTTGACCGGGAGGCGGTACTGCGTCGCGGTCGCCAGCTCCTGAATGTTCATCTGGATCGAGGCTTCGCCGGCGATGTCGATCACGAGCGCACCCGGATTACCGATCTGCGCGCCGATCGCGGCGGGCAGGCCATAGCCCATCGTGCCGAGACCGCCGCTGGTCAGCCACTTGTTCGGCGCCTCGAACCCGAAATGCTGGGCGGCCCACATCTGGTGCTGGCCGACCTCGGTCGTGATGATCGGGGTCTTGGCCTTGGTCGCCTCATAGAGCGCGCGGATCGCCCGCTGCGGCATGATCTCGCTGCTGCTCTCGGGGAAGTCGAGGCAGCGCACCGCGCGCCAGCCCTCGATCCGCCGCCACCATTCGGACAGGTCGGGCTTGGGATGCCGCCGCGACTTCCAGACGAGCACCATGTCCTCGATCGCGCGGCCGGCGTCGGCGACGATCGACAGGTCGGCGCGGACGATCTTGTTGATGCTCGACCGGTCGATGTCGATATGGATTTTCCGCGCGTTCGGCGCGAACGCATCGAGCCTGCCGGTCACGCGATCGTCGAAGCGCGCCCCGATCGCGACGATCAGGTCGGCCTGATTCATCGCGTGATTGGCCTCGTAGGTGCCGTGCATCCCCAGCATTCCCAGCCATTGAGGGCTGGAGGCGGGCAGGGCACCCAGACCCATCAGCGTCGAGGTAACGGGCGCGCCGGTGATCCGGGCCAGCTCGCGCAGCATCTGCGACGCGCCGGGTCCTGCATTGATGATGCCGCCGCCGGTGTAGAGGATCGGGCGCTCCGCCGCCGCCAGCATGTCCACGGCCGCCTCGATCAGCGAACGCTCGGCCTTCACCTGCGGGCGATAGGTCTTGTGCTGGATCGGGCCGGGCTTGCGATACTTGGCGGTCGCGACCTGCACGTCCTTGGGAATGTCGATCACCACCGGGCCGGGGCGGCCGGAGGTGGCGATATGGAACGCCTCGTGCACCACGTCGCCGAGGCGCGCGGGGTCCTTCACCAGATAGTTGTGCTTGGTGCAGTGGCGAGTGATGCCGACGGTATCGGCCTCCTGGAACGCGTCCGAGCCGATCAGCGTCGTCGGCACCTGGCCGGTGATGACGACCATCGGGATCGAATCCATCAGCGCGTCGGTGATGCCGGTGACGGCATTGGTCGCGCCGGGGCCGCTGGTCACGAGCACTACGCCGGGCTTCCCCGTCGCCCGCGCATAGCCCTCCGCCGCGTGGGTCGCCGCCTGTTCGTGGCGGACGAGGATGTGGCGGATCGCGCGGTCGCCGCGGGCCTTCCCGTTCTTGAACAGCGCATCATAGATGGGAAGTACCGCGCCGCCCGGATAGCCGAAGACGACTTCCACGCCGAGGTCGGTCAGCGCCTCGACAAGGATATCGGCTCCACTCTTCTCGGTCACGATACGTCTCCGTTTCTGCTGCGCTGCGATAGCACTGCGGGAGCGGCGCTGCTACCCGCATGAAAAATACACGTCAACCCGCAAAAGAGAAATAATCTAACAATTCAGTGGGTGGCGTTCTGGTTTCGCGTGGCCAGTCGGCGGGTGGCTGGTTGCGGAACCAGGTGTACTGGCGCTTGGCATATTGGCGGGTCGACAGGCGTGCGTGATCGAGGGCTTCCTCGCGGTCGATCTGGCCCGCAAGCATCGCTGCAATCTCGGGTATGCCGATCGCACGGCGGATGGGCGCGTCGTTCGGAATGTCGGTGCGGGCGAGGAGCGCGCGAACCTCGTCGATCCCGCCGTCTTCGAACATTGCCGCGAGGCGCGCGTCGCAGCGGGCAAACAGCCATTCGCGGTCGGGCAGCAGGATCAGCGGGGCGAGCGTCACGCAATCGGCGATCCCGCCCTCGCGTGCAGCCTGCCATTGAGCGAGCGTGCGGCCGGTCGAGCGCACGACTTCGAGCGCGCGGGCGACGCGGGTGGTGTCGGCGGGGGCGAGGCGGCGGGCGGCATCGGGGTCCTCGCGGGACAGGGCGGCATGCGCCTCCGCGACCGGGAGCGCGCGGACGGCGTCGCGGATCGCCGGGTCGATCGCGGGGACGGGGGCAATGCCGTCGAGGAGCGTGCGGATATAGAGCCCGGTGCCCCCGACAAGGATCGGCAGCGAACCCGCCGCGTGCGCCGCCGCGATCTCGGCCCGTGCATCGGCGGCCCAGCGCGCGGCGGAGCAGCTTTCCGCGCCGTCGATAAAGCCGAACAGGCGGTGCGGTACGCTCGCTGCTTCCTCGGCCGAGGGGCGGGCAGAGAGGATGCGCAGGTCGCGATAGACCTGCGCCGAATCGGCGTTGATGACAGTGCCGCCGTTCCGCTGCGCCAGCGTGATCGCCAGCGCGGACTTGCCGCTGGCGGTGGGGCCTGCAATGAGCGCGAGCTTGGGATTATCGGTCATCGTCTTCACCGCTCGCCCCTCGCTTGTCGAAGGGCCGCCTTTGCTTCCTCTGAAGAAAGGCCGGTGCTTCGACAAGGTCGACACGAACGGGGATGGGAATGGACGCAGTTGCAACGCTGATCGGCAACGGGCTGGACAGCGACATGCTCCTGGCCGCGCTGGCGCGCCTTGACGACCTGGGGCTGGCGGGCGCGGACGCCGTGTGGCTCGACGACGGAATCGCCGCCGACATTCCGTTTGCCGGCAATATCGCTGCTGCGCGTGGCGCGCTTGAGGGCGTGTTTGAGGGCGTCGACGTCTTCGTCCAGCCCGCCGCGAACCGCGAAAAGCGGCTGGTCGTCGCCGACATGGACTCTACGATGATCCCCGTCGAATGCATCGACGAGCTCGCCGACTATGCCGGGATCAAATCGCAGATCGCGGACGTGACCGAGCGGGCGATGCGCGGCGAACTCGACTTCGCCGCGGCGCTCGATGCGCGGGTGGCGCTGCTGAAGGGGCTTGAAGAGGGCGCGATCGACCGGTGCCTCGCCGAGCGGGTGACGCTGATGCCGGGTGCGCGGACCCTGATCCGGACGATGCGCGCGCGGGGCGCGACGGCGGTGCTGGTATCGGGTGGGTTCACGCGTTTCGCCGAGCCGGTGGGGGCCGAGATCGGCTTCGACCGGGTGATCGCCAACCGGCTGCTGATCGAGGGCGGCGCGCTGACCGGCGCGGTCGAGAAGCCGATCGTCGATTCGGCCACAAAGGAGACGACGCTGCGCGCGGTCGCCGCGGAACTTGGCCTCGACCTGTCGCAGACGATGGCAGTGGGCGACGGCGCCAACGACCTGCCGATGATCCGCGCGGCCGGACTGGGCGTCGCCTATCACGCCAAGCCGATCGTCGCGGCGGCGGCGGGCGCGCGGGTCGATCATGGCGATCTGACCGCACTACTCTATGCGCAGGGGATTGCGCGGGCGGATTGGGTGCACGACTAAGCCGTGCTCACGCGAAAACGGGAGCCCAGAGCCAAGCAGGACGACGTTCGCGGCCCTGGACCCCCGCTTTCGCGGGCGTACGTAGTCAGCCCTTCGTCGGCAGACAGGCGATGCCGGCGCGCTTGACCGCCGCGCAAGCCTTCGCCGCCTCGGCGCTCGAGCCATACGGGCCGGCGAGCAGGCGCGTCACGGCGCCCGCCGTTACGTAAAATGGTTGTGCGCCGGGCCGGCTGCCTGCCGCCTTGCCCCACTGGTCGCGGGCGTTGCCGGCGTCACGGAACGCGCCCAGCTGGACGCGCCAGCCGCCGTCCTTGCGTGCAGGCGCGGCGGGGGCGGGCTTCGGTGCGGGCTTGGCGGCGACGGGTTTTGGCGCGGGTGCCGGCACCGGCTTCGGCGCGGGGGCAGCAGCGCGGGGCGTCGGGCGCGGCTGCGGCTGAACCGTGGCGGGACGCGAAGCAGGCGGCGGCACCTCGGCGCTCGCGACGGTGCCGGCGGCGGGGCCGCTGGCCACCGCGGTGCCGCTCTCGAGCTGGCGGGCGAGGGCGAGGCCCTGCTGCCGCTCCTGCAACCCGATATAGCGGTCCATCTGTGCCAGCGTGTTACCCGCCTGAGGCAGGCCGGTCGAATTGGCGCGGACCATCAGCGCATAGGCGCGGACCCAATCCTTTTGCACCACGTCGCCGTTGAACAGCATCGTACCGAGCACGAACTGCGCACGCGGCTCGCCGCGGGCGACGGATTTCTCCAGCCACTTCACCGCTTCCGACCGCTTGTTGTTCTGAAACAGGGCGAGGCCGTAATTGTCCTCTGCCTGACGATGGCCCTGGACCGCAGCCTTCCGATACCATTCCTCGGCAAGACCGAGGTCGGTGGGGACGCCGCGGCCGAGCTTGTAGGCTTGCCCCAGGTTGAACTGCGCGTCCGCATCGCCGGCGACCGCGGGCGCGCGCCAGAGCTCGACCGCCTTCTTGTATTCGCCGCGCGCCCAGGCATCGACGCCGGACTTCACCACGTTCGCGGGCGCTGGCGTCTGCATCGGCGCAGCGGCGACCAGCGGCGCGAACAGAAAGGCGGCGACGACCATCGACTTGCGCATACGAACAACCCCACCCTGACCCATGCATGGATAACGCCGATCAACCATGGTTGGCAAAGCTTTCCGGAAATTTAACCGCCCCCGTTCGCACGTCCTTATCGGCGTTAACTCTATCTGAACCCCTGTCGTGGCAATCCCACCCTGGAAATCGCGGGCTATTCAGGGGATCACATGCGCGTTCTGGCGATGGCATCGCAGAAAGGCGGCTCGGGCAAGACCACCTTGTCCGGACATCTGGCGGTGCAGGCCGAGCGCGTGGGCGCAGGCCCCGTGGTGCTGATCGACATCGACCCGCAGGGGAGCCTGGCCGATTGGTGGAACGAGCGGGAGGCCGACTATCCGGCCTTTGCCCAGACCACCGTCGCCCGCCTCGCCGCCGATCTGGAAGTGCTGCGCCAGCAGGGGTTCAAGCTCGCCGTCATCGATACGCCCCCCGCCATCACGATGGCGATCCAGAGCGTCATCCAGGTCGCCGAGCTGATCGTCATCCCGACCCGGCCGAGCCCGCACGATCTGCGCGCCGTGGGCGCTACGGTCGACCTGTGCGATCGCGCGGGCAAGCCGCTGATCTTCGTCGTCAACGCCGCCACGCCGAAAGCGCGGATCACCACCGAGGCCGCGGTCGCACTGTCGCAGCACGGTACCGTCGCGCCGATCACGATTCACCACCGCACCGATTTCGCCGCATCGATGATCGACGGGCGCACGGTGATGGAGGTCGATGCCAAGAGCCGCTCGGCCGGTGAGATCGAGGCGCTGTGGACCTATGTGTCCGACCGGCTGGAGAAGAATTTCCGCCGCACCGTCTTTTCCGCGCCGGCGATGGCCGGGGGCTTTGCCGGGCGTCCGACGGGCGGCTTCGGCCGCCGCGTGGTGAGCTGAGCGCGATGACCATTTCCAAGCCGCTCGCGTCGCTCTCCTCCGGTCTGCTGGCGCGCAAGGGACATGCGCGCCCGGCGATGCGCCCGCAGGGTCATGTCGGCTCGGCGCTCGACGATCTCGGCTGGAACGACACCGGGGAGGTCCGGGGGCCGGCCGACATCGCGCCGCTGGTGCCCGAAATGCCGGTGCCCGACACCGCGCCCGAACCCGCCGTCATCGCCCAGCGAGAGGCATTGTCGCGCGAGGTCGCGGGCGCGCCCGCCGAGCCGGCGCCGATCGATTTCTCCCGCCTGGCCGCCGCGGTTTCGACGCGGCGGGGCAAGGCGGCGTTCACGCTGCGGCTCGATGCCGAGCGACACCTGAAACTTCGCCTCGCCACCGCGGTCGAGGGCCGTTCGGCCCAGCTGATCGTGACCGAGGCGCTCGACAATTATCTGAACAACCTCGCCGGGGTGGAGGCGCTTGCCGCGCAGATCCGTCCCGACGACGGCAATCGCTGAACCGGGGGACGGAAGATGCATTGGGGCAAGCGGATCGGGCTTGGAATGGCGGCGGTGACCGCGATCGGCGGGATCGCCGTCGGCGGTATCGCGCTGCAGTCGGCCGCGGCAGTCGCGGGCAATCGCGATTTGGAGGCGCAGGTGCGGGCTGCCGCGAAGCAGGCCAGGCTCGCCGAAAAGGCGATGAAGGCCGGCAAGCATGACGAGGCGATCGGCCGCGCCGAACAGGCGGTGTTGTTGGTCCCCGACAACGCCGAACATCGCACGCTGCTCGGTCGGACCTATCTTGGCGCTGGCCGCTTCGCTTCCGCCGCGCAGGCGTTCGAGGATGCGCTGAAGCTCGACGGCAAGGACGGGCGCATCGCGCTCAACCTCGCGCTCAGCAAGATCGCGCTGGGCGACTGGCAGGCAGCGCGCAAGCTGATCGAGGACCACGGCGGCGACATGCAGCCCGCCGATCGGGGTCTTGCAATCGCATTGGCCGGCGACCCGATGGGCGCGGTCGCGGTGCTGGGCGAGGCGGCACGTGACCCGGCGGCGACGTCGAAGGTTCGCCAGAATCTCGCCCTCTCGCTGGCGCTTGCCGGCAAGTGGCAGGAAGCGCGCACGATCGCGGGCATCGACCTGTCGCCGGCCGAGGCGGACCAGCGGATCATGCAGTGGGCGCAGTTCGCGCGCCCCTCGCGCGCGTCGGATCAGGTGGCCTCGCTGCTCGGCGTGACCGCGGTCGAGGATGGCGGCATGCCCGTCCAGCTCGCGCTGCGCGACCGGAACGAGGCGGTGGCGATGGCGTCGGTGCCGACGCCGATCGCGGCCTATGCCCCGGCGCTCGAGCCCGAGGCGCCCGCGCCGGAGCCCAAGCCGGTCGTGGCGACCGCAGAGGTGCCGCGCGCCGCGGC
Organism: uncultured Sphingomonas sp.; assembly: GCA_913775315.1. Classification (GTDB taxonomy): domain Bacteria; phylum Pseudomonadota; class Alphaproteobacteria; order Sphingomonadales; family Sphingomonadaceae; genus Sphingomonas. Next base: position 42,448 of record CAJYIX010000019.1, on the reverse strand, counting down.
GATCGTCTTTGCCGAGCGGCGGGAGATCGTTCAGGCGATCCCGGCGTCGCTCGTCGCCGCACCGGTTCGCATGGCCGCGGCGCCGATGCGCGCCGCCCCGCGGATCGCGGCAAAGGGGAATTACGTCGTCCAGCTCGGCGCGTTCGAGAATGCGGGCGTCGCGCGTGACGCGTGGGGCCGGATCAGCCGCCGCGTACCGGCGCTGAGCGGCCAGATGCCGCGCGGCATGTCGGCCAGCGTCGGATCAGCAAATTACTATCGCCTTTCGGTCGGCGGCTATTCGCGCGGCGAGGCGGTGTCGCTTTGCGCAACCGTGCGCGCCAAGGGTGGCCGCTGCTTCGTGCGCACCGCGCTCGGCGAGCAGACGGCAAGCTGGGCACGCGGGCCGATGATGGCTTCGCGATAAGGATTTCGAGTTCGGAGAGCGGGGGCGGCGTCAGGCGGTGAGCCGGACGCCGCCCTTGATTGTTTGCAGGACGCGGCCCTCAACCGGCAGGCCGTCGAACGGCGTGTTACCGGCCCGCGCGACCATTGCGTCGGCGACGATCTGCCACGGCGAATGCGCGTCAAAAAGCACGAGGTCGGCGGCCATCCCGGCTTCCAGCGTGCCGCAGTCTAGCCCCATCAGCCAGGCTGGCTGACGCGACAGACGGTCGAATACCTGCGCCAGCGACAGGTCGGCCGATCGCGCGGCGGTGAGCGACAGCGCGAGAAGCGTCTCCGCCCCCGACATGCCGGGCGCGGCATCGACGAAGGGCAGGCGCTTTTCCTCCGGCCCGCGCGGGTCGTGACCAGAGCAGAGCACGTCGATGGTGCCGTCCGCCAGCGCTGTCAGCGCCCCCACCCGGTCCCTTTCGTCGCGCAGCGGCGGCGACAGACGGGTGAACGTGCGGAAGTCGCTCACCGCTTTGTCCGAGAGGAGCAGATGCGCCGGGGAGATACCGCAGGTAACGGCGATTCCGCGCGCCTTCGCCCGGCGGATCAGGTCGAAGCCTGCCGCCGTCGTCACCTGCCGGAAATGGATGCGCGCGCCCGATTGCTCGGCGAGCATCAGGTCGCGGGCGATCGCCAGCGCCTCTGCGATCGCGGGCGCGGCGGGCAGGCCGAGGCGGGTCGCGGTTTCGCCCGCCGTCGCGATGGCGTTGGCGGTTAGGCCGCCATCCTCGGCATGGGCGATGACGGTGAGGCCGAGGTCGCGGGCATAGCCGAGCACGCGGGCCATGACGCCCGAATCGGCGATCCAGCCGCGGCCGGTGGCGACGGCGCGCGCGCCCGCCTCCGCATTGATCGCCATTTCGGCGAGATCGACGCCCTTCAACTCGCGCGTCGCCGCGGCGATCGGGTGGACCCACAGCTCGGGCTTGCCGCTGGCCGCAGCGCGCTGGACGATGCCGGGATCGTCGAGGATCGGCGACTGGTCGGGCATCAGGCCGACGCGCGCGATGCCGCCGGCGATGCACGCCGCCTTGTCCACCGCGAATACGCCCAGATCGACGATCGCGGGGGCGAGCCACTTGCCGCCGCAGTCGACGACGGTCGCGTCGGCGGGCGCCTCGACCACGCCGGTCGCAGCGATTCGGTCGCCCTCGACCAGCAGGCTGCCCTCGCGCTCGCCGGTTTCGGGGCAGACGAGGCGGGCATTGCGATAGAGCGTCTTCATGCCCAGCCCTCCACCCCGCGCGACCGCCGCGTCAGCACGTCGAGGCACGCCATCCGGACCGCCACCCCCATCTCGACCTGTTCGGTGATCGCCGAGCGGCCCGGCAGGTCGGCGACCGACGAGGTGATCTCTACCCCGCGATTCATCGGGCCGGGGTGCATGACCAGCGCATCGGGCTTCGCGCGCGCGAGCCGCTCGGGCGTCAGGCCGTAGCGGCGGTGATATTCACGGGTCGAGGGGATGTAGGCGCCCGACATCCGCTCGTTCTGAAGCCGCAGCATCATCACCACGTCGGCGCCCTCCAGCGCGGCGTCGAAGTCGGTAAAGGGGGTGACGTGCATCGCCTCGATCGCGGGGGGCATCAGCGTGGTGGGGGCGACGACGCGCACTTCCGCCGCTAGTGCCGTCAGCGCCAGGATGTTGGAGCGCGCGACGCGGCTGTGCAGGATGTCGCCGCAGATGACGATGCGCTGGCCCTGGATGCCCCCGCGCCGCCGCCGGATGGTGAGCGCGTCGAGCAGCGCCTGTGTCGGATGTTCGTGCGCGCCGTCGCCGGCATTGAGGACGGGGCAGTCGACCTTGCCGGCGATCAGCCCGACCGCGCCCGAAGCCATGTGGCGGATGACGATCACGTCGGCGCGCATCGCATTGAGCGTGACGGCGGTGTCGATCAGCGTTTCGCCCTTCTTCACGCTCGACGCGGCGACGGTCATGTTGACGACGTCGGCGCCGAGGCGCTTGCCCGCGATCTCGAACGACAGGAGCGTGCGCGTCGAGTTCTCGAAAAAGGCGTTGATTTGCGTCACGCCCTCCAGCCGGCGATCGGACTTGGCGCGATTGCGGTTCGCCTCGACCCATTGCTCGGCTTCGTCGAGCAGAAACGTGATTTCGTGCGGCTGGAGGCCGGCGATGCCGGTCAGGTGCCGGTGCGGGAACACGGCGCCGCCGGGAAGCAGCGTGGCGGGGCGGTGATCTGACGGTGGCATTGAGGGGGCGAGTTATCGGGGCGGGGGGGCTTTGACAACACCTCGTCAGCCCGGACTTGATCCGGGGTCCCGCCACCGTTTAACCGGCTTAGAAGAAGAAGCGGGATCCCGGATCAAGTCCGGGATGACGAGAGGTCAATCGTCCTCGCGTTCCTCGCGCTTGCGGCGGCGGTTTTCCTCGCGCAGGCGGCGGCCTTCGGCGGCTTCCTTCTTGCGCATCTTGCGGCCGTAGTTGCGGTCCGCCTCTTCCTGGCTCGTCGTCGTCCAGTCGACGACCTGGCCCGTCGCCTTGACCGGCAGCGTCGCCACGTCCCACGCGGTCTTGGCGATGCAGCCGCCGCTCAGCAGCGGCAACGTGAGGGCCGCCAGCGCCGTTCCAATACGCATATCAACTACTTCCCCGTCCCCGCGAACGCATCGCGCGCCGCGACGCCATCATAGGGGAAGTCGGTGAAGAATCCATCGACCCCGGCGGCAAGCTGGCGCGCGATCTCGTCGCGCAATCGTCCGTGGGTGGCGGGATCGGTGCCGACACGGTCGGCGGGCGGCAGGAAGGCGTTTTCGGCGCGCATCGTCCATGGATGAACCTTCAGGCCGGCACGATGCGCGTCGGCGACGAGTGTCGTGGCCTTGCCGCCATTGCCGACGACTAGCGTCTTTTCGGGGCCGAGCCCGTCGGCATAGGCGGCGATCGCCTTGAGCCCGGCGGGGGTGCGCATCGCCGCATAGCTCGGCTGCGCCCCGTCGGCGGGACCGCCGTCGCTCGACATGAGCTGGATCAGGCGGACGCGCGTCATCTTTCGCAGCGCCTTGAGGTTGTTCACCTCGAACGACTGGATGAATACCGGTGCCGTGGCCGAATCCCATCCGGCCGCGTGTAGCTGATCGACCAACCGCCGCTCCATCGGCTTGCCGATCGAGGCGAAATAGGTCGGGTGCTTGGTTTCGGGATAGATGCCGATCGTCCGGCCCGTCTCCTTCGATCGGCGCTTGGCGAGTTCGATGATCTCGGCCAGCGTCGGCACCTCGAACTTGCCGTCATAGGCGGTGTTCTGCGGTCTGAGCTGCGGCAGGCGTTCTTTCGCGCGCAACGTCTTCAGCTCGGCGAGCGTGAAGTCCTCGGTGAACCAGCCGTCGTGGCGCTCGCCGTCGATCGTCTTGACGGTGCGGCGGCCGGCGAACTCGGGATGCGCGGCGACGTCGGTGGTGTCGGTGATGTCGTTCTCGTGCCGGGCGACGAACACGTCGTCCTTCGTCAGCACGAGGTCGGGCTCGATGAAGTCGGCGCCGACCTCGATCGCGCGCTCGTACGATGCCAGCGTGTGCTCGGGTCGTTCGCCCGACGCGCCGCGGTGGGCGATGACGATCGGGCGATCAGACACGGGGGCTGCGGCCGCGAGGGCGAGGATCGTCAGGATCAACATTCTGCCTCTTCATGCACCCGGGGTTAGCAAGCACGGGCCGCGATGCCTATGTGGTCGGCGCATGACGGTGAGGTGACAGGTGAGCGATAACGACGGCGTGCTGGACAAGGCGCGCGAATGGGCGGGGTCGCCGATGGCACTCGCGACGGTGGTGTCGACCTGGGGCTCGGCGCCTCGCCCGCGGGGAAGCCATATGCTCGTCCACGCCGATGGGCGGTTCGAGGGGTCGGTGTCGGGCGGCTGTGTCGAGAACGACATTCTGGCGACCGCCGCCGAGGTGATCGGCGGCGCGCCCGCCGTGCTGAAGCGATACGGCGTCGCCGATGCGGCGGCGTGGGAAGTCGGCCTCCCCTGTGGCGGCGAGATCGCCGTGCTGGTGCAGCCGGTCGCGGCGCACGGCTTCGACCCCGAACTCTTCGATCGTATCGCCGAGGCGCGGGGGAAGGGGGAGAGCACGCTCGTCTCCACCGATCTCGACAGCGGGCAGTCGTCGCTGCGGCCGGTGGAGGGCGCGGCGTTCGTCAATCGCTACGATCCGGCCCGCCGCCTCATCATCGTCGGCGCGGTGCAGATCGCACAGGCGCTGGTGGGGCTGGCCCGGCCGCTGGGGATCGAGACGATCGTCGTCGACCCGCGCGCGCGGTTCCTGACGGCGGAGCGGTTTCCCGGCGTCACGCTCGACGACCGCTGGCCCGACGAGGCGATCGAGGCGCTGGCCCCCGGCCGCACAAGCGCGGTGGTGACGCTGAGTCACGATCCCAAGATCGACGATCCCGCGCTGGCGGCGGCGCTGGCGCGGCCGACCGGCTATGTCGCGGCGCTGGGCAGCAAGCGCAGCCATGCGGCGCGGCGCGAGCGGCTGGCCGCGGCGGGCGTCGTTGCGGCGGACCTCGACCGGATCGACGGCCCCGCGGGCCTGTCGATTGGCGCAGTCGGGCCGGCGGAGATCGCGCTCTCGGTCGCGGCGGCGATGGTCAAGGCGTGGCGCGGGGGCGAGGCATGATCGCGGCGGAGGATACCGCGCTCGTCCTGCTCGCGGCGGGCCGGTCGGATCGGTTCGGCGACCTCGACAAGCTCGAGCAACCCTATCTGGCCGAGCCGGTAGGAATGCATGTCGTCACCGCGCTGGCGGCGGTGCCGTTCCGCGCGCGGATCGCGGTCGTGTCGGGCACGACCCTCGATTACGGCGCGCGCGGCTATCGCGTGGTGCAGAACCCGCGGCCACAGGACGGGCAGGGGCGCTCGCTCGGCCTCTGCCTTGCGCCGGTGCGCGAAAGCGGGGCGAAGGCGGTGCTGATCGCGCTGGCCGACATGCCGCGGGTGACGGCGGCGCACATCTATCGCCTGCTGGAGACGGCGACCGGCGACGATGCGGTGGTCGCGTCGAGCAATGGCGAGCACCCCACGCCCCCGGCCTTGTTCGGCGCCGCGCATTTCGATTTCCTTGAGGCGCTGACCGGGGACGAAGGAGCGCGCAGGCTCGTCATGGGCGGGCGGCATGTGGTGACAAGCCCAGCGGAACTCGTCGACATCGACACGCCCGAGCAGCTTCAGGCGCTGACGGCGAAGGTGATGCACGAGGCGCAGACCTGACTTCCCGCCACCCCGGGTCGAGCCCGGGGTGACGGGTGATTCAGCGGAAGCTCCTGGGCGCCGGGCTGACCGTCACGGTTGTGCCGCCGCGCACTTCCTTCACCTCCAGCGCGCGTTCGGCGATGCCGTCGCGGCCGAAGCGGAACGCGCCGTCGAGGCCGGCGAAGCCGTCGCGATCGGACAGGCGGCTGGCCGGGAAGGGCGAGCCGACGCGCCAGTCGCGGGCGATGCGCACGGTCAGCAGCACCGCGTCATAGCCCATCGACGACAGGCGGTAGGGCGCGGCACTGAACCGCGTCCGGTACTTGCCGGCGTACTGGGTGTAGAGGTTGTTCGCGACGCTGGCGTACCACGCGCCCGACAGCGCGGCATTGGCGCCGACGTTCGAATCGCTGTTCCACAGCTCGGTGCCGAGCACGCGCGCGGCCTTGCCCGCGGCGCTGCGGCGGATCACGGGCACCGCGCCCGCCGCGGTCTGCGCGCCGTCGGCGATCAGCACCGCGTCATAGGGGACGGTGAGCCGCGCTACGGCCGAAGCGACCGCGCGCGGTGCGCGATCGAAGGTCTGGAGCGCCACGACGCGGCCCCCGGCGGCCTCGACCGCGCGCAGGAAGCTGGTCGAAGCGCGCTCACCATAAAGGCCAGTGGGGACGAGGCCGGCGAAGTCGCTGACCCCGCTGCGCCGCGCGTGATCGACGACACGCTCGATCGACTGTGCGGGGGTGTAGCCCATGATGAAGACGCCGTCGCCCGCGACGCCGGTGTCGTTCGAGAAGCTGATGACGGGCACATCGGCGCGCCGCGCGATCGGCGCAACCGCGCGCACGTCTTCGGCCAGCAGCGGACCGAGGATCAGGCGATTGCCGTCACGGATCGCCGCCTGCGCCGCCGCCGCCGCGCCGCGGGCGGTGTCGTAGTTGGTGATGCGCACGACCTCGCTGCGCGTGTCGAGCAGCGCAAGCTGCGTCGCGTTGGCGAGGCTCTGACCGACGCGGGCATTGGGGCCGGTGAGCGGCACGAGCAGCGCGACCCGGTGGCGCGCCTGATCCTGGGGCAGGCCGGGGCCGACCGGGGCGGGGCCGGTGTCGGGGCGGGTGGCGGGCGGCGGCGCCTCACCCGGCGGCGCACCGCGCGGGACCAGCGTCGAACAGGCGCTGAGCGCCAGCCCCACGGCCAGCACGGCAAGGCGTTTCAAATGCTTTCCCGCCCCGCGCGGAGCGCGAAATCCAGGTTGCGGTAACGCGTACGCCTCTGCCATGGCTCTCCCCTGATGAACGCCGAACTTGTCCCCGGTCTCTATATCGTTGCCACCCCGATCGGCAATCTCGGCGACCTGTCGGCGCGGGCGGCGCATGTCCTTTCGCACGCCGACGTGATCGCTGTCGAGGACAGTCGCGTGACTGCCGGGCTGCTCAGGCATATCGGCGTGAAGCGGCCGATGACCCCCTATCACGACCACAATGCCGACGCGGTCCGCCCCGGCCTGATCGCGCGGATGGGGAGCGAGGTGGTGGCGCTGGTCAGCGATGCGGGGACGCCGCTCATCTCCGATCCGGGCTACAAGCTGGTGCGCGATGCGCGCGCTGCCGGCCATGCGGTCGTCACCGTGCCGGGGCCGTGCGCGGCGGTGGCGGCGCTGACGCTGGCGGGACTGCCGACCGATCGTTTCCTGTTCGTCGGGTTCCTGCCGTCCAAGCAACACGCACGGGCCGAGGCGATCGCGGAGATCGCCGGCATTCGCGCGACGCTGGTCCTCTACGAATCGGGGCCGCGATTGTCGGCGTGCCTGTCGGCGCTGGCCGAGGGGCTGGGCGACCGCGAGGCGGGCGTGGCGCGAGAGATCACCAAGAAGTTCGAGGAATGCGTGACCGGCCGCCTGTCGGTGCTGGCGACGCGCTATGCCGATGCGCCGCCAAAGGGCGAGATCGTGATCGTCGTCGGGCCGCCCGACGCGCCCCCGCCCGCCAGCGCCGATGACGGCGACGCGGCGCTTACCGAGGCGCTGACCCGCCTGCCGCCCGCCAAGGCGGCGGGGGAAGTCGCCAAGCGGCTGGGGCTCGATCGCAAGGCGCTCTATGCCCGCGCGATGGAGCTCAAGGGCGGGCGATGAGGGATCGCCACGCCGCCGAGGCGCGCGGACGGCGCGGCGAGGAACAGGCGGCGTGGTATCTCCGGCTCAAGGGCTGGACGATCGTCGCGAGCCGGGTGCGGACCAAGGCGGGCGAGGTCGACCTGATCGCCCGCCGACCGGGCGTACTGGCCTTCGTCGAGGTCAAGACGCGCGCGACTGCTGCCGAGCTCGACCACGCGATCGACGAGCGGCGGCTCACGCGCGTCGCGGCGGCGGCGGAGATTCTCGCGCCCGAACACGCGCTGGCGGGTGAGGCGATCCGCATCGACGTGGTGCTGCTAGCGCGCGGATGCCTGCCCCGCCACATCGAGAATGCGTGGATCGGGTGACAGCCGGCGAGCGGCACCCTAAGTCGCCGCTTCAATCAGGGAGAAGTTCATGTCGCTGACCGTCGCCGTGCAGATGGACCCGATCGAAGGCATCAACATCGCGGGCGATTCAACCTTTGCGCTGATGCTGTCGGCGCAGGCGCGCGGGCACCGGCTGTTCCACTACACCGCCGATCAGCTCAACTGGTCGGACGGGCGGCTGTGGGTCAACGCGCGGCCGATCGAGGTGCGGCCGGTCAAGGGCGATCACTTCACGCTCGGCGCGCCGCAGCCGCTGGACCTCGGCGACGAGGCGGACTTAGTGCTGATGCGACAGGATCCGCCCTTCGATCTCGGCTACATCACCGCGACGCACCTGCTCGAGCGGATCAGCGACCGGACGCTCATCGTCAACGATCCCAAGAGCGTCCGCGACGCGCCCGAAAAGGTCTGGGTGCTCGACTATGCCCGCTTCATGCCGCCGACGCTGGTGACCCGCGACCTCGACGAAGCGCGCGCGTTTCTCGCCCGGCACGGCTCGGTCGTGGTGAAGCCGCTGCACGGCAATGGCGGCAAGGCGATCTTCAAGATCGACGAGGGCGGGCAGAATCTCTCCTCGCTGATCGAGGTGTTCAACATGACCTGGCCCGAGCCGCACATGGTGCAGGCGTTCCTGCCCGGCGTGGCGAAGGGCGACAAGCGCATCGTCCTCGTCGACGGTGAGGTCGCGGGCGCGATCAATCGGTTGCCGGGCGAGGGCGAGATCCGCTCGAACCTCGCCGTGGGCGGTCGGGCCGAGGCGGCGGAGCTCACGCCGAAGGAGCGCGAGATCTGCGCCGCGCTGGGGCCGGAATTGAAGGCACGTGGGCTGATCTTCGTCGGCATCGACGTGATCGGCGGCGAGTGGTTGACCGAGATCAACGTGACAAGCCCCACCGGGATCGTCGCGATCGATCGGTTCAACGGGACCGATACGGCGGGCGCGATCTGGGACGCGATCGACGCGCGGCTGGCGGCGCGGTGATTGCCACCGGGCGCCGACGCGCCTAGAGCGCGCGCCTTCACACCAAGGAAGCGTGCATGACCGACCGCCTGATCGAACTTGTCGGCGCCTGGGGCTATCTGGGGATCGCTTTCGCGATGTTCCTCGAAAACGTGTTCCCGCCGATCCCGTCGGAGGTCATCATGGGCCTGACCGGCATGGCGGTCGCGGACGGCAAGCTCGGCTTTGCCGCGGCGGTCGCGGCGGGGACGATCGGCGCGGTGCTGGGCAACTGGGTCTGGTACTGGATCGGCCATGTCGTCGGCTATGCCCGCTTCAAGCCGCTGATCGACCGCTATGGCCGCTGGCTGACCCTCGACTGGCGCGAGGTCGAGAAGATCATCGGCTTCTTCACCCGCCACGACGGGGCGATCGTGTTCTACGCGCGCTTCCTGCCGACCGTCCGCACGATGATCTCGCTGCCGGCGGGCATGCTCAAGATGAGCCAGGTGAAGTTCCTGTTCTGGACGACGCTCGGCACCGCGATCTGGAACAGCGTCCTGATCGGGGCGGGATACATCCTCAAAAACGAGTTCGGGCAGTTCGAGCATTATTACGGCCCGGTGGCGATCATCCTGATGGTCGCGGTGGCCGTCCTCTACCTCTACCGCGTCTTCACCTGGAAGCCGCAGGCCTGACGCGGCGGGCCGTAAGGCCCCTCGCTGCCAGCGCGCGCTGGACGGTGTCGCTGCCGGTCAGGTGGCCGACGCCGACCGCCATGAAGACGGTCCCGGGCCGCTTCATACGCTCGGCGATCCATCCGGCCCAGCGACGGTTACGGTCAGACAGGATCGCCTTGCCGAACGCCGCCGAACTGGCGCGCTGATCGGCGTCGATGATGCGGCCGAGCGCGGCGGTATCGCCCGCGGTCCAGGCGGCGAGCACCGCGTCGGTCGAATCGCCGGTCGTGCTCATATTGTCGAGCTGGCGCTTCAGCATCGCCATCTGCGCCTCTGCGGGCAGCGCATCGAAATAGCCGAGCTGCTGCACCCGCGGTTCGAGGCCGACGATCGGCTTTTCCGCTCCCTGCGCCGCCTTGGTCAGCACCGCTTCCACCCCGGCGGACACGTCATAGCCGCGGCGCTTGAGCGGCAGGATCGAAAGCGTCGTGGCGGCCAGCCACGGCTTCACCCGGTCGAACGCGCCCACCGGATAGCCGAGTTCTGCCAGCGCGGCGGCGAGCTTCGGGCGATATGGCTCCGGCAGCCGTTCGGGCAGGGTCGGGCCGTTCGCCGTCTTGCCGATCGCGTCCTGCGTCCGCTGCGCCTCTGCTGGCTCCACCGGCGGGGTCTCGAGCACGAGCGTGTCGGCGCGGTCGAACGCGCCCCGCACCTCGTCGTCGAACCAGGCGAGGTTGGGCTTCAGCCAGTGGACGCTGCCGAACAGATAGATGGTGGTGTCCGCGTCGCGCACGACCCAGAGCGGCGGGTCGGCGGGAAGCGGCGGCGGCGTCGGGCTGGCGAGGAACAGCGCGAGCGCGGGCAGGAGGAGGCGAAGCAACATTGCAGCCGGTCTAGCGGGTTCCGGTGCCGATCCAAAGCCGTGCCCCGGCGAAGGCCGGGGTCAACTTGGGCGGGCCGCGATGATTACGACGAAGGGCGCGATACTGGATCCCAGCCCTCGCCGGGGTGAGGTTTGCGGGGAGCGCTGTCCCGAATTGTACGCGTTCCCCGTGACTTTAACCATTGCGCAAGCTGGCGTGGGCAAGGAAGAGTGCGACCATGAGCGAAGACACGCCCGATACCCCGCCCGTCGAGACCGACGGCACGATGCCCGGCCCGGCGCTCGGCCGCCGCGCGCTGATGATCGGTGCGGTCGGCGCATCGGCCGTGATCTCGATCCGCCCCGCGCTGGCGCAGACCGCCGCCTCGATCTCGAATTGTCAGATCCCCGTGCCCGATCCGGCGCGTGCAGGCCAGTATATCGCGCCCGACGGCAAGCTGGTGCCCGCCGGTACGCAGGGTGCGTTCCCGCCCGCGGGTCGTCCGTTCAAGGGCGAGGAGGTAAAGCGCGCACTGAACGGCGGCACGCTCCCCGGCACCGATTATCAGCGCAGCAAGGCATACACCAACTATATCCGCCGGTTGCAGCAGGGGACGAGCGGTTTCACCTGCTTCGCCTCGCTTCAGATGCCGCGCGCCTGACGGGCCACGCGATGCGCTATCGTGCCGCCGATCGGGCGAGCCTGCGCATCGTGCCGCTCGACGTGCTCACTGCCCTCTATCATCGCGCGTCCGGCCAAACGCATATCGTCGAAGCGCCGGTGCCCGAAATCCTCGCGGCGCTGGGGGAAGAGACGCTGGACGTTCACGCGATTCTCGACCGCCTCGCGCGCGATTATGCACTGGTCGATCCCGACCCCGCCGCGCTGGCCGACCGGCTCGAAGAGTTGGCCGCCGCCGGGCTGGTGATGGCCGCGTGAAGCACGTCTTTTCGGTTCGCATCGGCCCGGCGGGGTTCCGCGTCGGCAGTGACTGGCGCCGGCCGATCGCCGAGCTTCAGGACCTGTATCGCGACTATCCGAAGCCCGAGGATGACGTACCCGACTTCACCGTCCGCCTGTTCGCGGCGCGGCCGTGGCGGCGCTTCGTGCGGCCGGCGGTGATGATCGGCGGCGACTTCACGATCCCCGATGCGGCGCCGCTGCCGCTCGATCTCGGCCTGCTGGCGGCGGAGATGGGGATGAACCTTCAGATGGCGCTGGCGCAGCGTCGTTACCTATTGCTCCACGCCAGTTGCGTCGAGCGGAATGGGCGCGCGGTGCTGATGACCGGCGAAAGCGGGGCGGGAAAGTCGACGCTCGCCGCGCTGCTGATGGCTCGCGGCTGGCGGCTGATGGGCGACGAGTTCGCGCTGGTCGATCCCGCGACGGGGCTGATCCACGGCTTCCCCCGGCTAATCAGCCTGAAGAACGAGAGTGTGGGCGTCATGCAGGCGGCGCTGCCACAGGCGCGGTTCGGCCCGCCGCAGCAGGCAACACCCAAAGGCGACATCCGCCACCTCGTCCCCGACGCCGCCTCGATCGCGGCGATGGCCGTGCCCGCTGTAGCGGCGCATATCGTCTTTCCGCGCTTCGGCCTTGACCGCGCAGAGCGAGAGGTGCCGCCTGCCGAAACCTTCGTGCGGCTGACGCAGGCGTCGACCAATTACGTCGCGCTGGGCGAGCGCGGGTTCGACGCGCTGACCCGGCTCGTCACGAGCGTCCCGGCAACCGCGATCGACTATCCGGACGCGGCGACTGCGATCGCGCAGGTCGAGGCGCTGGCATGAGCGCGCGGCTGCTCGTCGCGGCACTGCGCGATCCCGCGTCGGTCGCGCAGTTCAACGCCGCGGGCTGGACCGCGCTGATCTCCGCCGCTCGCGCCGAACAGATGATCGGCACGCTCGCGCACCGCGTCGCCGGCCTGCCGATGCCGGCCGCGGCGGCGCGCATCCTCGACGATGCGCGCGCCTCTGCCGAACAGGGGCGGATCGCCGCGCTATGGGAGGCGGAGATGGCACGGCGGGCGCTGGCGCCGATCGGCGTGCCGGTGATCCTGCTCAAGGGGACTGCCTTCGTCGCGGCGGGGCTCGAGGCTGGGCGGGGGCGGCAGATCGGCGACCTCGACATCCTCGTGCCCCGCGATCGGCTGGACGAGGGCGAGGCGGCGCTGCTGGCGGCGGGATGGGAATGGGTGAAGCCCGATCCTTATGACGACGCCTATTACCGACGCTGGATGCACGAACTGCCGCCGCTCATTCACCGCGAGCGCGACCGGATGATCGACGTCCACCACACGATCCTGCCGCTCACTGCCGCGCCGAAGCCCGATGCGGCGGCGCTGGTGGCGGGCGCGGTGGCGATCGGCGGCGGGCTGTCGATGCTGAGCCGCGAGGACCTAGTGATCCATGCCGCGGCGCATCTGTTCGCCGATGGCGATCTGGCCGGCGGGCTTCGAAACCTGTGGGATATCCACTGCCTGATCGGCGAGTTCGACGCGCCGGGTTATGTCGAGGGGCTGCGCGAGCGGGCACGGCTGCATGGGCTGTTGCACGCGGTCGACCGTGCTCTGCGGCTGAGCCAGTGGCTCTATGGCGCGGGCGCGCCGCTCACGCCGACCGACCGGCTGTTCGTCCGCCGCCTGCTCGGCCGCGATGGCTGGGGGCGGCAGCGGCGAAAGGTCAGCGAGTTCGGCTTCTATCTGCGCGGGCACCTGCTGCGGATGCCGCCGGCGATGCTGGCGCGGCACCTGTGGACCAAATGGCGCAAGGGCTATCGGCCGGTCGGCTAGACCCCCCCATTTGTCGCCCCAGCGGAGGCCGGGGCCGTTGGCGGTTCTTGCTGCGAGCGATCCCGGCTTTCGCTAGGATGACGGGGCAGACGCTGCGAAGACGTTCTAGAGCAGCTTGCCCATGTTGATGCGCGGTTCGACGACATAACCGAGCCGTTCATAAAAGGCAGTGACGGCGGTGTTCCCCTCGCGGATCTGGAGGTTGATCTTCGGGCAGCCGCGCGCGGCCAGCGCCGCCTCGGCCGCGCGGACCAGTGCGGCACCGAGCCCGCGGCCCCGATGCGACGGGGCGACGGCCACGCCCCACAACCAGCCGCGATGGCCGTCATAGCCGTGCATGACGCTGCCGACGATCACGCCCGCCTCCTCGGCAACCAACACCGAGCCGGGCTCGACGCGCAGCTTCTCCGGCACCGACACGGGCGCGGCGTTGCGCGGGGGATCTTCCGGGAAGCAGGTGCGCCACAGCGCGTCGAGCCCGTCCAGGTCACCGGGCGCGAACGGCCGGATCATCCCAGCCGCTCGAGCGCGGGGATCAGCTCGTCATAATGGTCGATGATCGCGTCGGCGCCGAGTTCCTCGACCGGCTGCATCAGGAAGCCGAAGCTGACCGCCACCGCCGGGATACCCGCCGCATGCGCCGCCTCGACATCGAAGATCGAATCGCCGACGAAAGCCGCGCGCCCGCCGCCCAGCCGCTCGATCATCGCGTGGATCAGCGCCGGGCTCGGCTTGGCATTGCCCGGCCCGAGCGAATCGCCGCCGAGCAGCACCTCGAACCGATCGGCGAGGCCGAGCTCGCGGAGGAGTTTTTCGGCAAACCCATACCGCTTGTTGGTGACGATCCCGACCCTTACGCCGCGTTCCCTCAGCGCGTCGATCGCGCCGAGCATTCCTGGATAGGGGACCGTCCCGTCGGACAGATTGGCCTCGTAGAAGGCGAGCAGTTCGGGCAGCAGCCGGTCGAGCAGCGCCTCGTCGCCGCCGCCCGAGGCGGCCAGCCCTTCCGCCAGCATGTGGCGCGCGCCGCGGCCGATCATCGGCTTGACCCGCTCCACATGCAGCGGCGGGCGGGCGTCCAGTGCCAGCGCATGATTGACCGCGCGGGTCAGGTCCGCGGAGGTGTCGAACAGCGTGCCGTCGAGGTCGAAGCCGACGATCCCGAATGAAAAATTGGTCATGTCCGGTGCGATGCCCGCCCGGCTATGGAAATGGCAAGGCTTTCGTGGCACCGCCGCCCGCGATGACCGAGCAATCCTTATCTAACCGCCCGATCGCCGCGATCGTCCTTGCCGCCGGGCGGGGCACGCGGATGAAGTCGGATGTGCACAAGGTGCTGCACCCGATCGCGGGCAAGCCGATGCTGCTCCACCTCCTCGACAGCGTGGTGACGCTCGGTGCCGAGCGGCAGGTGGTCGTCGTCGGCGATCGCCGCGAGCAGGTCGAGGCGGCTGTTGCTGGCCGTGCCGATACCGCGCATCAGGCCGAGCAGCTCGGCACCGGCCACGCCGTGGCCCAGGCGGAAGCGGCGCTGGCCGGCTTTTCGGGCGACGTGCTGATCCTCTACGGCGACGTGCCGCTTGTGCGGGCGGAGACGATGCGGCGGATGCTCGATCGGCTGCACGCGGCGGATGCGCCGGCGTGCGTCGTGCTCGGCTTCCGCCCCGATGACGCCGGCGCCTATGGCCGCGTGATCGCCGACGAGGCCGGGCGGATCGACCGGATGGTCGAGTTCAAGGACGCGACCGCGGACGAGCGCGCGGTGACGCTCTGCAACTCGGGGCTGATGGCGGTGCGAGCGGCGGACCTGTTCGGGCTGCTCGCGCGCGTCGGCAACGACAATGCGGCGGGCGAATATTACCTGCCCGACATCGTCATGCTGGCCGGGCAGGACGGGCGCGCCTCTGCCGTCATCGAAACGGCGGCGGACGAGGTCGACGGCGTCAACAGCCGCGCCGAGCTCGCCCGGCTGGGGGCCAAGTGGCAGGCGGCACGGCGGGCGCAGGCGATGGCCGATGGCGCCACGCTGATCGCGCCGGAGACGGTGTGGTTCGCGCACGACACGGTGCTGGGCCGCGACGTGACCATCGAGCCCAACGTGTGGTTCGGTCCGGGCGTGACGGTGGCTGACGGCGTGGTCATCCACGGCTTCTCGCATCTCGAAGGCTGCACGATCGCCAGCGGGGCGGAGATCGGACCCTATGCCCGGCTGCGCCCCGGCGCGGACATTCGCGCGGGCGCCAAGGTCGGCAATTTCGTCGAGCTGAAAAAGTCGGTGCTGGGCGAGGGCGCGAAGGTCAATCACCTGAGCTATGTCGGCGATGCCGATGTGGGCGCGGGCGCGAACATCGGCGCGGGCACGATCACCTGCAACTACGACGGCTATCTTAAATATCGCACGACGATCGGCGAGGGCGCGTTCGTCGGCTCGAACAGCGCGCTCGTCGCACCGGTCGCGATCGGCGCGGGGGCGATCGTCGGCGCGGGGTCGGTGGTGACCGCCGACGTGCCCGCCGACGCGTTGGCACTGGCGCGCGGGCGACAGGAAGTGCGCGAGGGATGGGCGGCCCGGTTCCGCTCGATGATGAAGGCGCGAAAGGCGGCGAAATAACATGTGCGGCATCGTAGGGATTCTCGGCACCAGCGACGTGGCCGAGCGGCTGTTCGACGGCCTGAAGCGGCTGGAATATCGCGGCTATGACTCGGCGGGCATCGCCACGCTGCACGATGGCGCGATCGAACGCCGCCGTGCGCAGGGCAAGCTCGCCAATCTCGGTAGGCGGCTGGCCGAGGAGCCGCTGCCCGGTCATGTCGGCATCGCGCACACCCGCTGGGCGACGCACGGCGCCCCAACCGAAGACAATGCCCACCCGCACGTCGCTGGCAAGGTGACCGTCGTCCACAACGGCATCATCGAAAACTTCAAGCCGCTGCGCGACGAACTGATCGCCAAGGGCCGCGTTTTCAACAGCCAGACCGATACCGAGGTGGTCGCCCACCTGATCGACGAGGCGTTGCAGACGACCGGCGATCCGGTCGAGGCGGTGCGCACCGCCCTGCCTCGCCTGCACGGTGCATTCGCGCTGGCGATCCTGTTCGCCGAGCATCCCGACCTGCTGATCGGCGCGCGGCTCGGCTCGCCGCTGGTGATCGGTTATGGCGAGGGGGAAACGTTTCTCGGTTCCGACGCGCTGGCGCTGGCGCCGCTGACGCAGCGTAT
Source organism: uncultured Sphingomonas sp. (assembly GCA_913775315.1). Taxonomy (GTDB): domain Bacteria; phylum Pseudomonadota; class Alphaproteobacteria; order Sphingomonadales; family Sphingomonadaceae; genus Sphingomonas. The sequence continues at coordinate 25,813 of CAJYIX010000019.1, read as the reverse complement.
CGCCTATCTGGACGAGGGCGACTGGGTCGTCATCCGCCCCGACGGCGCGCAGGTCTATGATCGCGAGAACGCGCCCGTCGAGCGGCCCGTGACGATCAGCGGCGTCACCGGCGCGCTGATCGACAAGGGTAACCATCGGCATTTCATGCAGAAGGAAATCTTCGAGCAGCCGATCGTCGTCGCGCAGACGCTGCGCTCGTACCTTCAGCGGCTGGAGGGGCAGATCGTGCTGCCGATCCCCGAGTTCGACCTGTCGGGGATCAAGCGCGTGACGATCGTCGCGTGTGGTACCAGCTTCTATGCCGGGATGGTCGCAAAATACTGGTTCGAGCAGTTCGCGCGTGTCCCCGTCGACATCGATGTGGCGTCCGAGTTCCGGTACCGCGCGCCGGTGATGGAGCCGGGCGGGCTGATGATCGTCATCAGCCAGTCGGGCGAAACCGCGGACACCCTCGCGGCGCTGCGCCATGCCAAGGCGGAGGGGCAGACGATCGCCGCGGTGGTCAACGTTCCCACCAGCTCGATGGCGCGGGAAGCCGACCTGCTGCTTCCCACCCATGCCGGGCCGGAGATCGGCGTCGCCTCGACCAAGGCGTTCTCGTGCCAGCTCGCGGTGCTGTCCGCGCTGGCGGCCAATCTCGCCAAGGCCAAGGGGCGGCTGTCGGCCGAGGACGAGCGCGCGCTGGTCCGCCATCTGGGTGAGGCGCCCGCCGCGATCAACGGCGCGCTCGCCTATGATGAGGCGATCGAGGCGATGGCGCCGCTGATCGCGGGCGCCCGCGACGTGCTGTATCTGGGCCGCGGCACCGACTATCCGCTGGCACTGGAAGGCGCGCTGAAGCTCAAGGAAATCAGCTACATTCATGCCGAGGGCTATGCGGCGGGCGAGATGAAGCACGGGCCGATCGCGCTGATCGACGATGCGGTGCCCGTCATCGTCATCGCGCCGTCTGGCCCGTTGTTCGAGAAGACCGTCTCGAACATGCAGGAAGTGCAGGCGCGCGGCGGCAAGGTGGTGCTGATCTCCGACTATGACGGGATCGAGGCGGCTGGCGACGGGTGTCTCGCCACCATCACCATGCCCAAGGTGCACCCGCTGATTGCGCCGATCGTCTATGCGGTACCGGTGCAGCTGCTCGCCTATCACGTAGCGGTGGCGAAGGGGACCGACGTCGATCAGCCGCGCAACCTGGCCAAGAGCGTGACGGTCGAATAACTCCGACATTTGGCTTGCATCCGTGCGTGCTTCGCTGAATAGTCATATTATTGACTGTGAGCGGAGGGCGCGCGTTGGTTCGGTGGATCGCGATCGGCGCGTTGATGGCGGCGGGGGCGGCGTTCGCGCAGGGCGATGCGCCGCAGGGCGAGGTCCGCCCGGTTCACGACCCCGTCCTCATTCGCGAGGGCAGGGTTTGGCATGTCTATTCCACCGGGATCGGCAAGGACGGGCAGGGCATCCTGTCCGCGCGCGCGTCTGACGACCTGATCCGCTGGCGAACCGTTGCCCCGCCCTTTGCCGCGCTACCCGATTGGGCGGTGAAGGCGGTGCCCGGCGCGCGCAACCTGTGGGCGCCGGACATCAGTTTCGTCGGCGGTCGGTACCGGCTATATTATTCGGTTTCGACCTTCGGCTCGAACCGCTCGGCGATCGGCCTCGCCACCAGTGCCACGCTCGATCCTGCCGCGCCCGGCTATGGCTGGCGCGACGAGGGGATGGTGCTGGCCTCAACGCCAGGTGACGATTTCAATGCGATCGACCCAGCGTTCATCGCCGACCGGGACGGCCGCCATTGGCTGGCGTTCGGCAGCTTCTGGAGCGGGCTGAAGCTGGTCGAACTCGATCCGCGCACGGGCAAGCCGCGCAGGCCAAGCGAGAAGCCGCTCCCGCTCGCCAGTCGCCCGGTACCGCAGGGCGCGCCGTCGATCATCGAGGCGCCCTATCTCTTCGAACGGGGCGGCTGGTACTGGCTGATCGCCAGCTACGACTATTGCTGCAAGGGTGCGGCGAGCACTTATTACACCGTGGTCGGCCGGTCGAAGACGGTTACCGGACCGTATCGGGGCCGGGACGGCAGTTCGATGCTGGCGGGCGGCGGCACCGTGCTGCTGCGTGCCGACCTCGAGGAAAAGGGGCGGTTCCGCGGGCCGGGTCATGCGGGGCATTTCCGCGGGCGCGATGGCGTCGATCACCTCGTCTACCACGCTTACGACAAGGAAAATGGCGGTGCGCCGACGCTTCGTCTCTCGACGCTCGTCTGGGGCGCCGATGGCTGGCCGCGGGCCGTGCAACAGAGAGAAAAGCCATGACCGTTCCGATTTCGCGCCGCCTGATGCTGGGCGGGCTGGCCGCCAGTGCAGCGATGCCGGCCCTCGCTCAAAGGCGGCGGGCGGGGCGCGGCATCGTGAATCCGCTGGTGAAGAACCGCGCCGATGCGCAGGTCTTTCGCCACGACGACGGCTGGTATTACATGACCGGATCGGTGCCGGAATATGACCGGCTTGTGCTGCGCCGGTCGCGTACGCTGGCGGGGCTGACGACCGCACCCGAGCGGGTGCTGTGGCGTCACGAGGCGACGGGGCCGATGTCGGGTTTTCTGTGGGCGCCCGAACTGCACCGGATCGACGGGCGCTGGATCATGTATTTCGCCGCCGGGCCGAGCGGCGGGGGCGAGGATGTGTTCCGCATCCGCACCTATGCCGTATCGTGCGTCGGACCCGACCCGATGACGGGCAACTGGTCGGTGCTGGGTCAGCTTCAGACGCCGTGGGACAGCTTCAACCTCGATTCGACGAGCTTCGTGCATCGCGGCACCCGCTATCTGGCCTGGGCGCAGCGCGAGCCTGGGATCGAGACGAACTCGAACCTCTACCTCGCGCCGCTCGCCACGCCGCTGACGCTGGCGGCGAAGCCCGCGCGGCTGACGATCCCCGAACTGCCGTGGGAAATTCGCGGGTTCAAGGTGGCGGAGGCGCCGGCGTTGCTGGCGCGCAACGGCCGTCTCTTCATGACCTATTCGGCGAGCGCGACAGATGCGCGCTATTGCCTGGGCATGCTGACCGCGCGGGACGATGCCGACATCATGGACCCCGCCGTCTGGCGCAAGTCGCCGGTGCCGGTGATGCAGACGTCCGCCGCGCACCGCATCTACGGGCCGGGGCACAACAGCTTCACCGTGGACGAGCGCGGGCGCGACATGCTCGTCTTCCACGCGCGCGATTACGAGAAGATCGAGGGCGATCCGCTGTTCGATCCCAACCGCCACACGCGGGTGCAGCCGATCCGCTACGACGCCGCGGGCGTGCCGCAATTCGATCCGCCGGTCGCCAACGGGCCGCTGGCGTAATGCGAAAAGGACCCGGCCGCGCGTGGCTGCCGGGTCCATCGAGGTTGGGGGCGGAAAGGGGGGAGAGGGGCCGCCCCGGTGAGTGCTAACGCCCGGGCGATAGCGTCGGTGCCGCCGCGCCGTCGGTCATGCGGATCGGGCGGATGCTGCCGTCGGGGGCGTAGCTCACGCGGTCGATCGCGATCTGGCGCTCGCCCTTGTACGGCTCCGGCTCCGATGGATTTTCCCAGCGGTGGTAGACGATCAGCGTCTCACCCTTGGGCGTCACGACGAAGCTGTGATGACCCGGCCCCTTGTGCGTCGCGTCGCTCTTCAGGATCGCACCGCGATAGGTGAAAGGGCCGGTGGGTGTGGGTCCGGTCGCGTAATGCACCGAATAGCTCTCGCCGTTGAAGCGGCCATGGCTGTAGGAAAGGTAATAGACGCCCTTGCGCTCGTGCATGAACGCGCCCTCGGTAAACTCGGGCGGGTTGACGACGGCGATCTCTCGCTTGACGGAGACCATGTCGCGGTTGAGCTCGAACACGCGCAGCGTCGACCCCGCACTGCCACCCGCATAGAAATAGGGCGTGCCCGTCTTCGGATCGACGAACACCATCGGGTCGATCGCCTCGAAACCCGCTCGCCCGGTCAGCAGCGGCTTGCCGCTGTCCCGATACGGCCCCTCCGGCCGGTCGGCGACGGCGACGCCGATATGGCTGAACTTGGGCGTGTTGGGGCCGAGCGAATAATAGAGATACCATTTGCCGTTGGCCCGCGCGACGCCGGGTGCCCACAGGAACCGTTCGGGCGCGCCGTCGTCGCGCACCCATTTAATCGACTTGCGGTTGATGAGCTCGCCGCGGTCGCGCCACGATTTCAGGTCGCGAGAGGAAAAGGCATGGAAGCGGTCGGCGTCCCAGGCGCCCACCGGGCCGCCGGTCGGGAACACCCACATCTCGTCGCCGATCATCAGCGCGTGCGGGTCGGCGCCCTGGAACTGCGGGTTGCCCTGGGGTGCCGGTGCGGCGGCCCCCAGGGTCAGGACGAGCGAGAGGAGTGCCAGGCGCTTCATCAGAAGCGGAACCGCACGCCGACCGAATAGGTCCGCTCGAGATACAGGATCTGGCGGGCGTACTCGTCGCCCGCATCGTTGAACTCGCGATAGCGGCGCAGCGGATTGCCGAGCACGTTGACCACATCGAACGCGAAGGTGACGTTCGGCACCGGCGTCACCGTGGTCGAAAAGTCGAGCTGGCCGCGACCCTTTTCCACCACGCCGCGCGTCCGCGGGCTGCCGTCCGCGCCCACGTCGAGCGGCTCCTGGCTGTAATATTGTACGAAGTCGGAGCGGTAATTGTAGGCGAGGCGGGCCGAGAAGAACGGCTTTTCATACAGGCCGACGATGTTGCCCGCCCATTCTGACACGCCGTTGAAGCGGACCCGCTGGCCGGCGACATTGGGTGCGCTCGCCAGCGCAGCGTTCAGGTCGCCCTTCGAATCGATATAGGTCGCGTTCGCCTGAATGCCGAAGCCCTTCGCCCATTCGGGAATGCCGGCAAAGTCGAGGAAGCTGGTGAAGCCGACCTCGGCGCCCTGAAAGCGGGTCTGGCCGGTGTTGACCGGCAGGTTGAGGCGCGACGGGCCGTAACCGACATCGACGCCGACCTGCTCGATCCGGCTGATGAAGCCGTTGGCATCGCGGCGGAACAGCGCGCCGGTGAGCGAGCCCGAGCGCGAGAAATACCATTCGAGGCTGACGTCGTAATTGTCCGAGGTGAGCGGACGCAGGTTCGGGTTGCCGCCGGAGATTCCGCGCAGGTTGCTGTTCGGTGCGCACTGGGGCAGCGACGGATCCGTCGCGCACTCGGGCGGAATGGTGACGGGCGAGCCGACCGTAAGCGTCGGGTTGAGGTCGAAGAAGTTCGGGCGGGTGCGGGTCTGCGTATAATTAAGGCGCAGCTGGACCTCGCTGCCGATGCCGAAACGCGCGCTCGCATTAGGCAGGTAATCGACATAGTCGTTCTCGGCCGTGATGGGCGAGAAAGAGAATGTCGGCGGATCGACGCCCGGGGCGCTGGTCTGCTCCTGCGCGAAGCCGGAGATCGTCGTCTCGGTCTTGACCGCGCGAAGACCGACCAGACCGTCGAGCGTGATGTTGCTGCTGATATCGAAGCCGTATTTGACCTGTGCATAAGCCGCGTATGACTTTTCGTTGGCCCTGAAGTTCTCGGTCGGGCTGAACGGCGGCTGCCCCTCCGGCGCGCCGTAGAAGGCGCGGACCGCGGCTAGATTGTCGCGGATGCTTTCGGCCGGGATTGCCGCGAAGGTGCGGACCGGGAAGGCGTTGTTGTAGTCGAAGCCGGGCCGCGTGGACTGGATATCGACCGGCAGGGCGGTCAGCGGGATGCCGGCGGGCAGATTGAAGATGTACAGCGAGCCGCGGTCGCGCGTCGCGTCGCGGTCGTTGTAGCGAACGCCCGCCTGGATGCGCTTGATGAAGCCGCCGTCGAACTCATACTGCGCGTCGGCGCGTGCCTGGATATCCTTGCCGGTGACGACGAGATTTTCTTGGAAGAAGCCGCGGCTGAGGAAGTTGCTCGGATCGGTCACATCGAAGTTGCGGAAGCTGAGGCTCGGTCCGCCGTCGTTGCCGTCGACCTCGAAGATCACGTCGCGCACTGGCGAACTGCGGAACGCGTGGTCGATATTGTTCAGATTGAAGGTGTACTTGCTGTCGGTGTAGGCGACGTCGGCCGAGAGCTGGAGCCCGCCCTTCTTCCACGTCGCGCCGCCGCCGACCTGATAGGTATCCGTCTTGCCCTGCGCGGCGCCGTAATAGCCGTCGGGCGCGTTGGCGCCGGTGACGGTCGCGCTCTGGGCGATGTTGGTGCCGGGACGGACGGTGACGTTGCTCAGCCGGAAATCGCCGCCGCCGAAGATGGGGAAGAAGAGAAAGCGGTTTTCGTCCTTGCCGCGATAGCCCTGGAACAGGCCATCGACATAGATTTCGAGCTCGGGCGTCGGTCGCCACTGGAAGGCGGCGTTGGCCGAGGGGCGGAAGCGGTCGCCATAGCCGTAGAACAGCCCCTGCGCGTCGGGAAAGCGGACGCCGGCGGCGCCGGGCGCATTCCCCTCGTTCGTGGTGCCGATGACCAGCGACTGCTCGCGGGTCGAATCGAGGAAGTTGATCCCCACATAGCTGGCGTTGACCAACAGGCCCATCTCGCCGATGCCGGTGTCCCAGCGGTTGCTGACGAGCAGGTTGCCGTTCCACGACAGGTCGCCCGACTGTTCCCACGACACACCGTTGAGCGAGCCCGACAGCTCAAAACCCTGGAAGTCGAACGGGCGTCGGCCGCGGACGTTGATCTGGCCGCCGATACCGCCCTCGATCAGGTTGGCGGTGCCCGACTTGTAGACCTCGAGCGCGGCGACGGTGCCGGCGGGGAAATCCTGGATCTGGACGAAGCGGCCCTCGGCGGTGAAGATCTCGCGCCCGTTATAGGTGGTGCTGATATCGGGCAGGCCGCGGACCTGCACGCCCGCCGCCTCGCCACCGCCGCGCGTCACCTGGACGCCGGTCACGCGCGCGAGTGCGGCGGAGGCGAAGGTGTCGGGCAGCTTGCCGATATCCTCGGCGACGATGGCGTCGACAATGCCGTCGGAGTTGCGCTTCACCGCCTGTGCCGATTCGAGGCTGCGGCGAAGGCCCGTGACGACGATCTCGCCGTCGTCCGCCGCGCCCTCTTGCGCCGAAGGACCGGGGGTGGCGGGGTTGGCGTTCTGGTCGGAAGCGGTCTCGGGCTTGGGCGTCTCGAGCGCCGTGCTCTGCGCCATGGCGGGCGCTGCTGCGCCGAGCATCACGGCCAGCGAGGCCGACGCCAACAGGACGAGCTTGGTCTTCATTATCTCTCCCCTTCAAGTTCGCCGCGGTCTCGTGCGCGGATAAACTCCGACATATCGCCGCGCTGTTTCGGCCGCAATACACATTTATCTGATATATTCGATTTTGCGACTTGTCGAAGCAAATCGTCGCGTTACGATCCGGCCCAACGACTGCGGATGCGGCGTCCGGCCGCCCGACCGTCAATCAAGAACGACAAGCACGGGAGCGGAAATGACGCGCACATCTATCATCGCGGCAGCGCTTGGCCTGACGCTGGCCGCGTCGCCGGCGCTGGCCGGCGAGGCGAAGCGATCGACCTTCGGCGTGATGCCCGACGGGCGACCGGTCGCGGCGATCACGCTGTCGAACGGCAAGGGCGTGAGCGCGACGATCATCGCGCTCGGCGCCTCGATCCAGGCGCTTCGCATGCCCGACAAGGCGGGCAAGGTCGAAGATGTGCAGATCGGCTACGATACGATCGATGGCTATCTGACCAAACCCGAGTTCTTCGGCGCGACGGTGGGCCGCGTCGCCAACCGCATCGCCAAGGGGCGCTACACGCTCGACGGCAAGACTTATTCGGCACCGGTCAACAACGGCCCCAATTCGCTGCACGGCGGGACCAAGGGGTTCGACAAGGTGCTTTGGGACGTGACCGAGGTGAGGAGCGGCCCGGCCGCGTCGGTCACGCTCCGGTATGTCAGTCCCGATGGCGACATGGGTTATCCGGGCACGCTGACCACCTATGCCATCTATTCGCTCGACGAGGCGAACCGGCTGACCATCGAGTATCGTGCCACGACCGACAAGCCGACCGTCGTCAACATCAGCAATCACGCCTATTGGAACCTTGCCGGCGTCGGCAGTCCGCGCGGCGCGATGGGACATCTCGTGCAGATCCCGGCGGACCGCTTCACGCCGACCGACGCGACTTCGATCCCGACCGGCGGGCATAAGCCGGTCGCGGGCACCGTCTTCGATTTCCGCACGCCGCGGGCGATCGGCGATCGGGTGCGCGATGCGAGCGACCCGCAGATCGAATATGGCCGCGGCTACGACCATAACTGGGTGATCGGTGATGCCGTGACCCGCGACGAGCACCTGATGGCCCGCGTGGTCGAGCCGGTGTCGGGCCGCGGGTTCGAATTGTGGTCGAACCAGCCCGGCCTGCAATTCTATTCGGGCAATTTCTTTGACGGGACGATCAAGGCGAAGAGCAATGCGATCCTGCGCATGGGCGACGCGATCGTGATGGAGCCGCAGCTCTTTCCCGACACGCCCAACCAGAAGGGCTTTCCGTCGGTGCGGCTGGCACCCGGCCAGACCTATCGAAACGTCATGACCTACCGCCTGTTCGTCCAGCGTTGAGCGCGAGGAAACCGACATGAAGCACATCACCGCAGCGCTGCTTAGCTCGATCGTCCTGTACGCCGCGCCCGCCGAGGCGCGCGACCGCTGGAGCGAGGCGCAGGCCAAGGCGTGGTACGATCGCCAGCCCTGGCTGGTGGGATCGAACTACACTCCCGCCAGCGCGATCAACCAGCTCGAGATGTGGCAGGCGGAAACCTGGAACCCGGCCGAGATCGACCGCGAGCTCGGGATGGCGCAGGCGATCGGCATGAACACGATGCGCGTGTTCCTGCACGACCAGCTTTGGGAACAGGATGCCGAGGGGTTTAAGCGGCGCATCGACCAATTTCTGACCATCGCGGCAAAGCATAAGATCAAGCCGCTGTTCGTGCTGTTCGACAGTTGCTGGGACCCCAATCCGAAGCTCGGGCCGCAGCATCCGCCGATCCCCGGCGTCCACAATTCGGGCTGGGTGCAGGGGCCGGGCATGGCTGGGCTGCGCGACAAGCGCCGCTATCCGGCGTACAAGGCCTATGTGCAGGGCGTGATCGGCGCCTTTGCCAAAGACGACCGCGTGCTCGGCTGGGATCTGTGGAACGAGCCCGACAATGGCGCCGACCAGTATAAGGGGCAGGAGGGCAAGGAGCCGCTGGTCCGCGCGCTGCTGGCACAGGTGTTCCAGTGGGCGCGCGATGCCGATCCCAGCCAGCCTGTCACCTCCGGCGTGTGGATTGGTGAGGACTGGACGCCCGGCGGCAAGGGATCGCCGATGGAAAAGCTCCAGCTCTCCCAATCCGACGTCATCACCTTCCACGACTATAACTGGCCGGAGACGTTCGAGCGGCGGATCAACCAGCTGATCCCCTACAACCGCCCGATCCTGTGCACCGAATATATGGCGCGCGGGAACGGATCGACCTTCGACGGGTCGCTGCCGATCGCAAAGCGGTACAATGTGGCGATGATGAACTGGGGCTTCGTCGACGGGCGGACGCAGACGCGGCTGCCCTGGGACAGCTGGCAGAAGCCCTATGTGATGGCGGAGCCGACGATCTGGTTCCACGAGGTGTTCCGCGCCGACGGCACGCCGTACCGGCAGGCCGAGGTCGACCTCATCAAGCGGCTGGCGGCGGCGCCGAAGGGCGTCGTGCCGGCCACGCCCACGGCGATGGTGCAGCCGGTCCGCCGGCGGCGGTGATCGCGGCGCACGCTCTCTAAGGGGCGGGTGCTTCGCCGGTCGCGGGGCGGTCGAGGACGGGCTTGCCTTCTCGGCTCCACGTCACTTGCTGGACGTGGGGTGCGCGTTCCTGTCCGCAACCGAGGCCGGGCCGGTTGTTCGCGTGATAGACGATCCACGTCCGCGCGCGCGCGGTGAAGAAGCCGTTGTGGCCGGGTGCCCAGATGCCCGTCGCGGGCGACTTGGCGAGGACCGGGCGGGGGGCCTTACGCCAGCTTTCCGGGCGCATCGGGTCGGCGCCCGGCGCGGCGCTCAGTAAGCCCAGGGCATAGTCGTCGGACCAGCAGGCGCTGCCCGAATACGCGATGTGCAGGCCGCCGTCGGGGCCCTTGAGGAACGCCGGCCCCTCGAGGATCTGTCGCCCGCCCTGCCGCTCCCATGGCTGGTCGGGGCGGGCGATGATCGCTTCTCCGCCCGCCAGCGTCCAAGGGTTGGCCATCCGCGCGATCGCGATCACGCTGTCGGGGCCGACATAGGGCGAATAGGCGAAATAGCGCCGGCCACGGACGGTGAAGGTCGTGCCGTCGATGCCGGGCCGCGCGGTGTTCACCCGGCCGCGGTCGATCCACTCGCCCCTGAGCGGATCGGGCGACCGGTTCTCCAGTACCCAAACGCCGCGATGCGCGTCGTCGTCGGCCGCCTTGTCGCTTGCGGTGTAGTAGAGGAACCAGCGGCCCTCGATGCGGTGCAGCTCGGGTGCCCAGATCGACGTGCTGTTGGGACCGCTGGCGGGTGCGCGCCAGACGACCTGCTCGGGCGCGTCGGCCAGCCGGGCCAGATCGCGGGTGGCGCGGATCGCCAATCGATCGCCGCGCGTCGCCATGAAGTAGAAGATGCCGCCGTGCTCGACGATCCACGGATCGGCGCCGGAGGGCAGGATCGGATTGACGAGCGTCCGCGCGTCCGAGGCGGCGACCAGCAGCGTCCCCGCCAGCGCGAGCGCGGCGCGCCTCATCCCTCGCGCCATGCGGTCACGAACGCGCGGGCGGCGTCCCCGACCTGTCGGGCGGTCGCGCCGCGCCTGTAGAGCGCGGAGCCGAGCCCGAAGCCGTCGGCCCCCGCCGCCCGCCATGGGGCCATCGTATCGGGTGCGATGCCGCCGACCGCGAGCACCGGCACCTCCCTCGGCAGCACCGCGCGCTGTGCCTTCAGCACCTGCGGGCTGGCGGCTTCGGCCGGGAAGAGCTTGAGCGCGGTCGCGCCGGCCCGGATCGCGGCAAACGCCTCCGACGGGGTGAAATAGCCGGGGAGCGAGGCCAAGCCGCGCCGGGCGGTCTCGGCGATCACGTCGATGTTGGTGTCGGGCGAGATCACCATCCGCCCGCCCGCATCGGCGACGCGCGCCACGTCCTCGGTCGTCAGCACGGTGCCCGCGCCGATCATCGCGCGGTCGCCTTGGGCGCGCGCCAGCGCCTCGATGCTGGTGAAAGGGTCGGGCGAATTGAGCGGCACTTCGATAAGGATGAAGCCCGCCTCGACCAGTGCGTCGCCGATGCCAACGACCTCGTGAGGCTCGATCCCGCGCAGGATCGCGACGAGCGGCAGGGCGGCGAAGGACGTGTCGAAGTCGGTCATGCTTGAAGCTCCCGGATGCGGATGATGCCGGCAAGGAACGCGGCGTGGCTGTCGACAAGGATTGCGGTGGCGCCCAGCGCCTCGATCGCGGCGATATAGAGCGCGCCGAGCGCCGGGTCGGCAAGGAGGTGGACGGTCTCGCCCGCCCGCACCCTGACGCGACAGTCGGCGCCGATCAGCAGGCCGCTGACATAGGCGGCGGCATCGGCGTCGGCGCGCAGGGCGAGCACGCTTGACGCGCGAACACCGAACAACGCGGTCGTCAGGTCGCCATCGCCGCTGCGCGCGACCCCGTCGCGAAACGAGGCGCCGTCGGCGACCGGCCCCTGCATCGCCCCGCCGATCAGCGATTGATCGCGGAGCAGCGCGAACAGCTCGCCCGTCATCGCGGTCGCAAAGCGCGTGAGCACGCCGCCCTCGACCCGCGCCCATTTGCAATGGGTGCCGGGCTGGCACATCAGCGCGTCGGCCGCGGCAAGACCGCCCGCGACGGCGCCGAGGAACTGTACCTCCTCGCCGCGCATCACGTCGCCGCGCTGCCCCTCGACGATCGAAACGCCCGGGACGATCCACGAGTCCTCCGCCACCGGCAGCAGCCGTGCGGCCAGCGCGGCGAGCGACGCGGGGCAGGGGACGTAGCCGGCATCGGCCCAGCCGTGGTTCGACCCCACCATCCCCGCCATCAGCATCGGTCCGTCGCCCAGATGGACGCGGATCGCCGCGACGGCATCGGCATAGCCGCCGGGCGGGACCGACAGGATGCCGGTCGCATCGCGCATCACGTCGGCGGGCCGTCCATCCTCGATCCGCCACGCGCGGCGATTGGTCGTCCCCCAGTCGACGGCGATGAAACTGCTCATATACGGGCAATGCCTCGCTTTTTTATAATATCAATCGTTCTTGTCGATCCGGGGCCGATCTGCAACACTCTTTCGACCGAAACGTAAGGCTGATGGGGTGGCTGATGGCGGACGATCCGCTGATCCGGGGCGAACTGGGACGAAACCTGACCTTCGGGCTGCTCGAGGTGCTCGGCCGCGCGATCGTCACCGGCGAATATCGCGACAAGCCGTTTCCGATCGAGGCCGATATTGTGAAGCAGCACGGCGTCAGCCGGTCGGTGACGCGAGAGGCGGTCAAGATGCTGGCGGCCAAGGGCCTGCTCGGCGCGCGGCCCAAGCAGGGGACGTTCCTTCGCCCCGAAGAGGCGTGGAACCTGTTCGACACCGACGTGCTGCGCTGGCTGCTCGAGCGGCGATCGAGCCTGACGCTGCTGCGCCGGTTCAGCGAACTGCGCATCGCGGTCGAGCCGGCCGCCGCCGCGCTGGCGGCGCAATATGCGACCGAGGATCAGCAGGCGGCGATCACCGCCGGGCTCGAACGGATGCGCTCCGCCGAAATCGGCGATGACGACGCGCTGGAGGCGGACATCGCTTTTCACGTCGCGGTGCTGCGGGCGACGAACAACCCCTTCTTCTCGCAGTTTCGCGACGTGGTGACGACGGCGCTCAGGACCTCGATCCGGTTCACCAACCGTCTGGCGGGGCGCAGCGCGAGCATCGCCGATCATGCGGCGGTGGCCGACGCGATCCTGGCGCGCGACGGCGCGGCGGCGCATGCGGAGATGGAGACGCTGATCGCCAAGGTCCTCGACCTCATCGTCGCCTCGGTCGAGCGCGAGGGCGGGAATATCGAGCGCGGCTAGGGTCCTGACTCCAGGCGCTTGCCGCATCGCCCCGCATCCCCCTAGAACCCCGGCAACATGAACGCACGAGAGGGTTGCCGATGCCGCGTCTGAAGCCGTTGTTCCTTGCCGCCACGATGCTCGCCGCGCCGCTTGCCGCGCAACAGGCGCCCCAGGCGCCAGCCGCGGTGCAGACCCGGCAGGAGGGGACGGCGACGCTTCAGAACGTGCCCGAAATCCCGGGCGACGTGCGCGCCGCGGTCCAGCGCTATCAGAACAGTCGCTCGGCCGAGTTGCAGGACTGGCTGCCTGACGGATCGATGCTCGTCACCACGCGCTTCGGCGCGACCGCGCAGTTGCACCATGTCGCGGCGCCGGGGGCCTACCGGCGGCAGATCAGCTTCTACGACAGCCCCGTCGCCGGCGCCGACGCGCTGCCGGGGCAGGGCAACCGCTTCATCCTGACCCGGGACACCGATGGCGACGAGTGGTTCCAGCTGGCCGTCAAGGGCCTGACTGGGCCGGAGGTGCTGTTGACCGAGCCGAGCACGCGCAACGGGTCGCTGGTGATCGCCAAGGACGGCAGCCTTGCGGTCTGGGCGCGCGCGACCAAGGGGGCGGCGAACTATACGATCCTGTCCGCCGATCCGGCCAGGCCGGGTTCGCGGCGCGAGGTGTTCAAGGCCGATGGCGCGGTGGCGCCGGCGGACCTGAGCGAGGACAAATCGAAGCTCGTATTCCTGCGCTCGATCTCGAACCGCGAAAGCCAGATCTTCGTGCTCGACATGGCAACGGGGCAGGCCACGCGGATCGCACCGAATGCGGAGATGGCGCGGTACGAGGACCCGCATTTCCTGCCCGGCGGCAAGAGCCTGATCGCCATTTCCGATCGCGACAGCGACGTACGCCGGCTGGTCGAGATAGACCTCGCGACGGGGGCCGAGCGGGTGCTGACGCCCGGCCTCAAATGGGATGTCGAGGCGTACGACCTGTCGGGTGATGGGCGCATTCTCGCCTATTCGGTGAATGAGGATGGGGTGAGCCGCGTCGTCGTGCAGGACCGGGTGACGCGCCGCGCGCTGCCGCAGCCGACGCTGCCCAAGGGTGTGCTCTCCGGCCTGAAGTTCGCGCCCGATAACCGCCGGCTGGCGATCGGCCTGTCGACCGCGACCTCGGCTGGCGACGTCTGGACGTATGACGCAGTGGCGGGCGGTGCGCTGACGCGCTGGACCAACAGCGAACTTGGCGATCTCGATCCCGCGAAGCTGGCCGAGCCGAGCCTGATCCGGTTCAAGTCCTTTGATGGCTTGTCGGTGCCCGCCTTCGTCTATCGCCCGACCAATGTCCCGCCGGGCACGCGCACGCCGGTCATCATCGACATCCATGGCGGGCCGGAGGCGCAGACGCGGCCGAGCTGGAACTACGGCGCGCAGTATTTCGCCGACGTGCTCGGCGCGACGGTGATCCTACCGAACGTCCGCGGATCGGATGGCTATGGGAAGCGCTACCTCAATCTCGACAATGCCGAGAAGCGCGAGGATTCGGTCAAGGACATCGGCGCGCTGCTCGACTGGATCAAGGCGCAGCCGAACCTCGATGCCGGCAAGGTCGCTGTCTACGGCCAGTCCTATGGCGGCTATATGAGCCTGGCCGTGATGACGCATTATAGCGACCGGCTGGTCGGCGGCGTCGAGCGATATGGCATCAGCGACTTCCGCACCTTCATGGAGCGGACCGAAGCGTATCGCCGCGACAATCGCCGCGCCGAATATGGCGACGAGCGCGATCCCGAAATGGCCAAGGTCTTCGCCCGGATCGCGCCAATGGCCAACCTGCCCAAGATCACCAAGCCGATGCTGGTGATGCAGGGCGCGCAGGACCCCCGCGTGCCACAGTTCGAAAGCGATCAGGTCGTCGCCAAGTTGCGCGGCCAGGGTGTCGAGACCTGGTACGTCCTGTTCAGCGACGAAGGGCACGGCTTCCAGAAGAAGGGCAACAACGATTTGCGGCGGGAGGTCGAGACCGTGTTCCTGCGCAAATTGTTCGGCCAGACGCCCGCGCAGTAGGACGGCGTTAACCCTGTCCGCTTACCCCCTCGTAAGTTCGAGCGAGGGGGGAGCGGCCAGGTGCGCATTCTGATTGTCGACGACGAGCCGGCGATGCACGAAAGCTATCGCCACTGCCTGTCGCCCGCGCCATCGGATGAATCGGGCTTGCGCGCGATGGCCGCCGAGCTGTTCGGCGCGTCGAACGACGACGTGGCCGCGGCGCGTTTCGAGCTTGTCCACGCGCATCAGGGGCAGGAAGCGGTCGACCTTGTCGCCGATGCCACGGGTGAGGATCGCTTCGCCGTCGCCTTCATCGACGTGCGGATGCCGCCGGGCATCGACGGGCGAGAGACCGCGCGTCGCATCCGCGCGATCGACCCCGACATCAACCTCGTCATCGTCACCGGCTTCTCCGACTACACTCCGATCGAGATCGGGGGCGTGGCGGGGCCGGTCGACAAGCTGTTCTACATCGCCAAGCCTTTCGAGATTGAGGAGATCGTCCAGACCGCGACCGCGCTGGCGCAGCGCTGGTCGGTCGATCGGCAGCTTGCCTCGACGCGCGCCGAGTTGGCCGACAAGATCGAGGCGTTGGAGGAGCAGGCGCACGAGCTTGCCGCCAACGAGATGAAGGCGCTGCACCTCGCCAACCACGATCCGCTGACCGACGCGCCCAACCGGCTCGCCTTCGTCCGCTCGCTGTCGGGCTGGGTTCGCGCGGACGAACCGTTCGCGATGGCGATGATGGACCTCGACCGGTTCAAGCTGGTCAACGACACGTTCGGCCATCTGGCCGGCGACGAGATGCTCCGCGCGATCTGCGACATCCTGTCGGCGCAGGTGCCGGACGGCGGGATGATCGCCCGGCTGGGCGGCGACGAGTTCGGGATCCTGTTCCCGACGCCCGGCACCGAGGCGGCGGTGATGGAGGTCGAGCGGATAATCCATGCCTGCTCCGCAAATTTCCGCATCTTCGGCCACAGCCTTCAGGGCGGGGCGTCGGCCGGGCTGGTGGTGGTCGAGCCCGATACCGGCGTCGATCCGACCGACGTGATGCGCCGCGCTGACCTTGCGCTCAACGACGCCAAGAAGGCGGCGCGCGGGTCCGTCCGGGTGTTCGATGAGAGCATGGACGGCGCGATCCGCTTCCGCCGCGCGATCGAGGGCGGATTGGCGAACGCGATCGAGGCGGGCGAGCTTCGCCTCGTCTATCAGCCGATCGTGTCGCACGACACGCTGGAGGTCGTCGCGTTCGAGGCGCTGATGCGCTGGGATAGCGCCGAATATGGCTCGATCAGCCCGGCAATGTTCATCCCGATCGCCGAGGAATCGAACCTCATCCACGACCTCGGCGACTGGGTGCTGGGCGAGGCGCTGAAGATGCTGGAGCGCTGGCCGGGGCAATATGTCTCGGTCAATTTCAGCCCGCGCCAGTTCCGCCGTCCCAATTTCGTCGGCCATGTGGTCGAGCGCGTCGATCGCGCGGGGATCGCGCCGTCTAGGCTTCAGATCGAGATCACCGAAACCGCGATCTTCGACAATGCGGAGCGGGCGGCCGACACTCTCTATCGCCTGCGCCAGATGGGATTCCGCATTGCGCTCGACGATTTCGGTACGGGCTATTCGAGCCTCTACAACATTCGCAAATTCGCGCTCGATTGCCTGAAGATCGACAAGAGCTTCATCGACGGCATGGGCCGTGAGCGCGAGTCCGCGGCGATCGTCCAGTCGATCATCCATCTCGGCCGCGCGCTCGGCCTAGAGGTGGTGGCGGAGGGCGTGGAGACCGAGGCACAGGTACAGGCGCTGCGCATCGCCGGATGCAGCCATCTGCAAGGCTTCCACCTGTCGCGCCCGATCGAGGCCGCGCGCGCCACGGAGCTGGCCGGGGCACGCTTCATCGAGGCGTCGGCGATGATCGCCGAGGGCGCGCGCGGGTCCGGGACGCTCGGCTGATGCCCGCGCGCGCGGCGCGCGGGTGGATCGACGGGTCGCTGGGGGCGCAGTTCATCGCGATCCTGACAGGCGTGGGGCTGCTCGGCTCGGTCGCGATCACGCTGTTGCTGGCGATCGTCATCACGCCGGGCTTCGACCGGCTGGAGATCGAGGCTGCCGCAGCGCAGCGCGACCGGGTGGCTGCGATGCTGGCCGAAATCGGCGAGCGCACTGTGGCGGCTGCGGGCACCGCCAGGCCGGGGGATGCGGCGGCGGCCTATTCGGTCGATGCGCTCCTCCCGCTCACTGGGCGCGACGATGCGCGGCTGCGCTACCGGATCGAGCGCGGGCGCGTGACGATCGTGGCACTGGGCGCGCGGCTGGCGGCGGTGCGGCGCCTGGACGCGGCGACGCTGGCGCACATCACCGGTCTGACCGTGGCGGTCGAGCGTGGCACCGGCAGCGCGATCACGCGCGACGGGGACCGGATCGCCGCGACGCTGCCGCTGACCGACAGCGACGGGCGCGTTGCCGGGCGGCTTCGTCTGTCGATGCCGCGCGACCTGTCGGTCCTGGGCCAGCGGATGCTGCTGCTGGCGGTGGGCGGGTCGACGCTGTTGTTGCTGATCGTGCTGGCGGTGCTCCGCCGGTCGATCACCGCGCTGGTCCTGCAACCGCTGGAGCGACTGGAAGCACATATGCTAGCGGTGCGCGAAACGGGCGTACCCGCGCCGCTCGCCGCCGACCCGCGCGGCGACGAGATCGGCAGCGTGACCCGCAGCTTCGATGCGATGCTGGCGCAGCTTGCGGACCTGCGCGAACGCATGGCCGCGCAATCCTATCGCCTCGGCCAGTCCGAAAGCGCGGTGGCGATGATCCACAATGTCCGCAACGCGCTGACTCCCGTCAGCACGATCCTTTCACAGGGGCTGGCGCAGCCGCCCGCCGCCGATCTGGCGCTGGTCGGGCGGGCGCTCGCCGAGCTGGCGGGCGATACCGTCCCGGCGGCGCGGCGGCAAAAGCTCGCCGGCTTCGTCGCCGCCGCGCTGGAGGCCGAGCAGGCGGCCCGCACTGAGCGGCTGGAGCGGCTGGAGATCGGGCGCGCGTCGATGCGGCAAGCGCTGTCGATTATCGGGCGGCAAACGGCCGATGCGCATGAACGCCCGCACATCGCCCCGTGCGACGTAGCGGAGATCGTTGCGCAGAACGCGGCGATCGCGCGGTTCGCCGGGGCGCTGCCGGTGGCGCTTGTCGTGCCCGACGGTCCCGCGTGGGCGATCGCCAACCGCGTGGTGCTGAGCCAGATCGTCGGCAATCTCCTCGCCAATGCGGTCGAGGCGATCGCAGCGACCGGGCGCAGCGGGCGGATCGACGCGACGATCGAGTGCGCGGGCGATCGACTGGTACTGACGATCGCCGACGATGGCGAGGGGTTCGACGCGGCGCACAGTTCACGGCTGTTCCAGCGCGGCTTCTCGACGCGGTCGGACAAGGCCGGGGGGCTCGGCCTTCACTGGTGCGCGAACGCCGCCAACGCGATGGGCGGCACGCTGACGCTGGAGAGCGACGGCCCCGGCCGGGGCGCCCGCGCGCGGCTGACGCTGCGCACAGACGGGGCGGATCAGGCGGGCACGCGTGCCGCCGCATAGGCTTGCGTCCCGCGATGGAGGACGCGGTCGCTGTCGATCAGCTTGGCGACCGGGATCGAGGGCAGCGGCAGGATTCGCTCGTATAGCGGGGCGAAGTCGGTCTCGACGGTAACGCGGAGCAGTTCCTCGAAGCTCGGGATCACGAAGTAGTTCTGCTGAAAATCGTCGATCCGGTATTCGGTGCGCATCACCCGCTCCAGGTCGAAGCCGATGCGATGCGGGCTGGGATCGTCGAGCGCGAACACGCTCTCGGCCGAGGACGACACGATCCCCGCACCGAAGATGCGCAGCCCCTCGTACTCCTGAACCAGCCCGAACTCGACCGTGTACCAGTAGAGTCGCGCCAGTTGCGGCAGCGCGCCGAGCTCGAGCGCTCGAAGGCCGCCCCGGCCATAGGCGGCGAGGTAATCAGCGAACACCGGGTCGGCGAGCATCGGCACATGCCCGAACACATCGTGAAAAACGTCGGGTTCCTGCAGATAGTCTAGCTGGTCGGCGCGGCGGATGAAGTTGCCGGACACGAAGCGGCGGTTCGCCATATGCTCAAAGAACACGTCGTCGGGGACGAGACCGGGAACGGCGACCACCTGCCATCCGGTTAGCTTCATCAGCCGGTCCGACAGGTCGTCGAAATTGGGGATGCCTGATTCGGACAGGCGCAGGGCCTCGAGCCCGCGCAGGAACGCCTTCGACGCACGGCCGGGCAGCAATTTCGCCTGCCGTTCGAACAGCGTATCCCAGACGGCGTGCTCTTCGCGCGTGAACGCGCCCCAATTCTGTGGGATGGTCCAGTCGGCGGCGGCGCCCTCGGGCGGCGCGGCGTGGATGTGCAGGTCAGCGGTCATGGGCGGAATATAGGCAGTTGCACGCGAAACTGAACAGGTTGAAAGGTTCGTGGCTCGGGACACTGGTCGCGCTGGTGCTGCTGGTCGCGGTCGTCGCGCAGGGTTACTGGATCGCCGGCTGGATCGGCGCGGCTTTGGAGGCCCCCGGTGCCGAGGCGCGGGCCGCGAGCGGCATCGCCGTCTACGTCGAGGATAACGGCATCCATACCGGGATCGTCCTGCCAAAGGCGCTGCTCACGCCGCGGCTGGCTGCGCGGTTCGTCGCGGCCGATCTTCGCGATCCGCGATACGCGCGGCATGACTGGATCGCGGTCGGCTGGGGCGATCGCGCTTTCTATCTCGATACGCCCACGTGGCGTGACTTGAGCCTGTCAACGGTCGCCGCGGCTGCCGTCGGGAGCGATGCCACGGTTCTGCATGTCGAGCATGTGCCGCCCCCGATCGCGGGCGGGTCGGTGAAGCGGGTATTGCTCCGACCCGATCAGGCGCGGCGGCTGGTCGGGTTCATCAACGCAAGCCTTGGTGAAGGACCGGCGGTCCACGGCTATGGCGCCTGGGACGCCTTCTATCCGGCGCGCGGGCATTACAGTGCGGTCCGCACCTGCAACGCGTGGACTGGCGAGGCGTTGGCGGCGGCCGGGGTGCCGATGGGGCGGTGGACGCCGTTTTCGGGGACGGTGATGTGGTGGCTCTGACCCCGCCCGCGTGGCGCTACACCCTGACCGAAGTGCCGCGCGGGGCGGCGGGGGTGCTTCGCCTAGCTGGCGATTGGCGCGCGATGGCGACGGGGCCGCGCGGGTGCGGCGAGCCCGTGATGGTGCTGCCGGGGCTGTTCAATTCGGATCGGTCGAACATCGCGCTGCGCCGGCACCTGACCCGGATGGGCTATCGGGTGGAGGGCTGGGGCCTCGGCCGCAATCTCGGCCAGCGAGCGATCGGGCAGGACGGCGAGCGGGTGTTCGCGCGGATCGATGCGATAGCCGAGCGGTATGGTGCGCCGGTATCGCTGGTGGGGATCAGCCTCGGCGGACTGATGGCGCGGATCGCGGCACAGCGGATGCCGGGGCGCGTCGCGCGAGTGGTGACGATCAGCTCGCCCTTCGCCGGGCCGCCCGATACGACGCGCGTCTGGCGCGCCTATCAGGCGCTGTCGGGCGCGCGGATCGACGATCCCGCCGTGCGCGCGCTTGTCGAGGAGGCCGGGCGTCCCCCGCCGGTGCCGACGACGGCGATCTGGAGCGCGAGCGACGGGCTGGTGGGCGGCGCCATCTGCCGCGGTGAGGATTGCAACGCGGTCGAGGTGCGGTCGAGCCACGTGTGGGTGCAGTTCAACCCCGACGTCCTGCGCGCGGTGGCAGCGGCGCTGGCGGGTTAGAGCGCAACGTTCGCCAGCGCGTCGATCGCGCCCTGCAGGATATGCGCGGCCGCCAGCGAATCGACCCGTTCGGCCCGCTTGGCACGGCTCAGGTCCTGTTCGATCATCAGCCGCTCGACCGCGACGGTCGACCAGCGTTCGTCCCAGAGCAGGATCGGGAGGCCCATGTCCACCAAGTTGCGCGCGAAGGCCCGCGTCGACTGGGTGCGCGGGCTGTCGGTGCCGTCCATGTTGAGGGGCAGGCCGATGACGATGCCCCTCACCGATTGCTGCACGATCAGGTCGGCGAGCGCGGCCTTGTCGGCAGTGAACTTCGTCCGGCGGATGAGGGGCGCGGCGCTGGCGAAGCTCCAGCCCGCGTCACAGAGCGCGGTGCCGATCGTCTTCGTGCCGACGTCGAGGCCGATCAGCCGCCCGCCCTCCGGCAGCGCGGCGTAGAAGTCGGCGGCGAGCGTGGCGATCAAGCGCCGAACGCCTTCAAACGCCGCTCTGCATCGGCGCGGACATTGCCCCAGAACAGGCTGTAGTCGAACACGTGATAATTGTTGCCCGGCAGCACATAGTTGCCGAGGTCGGGGCCCTGGCCGATCATCAGCAGGCCCCGGCCCTCGCATCGCGCGGGGACGCGACCCTTTTCAAGCGTGGCTGATGTGAGATCGGCGGAGGGCACCAGCGTGCCGAGATTGGCCGAGGCCGGGGCGGTATCGCCCATGTTGCCGGTGATTGGGTTCGTGCAGACCATCGGCGTGCCCGCGCGGCGCTTGCCGTTGAAGCCGGTCGTCGCGTCGAACGTGTCGAAGATGAGTGACGGGTCCGCTGGCTCGCCGAAGCTCTGCCACGACAGGATGCAGCCGGCCTGATCGGCGCGCTGGCACTCGGGCAGACCCATTTCGGGCAGGTCGGCGGTGCGCGAGATCGGCCAGCCGACTACGTACGCTGCGACGATACGCTTCGCGATCGGCCGTCCGGCGATGCGATCCTTGAGCAGGCGCGACAGGTGAAGCGCGCCCTGGCTGTGGCCCGCGAGGATGATCGGCCGGTCGCCCGCCTCCGCCACGAAGCGGTCGAACGCGGCGAGCACGTCGCCATAAGCGAGGTCGAGTGCCTGCGTCGCTGCCCGTGCATTGGTCAGAAACGCGCCGAACGTTGCCTGTCGATAGCGCGGTGCCCAGATCGCGCCGACGCCGTTGAACGCCGATGCCTGTCCGCGCAGGAACAGCGCCGCGCGATCGTTGGCGTCGCGATTGTCGAGAGGCGCGTTCCATGCCGCCCGGTCGAGGTAGGAGGTGGGATGGATGAAGAAGACCGCGGCGGTCGGGTTCTTGCCCACTTCGACGCCGGGCGGGGTCCACATCGCCGGATTGTTCGGCTTGTCGGGCCGCGCGATCCACATGTCGGCCTTGGCGTAGGCATCGGCCGGGGTCGCGGGCAGCGCCTGGAACTGCGCGGTCGGCACCATCGTGTGGCGCAGGAGCTGCACCCCGAACAGGCGGTAGGCAAACATGGCGGCGATGGCGAGCACGATCAGGATGGCGACCAGATAGAGAAATTTGCGGGCCAGATCGGCCTCCATTGTGCGATGCGGCATAAACCGGTGAGCGGCAATTCGGTTTCGATGCCCCGTGTTTGCGCGATCTGCAACCGCAGGACCGCTTGATGGGGCCGGATGCGGGTGCTAGCCGCGCCTCATGTCCGTCGACACTGCAACCGTAAAGCGCATCGCGGGGCTTGCCCGCATCGCCATCACCGATGACGAGGCCGCGCGCATCGCGCCCGAACTCGACAACATCATGGGCTGGATCGAGCAACTGGGGGAGGTCGATACCGCGTCCGTCGCGCCGATGACTGCCGTCATCCCCAACACGCTGCGCCTGCGCGACGATGTCGTCACCGACGGCGGCGTGCGCGAGGCGGTGCTGGCCAATGCCCCGCAGGCCGAGCACGGCTTCTTCGCGGTTCCCAAGGTGATCGAATGACCGAGCTGACCGACCTGACCGTCGCCGGCCTGCGCGACGGGTTCCGCGCCGGCGATTTCACCGCGCGAGAGGCGGCGGAAGCGTTCAACGCCGCCGTTGTGGGCGCCAAGACGCTCAACGCCTTCATCGTCGAGACGCCCGAGCATGCGCTGGCCGCCGCCGACGCCGCCGATGCCGCGCGCGCGGCGGGCGAGGCGTCCAAGCCGCTGGCGGGTGTGCCGATCGGCATGAAGGACCTTTTCGCGACCAAGGGCGTGCAGACGACCGCGGCGAGCCACATCCTCGAGGGGTTCACGCCCACCTACGAATCCACCGTCTCGCAGAAGCTGTGGGACGCCGGCGCGGGGATGCTTGGCAAGCTCAACCTCGACCAGTTCGCGATGGGATCGTCGAACGAGACGAGCGCCTTCGGCAACGTCATCTCGCCCTGGCGGCGCAAGGACGGCGGCAATGCCGCGCTGACGCCGGGCGGTTCGTCGGGCGGCAGCGCCTCGGCGATCGCGGCGCGGCTGTGCCCGGCGGCGACGGGGACCGACACCGGCGGCTCGATCCGCCAGCCCGCGGCGTTCGTCGGCATTTCGGGGATCAAGCCCACCTATGGCCGCTGCTCGCGCTGGGGCACGGTCGCCTTCGCCTCCTCGCTCGATCAGGCGGGGCCGATGGCGCGCGACGTGCGCGACTGCGCGATCATGCTGGAGGCGATGTCCGGCTTCGATCCCAAGGACGCGACCTCGCTCGACCTGCCCGTGCCCGCATGGGAAGCGAGCCTTTCGCCCGACATGAAGGGCAAGCGGATCGGCATCCCGAAGGAGTACCGCGTCGACGGGATGCCGGCGGAGATCGAGGCACTCTGGCAGCAAGGTATCGAATGGATGCGCGATGCCGGCGCGGAGATCGTCGAGGTCTCGCTGCCGCACACGAAGTATGCGCTGCCCGCCTACTACATCGTCGCGCCGGCGGAGGCGTCGTCGAACCTCGCGCGCTATGATGGCGTGCGGTTCGGCCAGCGCGAATTGCCCGAGGGCGCGAACCTTCAGGACATGTACGCCGCCACCCGCGCTGCGGGCTTCGGCGACGAGGTGAAGCGGCGTATCCTGATCGGCACTTACGTGCTCTCGGCGGGCTTCTACGACGCCTATTACACGCAGGCGCAGAAGGTCCGCACGCTGATCGCGCAGGACTTCGAGAAGGCGTGGGAAGTCTGTGATCTGCTGTTGACCCCCACCGCCCCCTCGGCGGCGTTCGCGCTGGGCGAGAAGCAGGCCGATCCGCTGGCGATGTATTTGAACGACGTGTTCACCGTCCCCGCCTCGCTCGCCGGCCTGCCCGCGATGAGCGTGCCGGGCGGGCTGGACGGCGACGGGCTGCCGCTGGGGTTGCAGGTGATCGGCAAGCCGCTCGACGAGCAGGGCGTGCTGAACGCCGGCCTCGCGATCGAACAGCGCGCGGGCTTCACGGCGCGCGCGGACAAGTGGTGGTAAGATGAGCGAATATCGCATTCATGGCGCAACCGGCGACTGGGAAGTTGTCATCGGGCTGGAAGTCCACGCGCAGGTCACGTCGAAGGCGAAGCTGTTTTCGGGCGCGGCGACGGCGTTCGGGGCGGAGCCGAACACGCAGGTCAGCCTCGTCGACGCGGCGATGCCGGGGATGCTGCCCGTGCCGAACCGCGAGTGCATTCGCCAGGCGGTGCGTACCGGCATGGCGATCGACGCGGCGATCAACAAATGGTCGCGGTTCGATCGCAAGAACTATTTCTACGCCGACCTGCCGCAGGGGTATCAGATCAGCCAGCTCTATCACCCGCTGGTGGGCGAGGGGCGGATCGAGATCGCGCTCGACGATAAGGATCCCGATGCGGGTACCAAGGCGATCGGCGTCGAGCGCATCCATGTCGAGCAGGACGCGGGCAAGCTGATGCACGATCAGCATCCGACGCGCTCCTATGTCGACCTCAACCGCTCAGGCGTGGCGCTGATGGAGATCGTCAGCCGCCCCGACATGCGTTCTCCGGCCGAAGCAGGGGCTTATCTCCGCAAGCTACGGGCGATCCTGCGCTATGTCGGGTCGTGTGACGGCAACATGGAAGAAGGCTCGATGCGCGCCGACGTGAACGTGTCGGTCCGCAAGCCGGGCGACGAGTTCGGCACGCGTACCGAGACCAAGAACGTCAACTCGGTTCGCTTCGTGATGGCCGCGATCGAATATGAGGCCAAGCGCCAGGTCGCGGTGCTGGAGGACGGGGGCAAGATCGTCCAGGAAACGCGCCTGTTCAACGTCGAGAGCGGCACCACCCGCTCGATGCGGTCCAAGGAAGATGCGCATGATTATCGCTACTTCCCCGATCCCGACCTGCTGCCGCTGGAACTGACCGACGCCTTCCTCGACGAATGCCGTGCCAGCCTGCCCGAACTGCCCGACGCCAAGCGTCGCCGCTACGAGGCGCTGGGCTTGACCGCGTACAATGCGGGCGTGCTGACCGCCGAGGTCGAGACGGCGCGCTGGTTCGACGGCCTGCTCGACGCGCTGGAAGGCACGAGCGCCAAGCCCGCACAGGCGGCGAACTGGGTCGCGGCAGAGCTGTTCGGCGCGCTGAACAGGCTGGGCAAGGACATTGCCGAAAGCCCGGTGTCGCCTGCCCAGGCCGCCGAATTGCTCGCGCTGGTCGCCGATGGCACGCTGTCGGGCAGCCTGTCGAAGCAGGTGTTCGAGATCATGCTGGAGACGGGCGACGGTCCGTCGAAGATCGTCGAAGAGCGCGGCCTCAAGCAGACCAGCGACACTGGCGCGATCGAGGCGGTGATCGCCGAGGTTCTGGAGAAGAACCCGAACCAGCTAGGCCAGTATCGCGCGGGCAAGGAGGCGTTGTTCGGTTTCTTCGTCGGCCAAACGATGAAGGCGATGGGCGGCAAGGCGAACCCGGCTGT
>CAJYIX010000018.1 GCA_913775315.1 uncultured Sphingomonas sp. | reverse complement strand
TAACGCCGAAAGTCATGGGGACCAAGCGCGCGAATCCGCACGCTCTCGAAAAATCATGCGAGACGAGGCTCGCGAGCAGCGGGGCTCAGCGGCCCGGCGCGCTCGAATTGCCGGCGGCGGGCGCCGCCTGGTTCGCCGCCACCGCGCCGGCCGCCGCGTCGAGCGGGTCGACACCGGGAGCCGCCGCCGGGGCGGGGCCGGTCGGGGCGGCGGGCGCCGCCGCGGTCGGCCGCGCCAGGCTTGTGTCGATCGCATTGTTGCTGCGCGTCGCGGCGATCACCGCGAGCAGGATGCTCATGCCGATGAACAGGCCCGCCAGTACCGCGGTCGCGCGCGTCAGGAAATTGGCGGCACCGCGCGCCGACATCAGGCCCGAGGGGCTGCCGCTCGAGGTCAGGCCGCCGCCCTCCGACTGCTGCATCAGGATGACGGTGACGAGCAGCGCGGCGATGATCGCATGCACCACGAGAAGGAAGGAGAACAGCATCGGAGACCAGGAATCCAGTTTTGGGGCGCATCGGCGGCGCCCGGCTTGGGGCGCACATAAGCCGGGCGCGCCGCGGGATCAACCACGGCCTCGCCCGGCCGGGCGGATACCCCTTTTGGGCCGCGAAACTGGATGAATGTGACATTTGCGAAACGCCGCGAAACCGCAGCGCCGCAGGGGCGTTCAGGTGCGCAGAGAGCGTCCGTGCTTGCGGAGCTGTAACGATATGGATTCGCGCGTGAATGCGATCACCCCCGCTGCACTATCCTCGTGGATGCAAACGCTGGTCGACTATGTCCGCTCGGGCGAGCCCGATCTGACCAATCGCCAGATGGCTCTGCTGATGCTCGTCTACCTCGAACCCGGCCCCCATACAGTGCGCGGTCTTGCCCGGGCGCTCAACGTTTCGAAGCCGGTCGTCACGCGCGCCTTGAACAGGCTGGGCGCGCTCGGCTATCTGCGTCGGCAGCGCGACGATAGCGACAAGCGCAACATCTTCGTGACGCGCACACCGGAAGGGGCGGACTTTCTTGCAGAATTCGGGCATTTCCTCGGGGCAGACGACGCCTATCCCCGCGGCAACGGAATCGGGACCGCGTGAACGCCATGCCCTGACGGGCCGGTCGGTCCGGCTCGACCCGCGGATCGACGCGGTGCGCGCGGACCTGACCGACCTGCGCCTCGCCGATCGCGTGTTCGCCCCGCATTATGCCGAGGCGCGAATGCAGACCGCGCTGGCAGCGGGTCAGATCCTCGAATCGCCGGGCGGTCCGGCAGTGTCGGAACTGCTCCCCGGCGATGCCTTCGACCTGCTCGAACTGAGCGGCGGTCATGCCTGGGGCCGGTCGCTGACCGACGGGATGGTGGGCTATGTCGCCGAAGGCCTGCTGGGCGAGGCCGTCGCCGCTACGCACGTGATCTGCGCGCGAGAGGCGACGCTAGGCGAGGCGCCCGACCGCAATGCCGCGACGCTGGCTGCGCTGCCGATGGGCAGCCGGATCGCCGCGCTGGGTGAGCGCGGGGACTTCCTGCTCACTGACCATGGCTATGTTGCTGCCGATGCGGTGCGTCCGGTGGGCGAGCCCGACCGCGCCGAGGTGATCGCCGCGGCGCTGCGCATGATCGGCGCGAGCGAGCGCACCGGCGGTCGGTCGGGGGCGGGCGTCGACGGCGCGGGCCTGATCTTCCTGGCGCACGATGTCGCGGGCTTCGCCGTGCCGCGGCTGCCCGACCTGATCGTGTCATCGGTTGCGCCCGGCAGTCAGGCTCCAGCGGCTGGCGACGTCACAGTGTTCGCCGACCAGCATCTGGCGATCATGGTCGACGCCGTCAGTGCGGTACATGTCGAGGGCCGGGTCGGGCGCGAACGCCTTTCGACGCTGATCGAACGCCACGGCGCGCCCGTTGCACACGGCACGCTCGGCTGATGCGCAGCGTCTTCATCGACGGCGGCGCGGGCACCACCGGCCTGGAAATCCGCGAGCGGCTGGCCGACCGGCCCGAGTTCCATGTGACGGCGCTGGAAGGCGATGCGCGCAAGGACCCGGCCGCGCGAGCAGAGGCACTCAACGCCGCCGACTTCGTCATCCTCTGCCTGCCCGACGACGCCGCGCGTGAGGCGGTGGAGCTGATCCGCAACCCCGCCGTCCGCGTGATCGACGCATCGAGCGCGCACCGCGTCGCCGATGGCTGGACCTATGGCTTTCCCGAGCTCGAGCCGGTCCAGGCTGCGGCGATCGCCGAAGCGGCCCGCGTCAGCAATCCGGGCTGCTATCCGACCGGCTTTCTCGCGCTTGTCCGGCCGCTCGTCCGCACCGGGCTGGTGCCGCACGAATGGCCGCTCAGCGTCAACGCGGTGTCGGGCTATTCGGGCGGCGGCAAGGCGATGATTGCCGAGTTCGAGAGCGGCGAGACCAAGACCGCGCACCGCGCCTACGCCCTGTCGCTGTCGCACAAGCACCTGCCCGAAATGCAGCGCCATGCCCGCATCGCGCATCCGCCGATCTTCCAGCCCGCAGTGGCTCGCACCTATCGCGGCATGCTGGTCGAGGTGCCGCTGGCGCTCCATGCCCTGCCCCGCAAGCCCTCGTTGGCCGCGATCGAGGCAGCTTGGCGAGAGGCGTATCGCGACCAGCCGCTGGTCCGCGTCGCCGCCAGCGAGGAAGCGACGAGCGTCGAGATCGAGGCGGATGCCGGGACCGATCGCATGACGCTGCGCGCGTTCGGGAACGCGGCGAGCGGCCAGGCACGGCTGATCGCCACGCTCGACAATCTGGGCAAGGGCGCGGGCGGCGCGGCGGTGCAGAACCTCAACCTGATGGCGGGGCTGGACCCGGCGGCGGGGCTGCGGGTCTAACCGCAGTGCGTGCCCCGGCGAAGGCTGGGGTCCGGTTGGGATGCCGCCGCGGCCCTGCAAGCCAACTAGGGGCGCCGTGACCGGACTCCGACCTTTGCCGGGGTACGGACTCCGGGTTTCAGCCCACCAATCCCTCCAGCGCCTCCAGCGTCAGCGGCGGCGCGCATAGAAAACCCTGGAAATACTGACACCCCTCCGCCGCCAGCAATTCGAGCTGCGTCTCGGTCTCGACCCCCTCCGCCACCACGGACAGGCCCAGCGAGCGCGCCATGTCGATGACGCCGCGCACGACGATGCGGTCGCGCGCGGTCCCGCCGATATCCTGCGCCAGCGCCTTGTCGATCTTGAGATAGTCGAGCGGCAGCGCCTTCAGATAGGCAAGGCTCGAATAGCCGGTCCCAAAATCGTCGATCGCGACGCGAAGTCCGGCGCGGCGCAGTTCGGCCAGCAGCCGCGCCGCTTCGCCGAGCTCCGCCATCAGCCCGCTTTCGGTAATCTCGACCGTCAGCCGCCCGCGCGGAAAGCCGCTCGCGTCGACGCGGTCGAGCAGCCGGTCGGCAAAGCCCGCGCGCGCCACATCCCCCGCGGTCACGTTGATCGACACCCGCAGGGTCTTGAGCCTGGCGGGCCATTTCGCCGCCCGCCGGAGCGCCAGTGCCTGGACGTGATCGGACAACGCCGTCGACAGGCCCGCGCGATCGGCCGCGGCGAACAACGGCTCGGCGCCCAGTTCGCCGAGCTGCGGATGCCGCCACCGCGCCAGCGCCTCGACCCCAACGATCGCGCCGCTGGCGATCGCCACCTGCGGCTGCCACAGTATATCGACCTGGCCCGCATCCATCGCGTCGCGAAGCTGCACCGCGAGCGTGTCGATCGACACCGGCTGCGCCTCGTCCCCCTCACTCAACCGGCGAAGCAGCGCCGCGGCGTCGTCGCCCGGGCGGCTCGTCACGGTGCGCAGCGCTGCGCCGAGCGGCATCAGCTCGCCCTCGACCACGAACGGCCGCGCCAACGCCGCTTCGATCGCGGGCGCCGCCTCGTCCAGCGGCCGGCGCGACAGGACCGCGAACTCGGTCCCGTCGAGGCGCGCCACCAGCGGCCGGCTGCCGCCGAGCGGCCCCAGCGCATCGTCGATCCGCCGCGCCGCCGACTGGATCAGCCGGTCCCCCGCCCCGCGCCCATAGGCCAAGTTGACGATATCGAGCCGCGCCAGCGACACGGCGAGCAGGTGAACCTCCCCCTCAGCCAGCGCATGTTCGATCCAGCGGCGCGCGCCCGCCGCATCCCGAACGCGCGGCATCGCCTCGCGCAGCAGCACCGCGACGTCGGGCGGGGCGCCGAGCGGTTCGACCAGCGCCAGCAGCCGGCCGGTGCGCGGATCGCGCTGCAGATGCTGGACGACGCGGCCCAGCGGCTCGATCGTCTGAACGAGTGCGGTCGCGCCCTGGATCCCGCGCAAGGCCGCGCGCAGGTCGTCCCGCGCCTCTCGCGTCAGCAGACGCATCGCGGCGCGCAGCGTCAACGAGTCGGGCTGGTCGGACAGCCGGGCCAGCAGCGGCGAGAGCTGGACGCGCCGCCGTTCGGGATCCCAGCGCCAGCCGATCAGATCGCGAGCGACCCCGCCGCCGCGCGGTTCGGCCCCGCGCGCGGCGAAACGGAGCGCGTGAAGCAACTCCTCCTCACCGAACGGGCTCGCGAGGAAATGCGTCGCGCCGGCGTCGTAGAGCGCACCTAACCGCGACAGGTCGGTCTTAGAGACGCAGACCAGCATCGCCGCCGGCCGCTCGATCGCCTCGCCCAGCGCGCGAGCGGCGATCAGGCCATCCTCGAAAGCGCCGCGCGCGTCGATCAGAGCGATCGATGCGCCCGATGCGCGAAAGCGCCGCTCCACCGCTTCGCCGCGGCGGGCGGCGACCGCCTGCCACCCGCCCCGCGCCACCAGGCTGGCGAGTTCGTCACGCTGACGGAACGAAAGCACGAACAATGGCGGCTGGCCGCGCGGTGCAATCTCGGCGTCGCTGGTCACCCGCTCCCCTTCCCCTCGGAAACAATGTGTAGCGCGGTGGCACTTGCTCGCCAATCCGGGGTTGTTCACAATTCACCCTCGACCTAGGTTATTTCACAGCATGACGATCCAAGCGCCTCTCATCGATCGTCACGGCCGCGCGATCCGCTATCTTCGCGTCTCGGTCACCGACCGCTGCGACCTTCGCTGTCGCTATTGCATGGCGGAGAAGATGACCTTCCTGCCGCGCTCGGCGCTGCTCACACTCGACGAGATGGCGCTCATCACCGAGCGGTTCATCGCGCGAGGCGTGACGAAGGTGCGGCTGACCGGGGGCGAACCGCTGGTCCGGCGCGATGCGCTCGACCTCGTCCAGCGGCTCGGCCGGCATGTCGGTGGCGGGCTGGACGAGCTGACGATGACCACCAACGGCACGCGCCTCGCCGAGCACGCCCCGGCGCTGTTCGCCGCGGGCGTCCGGCGCATCAACGTCAGCCTCGACAGCCTCGATCAGGAGACGTTCCGCCACATCACCCGCCACGGCGACCTCGACCGGGTGCTCGGCGGGATCGCGGCGGCGAAGGCGGCGGGGCTTTCGGTCAAGATCAACGCCGTCGCGCTGGCCGGCCTCAACGATCATGCGCTGGGCGACATGCTGGCGTGGTGCGTAGACGAGGGCCACGACCTGACGCTGATCGAGACGATGCCCGTCGGCAATATCGACGAGGACCGCGCCGATCGGTTCGTTCCGCTGACGCGCGTGCTTGCCGACTTGCAGGCGCGTTTCGACCTCACCGCCGACGCCCGCTCGACCGGCGGGCCGGCGCGCTACTGGCGTGTGGGGGACAGCGCGGTGCGGCTTGGCCTCATCTCGCCGCTGACGGGCAATTTCTGCGCCGGCTGCAATCGCGTGCGGCTGACGACCGAGGGGATGCTGTACACCTGCCTCGGCCACGAGGATTCGGTCGATCTTAAGGCGGCGATCCGGGACGGGGGCCTTGCCGCCGTCGATGCCGCGATCGACGACGCGCTCGCCGCCAAGCCACTGGCGCACGACTTCCGGATCGAGGCGGGCGCCGCGCCCGCGCATGCGCGCCACATGAGCGTCACCGGCGGATGACGTTGTTCCACCGGGCCGCGCTGGTGGCCTCGCCAACGGGCCCGGCGCAGGCCGCGATCGCCGAGCTTCGCGACCGCTACGACTGGGTCGATTTCGAACAGGCGGACATACTCGTCGTCCTCGGCGGCGACGGGTTCATGCTCCAGACGCTGCACCTGATGCTGGAGCGGCGGCGGATCGTGCCGGCGTTCGGCATGAACCTCGGCACCGTCGGCTTTCTGATGAACGAGTGGCGGCTGAACGGACTGGAAGAGCGGATCGCCCGAGCGCGGCCGTTTCGCGTGTCGCCGCTCAGCATGACCGCGACGACGATCGACGGCACCCGGCACATCATGCCCGCGATCAACGAAGTCTCGCTCCTGCGCGAGACGCGCCAGACCGCCAAGCTGCGCGTCGAGGTCAACGATCGCGACGTTTTGCCCGAGCTTGTGTGCGACGGGATCCTCGTCGCGACGCCGGCGGGATCGACGGCCTATAATCTGTCCGCGAACGGACCAATCCTGCCACTGGGGTCGAAGCTCGTCGCGTTGACGCCGATCAGTCCGTTCCGCCCGCGTCGCTGGCGCGGAGCGATCCTGCCGGAGAAGGCGCGCGTCGCATTGACCGTGCTCGAGGCCGAAAAACGGCCGGTCAGCGCGGTTGCCGACCAGCGCGAAGTGCGCGATGTCGCTCGGGTCGAGATCGCGATCGACCATATCCGCGACCTGACGCTGCTGTTCGACCCAGAGCACGCGCTCGACGATCGCATCACGATGGAACAGTTCATCGCCTGAACGCCGCCGTTTTCCGCCGCTTGCGACCGTTTTTTCCAATCGGGCCACCGAACGCTTCGCTACCCCCTGCGACCGGGGGAGTGGGGCGAATGACACATCTGATACTATTGGGCGTCGGCGCGGCGGTCGTGCTGATGACGCCGGTGATCCTGAAACAGAATGGCGAGCGGAAACGCCAGCAGGAGCGTCTGGCCCGCCGTCAGCGCAATCGCGAACTCGATCGGGAGTGGCAGGCGTTCGTGAAGCGGGGCGGCAAGCGGTCAAACGACGGGGAATGACAGGGTAGCGCCAGCTAATGGCGTCGATGCCGGGAGGGACCGGCACCACGCCGGCTCGATGGTGGCTCCCTGAGTAGGATTCGAACCTACGGCCGCTCGATTAACAGTCGAGAGCTCTACCGCTGAGCTATCAGGGATCACCATGTTCCAAGGAGCGTCCCGCCCGTTGGAAGCGCGCCTATAGCGCCGCCTTTTCGGATCGCGCAAGCGGGGAAAGCAGGTTTTTTTGCTTTCCCCTGCCCGCGCGCCCGATCAACCCACGAACGCGCGCTCGATCACGAAATCGGCGGGCCGTGCGTTCGAGCCCTCTTCGAACCCGATCGATTCAAAATGCTTGGCGAAATCGTTGATCATCGCGGTCGAGCCGCACAGCATGATCCGGTCCTCTGCCGGGTCGAACTGCGGCGGGCCCTTGATCGGGTCGGCGAACATCTTGCCGCTTTCGATCAGCGCCTGAATGCGGCCCTGGTTCTCGAACGGTTCGCGCGTGCAGGTGGCAAGATAGTGAAGCTGCTCGGCTGCCTGCTCGCCCACCAGCGGATCCTCGGCGAAGCTCGCCGACAGTTCCTCGCGGAAGGCGAGATCGCTCACCCGGCGCACCGAATGGACGACGATCACCTGCTCGAACCGCTCATAGGTGTCGGGATCGCGCACGAGGCTTAGGAACGGCGCGAGGCCGGTGCCGGTGGAGAGCAGGAACAGCCGCTTGCCGGGCCGCAGCGCGTCTGTGACGAGGGTGCCGGTCGGCTTGCGACCGAGATAGAGCTCGTCGCCCTCGCCCACCGCCTGAAGGCGCGAGGTCAGCGGGCCGTCCTCGACCTTGATCGACAGGAACTCAACTTCCTCGGCCCAGGCGGGGCTGGCGATCGAATAGGCGCGCATCAGCGGCTTGCCCTCGACCTCCATGCCCAGCATCACGAATTCGCCCGAGCGGAAGCGAAAGCTTTGCGGACGCTCGACCGCCAGGCTGAAAAGATGCTCGTTCCAGTGGCGCACCCACAGAACCTTCACCGTTTCGAAGGCGGCATGCGGGGGCTGGACGATCGGCAGGCGGGCGGGGGCGTTCAAGACAGGGCTCCGTGACAGCGGCACGCGTGGACGCGCGCGAGGATATGGCGGCGAAATGATCGCACCCGCCGCGGGTTGCAAGACAGTTTGTCTTTGGCGCGGCCTTTCAAGCGCTTCGGACGGGCCGCTCGGCAACCGGAAATGTTGCGGCGCAAAACTTGTGAACGCCTTCGTACAAAAATGTGCGTGCACTACCTTGCAATCAGATGAACGGCTTCGCACTTAGGGGCCGCCGAAGCGCCGGAAGAGCGCGGCCTGCCGAAAAGGGATTCCTTCTATGCGCTCGTTCCCCGCTCCTCTCCGCCGGGCCGCTATCCCCGCCCCTGCCCTGATGCTGCTCGCTCTCTCGGCGTGCGGCGGAGGCCAGCCGCAGGAGGCGCCGCCGCCGCCCGTGGTGCAGGTCGCGACCCCGATCCAGCGCGAAGTGTACGACTGGGACGAGTATGTCGGCCGGTTCGAGGCGATCCAGGACGCGGAAATCCGCCCGCGCGCATCGGGCACGATCCAGGACGTGCTGTTCACCGACGGCCAGCGCGTCAGCCAGGGCCAGGCGCTGTTCCAAATCGACCCCCGCCCCTATCGCGCCGCGCTCGCCAGCGCGAAGGCGCAGGTGCTGAAGGCGCAGGCTTCGCTCGCCAACCTGCGCTCGGTCGCCGCCCGGTCCGAGGCGCTGCTCAAGGCGCAGGCGGTCAGCCGCGAGGAATATGAAAAGAACGTCGCCGACGTGCGCACCGCCGTCGCCGAACTGGAGGCCGCACGTGCACAGGTTCAGACGGCGGAGTTGAACCTCGGCTTCACCACCGTCCGTTCGCCGATCAGCGGCCGCGTCTCGCGCCGTTCGGTCAGCCGCGGCAACTTCGTGCAGGAAGGGACGACCGTCCTCACCCGCGTCGTCTCGACCGACCCGATCTGGTTCAGCTTCGACGGGGCGGAGGCCTTCTACCTCAAGTACAGCCGCCAGAATAAGGCGGGCGAGCGCGGCTCGTCGCGCGACACCGGCAACCCGGTCGAGGTGCAGCTGGCCGACGAGAGCGGCTATAACTGGCGGGGCCGCATGGATTTCGTCGACAACGCGATCGACCCCAATTCGGGCACGATCCGCGCCCACGCGCGCATCGCCAATCCGGACGGCTTCCTGACCCCCGGCATGTTCGGCCGCGCCCGCCTGCTCGGCTCGGGCACGTACCGCGCGATGCTGGTCCCCGACACCGCGATCGTCACCGATCAGGCGCGCAAGATCGTCTATGTCGTTGGCAAGGACGGCAAGGTCGCGCCGCGCCCCGTCGTCACCGGCCCGCCGGCGG
This sequence comes from uncultured Sphingomonas sp., assembly GCA_913775315.1. GTDB lineage: Bacteria > Pseudomonadota > Alphaproteobacteria > Sphingomonadales > Sphingomonadaceae > Sphingomonas. The sequence continues at coordinate 52,073 of CAJYIX010000018.1, read as the reverse complement.
ACGGCCTGCGCGTCATCAAGGAGGGGCTGGCCCCCACCGACCGCGTCGTGGTGCAGGGGCTGACCACGCTCCAGCCCGGCATGCCGGTGCAGGCGAAGCTCACGAAGATCCAGGCGAAGCCCAAGGGCGACACGCCCGCGTCGCAGGCGCTGACCACCCCGCCCGCCGCCGACGCCAGCCAGGCCAACTGACATGCGCTTCCCGCATTTCTTTATCGACCGCCCGATCTTCGCGGCGGTCCTCTCGATCCTGATTCTCGTCTTCGGCATCGTCGCGCTGCCGACGCTGCCGATCACCCAGTATCCCGAGATCGCGCCGCCGACCGTCGTCGTGACCGCCCAGTTCCCCGGCGCGAGCGCCGAGACACTGGCGGAGACGGTCGCCGCCCCGCTCGAGGAGGCGATCAACGGCGTCGAGAACATGATCTACATGTCCTCGTCCTCCACCGGCGACGGCGCGCTTCAGATCACCGTGACGTTCGCGCAGGGAACCGACGCCGATCAGGCGCAGGTGCTGGTGCAGAACCGCGTCGCCTCGGCCGAGCCGCGCCTGCCCGAACAGACGCGCCAGATCGGCGTGACGACGCTCAAGAACTCGCCCGACTTCCTCATGGTCGCGATGTTCTCGTCGCCCGACGGGTCGCTGAGCCAGGAATATGTCTCCAACTATGTGGGGACACAGGTCATCGACCGGCTGGCGCGCGTGCCCGGCGTCGGCAACGCGCAGGCGTTCGGCAGCCGTGACTACAACATGCGCGTCTGGATCGACCCCGACCTTGCCGCCGCGCGCAACCTGACGGTCGACGAGATCACCACCGCGATCCGCGGCCAGAACGCACAGGTCGCGGCCGGCGCGGTCGGCCAGCCGCCTTTTGCGGGATCGGGCTCTGCCTTCCAGCTCGGCGTGCAGACCGAGGGGCGGCTGACCACCCCCGAACAGTTCGGCCAGATCATCATCAAGCGCGACGCGAACGGCGCGATGACGCGCCTGCGCGACGTGGCGCGCGTCGAACTCGGCGCGGAGACCTATGCGGTCAACGCGTACCTCAACGGCAAGCCCGTGACCGCGGTCGCGATTAGCCAGTTGCCGGGATCGAACGCGCTCGACGCCGCCGATGCCGTCATCAAGGAGCTGGAAGCGTCGAAGAAGTCCTTCCCGCCGGGCATGGACTATTCGATCCCGTACAACCCGACCGAGTACATCTCCGCGTCGATCGACGCTGTGGTGCACACGCTGGTCGAGGCGATCGTCCTCGTCGCGCTAGTCGTGCTCATCTTCCTCCAGAGCTGGCGCGCGGCGATCATCCCGATCATCGCGATCCCGGTGTCGCTGCTCGGCAGCCTCGCAGTGCTCGCGGGTTTCGGCTATTCGCTCAACAACCTGTCGCTGTTCGGCATGGTTCTGGCCATCGGCATCGTCGTCGACGACGCGATCGTCGTCGTCGAGAATGTCGAGCGCCTGATGGAGGAGCGCGGCATGTCCCCGCGCGAGGCCGCGCATGAGACGATGGACGAAGTGGCCGGCGCGCTCATCGCGATCGCGCTCGTGCTGTGCGGCGTGTTCGTGCCAACGATGTTCATCCCCGGCATCTCGGGCGCCTTCTATCAGCAGTTCGCGCTGACGATCGTGTCGGCGACCGCGATTTCGGCGATCGTGTCGCTGACGCTGTCGCCCGCGCTCGCCGCGCTGATCCTCAAGCCCAAGGCGCATGATGCCGAGCCCAAGCCCGGCTGGCGCGGCGCCCCCGGCCGGTTCGCGCGCGGCTTCAACCGCGGGTTCGACTGGCTGGCGGACAAGTACGGGCGGTTCACCGCGCGTGCGATCCGGATGCTGGGCGTCATCGCCATCGCCTATATCCTGCTGATCGGGCTGGCCGGCTGGCGCTTCTATGCGACGCCGACGGGCTTCATCCCCTCGCAGGACCAGGGCTATCTCATCAGCGCGGCGCAGCTGCCGCCGGGCAGCTCGCTCCAGCGGACGACCGACGTGATGCTCCGCGCCGAGAAGGCCGCGCGCGGCATCCCCGGCATGAAGGATACGGTGATGTTCGTCGGCCTCGACGGCGCCAGCTTCTCGACCGCGCCGAACACCGCCGCGATGTTCATCACGATGAAGCCCCATGCCGAGCGTGCCGACGCCAACACGCTCGCCAACCAGCTGCGCGGTACGCTCGCACAGTTCAACGAGGGGCTGCTGCTCGTCATCCCGCCGCCGCCCGTACAGGGCATCGGCACCGGCGGCGGCTTCAAGATGATGATCGAGGACCGCGAGAACCGGGGCTACAAGGCGCTCGAGGCGGCGACGTTCGGCATGATGATGAAGGCGAACCAGACGCCCGGCATCGCCAGCGCCTTCACGCTGTTCAACACGCGCACGCCCCGTTTGTTCGCCGACGTGGATCGCGAGCGGGCCGAGCAACTGGGCGTGCCCGTCAGCAACATCTTCTCGACGATGGGCACCTATCTCGGCTCCTCCTACATCAACGACTTCAACTTCCTCGGCCGCACCTTCCGCGTGACGGCACAGGCGGATGCACCGTACCGCGACGAAACGTCCGATATCGGCCGGTTGAAGACGCGGTCGGCCTCGGGCGCGATGGTGCCGCTCGATGCGGTGATGACGGTGCGCGACGACAGCGGGCCGTACCGCGTGGTGCGCTACAACCTCTATCCCTCCGCCGAATTGCAGGGCGATACGGTGCCCGGCTTCTCCTCGGGCCAGACGCTGGCGGCGATGGAGAAGATCGCGGCAGAAACCCTGCCCGAGGGGATGTCGTACGAGTGGACCGAGCTTGCCTTCCAACAGAAGCAGGCGGGCAATACCGGGACGATCGCCTTTGCGCTCGCGGTGCTGTTCGTGTTCCTGCTCCTCGCGGCGAATTACGAAAGCCTCGTGCTGCCGCTGGCGGTCATTCTGATCGTGCCGATGTGTCTGTTGGCCGCGATGCTCGGCGTCAATCTGATGGGGATGGACAACAACATCCTGACGCAGATCGGCCTCGTCGTGCTGATCGGTCTTGCGGCGAAGAACGCGATCCTGATCGTCGAATTCGCCAAGCAGAACGAGGAAGAGGGACAGGAACTTTACGAGGCGGCACGCCATGCCGCCGCACAGCGCCTTCGCCCGATCCTGATGACCTCGATCGCGTTCATCCTCGGCGTGCTGCCGCTGGTGATCGGGTCGGGTCCGGGTGCCGAGATGCGGCGCGCGCTGGGTGTTGCGGTGTTCTTCGGCATGATCGGCGTGACCGTGTTCGGCCTGATCTTCACCCCTGCCTTCTACGTCATCAGCAGGCGCTTCGGCGACTGGGCGGGCAAGCGTTTCAAGCGCAAGCCCAAGACCGCCCCGCCCGCCCCTGCGACCGAACCGGGAGCCCCGGCATGAAGAAACTGGCAAGCCTGACCGCCGCGCTGATGCTCGGCGCCTGCGCGGTCGGTCCGAACTATGAGAAGCCGGCGACGCCCGGCGGCATCAACGCGGAGGGGGCGTTCGTCGAGGGCGCCCGCCTGTCCGCGGTCAATGCCGCCGAGCTGCCGCAGAAATGGTGGCGGCTTTACGACGACCCCAACATCGACCGGCTGGTGGGTGAGGCGCTGGCGCACAATACCGACATCCGCGTCGCCGCCGCCAACCTTCAGCGCGCGCGCGCCGTCCTGAACGAGGCGCGCGGGCGGCGGCTACCGACCACCGACGTGCAGGCGCAGTATACGCGCCAGCGTACCGGCTCGAACAGCTTCGGCGCACAGTTCGGCGGGACGCAGGCGATCCCGTCGTTCGAAACCGATCTGTTCACCGCCGGCTTCAACGCCAATTACGAGCTCGACCTGTTCGGCGGCGTCGGCCGCGCGATCGAGGCGGCGCGCGGCGACGTCCAGGCGGCAGCCGCGCAGATCGACGCCGCCCGCGTGTCGGTCGCGGCCGAGACGACGCGTTCCTATGCGCTGGTCTGCTCGAACGCCGCGCAACTGGCGGTGGCGCGGGAGACGGTAAAGCTTCAGGAACAGACGCTGGGCCTGACCCGCCGCCTGTTCGATGCCGGCCGCGGCCAGCGCCGCGACGTGGAGCAGGCCGACGCGCTGCTGGCGCAAACGCAGTCGCAGGTGCCGGGGCTCGAAGCCGAACGCCGCGCCGCGCTCTACGCGCTGGCGACCCTGACCGGCCGCCCGCCGGCGGAGACCGACGCCGCGGCGGCGCAATGCGCGCGCCTGCCGCAGCTGACGCAGCTCATTCCCGTGGGCGACGGCGCCTCGCTCCTCCGCCGCCGCCCGGACGTGCGCCAGGCCGAACGTCAGCTTGCCGCCGACACCGCGCGCGTCGGTGTGGCGACTGCGGCGCTCTATCCGCAGATCTCGCTGCTCGGCTCGGTCAGCCTCGCCTCGACCACGCTCGACAGCCTGATCGACAAGGACAGCATCAACTTCTCGCTCGGGCCGCTCATCTCGTGGAGCTTCCCCAACCAGACCGCCGCGCGCAGCCGCCTGCGCCAGGCGGAGGCGACCGCGGAGGGCAGCCTCGCCAGCTTCGACGGCACGGTGCTGACCGCGCTGCGCGAGACCGAGCAGGCGCTGGCACGGTACGCGGGCGAGCTCGACCGCAACCGCGTCCTGCGCCGCGGCGAGCGGTCGGCGGGCGAGGCAGCGCGTCTCTCGCGGCTGCGCTTCGACCTGGGGCGCGAGAGCTTCCTCCAGCTGATCCAGGCCGAGCGCGACCGCGCGGATTCTCGCGCGGCACGGGCGGCATCGGACGCGGCGCTGGCCGAAGCGCAGGTCGCGCTGTTCCGCGCGCTCGGCGGCGGCTGGGAGGATGCGCCGGAGTCGACGCGGCGGGAGCCGGCGCAGCCGCAAGGCTGATTGGCGGCCCGCCCCGGCATCCAATCGCCGGGGCGGGCGGCAAATCGCATAGAATAGCTATGCACGGCTTGCGCCCGCCGCCCCATCCGCTACCCCGCGGCCAACGGTAACGGAACGGAGACGGCACGAGATGCGCGACGCGGTGGGCAAGCTGCTGTTGTTCGGTGCCACCGGCGATCTGTCGCAGCGGATGCTGCTGCCGTCGCTCTACGGCCTCCACGCCGACGGCCTGCTGCCCGAGGGTCTGACGATCACCGGCACCGCGCGCTCCGAGCAGAGCGACGAGGATTTCCGCGACTTCACGCGCAAGGCGCTGGACACCCACCTGGCTGACGACCGCAAGGATGCCGAGGCGATCGAGGGCTTTCTCGCCCGGCTCCAGTACCAGCCGCTCGACGCCTCGACGCTCGAGGGGTTCGACGCGCTCGCGGCCAAGATCGGCGACGTGTCGGGCGGGCTTGCCATCTTCCTGTCGACGGCGCCGTGGCTGTTCGGCCCGACCATCAAGGGTTTGCAATCGGCGGGTCTTGCCGGTGAGAATGTTCGCATCGGCCTCGAAAAGCCGCTGGGCAAGGACCTGGCCTCCAGCTGCGAGATCAACGACCTCGTCGCCGCCGCCTTCCCGGAGGAGCGGACGTTCCGCATCGACCATTATCTGGGCAAGGAGACGGTTCAGAACATCCTAGCGCTGCGCTTCGGCAATTCGATGTTCGAGCCGATCTGGAACGCGCGCGGCATCGACCATGTGCAGATCACCATCTCGGAAACTGTGGGCCTCGAGGGGCGCGCGGGCTATTATGACGAGGTCGGCGCGCTGCGCGACATGGTGCAGAACCACATGCTCCAGCTGCTCGCGCTGATCGCGATGGAGCCGCCCGCCCGCTTCGACGGCACCTCGATCCGCGACGAGAAGGTGAAGGTCCTGCGCTCGCTGCGCCCCATTTCCGCCGACGAGGCTCCGCACCTGACCGTCACCGGCCAGTATGACGCGGGCGCGGTAAAGGGCGAGATCGTCAAAGGTTATGACGAGGAGCTGGGCAAGGATTCGCGGACCGAGACGTTCGTCGCGCTGAAGGCGCACGTCGACAACTGGCGCTGGCAGGGTGTGCCCTTCTACCTGCGCACTGGCAAGCGGATGCCCGAGCGGCGCAGCGAGATCGTCATACAGTTCAAGCCCGTCCCCCACTCAATCTTTGCCGAGCGCGGCGGGATGCTCCAGCCCAACGTCCTCGCCATCCGCTTGCAGCCCGAGGAATATGTCCGCCTGCTGGTGATGGCGAAGCAGCCCGGCCTCGACCGCGACGGCGTGCGCCTGCGTGAGGTGCCACTCAACCTCAGCCTCGACACCGAGTTCGCGGGCACCCGCCGCCGCATCGCCTATGAGCGGCTGCTACTCGACCTGATCGAGGGCGATCCCACTCTGTTCGTGCGCCGCGACGAGGTGGAGGCGCAGTGGCAATGGATCGATCAGATCCGCGCCGGCTGGGAGGCCAACGACGTCAAGCCCAAGGGCTATCAGTCGGGCAGCTGGGGCCCGTCCTCCAGCATCGCCCTGACCGAGCGTGACGGCGTCACCTGGAACGACTGAGCTTTCCTCGGCGTAGCGTATCCGACGCCGACCCGAACACGACCGAAAGAAGTGACATGACCGAGATCGAATGGTGGGATTATGACGACGCGGACGAGCTGGCGGAGGCCGTGGCCGGCGACGTCCAGTTCGTCATCGAAAGCGCGATCGACGCGCGCGGCAGCGCGGTCGTCGCGCTCGCGGGCGGCAAGACCCCCTTCCCTGCCTATGAGAAGCTCGCCAAGGCCAAGCTCGACTGGAAGCGGGTGACGATCGTCCCCACCGACGACCGGCTCGTGCCGATGGGCGATCCGCTGTCGAACGTGACCGCGCTCGGCAAGCTGTTCGTGCCCAAGGGCGCGCGCGTGTTCCCGATCACCAGCGAGGCTGCCAAGGACTACAAGGCCGCGGGCAAGGCCGCCGATGCGCGGCTCCAGGACCTCCACTGGCCGCTCGACCTTTGCCTGCTCGGCGTCGGCGGCGACGGGCACACCGCCTCGATCTTCCCCGGCCCCGATTTCGACGAGGCGCTGAACGGACCGAAGGACCGCCGCGCGCTCGGCGTCATGCCCGATCCGCTGCCGCCCGAGGCGCCGGTCGCGCGCGTCTCGCTGACCCGCGCCTCGATCGTCTCGGCCAAGGCGGTGATGATCGCCGTCACCGGCCAGGCCAAGCGCGACGTGATCGAGGCTGCGATCAAGGAGGGGGCCGGCTCGCCCTACCCCATCGGCCGCGTGCTCGCCGACGCCGAACTTCCCGTCGACATCCACTGGGCCGCCTGAAGCCGCCGCAAAGGGCCAGACGCATGACGCTCCACCCCATCATCGCCGCCGTCACCGATCGCATCATCGAGCGGTCGCGGCCCGGCCGCCGCGCCTATCTCGACCTGATCGAGCGCGAGCGCGGCTCGGGCTTCGACCGGCCCAAGCTCGGCTGCGCGAACCTCGCCCATGCCTATGCCGGCACCGACGAGCAGCGCGACCGGCTGAAGTCGGGGCAGGCGATGAACATCGGCATCGTCACCGCGTACAACGACATGCTGTCGGCCCACGCACCCTATTACCGCTATCCCGAACAGATGAAGGTCTGGGCGCTCGAAGTAGGCGCGACGGCTCAGGTCGCGGGCGGCGTGCCCGCCATGTGCGACGGCGTGACGCAGGGCTATCAGGGGATGGAGCTGTCGCTGTTCAGCCGCGACACCATCGCGCTGGCCACCGCGATCGCATTGAGCCATCGGACGTTCGAGGGCGCGGCGCTACTCGGCATCTGTGACAAGATCGTGCCGGGGCTGTTGATGGGCGCGCTGCGCTTCGGGCACCTGCCGATGGTGCTGATCCCCGGCGGGCCGATGCGCTCGGGCCTCGCCAACAAGGACAAGGCGGCGGTCCGCGAACGCTATGCCGAGGGCAAGGCGACGCGCGAGGAGCTGCTCGACAGCGAGATCGCGGCCTATCACGGCAAGGGCACCTGCACCTTCTACGGCACCGCCAACTCCAACCAGATGATGATGGAGGCGATGGGCCTTCACGTCCCCGGCGCCGCCTTCGCCAATCCGGGCACGAAGTTGCGCCAGGAACTGACGCGCGCCGCGGTTCAGCGGCTGCCGCAGATCGGCTGGGGCACCGACGACTATCGTCCGATCGGCCACTGCGTCGACGAGCGCGCGGTCGTGAACGCCGCGATCGCGCTGCTCGCCACCGGCGGGTCGACCAACCACCTCATCCACCTGCCCGCGATCGCACGGGCGGCGGGGATCGTCATCGACTGGGAGGATTTCGATCGCCTGTCGAAGGTCGTGCCGCTGCTGACCCGCGTCTATCCCAACGGGTCGGCGGACGTGAACGCGTTCGAGGACGCGGGCGGCCCGCCGTTCGTCCTGCGCGAGCTGTCGCGCGGTGGTCTGATCCACAACGACATCCTGACGATCGCGGAGGGCGGCTTTACGCAGTACGGCCGCAAGCCGGACGTGGAGGGCGACGCGCTGGTCTGGCGCGACCTACCCGCCGAGCCCGGCGACGACAGCATCGTCCGCAATGTCGAGACGCCCTTCTCGCCTGAAGGCGGCTTCCGCATCCTTCAGGGCAATCTCGGCCGCGCGTGCATCAAGACGTCGGCCGTCGATCCGGACCGCTGGGTGATCGAGGCGCCGGCGCGCGTCTTCTCCACCCAGCAAGCGGTGCAGGACGCGTTTAACGCGGGCGAACTCGACCGCGACGTGGTCGTCGTCGTCCGGTTCCAAGGGCCGCAGGCGAACGGGATGCCGGAGCTGCACAAGCTCACGCCGCCGCTCGGCGTGCTGCAGAACCGAGGCTTCCGCGTCGCGCTCGTCACCGACGGCCGGATGTCGGGCGCAAGCGGCAAGGTGCCGGCCGCGATCCACCTGTCGCCCGAGGGGTTCGGCGGCGGTCCGGTCGCGAAGCTGCGCGACGGTGACGTGGTGAGGCTGGATGCCGAGGCCGGCGTGCTCCACGCGCTGGTCGACGAGGCCGAGTGGGATGCGCGCGAGCCGGCACCGACGCCGGAGATGGCCGACGGCACCGGCCGCGAGCTGTTCCGCATGATGAATCAGCGCGCCGACGAGGCCGAAAAGGGCGCCAGCGCGATGCTGGCCGCCGCCGGTCTCTGACACCACACGACGAATAGCACCGGCCAAGCCGGGCACGACGATCTAGGGGAATGTGATGGAAGTCGCCGCAGTCGATATCGGGGGTACGCACGCCCGCTTCGCCATTGCCGAGGTCGAAGGCGGGCGCGTCGTCCATATGGGCGAGCCCGTCACGCAGAAGACCGCCGAGCATGGCAGCCTGCAACTGGCGTGGCAGGCATTCTGCGCGACGCTCGGCCGCCCCGCTCCACGCGCGCTGGCGATCGCCGTCGCCTCGCCGATCAATCCCGACCTCATCAAGCTGACCAACAACCCGTGGATCATCCGCCCGCCGCTGATCCGCGAGCGGCTGGAGGTCGATGACTGGACGCTCATCAACGATTTCGGTGCGGTCGGCCACGCCGTCGCGCAACTCGGCGACGAGCATTTCGTGCACCTGTGCGGGCCGGAAAGCGGGTTGCCGGAGAAGGGCTCGATCACCGTCTGCGGCCCCGGCACCGGCCTCGGCGTCGCGCAGGTGTTCCGCAGCGGCGCGGGCTATCACGTGATCGAGACCGAGGGCGGGCATACCGACTTCGCGCCGCTCGACCATATCGAGGATGCGCTGCTCGCCCGGCTGCGCAAGGACTTTACCCGTGTCTCTGTCGAGCGCGTCTGCTCCGGGCCGGGGATCAAGGCGATTTACGAAACGCTCGCCGCGATCGAGAACCGGCCGATCCACCAGCTCGACGACAAGGCGATCTGGACGATGGCGCTCGAGAATACCGATAGCCTCGCCGCCGCCGCGCTCGACCGCTTCTGTTCGGCGCTGGGATCGGTCGCGGGCGACCTGGCGCTGTGCCACGGGCCGAAGGGCGTGGTGATCGCCGGCGGCCTCGGCCTGCGCCTCAAGGATCACCTCCTCAATTCGGGCTTCGGGCAGCGCTTCGTCGCCAAGGGACGGTTCCAGGGCCTGATGGCCTCGATCCCCGTCAAGCTCATCACCTATCCGCAGCCGGGCCTCTACGGCGCCGCCGCCGCCTTCGCGCAGGAGCATACGCAATGACCATCGAAGACATCATGCGCACCAGCCCCGTCATCCCCGTGCTGGTGATCGACGATGCCGCGACCGCGCGACCGCTGGCCGAGGCACTGGTCCGCGGCGGTCTGAAGGTGCTCGAAGTGACGCTGCGCACCCCCGCCGCGCTCGATGCCATCGCCGAGATGAAGAAGGTCGAGGGCGCGATCGTCGGCGCAGGCACCGTCGTCTCGACGCAGCAGTTCGAGCAGGCAATCGCCGCGGGCAGCGAGTTCATCGTCTCGCCCGGCCTGACCGAGGCGCTGGCCGAGCCGATCGTCAATTCGCAGGTCCCCTATCTGCCCGGCGTCGCCACCGCGGGCGACATCATGCGCGGCTATGCGCTCGGTCTTCGCCACTTCAAGTTCTTCCCCGCCGAAACCTCGGGCGGGCTCAAGGCGCTGAAGGCACTGGCGGCGCCGTTCTTCGAGGCTAAGTTCTGCCCCACCGGCGGCATTTCGGAAGTGACCGCCCCCGACTGGCTGGCGTTCGACCCGGTCCTGTGCGTCGGCGGTAGCTGGGTCACGGGCGGCGCGCTGGCGGACGTCGAGGCGCGCGCGGGCGCGGCGGCGCGACTGGCGCGCTGACGCGAAGATAATGGTCCGAAAGGTGTATTAGCGGCTGACAGTGCCGCCCCGCCCCGCTTAGATGGCCGCATGGCGCTAGACATTCGGAACAGCGGGCTTTCCGATGCCCTGGTCATCCTCGGCTCGGCGGGGTTGGTGATCCCCGCCTTTGCACGGTTCAAGATCAGCCCCGTCATCGGGTTCATCCTCGTCGGCATCCTGGTCGGCCCGAACGCGCTCGGCTCGATGGTCGATCGCTATCCGTGGCTCTATTTCATCACGATCTCGAACACCCACGCGATCGAGCCGTTCGCCGAGTTCGGCATCATCCTGCTTCTCTTCTCGATCGGGCTTGAGCTGTCGTTCCGGCGCTTATGGGCGATGCGCGTGCAGGTCTTCGGGCTGGGCGCGGCAGAACTGCTGGGATCCGGGCTACTGATCGGCGCGGCGCTTTATTTGATGGGACAGGCATGGGGCGGTGCGCTCGGCCTCGGCCTCGCGCTCGCACTGTCCTCGACCGCGCTCGTGCTGCCGCTCGCCGGCACGACCAGCGCGATCGGGCGCGGGGCCTTCGCGATGCTGTTGTTCGAGGATCTGGCGCTCGTCCCGATCATCTTCATGCTCGGCGCCCTCGCCCCCACCGCCACCGACGAGGGGTGGAACGGCCTTGCCGAAGTGGCGATCGCGGGTGGCATCACCATCGTCGCGCTTTACGTCGCCGGTCGCCTCGTCCTGCCGCGCATGTTCGGACAAGCGGCGCGGACCAAGAGCCCCGAGCTGTTCCTCGCCGCCAGCTTGCTCGTCGTCATCGTCGCCAGCCTCGCGACCGCCGCCGCCGGCCTGTCGCCGATCGTCGGCGCGCTGCTTGCCGGGCTGCTTATCGCCGAAACCGAATATCACGAGGAAGTCGACGCGATCACCGCGCCGTTCAAGGGGCTGGCGCTCGGCGTGTTCCTGATCTCAGTCGGCATGGCGCTCGATCTGCGGCTGGTCGCGCGATACTGGCCCGAATTGCTGGCGGCGATCGCCGGGGTGATGGCGGTCAAGACGCTCGTCACCATGGTGATCCTGAAGTTGTCCGGCACGCGGCCGGGCGTCGCCGCCGAGACCGGCGTACTGATGGCCAGCCCATCGGAAACCACGCTGATCGTGCTGGCGGCGGCGGGGGCGGCGGGCCTCATCCAGCCGTCGACCGCCACCTTCTGGACCACCGTCACCGCGATCGGCCTGACGATCACGCCGATCCTCGCCAAGGGCGGAAGGCTCGTCGCGCGCCGGATTGAAGCGCGGGCTGGCGTTCCGGCAGAAGCGGCTGACACCGGCGCGGTCGCCTCCAACGGGACCGTCGTCGTCGGCTTCGGCCGCGTCGGGCGCACGATCGCCGACATGCTGCGCGCGCACGACAAGCCCTATCTCGCGATCGAGGCGGACATCGACGTCGTCAACATGGCGCGCGCGGAGGGGTACAGCGTTCAGTTCGGCGACGTCGCACGATCCGACATGGTCGACCGCCTGAACCTAGGCCACGCAAAGGCGCTCGTCATCACCATGGACGACCCGGTCCTGAGCGTCCGCCTGACCCGCCGGGTGCGCGGCTGGGTGCCCAACCTGCCGATCATCGTTCGCGCTCGCGACGGCAGCCACGCCGCCGCGCTCTATCGCGCCGGGGCGACCGATGCGGTGCCCGAAACGCTCGAAAGCTCGCTCCAATTGTCCGAAGCGCTGCTCGTCGATCTCGGCGTCGCGGTGGGGCCGGTCATCGCCTCGATCCACGAGAAGCGCGACGAGATGCGCAAGGCGATCAAGGAAGCGTCCGGCCTCGACCGCGAACCGCGCATCCGCCGCGTCCGCCGGGCGGAGGCTTGAGCGACCCCGTGGGCGAGGGGGCGCTCGGCCGGCCGCGGCCGACGCTTGGCCTCGTTGATCTGCTCGCGCTGGTGGTCGGCATCGTCATCGGCGCGGGCATCTTTCGCACCCCCGCGCTCGTCGCCGGCATGGCGGAAAGCGAGGGTGCGCTGATCGCCGCGTGGGTCGCGGGCGGCCTGCTCTCGATCGTCGGAGCGCTCTGCTATGCCGAACTGGCCGCGACCTATCCGGATGTCGGCGGCGATTACCATTTCCTTGGGCTTGCCTTCGGGCGGCGGCTCGCCTTCCTCTACGGCTGGGCACGGCTGGCGGTGATCCAGACGGGATCGCTCGCACTGCTCGCCTACGTCTGCGGCGACTATCTTCAGGCGCTGCTGCCGCTGGGTGCGTTCGGCGCGAGCATCTGGGCGGGACTGGCTGTCATCCTCATCACGGCGATCAACTGGCTGGGCGTGCGCGAGGGGGCGGCGGTGCAGCGCTGGCTGACGCTGGCGGAGGTCGGCGGTTTAGTCCTCCTCATCGTAGCGGGTTTCGTCGCCGATCGCGCGCCCGCCGCCCCCACGGTCCCGCGCGAGGGATCGATCGGGCTGATGCTCGTTTATGTCCTCCTTACCTATGGCGGGTGGAGCGAGGCGGCGTATCTCTCCGCAGAGGTGCGCGGCAGCAAGCGGCGCATCGCCTGGGTGCTGGTCACGGGGCTCGGTATCGTCACGGCGCTGTATGTTCTTGCCAACCTCGCTTTCCTCGATGCGCTCGGCCTGGCTGGCGTAGCAAAGAGCGAAGCAGTCGCGGCAGAGGTCGCGCGGGCGGCGTTCGGGCCAACCGGCGCGGCGCTGATCGCGGGTGCGGTGGCGATCGCGGCGCTCACCTCCGCCAACGCCACCGCGATTACCGGCGCGCGCACGACCTGTGCGATCGGGCGCGAATATCCGGGGCTGCGCTGGCTCGGGCGCTGGGACGAGCGGCGCGACACACCGGGCAACGCGCTGCTGGCGCAGGCGGCGATCGCGCTGGCGCTCGTGGCGGCGGGCGGTGTGGCGCGCGACGGGTTCGCGCTGGTCGTCGACTATACCGCGCCGGTGTTCTGGCTGTTCCTGCTGCTGACCGGCCTGTCGCTATTCGTCCTGCGCCGCCGCGATCCGGCGATCGAGCGGCCGTTCCGGGTGCCGCTCTATCCCGCGACGCCGGCGCTGTTCTGCGCGACGACGGCGTATCTCCTGTGGTCGAGCCTTGCCTATACCGGCTGGGGCGCGCTCGCCGGCTGCGCCGTGCTGGCGAGCGGCGCGGCGCTTCTGCTGTTCCTGAGCCCAGCGGACCCCGCCGTCACCGCTTCTTAAAGAGCAGCCACATGCGCGGTTGCCCGGTCGGCTTCTTCAGCCCGTCCATCCGCTCGACGCGCAAGATCGGGATGGGGCGAAGGATCATCTGCCCCTTCATCGCGTCGAACCCGCCGCCGGTGGGGACGGCAAGGATACGCTTCGCAACTGCCATCCCGGCGATCACCCGCCCGAATGCGGCATAGCCCATATAGCCCTCGCGCCCATCGAGCTGCGGCGCGGGGCCGACGCAGATCACCCAGTTGCCGCCCGCCGACTTGGGATCGGTGCCCCGCGCCATCGAGATCGCACCGTCGGCATGGCGCAGACCCGTCTTCGTCGTCGGCTCGAACGGAAAGGGCGGCAGGATGCGGCGCGCGTCGGTCTGGATTCCGCCCTGGATGAAGCCGGTGCCGGGCACCTTCTTCGACCGCGCCGCGCGATAGAAGCGCGTGTCGTCGAACCGCTCGTCATCGACATATTTGAGAAAGTTCGTCGTCGTGCCCGGCGCGCGGCGCGTGTCGAGCGCGACGATGATGACCCCGACTGGCGTCACGATGCGCACTCGGACGATCGCCGGCTCCCGTGCCGTTGCCGCACGCGCGCGGCCGACCGCGAGCAGCGCAGCGCCGCCCGCGATCAGTCCGCGCCGCGTCAGCACCGGCTTCAGCGCGCCATGCCCCCCGCCGCCAGCACGGCGAGCGTCACGAGATCGCTGGCCGTCGCAGTCATCGGCGCGATCTGCACGTTCTTCTCCATGCCGATCAGCATCGGCCCGATCATCTGGTCGCCGCCGAGCTCACGCAGCAGCTTGGCCGAGATGTTCGCCGACTGAAGCCCCGGCATGATGAGCACGTTGGCCGGTTCGGACAGCCGCGCGAACGGATAGTTCGCCAGCTGCTTGGCGTTGAGCGCCACGTCGGGCGACATTTCGCCCTCATACTCGAAGCCCGGCTCTCGCTTGTCGAGTTCCTTCACCGCCGCGCGGATGTTGTCCAGCCACTTGCCCTCGGGATTGCCGAAGGTGGAGTAGCTCAGGAACGCGACGCGCGGCTCGTGACCCATGCGGCGCGCGACCTGTGCCGTTGCCTCGGCGATGTCGGCCAGTTCCTCGCCCGTGGGCCGCTCGTTGACCGTCGTGTCGGCGATAAAGACGGTGTGCGTCTGGCCGACCAGCACGTGCGCGCCGAACGGGGTCCGACCGGGCAGCGGGTCGATGACGCGGCGGATTTCCCGCATCGACTGGGCATAGGCGCGAGTCACGCCGGTAATCATCGCGTCGCCCTCGCCCAACTGGAGCAGCAGCGCGCCGAAGATGTTGCGGTCCTGATTGACCATCCGCTCGCACTCGCGGCGCAGGAATCCGCGCCGCTGGAGGCGGGCATAGAGGAAGTCGACCATCGCGGGCACGAGCGGCGAGACGCGGCTGTTGTGCACCTCGAAGCTCTCGGGATCGGCGACGCCCAGCGCGCGCAGGCGATCGTGCACATCGTCGCGCCCGACCAGGACGGGCGTGCCGTAGCCGCCGTCGCGGAACGCGATCGCGGCGCGCAGGACGACTTCTTCCTCGCCCTCGGCGAAGATGACCCGCTTCGGCCGCGCGCGCGCGCCCTCGTAGGCGAGGCTGAGGACCGCGGTGGTGGGATTGAGCCGCGCGCGCAGGCTGGTGCGATACGCCGGCATGTCGAGGATCGGCCGCGTCGCGACCCCGGAGTCCATCGCCGCCTTGGCGACGGCGGCCGACACGACCTCCATCAGCCGCGGGTCGAACGGCGCGGGGATGATGTAGTCTGGCCCGAAGCTGTGCTGGACGCCGTAAGCCGCCGCGACTTCGTCGGGCACGCGGTCGCGCGCCAGTTCGGCGATCGCGTTGGCCGCGGCGATCTTCATCGCGTCGTTGATCCCCGTCGCCCGCACGTCGAGCGCGCCGCGGAAGATGAAGGGGAAGCCGATGACGTTGTTCACCTGGTTCGGATAGTCCGAGCGGCCGGTGGCGATGATCGCGTCGGGGCGCGCCGCCTTGGCGAGCTCCGGGCGGATTTCGGGCTCGGGATTGGCCATCGCGAAGATGATCGGCGCGGGTGCCATGTCCTTGACCATCTCGGGCTTCAGCGCGCCCGCGGCGGAGAGGCCGAGGAACACGTCGGCGCCGTGCAGCGCCTCGGTCAGGGTGCGCGCCTCGGTCGCGGCGGCGTGCGCCGACTGCCACTGGTTCACGCCATCGCGGCCCTGATAGATGACGCCCGTGCGATCGCACATGATGACGTTGTCGTGGCGCACGCCCATCGCCTTCACGAGTTCGGTGCAGGCGATCGCCGCCGCGCCCGCGCCGTTCACGACGATCTTGATGTCCTGAAGCCGCCGCCCGGTCAGCAGACACGCATTGATGAGGCCCGCGGCACAGATGATCGCGGTGCCGTGCTGATCGTCATGAAAGACCGGGATGTTCATCCGCTCGCGCAGCGTCTGCTCGATGATGAAGCATTCGGGCGCCTTGATATCCTCGAGGTTGATGCCGCCGAAGCTCGGCTCCATCAGCTCGACCGCGTCGATGATGCGGTCGACGTCCTCGGTCTTCAGCTCGATATCGATCGAATCGACGTCGGCGAAGCGCTTGAAGAGCACCGCCTTGCCCTCCATCACCGGCTTCGACGCCAGCGCACCGAGGTTGCCGAGACCGAGGATAGCGGTACCGTTCGAGATCACGGCAACGAGATTGCCCTTGGCCGTATAATCGTACGCGGTCGACGGATCCTCCGCGATCGCCTTCACCGGCCAGGCGACGCCCGGCGAATAGGCGAGCGCCAGGTCGCGCTGCGTCGTCAGCGGTTTCGACGCGATGATCTCGATCTTGCCCGGCCGGCCCTCGGCATGAAAACGCAGCGCCTCGCGCTCGGTGAACTGGTCGGCGGGGATTTCGGTCATACTGGGCGGCGCTCCGGGGACGGTAATGACGCTACGGCTCTTGGCCGCTAAGCCAGCGAACCGCAACCCCGCTAGGCAAGGCGGTAGCCGCCGCCTAAAGGCCGGGGATGATTGCGGACGCCCCCTTTCCCCGCCCATGACGACCACCGCCCCCACGCCGATGATGGCGCAATATCTGACGCTCAAGGCGGAAGCGGGCGATTGCCTCCTCTTCTACCGGATGGGCGACTTCTTCGAACTGTTTTTCGACGATGCGAAGATAGCGAGCGCGGTGCTCGACATCGCGCTGACCGCGCGCGGCGAGCATGAGGGCGAGAAGATCCCGATGTGCGGCGTGCCGATCCACGCCGCCACCGCCTATCTCCAGCGGCTCATCAAGGCCGGCCACCGCGTCGCCATCGCCGAACAGGTCGAGACGCCGGAGGAGGCCAAGAAGCGCGGCGGGTCGAAGGCGCTGGTCGCGCGCGCGATCGTCCGCGTCGTCACCGCCGGCACGCTGACCGAAGAGGCGCTGCTCGACTCGCGTGCCGCCAACTGGTGCGTGGCGGTGGGCGAAGCGGGCGGCGAGGTCGCTGTCGCCGCCGCCGACGTGTCGACCGGCCGGTTCGAGCTGTTCGAGACCGACGCCGCGGCGCTCGGCGCGACACTAGCACGACTGTCCCCGGCGGAGATCATCGCCGCCGAAGGATCGCCAGTCGAGGCGACCGCCTATCGCCCCAGGGCCGAGTTCGACAGCGCGAAGGGTGAGGCACGGCTGAAGGCGCTGTACGGTGTCGCGACGCTCGACGGCTTCGGCCAGTTCGATCGCGCATCGCTTGCCGCCGCCGGGGGGCTCGTCGCCTATCTCGACCATACCGCCAAGGGGGCGCTGCCGTTCCTGCGGCCGCCGGTCCGCCATGCGGGCGGCGCGACGATGGCGATCGACGCGGCGACGCGCGAAAGCCTCGAGCTCACGCAGACACAAGCGGGCGCGCGGGCGGGCAGCCTGCTCGATGCCGTCGATCGCACCGTGACGGGCGCGGGCGCCCGGTTGCTCGCCGCGGACCTGTCGGCACCGTTGATGGAGGCGGAAGCGATCGGCGCGCGGCTGGACCTCGTCCAGCGTTTCCATGACGAAGGGAGCCTTCGCGAAAAGGTTCGCGCCAGGCTGCGCGCGTTGCCCGATATCGGCCGCGCGCTCGGCCGGATCGTCGCGGGGCGCGGCAGCCCACGCGACCTCGGCCAGCTTCGCGACGGGCTGGATGCCGCGTGGCAGCTCGGCGAAAGCCTGTCGAAGCTCGCCGCGCCGCCGCCGCTCCTGACCGACCTCGCCCCGCGGCTTCAAGGGCACGGCGCGCTCATCGACTTGCTCCAGCGCGCGCTCGTGCCGGTGCCGCCGATCGAGGCGGCGCAAGGCGGCTACATCGCCGAGGGGTTCGACCCCGCGCTCGACGACCTGCGCGCCACCGGTGCGGGCGGGCGCCGCGTCATCGCCGCGTTGGAGGCCGAGTACCGGACGCGCACCGGCATTTCGGCGCTCAAGATCCGCCACAACGGCGTGCTCGGCTATCATGTCGAGGTGCCCGCCCGCGGCGCCGACAAGCTGATGGCCGAAGGGAGCGGCTTTACCCATCGCCAGACGCTGGCCGGCGTCGTCCGCTTCAACGCCCCCGAACTCCACGAAGCCGCGATCAAGGTCACGCAGGCGGGCAACCACGCACTGGCAGCCGAAGCGGCGCACCTCGAAACGCTGATCGAGGAGGCGATGGCGCGGCGCGAACCGATCGCCGCAACCGCCGATGCGCTCGCCCGGATCGACGTGTCGGCGGCGCTTGCCGAACGCGCGATCGAGGGGGGCTGGTCGCGCCCCGCGCTCGTCGACCATGCCTGTTTCGAGATCGAGGGCGGCCGGCATCCGGTGGTCGAGGCGGCGCTGGCGAAGCGCGCCGAACGCTTCGTCGCCAACGACTGTTCGCTGGGCGAGGAATCGCGCCTGTGGCTCGTCACCGGGCCGAACATGGGGGGCAAGTCGACCTTCCTGCGACAGAACGCGCTGATCGCGGTGCTGGCACAGGCAGGCAGCTACGTCCCCGCCACCCGCGCGCGCATCGGGCTGGTGGATCGCCTGTTCAGCCGGGTGGGAGCCAGCGACAACCTCGCCCGCGGCCGCTCGACCTTCATGGTCGAGATGGTCGAGACCGCCGCGATCCTGGCACAGGCGACACCGCGCAGCTTCGTCATCCTCGACGAGGTGGGGCGCGGCACCTCCACCTATGACGGGCTCGCCATCGCCTGGGCGGTGGTGGAGGCGATCCACGAGGTCAATCGCTGCCGCTGCCTCTTCGCGACGCACTATCACGAGCTGACCCGGCTTGCGGAGCGCTGCCATGCCCTGCGCCTTCACCACGTCCGCGCGCGCGAGTGGAAGGGCGATCTGGTCCTGCTCCACGAACTCGCGCCCGGTCCCGCCGACCGCAGCTATGGCCTCGCCGTCGCGCGGCTCGCGGGCCTGCCCCCGGCGACGGTCGCACGCGCCAAGTCGGTGCTGGCGAAGCTGGAGGCCGGGCGCGCGAAGACCGGCGGGCTGGCCGCGGGCCTCGACGATCTGCCGCTATTCGCCGCCGCGGCTGAGCACGAAGCGCAGGCCGTGGACGCGCTGCGCGAGAAACTGGCCGGGATCGACGTCGATGCATTATCCCCGCGCGAGGCCCTGGATGCACTATATGCGCTGAAGTTGATCGCGGCCGAATCTGCGCGTTAGATGAACGACGCTCCCACGCAGCGTTCAGGCTCGCAATCCTAGAAGAACCTCACCGGGAATGCTGATTCGGCTGAACGTTTCGTTCATGAAACCCTTCGCCGCAATCGACGTTCAGAGGGGCGAGATTGATACTAGGGAGTTACTACAATGCGTAATCTGATGATGGCCGTTGCGGCCGCTGGTCTTCTGGTTCCCGCCACCGTCGTCCTGCCGACCGACAAGGCCGAGGCGTCGATGCAGAAGCGCTACAAGTATCGCGAGTGGCGCGGTCGTGACGGTCGCCGTTATTGCCGCAAGCCCGACGGCACGACGGGCCTGCTCGTCGGCGGCGTCGCCGGTGCCCTGGTCGGCCGCACGATCGACACGCGCGGCGACCGCACGCTCGGCACGCTGCTCGGCGCCGGCGCGGGTGCGCTTGCGGGCCGCGAGATCGAGCGCAGCGGCGACCGTCGCTGCCGCTGAGCCGAACGGCCTGAAATGAACGGAGGGGCGGGCATCCTTTGCCCGCCCCTTTCGTTTGTCCGGCGCATTCCACCAAAGGAGAAGCCGGAAATGACGACCCGCAGCGCAAGCGCAAAGTACGAGGGCCTTGGCAAGGACGGAAAGGGCCACGTCTCGCTTCAGTCGGGCGTGCTCACCGACCAGCCTTATGGCTTCAATACCCGATTCGAGAACGAGCCCGGCACCAATCCCGAGGAACTGATCGCCGCCGCCCACGCCTCGTGCTTCACGATGGCGCTCAGCTTCGCGCTCGCCGCCGCCGGCCACAACGACGGCACGCTCGAGACGACGGCCAAGGTCACACTCGAAAAGGACGGCGACGGCTTCACGGTCACGCGCTCCGACCTCATGCTCACCGCGAATGTCGAGGGCATCGACGCGGCCGAGTTCGAGAAGATCGCGGGTGAGGCGAAGGCCGGCTGCCCGATCTCGAAGCTGCTGAATGCCGAAATCACGCTGCAGCACACACTGAACACCTGATCCGCAAGCGCGGGAAGGTGGCGGATCGCTTAACCTTCCCGCGCTAATCGGGGGCAATGCTGCGCGTCCTCACGCTCTCCACCCTGTTTCCCGATGCGACGCGCCCCAATTTCGGGGTATTCGTCGAGCGACAGACACTCGGGCTGGCGGCACTACCCGATACCGAGGTTCACGTGGTCGCACCGGTCGGGTTGCCGCCCTTTCCGCTCTCAAGACATCGGAGCTATCGTGAACGAATCGCGCTGCCCCGCCACGAGACGTGGAAGGGGCTGTCGGTCGAGCGGCCGCGCTTCCTCAACATACCGGCAACGAGCGGGCGCTTTCATGCGGCGATGCTTATGCGCGCGCTGGTCCCGGTGCTGACCTGCATTCGCCGCGACTTCGCCTTCGACGTAATCGACGCCTCGTTCTTCTTTCCCGATGGCCCCGCTGCGGTCGCGCTCGGCAAGCGGTTCGGCGTGCCGGTGTCCATCAAGGCGCGCGGGGCCGATATCCATCATTGGGGAACTGCCACCGCCACCCGCGCTGCCGTCCGGAATGCAGGTCGCCAAGCGGACGGCCTGCTCGCGGTCAGCGCAGCGATGCGCGATGACATGATCGCGCTCGGCATACCGGGCGGCCGGATCGCGGTCCACCATACCGGCGTCGATCAGGAGCGGTTCCGGCCCGACCCGGCGGCGAAGGCGGCGCTGGGCTTCGAAGGGCCGCTGGTGGTGTCCGTCGGCGCGCTGATTCCCCGCAAGGGGCACGAGATCGCGATCGGGGCGGTCGCGCGACTGCCCGGCGTGTCGCTGCAGATCGCGGGCGAAGGGCCGGAGCGCGCGCGGCTTGAGGCGCTGATCGCCACGCTCGGCGTCGGCGATCGGATCAGGTTGCTTGGGCCGGTGCGGCACGATGCCCTTCCCCCGCTCCTCGCCGCCGCCGACGTGATGGCGCTTGCCTCGTCGTCGGAGGGGCTGGCGAATGCCTGGGTCGAGGCGCTGGCGAGCGGGACGCCGATCGTCATCCCTGACGCCGGCGGCGCGCGCGAGGTGGTCGATCGACCGGCGGCGGGGCGGATCGTCGAGCGAACGGCCGATGCGTTCGCCTCGGCCATCGATGAGTTGTCGCGGGTGCCCCCGGCGCGCGAGGCGGTCCGGGCGACTGCGGCGAAGTTCACGTGGGAGCGGAACGCCGAAACGCTGCGCGCACATCTGGCGGCCTTGGTCGAGAAGAAGAAGCGGGACCCCGGATCAAATCCGGGGTGACGAGAAGGAAAGGCGGCCCCTTCCCAACAACGTCATCCCGGACTTGATCCGGGATCCCGCTTCTATCTTCTTATGACTCAAAACGGCAGCTTGAACCCCGGCGGGAGCGGCATGCCAGCGGTCAGCTTCGACATTTCGGTCGAGCTCGCCGCATCCGCCTTCGCCCGCGCGTCGTTGAGCGCGGCGGCGATCAGGTCCTCGAGCACGCCCTTCTCCGACGGATTCAGCAGCGAGTCGTCGATCGACACGCCGATGATCCGACCCTTGGCGCTCGCGCGCACCTTGACCAGGCCGCCGCCCGACACGCCCTCGACCTCGATCGTGTCGAGCGCCGCCTGCGCCTTGGTCAACTCGTTCTGGACGTTCTGGGCCATCGCCATGATGTCGTCGAGATTCTTCATGTCATGCTCCGTCGGGTCTTGGGGCCGACAAGCTCGGCACCGGGAAAGGCGGCGAGCGCGGCGGCCACCACGGGGGTTTCGCGGATCGAGGCCTCGAACGCCTCGTCGTCGGCGCGCTCGGCCTCGCGCAGCGAGGGGGTACCGGGCGCGTCGCTGGTCGTCACTTTCCAGCGGGTGCCCGTCGCGGTCTTGAGCGCGTCCATCAGTTCGCGGGGAAAGTCCGAGGGGATCGGGCGCGTGGTGGAAAGCTCGATCTCGGGCGGATCGATCCGTACGGGGCGCGCATGGTTGCGCCACGCCTCGGCCAGCGCCATCCGGCCCGTCTGCGCGATCGTGTCGCCGATCGCCTCGGCGGTCGACGGCAGCGCAGGGGCCGCGGCGGGCGCAGGCGGCGGCGGCGCGGCGGCGGCAGGCGCGACCTGCACCCCGCCCTCGCGGATCTGGCGCGCCAGCTCGCCCGGATCGGGAAGCTGCGAGGCATGGACGATGCGCAACAGCGCCATCTCGCACGCCTCGATCGGAAGGGCGGCGCGGCCGACTTCCTCATGCCCCTTGAGCAGCAATTGCCACAGTCGGTGAAGCAGCGGGAAGGACAGGCGCGAGCCCCATTCAGCCAGCGCCTCCCGCTCCTCGACGGGCTGCGCGGGATCAGGCGGCGTGCCGACCTTCACCAGCGTGATGCCATGCACCGCCTCGAGGAGCGTGCGCATCACTGCCTGCGGATCGACGCCGAGGTCGTACTGCCGGCGCAGGGCGGCGAGTGCCCCCGCCCCGTCACCGGCAAGCAGGTGCCCGAACAACTCGCGCACCGCGCCGCGATCGGACAGGCCCAGCATCTCGCGCACGGCTTCGGCGCGCACGCCCCCGCCCTCGAGCCCCGCATGGGCGATGGCCTGGTCGAGGATCGACAGGCCGTCGCGCGCCGACCCCTCCGCCGCGCGCGCGATCAGCGCCAGCGCCTCGGGCTCGGCCGCGAATCCCTCGGCCTCGACCACGTGCGCGAAGTGCGCGGCGAGCTTGTCGGCGGGGATGCGGCGCAGGTCGAAACGCTGGCAGCGCGACAGCACGGTGATCGGGACCTTGTTCACCTCGGTCGTGGCGAACAGGAACTTCACGTGGGCGGGCGGTTCCTCCAACGTCTTCAGAAGCGCGTTGAACGCGTTCTTCGACAGCATGTGGACCTCGTCCACGATGTAGATCTTGTAGCGGGCGGAAACCGTAGCGTAGCGCGACGCCTCGATGATCTCGCGCACGTCATCGACGCCGGTGTGGCTGGCGGCGTCCATCTCGATCACGTCGATATGGCGCCCCTCGGCGATCGCGCGGCAGGGTTCGCAGACCCCGCACGGGTCGATCGTCGGCCCGCCCTGCCCATCCGGCCCCACGCAATTCAGAGCCTTCGCGATCAGCCGCGCGGTCGAGGTCTTGCCGACGCCGCGCACCCCGGTCAGCAAGAACGCGTGGGCGAGCCGATCGCGCTTGATCGCATTGCCCAGCGTCTGGACCATCGCATCCTGGCCGATCAGCGCGGCGAAAGTCTGCGGCCGGTATTTGCGCGCGAGGACGCGGTACGCCTCGCCCTTCGGCGCCGGCGGCGCGGGCGGTTCGCCCAGATCGAAACCCATCTCGTCCATCGCGTTCAATCTAAGGGCTGGGACCGGCGGGCGATAGCCCCCGTCAGCGTTGCAGCGCCTGCTGGATATCCGCTTCGATCGCCTCGGGCTTGGTCGTCGGCGCATAGCGTTCGACGACGCGGCCGTCGCGACCGACCAGGAACTTGGTGAAGTTCCACTTGATCGCCTCGCTGCCGAGCAGACCCGGCGCTTCGTGCTTCAGATGCCGCCACAGCGGCGCGGCATCGGCGCCGTTGACATCGACCTTGCCGAGCACCGGGAACGTCACGTTGTAGGTGAGCGAACAGAAGCTGACGATCTCCGCCGCGTCGCCTGGCTCCTGCGCGCCGAACTGGTTGCAGGGAAAGCCGATGACGGTCAGCCCCGCCCCCTCATGCGCGCGATAGAGCGCCTCCAGCCCCGCATACTGCGGCGTGAACCCGCATTTGGAGGCGACGTTGACGATCAGCAGCACCCGGCCGCGATAGGCCGACAGGTCGGTCGTGCTGCCGTCGGCAGCCGTGACGGGGATCGTGTAGAGGTCGGTCATTCGAGCACCCCTTCATGCAGGCGGACGACGCGGTCCATCCGCGCGGCAAGCCGTTCGTTGTGCGTCGCGACCAGCGCCGCCGATCCCTCGCCCCGGACGAGGCGGAGGAACTCGGCCAGCACCACGTCCGCGGTCGCCTCGTCGAGGTTGCCCGTGGGCTCGTCGGCAAGAACGAGCGCCGGCCGGTTCGCGAGCGCGCGGGCGACCGCCACGCGCTGCTGCTCGCCGCCCGACAACTGGCTTGGCCGGTGGGTCAGCCGGTGGCCGAGGCCGAGGGCCGAGAGCAGCCGTTCGGCGCGGTCGGCCGCTTCCTTCTCGCCTGCGCCATGGATGAGCTGCGGCAGGACGACGTTCTCCGCGGCGGTGAAGTCGGGGAGCAGGTGATGGAACTGATAGATGAAGCCAAGGCGGTCGCGGCGCACCTCGGTCCGCTCGGCGCTGTTGATCTGCGCGACTTCCTGCCCGGCGATGCGGATCGAGCCTTGGAATCCGCCCTCCAGCAGACCAACCGCCTGCAGGAGCGTCGACTTACCCGAACCGGAAGGGCCGAGCAGCGCGACGATCTCGCCCGGCCCGACGGTCAGGTCGATGCCGCGCAGCACCTCGATCGTGGCGCCGCCCTGAGTGAAGCTGCGCGTCAGGCCGCGCGTGGCGAGGATCGGCTCACTCATAGCGCAGCACCTGCACCGGATCGGTGCTCGCCGCCTTGAACGCCGGATAGAGCGTCGCAAGGAAGCTGAACACGAACGCCATCAGCGCGATGCCCGCGATCTCGACTGGATCGGTCTTCGACGGCAATTCGGTGAGGTAACGCATCGAGGGGTCCCAGATCTGCTGCCCCGTCACGGTGCCGATGAAGCTCAGCACCCCCTGCCGGAAATAGAGGAGGACGAACCCCATCACGAGCCCCGCGATGATGCCGAGCGCGCCGATCGTCGTGCCGACGGTGACGAAGATGCGGATCAGCCCCTGCCGCGTCGCGCCCATCGTGCGCAGGATCGCGATGTCGCGCGTCTTGGCGCGCACCAGCATGATGAGCGAGGAAAGGATGTTGAACACCGCGACCAGGATCAGGATCGACAGCACGGTAAAGGTGACGAGCCGGTCGACCTGGAGCGCCTCGAATATCTCCGAGTTCAGCCGCCGCCAGTCGTTGAGCTGGCCCTTGGCCCCCACCTTGACCGCCAGTGGGGCGAGGATCTGCTCGACCTTGTCGGGGTCCACGGTGTCGATCTCGATCATGCCGACCGAATCGCCCATCAGGAGGAGCGTCTGCGCATCCTCCATCGGCATGACCACGAACGCCTTGTCGTAATCATAGACGCCGACCTCGAAGATCGCGGCCACACGGTAGGAGACGATGCGCGGCACCGTCCCCATCGGCGTCGCCACCCCCTGGAAACTGATGAGCGAAATCTCGCTGCCCACCGTCGCGCCGAGCTGTTGCGCAAGGCGGGAGCCGATCGCCACGTTGCCGCTGCCGGGCGTCAGTTGCTTCAGGTCGCCGAACACGACATTGTCGCGGATCGTCGGGTTGCCGCGGATGTCCTCGACCCGCATGCCGCGCAGGATCACCGCCTCGGTCCGGCCATTATAGTCGGTCATCAGCGGCTGCTCGATCAGCGGCGTCGCGCTGGTCACGCCCTTCGTCACCTTCGCATCGTCCAGCACCTCGCGCCAGTCGCGAAGCTGGCCGGCATAGCCCTGCACGACGGCATGGCCGTTGAGGCCGACGATCTTGTCGAACAGCTCGGCACGAAAGCCATTCATGACGCTCATGACGATGACGAGCGCGGCGACGCCGAGCATGACCGCGACCAGGCTGATGCCCGCGACCAGGAAGATGAACGCCTCGCCCCGTCCGGGCAGCAGATAGCGCCGCGCGATCATGCGCTCGTAGCGCGACAGGATCATGGATTGGCCTTGGTAAAGGGGATCATTCGCGCCCGCCTTAGCAGCGTTGTGGAGGGGTGCAATCGGGGCTGTTGCCGAATGAACACATGGTGAAGCGATTCGGAATCACGTTGCTCGATTGTGAATGACAGATGGATGACGGAATCGTAATCAAGCTCTCACGAAGCTCAGGCAAACAGGCCGTGGTTCGGGGAGGTTCCAGTCCCGCCTTGCCGTAAGGTAACGTGCGAGTGGACGGAGCCAACATTAGGGGGCTGACGAGCGATCGTCACGCAGGCGCCCGGGCTGCTACATGCGGCCCGGGCGTTTTCCGTTTCAGGGCGATGTTTGCGATCGGACGTGTTTGGTTTCAGCCGTCGCTGCCGGCCTGTTCGACCGTCAACGCGACGTCGAGCATCTCCTCGCCCTGCCCTAGGCGCGACCCGGCAACGGGGGTGACGCCCGCCGTATCGAGCCCGACCGCCACGCGGACATAACGCTCGTCGATGCGCCCGCCGGTCGAGGGATCGACGGCGATCCAGCCGTCGTCGCCCGCATATGCTTCCACCCAGCCATGCGGAGCGCAGGCACGGCCCTCGCGCTGGCGATAGCCTCCGACATAGCGCGCGGGGATGTCCGCCGAGCGAAGGCCAGCGACCAGCACCTGCGCCATCTCGCGCCCGGTCGCGGTGGTGCCGGCGAACGTCGTCGCCGCATCACGCAGTTCCTCAACATACGGTACGCGCTCGAACCGCCCGTGGATCGCGCGGGTGGCAGCATCGATCGCTGCGGCCCCGGACAGGCCGCTCACCGCGCCGCCGACGAACGCGCCCAGCGCCTCGCCCGCGACGGTCCGATCGGTTTCGCGCAGGAAGAATTCGGGCGGCAGCGGCTCGGCCGTGCCGCGGACATGGCCGCCATGGTCGTCGGTCAGCACCTCGCCGCGCACGCTGATCTCGATCGCCTCGATCGGCCCGTCGGCATAGAGCATGGCCTGCCGATTGCCGAGGCCGTCGCGGCTCTCGCGCAGGCGCGCGTCGCAATCGACGTCGATCGACCAGCCGACCACGGTCTGGTCGTCGGTATCGTCGGGCGTCATGCGCAGGCACTGGATGAGGCGCGTCTGCGGCTCGCTGAACCGATAGCGGGTGCGGTGTTCGACGATGAGGCGCATCTTCGCTGTCCTAGATGAACCTGAATTGCTGGGCGATCGCGCGGTCGAGCGCGAGGTTCTCGGCGATGAATCCGGATAGCCATTCGTGGAGGCCGCCGACGATCACCTCGGGCGTCCGCGTCTTGTGCATCCGCGCCATCCGCGCGCGCGCCATTCGGTCGGCCCCGCCCTGGAGCCCGGTACGCTTGCCGAGCAGTCCGAGCATTTCCACGCTTTCCTCGACACACGCCGCCAGCGAGCGGGGGAGTTCGGGGCGGGTGAGCAACAGGTCGATGACCAGCCGCGGCTCCAGCCCCTCCGAATAAAGCCAGCGATAGGCGGTGACGGCCGACACGGTCTGCAGGATCGTCGTCCACTGGTCGCGATCCACGATGCCGCCCACCGCCTCCCCCTCGGGCAGCAGCAGGTGATATTTGACGTCGACCAGCCGGGCGGTGTTGTCCGCCCGTTCGACCGCGGAACCGAGGCGGATGAACCACACCGCTTCGTTGCGCATCATGCGCAGGATCGCGCCCTCGAACCCGCGCGTCTCGGCCTTCACTGCCTCGACCAGATTGAGGGTCGCCATCGCGTTGCCGGGCCGCATCCGCGAGTTGAACAGCAACCACGCGCGGTTGATCGCGGTCCACGCCTCGCGCGTCAGCGCGGTGCGGACGGCGCGGGCGTTGTTGCGCGCCATGTCGAGGCACTGGACGATCGAGCCCGAATGGCCGGTATCGATCGTCAGGAAGCGCGCGACACTCGCCTGATCGGGCCGGGCGCCGGTCGCGGCGAACGCCTCGTCGGTGTAGGTGACGCGAAGCGCGCTTTCCCACGCCGCCTCCCCCGCCGGGGTCGCCGACAGCGCGTCGAGGCGCACTGTCGCCTCGACCAGCCGCGCGATGAAGTCGGCGCGCTCGACATAGCGGCCGAGCCAGTAGAGCGACGCCGCGGTGCGCGAGAGCATCAGCATGCGTGCGCGCCCCTCACGACCCCAGTTCCTGCTGCTGGAACATCCCGCCCAGCGTCTGACTCTGCGCCTGCATCTGCGGGCTGTCGGCCAACAGGACGAAACTGTCCTTGGTGCCGCCGCCCTGGCTGGAGTTCACCACCAGCGACCCTGCCTTGAGCGCCACGCGGGTCAGGCCACCGGGCACGACCTGCACCCCGTCGCGGCCGGTCAGGACGAAGGGGCGGAAATCGACGTGGCGCGGAGCGAGGCCTTTTTCCGTCAGCGTCGGCACGGTCGAGAGCGCCAGCGTGGGCTGGGCGATATAGCGATGCGGCTCGGCGATCAGCGCGGCGCGGAAATCCTCGATCTCCTGTTTCGTCGCGGTCGGGCCGACGAGCATCCCGTAGCCGCCCGACCCGTCGACCAGCTTCACCACCAGTTCGGGCAGCCGTTCGAGCACGTACGTCAGCGCCTGCGGCTCGCGACAGCGATAGGTCTCGACATTCGGCAGCTTCGCCTCGCCGCCGGAATAGTATCGGACGATCTCGGGCATGTAGCTGTAGATCGCCTTGTCGTCAGCGATGCCGTTGCCCGGCGCGTTGATGAGCGTGACGTTGCCGGCGCGATAGGCAGACATGATCCCCGGCACGCCCAGCAGCGAATCGGGGCGGAAGATGACCGGATCGAGGAAGTCGTCGTCGATCCGGCGATAGATCACGTCGACCTTCACCCGCCCCGCGATCGTCTGCATCCAGACGACGTCATCGTCGACGACCAGATCGGCGGGCTCGACCAGTTCGATGCCCATCGAATCGGCGAGGAAGCTGTGCTCGTAATAGGCGCTGTTGAAATGCCCTGGCGTCAGCACGACGCAGACCGGCCGGCTCCCCGCCCCCGGCGGCGCGACGGATCGCATCGTCTCGTGCAGCCGGTCGGGATAGCTGTCGACCGCCGCCACACGGAAATTGCGGAACAGCTCGGGACACAGGCGGATCATCGCCTCCCGGTTCTCCAGCATGTAGCTGACGCCTGAGGGGGTACGGGCGTTATCCTCGAGCACGAAGAAATCGTCGGGGCCGGTGCGGACGAGGTCGATGCCGCAGATATGCGCCCAGATGCCGTGCGGCGGGCGGATGCCGACGACCTCGTGCCGGAACTGCGGATTGCGGAACACGATGTCGGGCGGGAGGATGCCGTCGGCGAGGATACGGCGCTCGCCATAGATATCGTCGAGGAAGGCGTTGATCGCCTCTACCCGCTGCACCAGCCCCGCCGACAGCCGCGCCCATTCGTCGGCGAGGAACACGCGCGGAACGATATCGAAGGGAATGATCCGCTCGGCCGCATCGCGGTCGCCATAGACCGCGAAGGTGATGCCAAGCTGGCGAAAGGTATTCTCCGCCGCCTCCAGCCGCCGCGCCAGTTCCTCGCGCGGAGTGTCGGCGATCCAGCCAGCCAGCATTTCCAGCGGCGCGCGCGGGTTTGCCGGCCCGCCATGGCCCCAGATTTCATCGAACGCGCGAGCTTCCCCCATCCGCCCCTTCAATGTTTCAGTCCAAAGACGGTTGCATGCTGTCGCGAATTGTTGCGCTGCACAAGCCCGCCGCGCACAATCTTCGCCCCTTACCCTTTTGGGGTTGATCACGCTTACCCAGATCGCGTAAGCGGTCGCAATGACGACGTTGGCAGGCATCAAGATCAGGCGGTTTCGCGAGGCACGCGGCATCAGCCGCGCCGCTTTCGGCACGTGGTACGGCGCGCCGGGCAGCACGGTTCAGGGCTGGGAAGAGGACGGCAAGCGCGCCGCCGCGCCGATCGTCAATCAGATCGCCGCCAACGGCATCGCGCATCACGCCGACTGGTTCGTGACCCCGCGTAACATGGAGAATGCAATGGGTAGCTGGTCCCCCGCAAGCTGGCAGAACGCCGAAGCGCGGCAGATGCCCGACTATCCCGACGCCGCGGCGCTCGACGCGACGCTGACCGAACTCGGCCGCTTCCCCCCGCTGGTCTTCGCGGGCGAGGCGCGGCAGCTCACCGCCGAACTCGGCCGGGTGGCGGAGGGGCATGGCTTCCTCCTCCAGGGCGGTGACTGCGCAGAGAGCTTCGCCGAGTTCCACCCCAACAATATCCGCGACACCTTCCGCGTGATCCTTCAGATGGCGGTGGTCCTGACCTTCGCGTCGAAGCTGCCGACGGTGAAGGTCGGACGCATGGCGGGCCAGTTCGCCAAGCCCCGCTCCGCCTCGACCGAGGTCATCGACGGGCAGGAACTGCCGAGCTATCGCGGCGACAACGTCAACGACATCGCCTTCACCCCTGAGGGGCGCGTGCCCGACCCGACGCGGCTGCTTCGCGCATACTCACAGTCGGCGGCGACGCTCAACCTGTTGCGTGCGTTCGCGCAGGGCGGGTACGCGAACCTGCATCAGGTCCACAAATGGACGCTCGACTTCATGGGCCGCAGCCCGTGGGCCGATCGCTATGCCGACGTCGCCGACCGGATCGGCGAGGCGCTCGACTTCATGGAGGCGTGCGGCATCAATGCCGAGACCGTGCCGCAACTGTCGCGCACCGACTTCTACACCAGTCACGAGGCGCTGCTGCTTCCCTATGAGCAGGCACTGACGCGGCAGGATTCGCTGACCGGCCAGTGGTACGACACCAGTGCGCACTTTCTGTGGATCGGCGACCGAACGCGGTTCGAGGGGTCGGCGCATGTCGAATATCTGCGCGGGATCGGCAACCCGATCGGCATGAAATGCGGGCCGAGCCTCGAGCCCGACGCGCTGCTTCGCCTGCTCGACACGCTCAATCCGCATCGCGTCGCCGGGCGGATGACGCTCATCACCCGATACGGCCATGACAAGATCGAGGCGCACCTCCCCGCCCTCGTCCGCGCGGTGAAGCGCGAGGGGCATCCGGTCGTCTGGAGCTGCGACCCGATGCACGGCAACACGGTGAAGGCCGCGACCGGCTACAAGACGCGCCCGTTCGAGCGCATCCTAGCCGAAGTGCGCGGCTTCTTCGCGGTTCACCGGGCGGAAGGTACGCATGCCGGCGGCATCCATGCCGAGATGACGGGGCAGGACGTGACCGAATGCACCGGCGGCGCGATCGCGGTCAGCGAACAGGCGCTGGCCGACCGCTATCACACGCACTGCGACCCGCGGCTCAATGCCGGGCAGAGCATCGAGCTGGCATTCCTGCTCGCGGAAATGCTCAACGAGGAACTGGCCGAGCGGAAGAAGGCGGCGGCCTAGTCGGCGAACAGGTCGACGCGGTTGCCGTCGGGGTCGGCCAGCATCGCATAGTGCTGGCCCCACGGCGAATCCCACGGCTCGCGCAGCCCGCGGTGCCCCGCTGCGATCATTCGCGCATAGGCCGCGTCGACCTCTGCCGCATCGTCGCAGCGGCAGGCGAACGTCACGCGCTGGCCGACCGGCGTCTGCCATTCGGGGTCGGCGCCGCGAATGATCGCCTCGCTCATCAGGCCGATCGTCGCGCCGCCGGGCGTGTCGATCTGAACGTGCGCCTCTTCCTCGGCACCTTCCGGCACGGCGAGGCCGAGGTCGCGATAGAAGCGGGCGGATGCCGCCATATCGGCCACGACGATATCGATCGAATGCGGGACGACAGACATGTGATGGGCTCCTTCTGGACACCCACGATTAGTGCACAGCACGGAACGGCTACGATACTGCTTTTGTAGAGGCGCGCCCATCGCGCACCAAGGCCGGGGCGACGGTCAAAGGGATTGGCCCCGATCCTTTGACCGGCGCGTCGGCGCGTGGAAGTCCGCCGGCTTGTCCGCCACCCAGCGCAGGAACGACGCCAGCGCCGGATGCGCGGCAAGTGCAACCATGTCGCCGCCCTCCCGCGCCAGTTGGGCATTGGTCAGCGCGGCGTGGATAGCGCGGTGGCAGATGGGGTGGACAGGTACGGTCGCCGTCCCGCCCTCCGCCTTGGGCACCGGGTGATGCCACTCGACCTTGGCACCGAGCGGCCGGGCGCACAGCGCGCAGACGGGCGGCGGCTCCGCCTCCGCCGCGCGGCGCTCGCCCGCCGCGACAGCAAGCTTGCGCCGCACCCGGCCCACCGGCTCAGTTCTTCATCGCGTCGAGCAGCTTCTTGACCTCCTGGCTGCGGCCGCGCGGCAGGATCAGCACGTCGTCGCCGCTCGCCACCACGATCAGGTCCTCTACCCCCACCAGTGCCACGCGCCGGCCGTCGCCGCGAACGAGGCAGCCGCGCGTGTCGATCGCCACCACGTCGCCGCGGCAGACATTGCCGCCCTCATCGCACTCGCTGATCGCGTGCAGCGCGTCCCAGCTGCCGACATCGCTCCAGCCCATCGCCACGGGAACGACGGCGACGCGGTCGGCCTTTTCCATCACCGCATAATCGATCGAATCGGAGGGCGATGCAGCAAAGGCGTCATGTTCGGGCCAGACGCGCACGCCCTCCCGCTTGGCCTTGTCCATCGATTGCTGGACGGCGTGGAGCATGTCGGGATTGTGGACCGACAACGCGCCGAGGAACTTGTCGGCCCTGAACAGGAAGATCCCGCCGTTCCAGGCGTGGTCGCCCGACGCCACCATCGCCTCGGCCACGTCGCGCGGCGGCTTCTCGACGAAACGGGCGACGCGGTGGACGCCCTCGACCAGCGGCTCGCCGACCTGGATATAGCCATAGCCCGTCTCCGGCGCGTCGGGCTCAATGCCGAAGGTGACGAGCCAGCCGTCCTCGACCAACGGCAGCGCGCGGTGGATCGCATCGTGGAATGCGGCCACGTCGGCGATGACATGGTCGGACGGCATGACCAGAAGCGGTGCCTTGGGATCGTCGGCAGCCAGGGCGGCCAGCGCGATCGCCGGGGCGGTGTTCCGGCCCATCGGCTCGAGGATGATCGACGCTGGCGCGGTCCCCGCCTCCGCCAGTTGCGCTTCGATCTGGTCGACATGCATCGCGTTGGCGACGACGATCGGTGCGGCGAAATGCTCGCCTGCATCGGTGCGCCGCGCGGTCAGTTGCAGCATCGTCTCGTCCGCGGTCAGCGCGAGGAATTGCTTGGGCAGTTCGGGCCGGGACATCGGCCACAATCTCGTTCCCGATCCGCCCGACAGGATGACGGGCACGATCAGCTTCGTTTCGGACATCGACGCACTTCCCCCTCGCCGCCGGATGGCGGTCGTTTCGGAGCCTAAACGCACGAACGCCCGGAAGGAACCGTTCCTCTCGCACCGACCATTCAGCTTTTCTTTGTCAATTGATGCGACAGCGTCAGCATGTCGGTGAACCTTACACCTGGGCGACAGGGGCCTGCCGCATGATCCGGTTGTTCAAGCATTATGTGCCGAATGCGGTGCTGCTCCTCGGCCTGCTCGACTTCGTTTGCCTGATCGCCGCGGCCGAGTTCGGCTGGCAATGGCGCATCCATCAGCTCGACTTCGACCTGGAGCCGGTATCGACCCGCATTCCGCAATTGCTGAGCTTCGCCGGCAGCCTGATGCTGGCGATGGTCGCGGTCGGCGCCTACAGCCCGAAGGCGCTCACCTCGATGCGGTTCGCCACCGCTCGGCTGATCGTCGCGGTGTCGATGGGAACGATCTTCCTGTCGGTCGTCTTTTTCTTCTTGCCGACGCTGACCTTTTGGCGATCGAATCTTCTCTACGCGATGGTCGCCGCGCTGGTTCTGATGTTCGTCCTACGCCTGTTGATCGGCAAGACGCTGGGCGGACAGGTGTTCAAGCGGCGCGTCGTCGTGCTGGGCGCCGGGCCGCGGGCCGAGCGGATCAAGGCGCTGGGCCGCCAGCCGGGATCGGGCTTCGTCGTCGTCGGCTATGTGTCAATGAGCGAGGCGAACCGCGTGATCCCGGAGGCGATCGCCCGCGACGCGATCTACAACCTGGCCGACCACGTCGTCCTTTTGAACGCGAGCGAGGTAGTGCTGGCGCTGGAGGAGCGGCGCAACGCCCTGCCGCTGAAGGACCTCGTCCGCATCAAGACGACGGGCGTCCATGTCAACGAGATCTCCACCTTCCTCGAGCGCGAGACGGGCCGCGTCGACCTCGACAGCGTCAATCCGAGCTGGCTGATCTTTTCCGACGGCTTTTCATCCGGCCGCATGTTTTCGAGCGCGTTCAAGCGCCTGTTCGACATCGGCGCCTCGCTGCTCCTCCTCGTCCTCACGCTGCCGCTGGTCCTCGTCACCGCGATCGTCGTGAAGCTGGATAGCAAAGGGCCGGCCTTCTACCGCCAGCGCCGCGTCGGCCTCTACAATCAGGGTTTCGACATCGTGAAGCTGCGCTCGATGCGAATCGACGCAGAGGTCGCGGGCACCGCCGTCTGGGCCGAGAAGGACGACCCGCGCATCACCCGGATCGGCCGGATCATCCGCAAGCTTCGCATCGACGAACTGCCGCAATGCTGGAGCGTGCTGAAGGGCGAGATGAGCTTCGTCGGCCCCCGCCCCGAGCGGCCGCAGTTCGTCGAGGATCTCGAACAGAAGCTTCCCTATTATGCGGAGCGGCACATGGTGAAGCCGGGCATCACCGGCTGGGCACAGATCAACTACCCCTATGGCGCCTCGATCGAGGATTCGCGTCAGAAGCTCGAATACGACCTCTATTACGCCAAGAACTATTCGCCGTTTCTCGACGTGCTGATCCTTCTCCAGACGATCCGCGTGGTCCTCTGGCCAGAGGGTGCGCGCTGAGCCGATGCTGGCGAGCGGCGCCCTCGACCTGCTGACGTTGTGGAGCCATTCGCTCGCCGCGCTGCTGTTCGCGGCGCTGGCGGCGTGGACGTGGCGCCAACCGCGGCGGCGGCGGGGGCTCGCCACCGCGCTGGCGCTGACGGCTTTGTGGGCGCTCGCCGTCGCGGGACTAGGCGGTGGCGACGGCGTGACGCGCCTGGCGGAGACGCTGCGCAATCTCGGCTGGCTCGCCTTTCTGTGGCGGGCGGAGCAGGCGGGCGCGCACCGATCGCGGACGGTCTTCTACGCCGTACTTGCATCCATCGTGATCGCCGGCGGCGCGATCGGATCGGCGGGGGCGATGATCCGCGACCCGGCGATGGCCCGTGCACTGATCGATGCCGGCGTGGTGCTGCGGCTGCTTGCAAGCGTCGCCGCGCTCGTCCTCGTCCAGCATGTCCATGCCCGTGCCAGCGGCGCCAGCCTCCGCGCGGCCACGCTCGGCATCGCCGCCATGTGGCTGGTCGACGCCAACATCCTGACCCTCGCCTGGGCGACCGGAAGCTGGCCCGATGCGATCCTGGCGATGCGCGGCGCGGTGATGGTCGTCGTGGCGGCGGTCTTCGCCGCCGACCTGCAGCGGCAGGACGACCGTCCGATCCAACTGTCGCGCGCCGTCGCGGTCCAGTCGCTCTCGCTGCTCGCGGTGCTCAGCTATTTCGCGATCTTCGCCAGCGTGACCGAAGGGCTGGCGATCATGGGCGGCACGCATGCCCGCGTGCTCCAGACCGCCTTCGTGTTCGGCTCGACCGCCGCGCTGCTCGCAACCCTCGCCTCACCCGGCGCGCGCGCCTGGCTGCGCGTCAAGGCGATGAAGCACCTGTTCCGCCACCGCTACGACTACCGGGCCGAGTGGATGCGGTTCACCGAAACGCTGGGGCATCGGGCGGACGGCGATGCGCTCGACGCGCGTGTGATCCGCGCGATCGCCGAATTGCTCGATGCGCCGGGCGGGGTCCTTTTGACGCTGTCGGGCGACACGCTGGTGCCGGCGGCCGAATGGCGCTGGGACGCCGCGGCGCTTCCCTCACAGATCCGCGACGACCTGCTCGCCCGGCATCTGGGCGACACCGGCCGCGTGATCGAGCTGGACGCCATCCGCGCCGGCGGCGCGCCCGCCGATGCCGACACGATCCCGGCGACGCTGCTCGACTGCACGGACGCTTGGGCGATCGTCCCGCTGCCGCATGCAGGGGGCCTTGCCGGCGCGATCGTGCTGGCCCGCCCGCCGCTGCCCCGCGCACTCGACTGGGAGGATTTCGATCTCCTCAAGGTCGCGGGGCGACAGGCGGCAAGCTCGCTCGCCGAGCAGCAGGCGCAGGCCCGCTTGGCCGAGGCCGAACGGTTCGACGAGTTCAACCGGCGCTTCGCCTTCATTCTTCACGACATCAAGAATCTGGTGAGCCAATTGAGCCTCGTCGCGCGCAATGCCGAACGCCATGCCGACAACCCCGCCTTTCGCGCCGACATGGTCGCGACGCTGAACGAATCCGCCGGGCGGATGACCGAATTGGTCGCCCGCCTGTCGCAGGATCGGGCGCCGCGGACCGACGCGCCGCGTGCGGTGCCGTTGCTCGGCCTGGCCGAAACGCTGGCGGGCGAGCGGCGGCTGACCCACCCGGTCGTCGTCACCGGCGATCCGGCGGCGATTGCGCTGGCCGATCCGGGCGGCACGACCCAAGTGCTGCGCCATCTGATCCAGAACGCGATCGAGGCGAGCCCGCCCGGTGAGCCGGTCGGCGTCGCCGTGCGAATCGAGGGGCCGCGCGTCGTCGCCGAGGTCATCGACCGCGGCTGCGGCATGTCGGCCGCCTTCATGCGCGATCGCCTGTTCAAGCCGTTTGTCTCGACCAAGCCCGCCGGGTTCGGCATCGGCACGTACGAGGCGCGCGCAATCGCCGCGGCGATGGGCGGCGCGATCGAGGTGTCGAGCCGCGAGGGCGAGGGCAGCCGCTTCCGCCTGATCCTTCCCTCGGCCAGCTCGATGGAGCGTGCGGCATGACGACGCCTCTTCCCAAGCTGCTCGTGGTCGAGGACGATCCCGGCCTTCAGCGGCAATTGCGCTGGGCCTATGACGGGTACGAGGTGCTGATCGCACCCGACCGCGCGACCGCCCTCACGCTGCTGCGCGCCGAGGAGCCGGCGGTCGCCACGCTCGACCTCGGCCTGCCGCCCGATCCCGACGGTGTGAGCGAGGGATTCGCAGCACTGGCCGAGATGCTGGCGCTGAAGCCTGATCTGAAAGTCATCGTCGCGTCGGGGCATGGCGAGCGCGAAAGTGCGCGCCGGGCGATCGCCGAGGGCGCATGGGACTTCTACGCCAAGCCGATCGATATCGACGCGCTGGGCCTGATCGTCGCGCGCGCATTTCACGTCCACGCGCTGGAGGCCGAGAACCGACGCCTAGCCGAGCGCGGCGGCGAGCGTGCCCAGGGGCTCGTCACCGCCTCCCCCGAAATGCTCAAGGTCACGCGGATGATCGAGCGGGTGGCGGGCGCCGACGTGTCGGTCATGCTGCTGGGCGCGAGCGGTACCGGCAAGGAAGTGCTCGCCCGCAGCCTGCACGACGCCAGCCCGCGCGGCAGCGGCGCGTTCGTTGCGATCAACTGCGCCGCGATCCCCGAAACGTTGCTCGAAAGCGAGCTGTTCGGGCACGAAAAGGGCGCATTCACCGGCGCGGTCAAGACGACCGAGGGCAAGATCGAGCAGGCCGCGGGGGGCACGTTGTTCCTCGACGAGATCGGCGACGTGCCGCTCCCGCTTCAGGTCAAGCTGCTGCGCTTCCTTCAGGAGCGGGTGATCGAGCGGATCGGCGGACGGCGACCGATCGCCGTCGACACGCGCATCGTCTGCGCCACGCACCAGGACGTCGACGCGATGGTCACCGACGGCCGCTTCCGCGAGGACCTGTATTATCGCCTTGCGGAGATCGTCGTGCGTATTCCGGCGCTGGCCGAGCGATCGGGCGATGCCGTTCTTCTCGCCCGCCATTTCCTGAAGCGCCATGCCGCGGCGATGAAGCTGCCGGTCAAGGGCTTCACTCCAGACGCGATCGCCGCGATCGAGGGATGGGGCTGGCCCGGCAACGTCCGCGAGCTCGAGAACCGGGTGAAGCGCGCGGTCATCATGGCCGATGGCAGCCACATCACCGCCGACGATCTCGACCTGACCGGCGATGCCGCCCCGGCCCTGCCGATCAATCTGCGCGCCGTGCGCGAGGCGGCCGACCGTGCCGCGATCCGTCAGGCGCTCGCCCATGCCGAGGGCAATATCTCGGGCACCGCCCGGCTGCTCGGCATCAGCCGCCCTACCCTCTACGATCTGATGAAGGCCTATGACCTCCAGCCGTGAACCCAAGCCCGTCCGTTGCAGCGGGAGCATGCGCCGCCGCTGGCGCCGCCGTATCGTCATCGGCGTCATCGCGCTGTTCGGGCTGGGCGTCGTCACGCTCGGCATCCGGGGGCTGCTGCCCGACCGCGCCGACCGGCCCGCGGCGGAAAAGTCGCTGGCGATGGCCGAGGCGTTGCTGAAGGCAGGCAATCCCTCCGCCGCGCGCGCGGCCGCGGGGGATGCCGTCGCCGCCGATCCAAACTGGGGCGAGGGTCAGGTCGGCCTTGCGCGGATGCAGCTTGCGCTCGACGACGGGCTGGGTGCTGGCGCCTCGCTCGACCGGGCACAGGCGGTCGGCTTCGACATGAAGCGCACCCGTCACCTTCGGGCCCGCGCGCTGATGCTGATGGGCGACCCCAAGCGCGCCGCCGACGAACTGGCCGCCGCCGACCCGGGCGACGCGGCCGAGGCCGATCTGGTCCGTGCCGAGCTGGCGACGCGGACCGGGCGTTTCGGCGACGCGCTGGCGACCCTGAACCGCGCAGTCGCGGCGCGCCCCGGCGACGGTGCGACGTGGCTGGCGCTCGCCCGCACCCGCCGCGCCGCCGCCGACCTGTCGGGCGCGATCGAGGCGAGCGCGCGCGCCGTCGCCGCCGCCCCGCGATCGACCGATGCGCTGGCGCTGCGCGGAGAACTGGTGCGCGAGCAATACGGCCTGACCGCCGCTTTGCCCTGGTTCGAGCGGTCGCTCGCGAGCGACCCGCGCAATCACGCGGCGCTGATCCAGTACGCCGCCACGCTCGGCGACTTGGGCCGCGCGCGCGACATGCTCGCGGCGCTGCGCCGCGCCACGCAGGTGCGCAAGGGCAGCCCGCAGGCGCTCTATCTTCAGGCGGTGCTCGCGGCGCGCGCGCGCAAGTTCGACCTCGCGCGCGACGTGCTCGACCACGCGAACGGGGCGATCGACGACCTGCCCGGCGTGATGCTGCTGCGCGGCGTCCTCGATCTTCAGGCGGGCGAGCAGGAACAGGCGATTGCCGGCCTACGCACGCTGGTCACGCGCCAGCCGATGAACATCACCGCGCGGAAGTTGCTGGCGACCGCCTATCTACGGTCCGACGCGGCACGCAACGCGATCGGCGTGCTCGGCCCCGTCGTCGCGCGGCCCGATGCCGACAGCTATGCGCTGGCGCTTGCCGCCCGCGCGCATGAGCGGATCGGCGAGCGACAGGTGGCCGCCCAGCTGCTCGATCGTGCCTCGCTGCCTGCCCCCGCCGCGGTCGCGGCGTTCAGTCCCGATGACGGCCTCGGCGTGCTGCAACAGCGCGCGGCGGGCGGATCGCCGGCCGAGCGGATCGCACTGATCCGCGGGCTGATCGCAGTCGGCAACGGGCCGCAGGCACTGGCCGAGGCGCGGGCGCTGGCCGACGCCAACCCCGGCGTGCCGGCGGCGCAGATGCTGCTCGGCGACGTGTGGACGATGGGCAGGCGCCCCGCCAATGCCGCCGCCGCCTATGCCCGCGCCGCCGCCCTCCGCTTCGACGAGCCCGCAGCGATGCGACTGATCGAGGCGCTCGACGCTTCGGGCCAGCGGGAAAAGGCGGCGAGCACGCTGGCGCTGTTCCTGTCGCAGAACCCGCAGAATGTCGCTGGCCTGCGCCTGTCCGCGCACTGGCAACTGGCGGCCGGCGACGATGCCGCCGCCGCCGCGACTCTGGAGGAACTGCGGCTGCGGATCGGCGACCGCGATGCGGGTCTGCTCGCCGAGCTGGCGCTGGCGCATCTGGGGCTGGAGAACGACGCGCGCGCGATCGAATATGCCGCCGCCGCCTATGCGCTCCAGCCGCAGAACCCGGCGGTCGCCGACGCATATGGCGCGGCGCTCCTCGCCAACGGCGACGCCGGCGGCGCCCGCGATCTGCTGCGCAAGGCCAGCCTGCTGGCGCCGGCCGATCCGCGGATCGCCGGCCACCTTCGTGAAGCAGAAGCGGCGGGCTAGTCGCCGCGCCGTGCTTCAGGCACGATGTGCTCGAGGAGATCGTCGATAGATGACGCGCACAGGACCGTGATCGCTCGCTCAGGCTATCTATGGATCGCCGCTGGGCTCGCGTTCGCCCTCACGATGGTCGCCGCAACGAGGGGCAACATCCGGTTGATCGAGGCGGCACTGATCGTCAACGGCGTCCTCGCGATCGTGGGAGTCGGCTTCGGAATCTCGACCGGCCGCACGCTCGCCTGCCGCTGATGCTGGACCCGCCGCGCGCCATCGGCTAGGCGGCGCGCACGCACGGCCTCTTTTCGGGTTTCCGGCCGGCACTTTCCTGACGAGCCCGATTATGAGGAGACGATGATGGCGTGGGTCATCCTCGGGGTCGCGGTCGTGACCGAAATCATCTGGGCGCTGAGCCTGAAATGGGCGGCGACGCAGGGGACATGGACCGCATCGGCGGTGCCGATCGTCCTCAGTTTCGTGAACATGGGCCTGCTCGCGATGGCGATGCGCGGCCTGCCCGCCGGCACCGCCTATGCCGTGTGGACCGGGCTCGGCGCGGTGGGCGTGACGCTGCTCGGCATCTGGCTGTTCGGCGAGAAGGTGAACACGGTGCAGCTCGGCTTCATCGCGCTGATCGTGGTGGGCGTCGTCGGCACAAAGCTGACCGCGACGGCCTAACGCCCGGCGGCGGTAGCCTCCACCCCGCGCATCACGCGCAGGATGTTGCCGCCGGCCAGCTTGGCGAGGTCGGCGTCGCTCCAACCGCGGCGCATGAGTTCGGCAAGCAGCAGCCGCCAGCCGTCAACGCCCTTCATCCCGTCGGGCCCCGCGCCGCTGATGCCGTCGTAATCGCCGCCGAGGCCGACATGATCGCGGCCGGCGACGCGGGCGATATGCTCGACCTGATCGGCGACGTCGGCGGCGGTGACGGGGGGCTGCGGGTGGGCGGCGACCCACTCGGCCATCTTCGGCTCGACCGCCGACGCAGACTGGCCAAGCATCAGCCCGGCGGGCGAGCCGGTCAGCCGCGCTTCCTCGGCCGCCTTCGCCGCCTGCCACGCGCGCGCCTTGGCCGACACGAAGACGGGGTAGACGTTGACCATGACGATACCGCCGTTCGCCTTCAAAGAGGCGAGTACGTCGTCGGGGACGTTGCGCGGGTGCGGATTGACCGCGTAAGCATTCGAATGGCTGAACATCACCGGCGCCTTCGACGCGGCGATCGCGGCGCGCATCGTGTCAGGCGATGTGTGGCTGAGGTCGACGATCATGCCGATACGGTTCATCTCGGCGATCACCTGTCGCCCGAAATCGGTGAGGCCGCGGACGGCGGGCACGTCGGTGCCGCTGTCGGCCCAGGCGATGTTCTTCGTATGCGTAAGCGTCAGATAGACGACGCCGAGCGCGCGGTACTGGCGAAGGACGGCGAGGTTGCCGTCGATCTGCCCGCCGCCCTCCGCCCCGATCAGGCTGGCGACCTTGCCGAGTTTGCGCGCCGTCTCGATCTCGCTCGCGGTCGTCGCAAGCGTCAGCCGGTCGGAATGCGCGGCGACCATCCGGCGGACGACGTCGATCTGCTCGAGCGTCGTTTCGACCGCCGCCGGGCCGGTCGTCGTCTGCGGAATCCACACCGACCAGAATTGCGCGGCATAGCCCCCGCGCTTCAGCCGCGGCAGGTCGGTCTGGAGTGGTGCCGCGGCCGACGCGGTATCGCCCTCCAGATGCGCGGCCTCGGGCGAGGCGCCGTATTTCTCGCGAATTTCCCAGGGCAGGTCGTTGTGCCCGTCGATCACCGGCCGCGTGGCGAGGAAGCGGTCGAGCCGCGCCTCGAAGGATTGAGCCGCCGCAGGCAGCGGGGCGGCGGCGAACGCGAGACCGATCCAGAACCGTCCGCGCATCGCCGCCTCTCCCCTCGTGAAACTCAGCCGAGTTTCTGCGCGATCATCGCCTTCAGGTCCACCTCGGGCCGCGCGCCATAGTGCGAGATGATTTCCGCCGCACACAGCGCGCCGGTGCGAAGCGAGGTCGACAGGTCCTGCCCCTTGGCCTGGCCGTGGAGGAAGCCCGCCGCGAACAGGTCGCCCGCGCCGGTCGTGTCGACGACGCGCGCGATCGGCTCGGCGCCGACCTCGGCCCGCTCGCCGTTCGACACCGCGATCGCGCCATGCTCGCCGCGCGTGACGACAAGGACGGGAACCTGCGCCGAGATCGCCGACACCGCCGCCTCGAAATCCTCACCCTGCGCAAGCGCCAGCAGTTCGTTTTCGTTGGCGAACAGGATGTCGATCAGCCCCTCGGCCAAAAGCCGACGGAAGTCGTCGCCGTGGCGGCTGATGCAGAACACGTCCGACAGCGTGAACGCGACCTTGCGCCCCGCGCCGCGCGCATAGTCGATCGCCGCGCGCATCGCCGCCCGCGGCTCCTCGGGATCCCAGAGATAGCCCTCGAGATACAGGATCGCCGCGCTCTCGATCATCGCGCGATCAAGCGCGCCCTCGGGCAGGAACTGCGACGCGCCGAGAAAGGTGTTCATCGTCCGCTGGCCATCGGGCGTGACGAAGATCAGGCAGCGCGCGGTCGTCGGATCGCCGGCACGCGGCGCGGTGTCGAAGCGGACGCCCTGCGCACGGATATCGTGGCCGAACACCTGGCCGAGCTGGTCGTCGGCGACCTGGCCGATAAAGCCGCAGCGGTCGCCCAGCGCCGCCATGCCGGCGACGGTGTTCGCCGCGGACCCGCCCGAAATCTCGCGCCCCGGCCCCATCTTGTCATAGAGCGCGTCGGCATCCTCGGGCGAGAACATGAGCTGCATCGAGCCCTTATTCATCCCTTCGGCCGCGAGAAAGGCGTCGTCGGCCTGCGAGAGAATGTCGACGATGGCATTGCCGATCGCGACGACGTCGTACTGGGTGTTGGTCAATTCATGCTCCTGGCGTTTGCGCGCGCCTATCGCCCGCGCCGCGCGCGCGCAAGCGGTGCTGGCGTTCGCGGACCCTGCCGGGCACAAGGCGGCGATGCTCCGCGCGTTTGCCCTCTCGATCGGACAGCTCGGCGATCCGCCGGTGCTGCGCGTCCTTGCCAAGTCGCTGGGGCTGACGATCGTCGTCTTCCTCGCGCTCGGCGGCGGCGGATGGTGGACGGCGCGCACGGTGGCCCACAGCTATGGCGCGGGCGGGTGGAGCGAGCTTGCGGGCGTGGCGGCGGTGTTCGCCGCGTTCTTGGCATCATGGCTGCTGTTTCGCGCGGTCGCGATTGCGGTCGTCGGTATCTTCGCCGACGAAGTGGTCGAGGCGGTCGAGCGGCGGTATTATCCCGCGGCGCTGGCGCTCGCGCGGCCGGTGCCGATCATCAGCGGGGCCGCCATGAGCATTGGGTCGGCCGCGCGGACGATCCTCCTCAACCTGGCGCTCTCCCCACTGTACATCGCGCTGCTGGTCACGGGCGTCGGCACAGCGGCGGCGTTCTTGGTCGTCAACGGCTGGCTGCTCGGCCGCGACCTTGGCGACATGGTGGCGGCGCGGCACCATCCGCGTGCGGCGATGCGCGACTGGCGGAGCGGCACGCGCGGTGGGCGTTTCGTGCTGGGGCTGGCGGGGACGGCGCTGCTTGTCGTACCGGTCGTCAATCTCGTCGCGCCGGTGCTGGCCGCGGCGATGGCGACGCATTGGTATCATATGAGGGGACGTGGATGAGGCATCTGGGAATGGCGCTGACGGGCGGACTGCTGCTGGCGGGTTGCGCGACCGTGCCCTCGCCGATGGCGAGCCCCCCGCCGCCGCCGGCGAAGCCCAATTTCACCACCGTCGGGCTGGAGCGCGTGCTGGGCCAGAACGCCGCCGCGCTTCGCCAGGTGTTCGGCGAGCCGGACGCGGAAATGACCGAGGGGACGGGCCACAAGCTTCAGTTCTCAAGCGGCATCTGCGTGCTCGACGCCTATCTCTATCCCAAGGACGGCGGCGGGGTGCCCGTCGTCTCGTACGTCGATGCGCGCCAGCGCGACGGGCGCGCGATCGACCGGGCAAGCTGCGTGGCGGCACTGACGCGGCGAACGGGCGGGCGCTGACCGCCCGCCGCGCCGCTTACCGCTCGCGCGTGGCGGCGAACTTCACCTTCGAATAGCGGTCGGCGATGTAGCCGACCTCCCATGCCGACTTGGCGAGGAAGACGGGGTTGTCGTCGCGGTCGCGCGCCATCGCCGATCGATTCTGGTCCATGAACGCCTTCAATTCGGCCGGATCCTCCGCGCTGATCCACCGCGCGGTCTCGAACGGCGCGGGCTCCAGATTGGCGCCGACCTTGTACTCGGCGTCCAGCCGCGACAGCAGCACCTCAAGCTGGAGCTGGCCGACCACGCCGATGACCCAGTTCGACCCGATCTCGGGATAGAAGACCTGCGTCACCCCTTCCTCGGCCATGTCGTCCAGCGCTTTGCGAAGCTGCTTGGTCTTGGTCGGGTCCTTCAGCACCACACGGCGCAGGATCTCGGGCG
This sequence comes from uncultured Sphingomonas sp., assembly GCA_913775315.1. Lineage (GTDB taxonomy): Bacteria > Pseudomonadota > Alphaproteobacteria > Sphingomonadales > Sphingomonadaceae > Sphingomonas. The sequence continues at coordinate 7,222 of CAJYIX010000018.1, read as the reverse complement.
CGAAGTTGGGAAGGCCGGTGAACCGCACGCCCGGCCGCTCGGACAGCGTATCGCCCACGCGCAGGACCCCGTGATTGGGAATGCCGATGATGTCGCCCGGATACGCCTCATCCGCCAGCTCTCGCTCGCGGGCGAAGAACAGGATCGGCGAATGGATCGCGATCGGCTTCCCATGCCCGCTCGGCGTCAGCTTCATGCCGCGCTTGAAGGTGCCCGAGCAGAGCCGCATGAACGCGATGCGGTCGCGGTGATTGGGATCCATGTTCGCCTGCACCTTGAACACGAAGCCGGTGACCTCGGGGTTCGCAGGGCTGACCGGCGCGGGCTTGGCGGGCTGCGGGCGCGGCGGCGGCGCGTGTTCGGCAAGCGCGGCGATCAGCGAATCGACGCCGAACTCCTTGAGCGCCGAGCCGAAATAGACCGGCGTCAGGTCGCCGTTGCGATATGCCTCGACATCGAAGGGCGCATAGCCCGCCATGGCGAGCTCCGCCTCCTCGCGCAGCTTGGCAACGCCGGCGGCTGACAGATGCTCGTCGAGCAATGGATCGTCGAGCCCGGATACCTCGATCACCTTGCCCAGGAACTCGCGGCTCGGCCCCTCGGGCAGCAGCAGGCGATTACCGACGAGGTCGTAGATCCCCTCGAACTCACCGCCCATGCCCACCGGCCACGTCATTGGCGTCACGTCGAGCGCGAGCAGCTCGGCGATTTCGTCCAGCGTTTCGTAGACCGGGCGCCCCTCGCGATCGACCTTGTTGACGAACGTGATGATCGGGACCGATCGCAGGCGACAGACCTCGAACAACTTGCGCGTCTGGCTCTCGATACCCTTGGCGACGTCGATCACCATCACCGCCGAATCGACGGCGGTCAGCGTCCTGTACGTGTCCTCGCTGAAATCCTCGTGCCCCGGCGTATCGAGCAGGTTGAAGGTCACCCCCTCCCGCTCGAACGTCATGACCGAGGAGGTGACGGAGATGCCGCGCTGCTGCTCGATCTTCATCCAGTCGGATCGGGCACGGCGGGCTGCACCGCGCGCCTTCACCTCACCCGCCAGGTGGATCGCACCGCCGAACAGAAGCAGTTTTTCAGTAAGGGTCGTCTTGCCGGCGTCAGGGTGCGAGATGATCGCAAAGGTCCGGCGGTCGTCGTAATGGCTCATCGTGCGCCGCCCCTAGCGGCTATTGCCGCGGGACGCGAGGGGGTCAGGCGGGGGCGGGCATCGGCGCCCCCTGTCGCTCGAGCAGCATCGAGACGGCGAGAAAGAGAAGGCCGCCGAGCGCCAGCAGCGCACCGACCCAGCCGGTCGAGGTCCAGCCGAACCCGGCCGCGATCGCCATGCCGCCGAGCCACGGCCCGAGTGCGTTGGCCGTGTTGAACGCCGAGTGGTTGAGCGCGGCGGCCAGCGCCTGCGCCTCGCCAGCCACGTCCATCAGGCGGGTCTGAAGCACGGTGCCCAGCGCCCCGCCGATCCCGATCGCCAGCGCACCGAGGCACAGCGTCCAGAGCGTGCCGGTGACCAGCGGCCACATGAGCAGCGCGATCATCGACCAAATGAGTAGCCCCGCCGCGGTCGGCAACAGCGCCCTGTCGGCAAAACGCGGGACGATCAGGTTGCCGCCGGTCATGCCGATGCCGAAGGCGGCCAGCGCGATCGGGATCGCCCCCTCGCCCACCTTCGTCACCTCGAGCATCGTGTCGGCGAGATAGGTGTAGACGGCGAACATGCCCCCGAACCCGATCGCGCCCGTAGCCAGCGTCAGCCAGATCTGTGGCTTGCCGAGCGCCTTCAGCTCGCGGGTCGGGCTGGCCGCCGGATCGGGCTTGTCGCGGGGCGCAAGGATGAAAACAAGCAATGCGGTGGTGAGCGCGAGGCCCGCGACCAGCGCGAACACCCAGCGCCAGCCTACGGCCTGCCCCAGGAAATTGGCGACCGGCACGCCGACGATCGTTGCTGCGGTCAGGCCCAGCATGACGCGCGCCACCGCCTTCGTCCGCTGCTCGGTCGGCACCAGCCCCGCGGCGACGAGAGCCGCGATTCCGAAATAGGCGCCGTGCGGCAGGCCGGCGAGGAAGCGGAAGCCGAGCATCTGCTCGTAACTGCCCGCAAGCCCGGACAGCCCGTTGCCGATCGCGAACAGCCCCATGAGCGCGACCAGCAGCAACCGCTTCGAATAGCGCGCCGCGAGGATCGCGAGGACCGGCGCGCCGACCACGACGCCGAGTGCATAGGCGCTGATCGCGTGCCCGGCGGTGGTCGCGTCGATGCCAAGATCGCGTGCAAAGAACGGGAGGAGGCTCATCGTCGCGAATTCGGTCGTCCCGATCGCAAAGCCCCCCACCGCCAGCGCAAGGTGGATGAGGCCGACGGGGGCCTGACGGAATTGAGCGGGCGCGTTCATCCGCCGGAGATCGTGATGCTGCACCGCAGCGTCAACTGCGCGGGGCGCAAGCGTCAAAGCGTCAGCGTTATCCGCATCTCGACCGGCCAGCGAGCATCGGGGACTAATCGCTTGATTCCGGGCTTTTCCCAGATGTCGCCAGCGAAGCCCGCCGGATCGGCGATCCCATGCCACGGCTCGACACATACGAATGCGGCACCCGGCTTGGTCCAGATACCTAGCATCGGCGTGTCGGGAAAGTCGATGCGAAGCTGCGGCCCGCGCTCGACGCCGTAAAGGACCGACTGGCTCTCGATCGTCGGCCAGACCAGCGCATCGACGGCGAACAAATCATCGGCCAGCGCCAGCGTCCGCCCGTCGAGCGGACTTTCCCGGTCGGCGGGTCCGATCACCGCCCCCGGCATGATCCGCACCAGCCTGGACGGCTCCGCGCGCTCGAACTCGATCCGATGCTCGGCGCGCGGTTGGCCATAGGGCAGCGGCCAGGCAAAGGCGGGATGGAAGCCGATGCTGGCGGGCAGGTCCCGGTGCCCAGTATTATGCACTGTCACCGTCGTCGTCAGCGTCGCCCCCTCGATCGCGTGCCGCACGTCGAGCACGAAGGCGAAGGGGTAGACCGCGCGGGTCGCCTCATTGTCGGACAGCCGCAGCGTCACTGCGTCCGCCGTCTGTTCGACGACCGAGAACATCGAACGCCGCGCGAACCCATGCTGCGGCAGTGCGTATTCTTCGCCGTCCAGCGTATAGACGCCGTCCCTCAGCGCCCCGACGATCGGAAACAGGATCGGCGCATGGCCGGTCCAATAGGCCGGATCGGCATCGGTCATCAGCTCGCGGCCATCGCCGTCCAGCAGCGAGACGAGCTCAGCGCCCAGCGGATCGATCCGCGCCGACAGCCCAGCGCCGCCAATCTCGATCATGCGCGCCGCCAGTGCCAGCGCATCAGCGGCCGAGCGAGGATCACGCCGACGACGAACCCGCCGATATGCGCCGCGCCCGCCACCGGCATGTCGGTGCCGGCGCTGACATAGGTGACGAGCAGGTTGATCGCGGTCCACGCCGCGATCAGCCACGCGCCCTGCACGAGCTGCGCCGAAAACGGCCCGACCGCGCGGGTGCGGTTGCGGCTGTAGAGCACCGAATAGGCGCCGACGATCGCAGAGATCGCGCCGCTCGCGCCGATCATCGGGGACGCGGATACGGGGTCGATCGCCCATTGCGCCGCCGCCGCCCCGATCGCGCCCACCAGATAAAGCGCCGCAATCCCCTTCGCCCCCAGCGCCCGCTCCGCCGACATGCCGGTATAGCCGAGCATCAGCAGGTTGAAGCCGAGGTGGAAGAAACTGGCATGGACGAGCGTCGCGCTGAACGGCGTCAGCCAGACGGGCAGCAGGTCCGACTGGTCGAGCAGCGGAAACGCGTCACCGATCCGCGCGGGGATGAACCCGGCATAGATCGCCGCATAGCCGACCAGATCGGACAGGATCAGGACCGCGCCCGCGATCCCCGTCACGATGGCGATCGCGGCCGTTGCGGGCGCGCGCGTCAGCACGGAATGGCTCAGATGAACTCGATCTTCGACACGACGTAATAACGATCGCCGGCGGGCACCGACACCTCGACCTCGTCGTCCAGCCGGCGCCCGATCAGCGCGCGGCCGAGCGGCGAATTGTAGCTGATGCGGCCGGTCTTCGCGTCCGCCTCGGTCTGGCCGACGATCTGGTACTTCACCGCCTTGTCGTCCTCGTCGAGCAGGGTGACGGTCGCACCGAACACGACCTTGTCGCCCGACAGGTCACGCGGGTCGATCACCTGCGCTCGGGAAAGCTTGTCCTCGATATCCGCGATCGACGCCTCGATCTGGCCCTGCCGTTCCTTCGCCGCATGATATTCGGCGTTTTCGGACAGGTCGCCATGCGCGCGCGCTTCCTCGATCGCGTCGACGATCAGGGGGCGCTCCGCCTTCAACCGCTTCAGCTCGCTGGTGAGCTTGTCATAGCCCTCCTGCAGCATCGGCATCTTCTCGACGGTCGCCATACTCGGTTCCTTCAACAGCCCCTTTTCGCGCGGCTTCTTGTCGAAACCGCCCGCACACCAAACCAATTGTTATGGGGATTAATCGTGCGAGCGCGAATAATAGGCCTGTAACGACCGCACTTCAAGGGACTGGCTCTCCATCGCCGCGATCCCGCGCGCCGCCGCGACGCTGGCGGGCGCAGTGGTGAAATACGGGACCTTCATGTTCAGCGCGGAGCGGCGGATGTCGGCCGAATCCTTCAGCGATTGCCACCCCTCGGTCGTGTTGAAGATAAGGTCGACGCTGCCGTCGAGGATGCGGTCGACGATGTGGGGGCGGCCCTGCGCCACCTTGTTGACGCGCTCGACCGCGATGCCCTGTCCGGCGAGGAAGTCGGCGGTGCCCCCGGTCGCGATGATCGTGAAGCCCTGTTCGGCGAGCAACTTTACCCCGGGTAGCACGACCGCCTTGTCGCCATCCTTCACGCTGACGAACAGCGTGCCCGCCTTGGGCAGGACGGTGCCCGCGCCGAGCTGCGACTTAGCGAACGCGGTGGCGAAATCGCGATCGATTCCCATGACTTCACCGGTCGACTTCATTTCCGGCGAAAGGACCGGGTCGACGCCGGGGAAGCGCGCGAAGGGGAAGACGGCTTCCTTGACCGCGATGTGATCGACATGGCGGTCGATCAGCGGCAGGTCGGCGAGCTTCTCGCCGGCCATCACGCGGCTGGCGATCTTGGCGATGGGCACGCCGATCGCCTTGGCGACGAACGGCACCGTCCGGCTGGCGCGCGGATTGACCTCGATCAGATAGACTTCCCCGTCCTTCACCGCGAACTGGATGTTCATCAGCCCGACGACGCTGAGCGCCTTGGCGAGCACCGCGGTCTGGCGCTCGATCTCGGCGATCACGTCGGCGGGCAGGCTGTACGGCGGGAGCGAGCAGGCGCTGTCGCCCGAATGGACGCCCGCCTCCTCGATATGCTGGAGCACGCCCGACACGGTGACGTCGGTGCCGTCGCTGATCGCATCGACATCGACCTCGATCGCGTCGCGCAGATACTGGTCGATCAGAACCGGCGCATCGCCAGACACTTGCACCGCCGTCTGGATATAGGCCTCGAGCTGCGGCGTGCCGTCGACGATCTCCATCGCCCGGCCGCCCAGCACGTAGCTGGGGCGCATCAGCACCGGATAGCCGATCCGCTCGGCGACCGCGATCGCTTCCTCGCGGCTGCGGGCGATGCCGTTGGCGGGCTGCTTGAGGCCCTGCTTGGCGACCAGCGCGGCGAAGCGTTCGCGGTCTTCGGCCAGGTCGATCGCGTCGGGCGAGGTGCCGAGGATCGGGATCCCCGCCGCTTCCAGCGCGCGCGCCAGATTGAGCGGCGTCTGCCCGCCGAATTGGACGATCACGCCGACCAGCTCGCCGTTCGCCCTCTCGGTCTCGAGGATCTCGAGTACGTCCTCGGCGGTCAGTGGCTCGAAATAGAGGCGATCGGAGGTGTCATAGTCGGTGCTCACCGTCTCCGGATTGCAGTTGACCATGATCGTCTCATACCCCGCGTCCGCCAGCGCGAAGCAGGCGTGGCAGCAGCAATAGTCGAACTCGATCCCCTGCCCGATCCGGTTCGGCCCGCCGCCGAGGATGACGATCTTCTTGCGATCGGTGGGCGCGCTCTCGTCCTCCGGCGCGCCGAAGATCGGCGCTTCGTAGGTCGAGTACATGTACGGCGTCTTGGCCGCGAACTCGGCGGCGCAGGTGTCGATGCGCTTGAAGACCGGGCGGACGCCCAGCTTGTGGCGAAGCTCGCGCACCTCGCTCTCGGTCACGCCGCCGGTCATCGCCTTCACCGCCTCGCGGATCAGGCCGCCGCGCGCCTGGAACCGGTCGCGCAGGCCAGCCGAGGTCATGGAGAGGTAGCCGAGCCGCTTGTCGCTAAAGCCCATGGCCTTGAGCCGGCGCATTCCCGCCGCGTCGCGCGGCAGGCCATGCTCGATCACTTCGGCCTCGGCGTCGACGATCTCCTTGATGCGGTTGAGGAACCACGGATCGTATTTGGCGATCGCGTGGACTTCCTCGACCGACAGGCCCTCGCGCAGCGCTTGGGCGGCGACCAGCAGGCGGTCAGGGGTCGCCTGCGAAAGCGCCGCTTCGATCTCCGCCTTGGGCGCGCCCTTCAGATGCTCGACGTCGTTGAAGCCGGACAGGCCGGTCTCCAACCCGCGCAGCGCCTTTTGCAGGCTCTCGTGGATCGAGCGGCCGATCGCCATCACCTCGCCCACCGACTTCATCGCCGTCGACAGCAGCGGCTCGGACCCCTTGAACTTCTCGAACGCGAAGCGCGGAATCTTCGTCACCACATAATCGATGGTGGGCTCGAACGACGCGGGGGTGGCGCCGGTAATGTCGTTCTCGATCTCGTCGAGCGTATAGCCGACCGCCAGCTTCGCCGCGACCTTGGCGATGGGGAAGCCCGTTGCCTTGGACGCGAGCGCCGAGGAGCGGCTGACGCGCGGGTTCATCTCGATGACGATCAGGCGGCCGTCCTTCGGATTGACCGCGAACTGGACGTTCGAACCGCCTGTTTCGACACCGATTTCACGCAGCACGGCGATGCTCGCCGAGCGCATGATCTGATATTCCTTGTCGGTCAGCGTCAGCGCCGGGGCGACAGTGATCGAGTCCCCGGTATGGACGCCCATCGGGTCGATATTCTCGATCGAACACACGATGATGGCATTGTCGGCGCGGTCGCGCACGACTTCCATCTCATATTCCTTCCAGCCGAGCAGCGATTCCT
>CAJYIX010000017.1 GCA_913775315.1 uncultured Sphingomonas sp. | reverse complement strand
TCACCACCGACATCGCGCCCGGCTACGACCATATCACCAGCGGCATCGGCGCGGCGATGATCGGCTGGTACGGCACGGCGATGCTCTGCTACGTCACGCCCAAGGAGCATCTGGGCCTGCCCGACCGTGACGATGTGAAGGTGGGCGTGGTGACGTACAAGCTCGCCGCCCACGCCGCCGACCTTGCCAAGGGCCACCCGGCGGCCAAGCTGCGCGACGATGCGCTGAGCCGCGCGCGGTTCGAGTTCCGTTGGCGCGACCAGTTCAACCTGTCGCTCGATCCCGAGACGGCCGAGCAGTATCACGACCAGACGCTGCCGGCCGAGGGCGCCAAGACCGCGCATTTCTGTTCGATGTGCGGGCCGAAATTCTGCTCGATGAAGATCACCCAAGAGGTCCGCGACTTCGCGGCGAAGCAGAACCAGGAAGCGACGACCTTCATCGCCGCCGAAGAGGCGGAGGCCGGCATGGCCGCGATGAGCGAGGCGTATAACGAGGGCGGGCGCGAACTCTATATTGGCGCGAACGGCCGCGAGCACGACTGAGCTGAGCCCGCCGCCGCTCGCGCAGAGCGGCGGCGGGTCGTCATCGGGTCAGCGGGGTGCCTTGGCCTCGCCGAACAGGTCGGCGGTCATCAGCTTGTCCCAGACCGCGACGAAATCGCGCACGAAGCGCGCCTCGCCATCGGCGGCGGCATAGACCTCCGTCACTGCGCGCAATTGGTTGTTGGCGCCGAAGATGAGGTCGTACCGCGTCGCCTCATACTTCGCCTCGCCCGACGCGCGGTCGTTGAGCGCGAAGCGGTGCCCCGCTTCGTCGGTCTTCGCCCAGACATAGTCGGTGCTGGTCACGACCTTGAAGAAGTCGTTGGTCAGCGTCTCCGGCCGGTCGGTGAACACGCCCGCCGCGCCGCCGTCCCAGTTGGCGCCGAGCGCGCGCAAGCCGCCGGTCAGCACCGCCCATTCGGGCGTGCTGAGCCGCAGCAGCGCCGCCTTGTCGAGGAAGAGCTGCTCGGGCGCGACGCGGCCCCGCGTCACCGCGTCGAAATGCTCGTCGGTATAGTTGCGGAACCCGTCGACGACGGGGCGCAGCCATTCGAAGCTGTCGGCATCGGTCAGCTCGTCGGTCGTGTCGCGCCGGCCCGGCGTGAACGGCACCGGCGCGGTATGCCCCGCCGCCGCCGCCGCATCCTCGACCGCCACGACACCGCCGAGCACGATCAGATCGGCGAGCGAGACGCGCTTGCCGCCCGCCGCACCGCCGTCGAACTCGGCCTTCAACGCCTTCAGCCGCTCGACCACCGCAACCGTGCGGGCATTGACCGCCCAGTCCTTTTGCGGCGCGAGCGCGAGGCGCGCGCCGTTGGCGCCGCCACGCTTGTCGCTGTCGCGATAGGGGATCGCCGCCGACAGCGCGGTGAAGGCGAGGTCGGAGATCGACAGCCCGGCATCGCGGATCGACTGCTTCAGCGCTGCCACGTCGCCGCCGTCGATCAGCGCGTAATCGCGCTCGGGAATCGGGTCCTGCCAGAGCAGGTCGGGCGCGATCGTCGCCTCCGGCCCGATGTACCGCTCGCGCGGCCCCATGTCGCGGTGGGTGAGCTTGTACCACGCTTTCGAGAACTGCTCGGTGAAATAGTCGAAGTCGCTCATGAACCGCTGACAGATCTCGCGATAAACCGGATCGACCTTGAGCGCGATGTCGCTGGTCATCATCATCAGCGGGTGGGTCTTGCCCGGAATATGCGCGTCGGGGGTGCGCGGCGCGTTCTTGTCCACGGGCGTCCACTGGAGCGAGCCGGCGGGGCTGCGCGTCTGCTCCCACTCATGGCCGAAGAGGTTCTCGAGATAGCTGTTGTCCCAGCGCGTCGGATCCTGCGTCCAGCTGCCCTCAATGCCGTTGGTCATCGTGAATTCGGCGTTGCCCGTGCCCTCCGGATTGTGCCAGCCGAGGCCCGCGGCCTCCAGCGGCGCCATTTCGGGCGGCGCGCCGATGCGGTCGGCGGGCACCATGCCGTGGCTCTTGCCGAAGGCGTGGCCGCCGGCGATCAGCGCCACCGTCTCCTCGTCGTTCATCGCCATGCGGGTGAAGGTGATGCGGATGTCGCGCGCCGACGCTTCCGGGTCGCCGTTGCCGTACGGCCCCTCGGGATTGACGTAGATCAGCGCCTGATTCGACGCGGCGAGCGGCTGTTCGAGGTCGTAGTCGGCATCGCCGTTTGTCCCTCGCCACCGCTTGTCGCGCATCGTCATCGAATCGAACGATTCGATGTGGTGCGGGTCCCACACTTCCGGCCCCCAATAGGTCGCGTCGTCGGCGATCCACGCATCCTCGCGCCCGCCGGCATAGCCGTGCGTCGGCAGGCCCATGATTTCGAGCGCGCAATTGCCGGTCAGGACGATCAGGTCCGCCCAGGACAGCGACGCGCCATACTTGGCCTTGATCGGCCAAAGCAGGCGGCGCGACTTGTCGATATTGCCGTTGTCCCACCAGCTTTCGATCGGGGCGAAACGCTGCATCGCCTCCCCCGCGCCGCCGCGCCCGTCGGCGATGCGATAGCTGCCCGCCGAGTGCCACGACATGCGGATCATCTGCGGCCCGTAATTGCCGTAGTCCGATGGCCACCACTCGACAGAGCTGGTCAGGAACGCCTTGATCTCGGCCTTCAGCGCGTCGAGGTCGATCTTCGCGAAGGCGGCCGGATAATCGAAATCGCCGAGCGGATTGGCCGCGGGGGCGTTGCGCGCGAGCAGCTCGACGCGCAGCCGCTCGGGATACCACTCGGCCAAGGTCGGCGGCGTCCCCTCCGTCCCGCCGATCCGATCGCCGCCGAAGGGGCATTTGCCAGCGAGCGCGTCCTTGTAGGTCTTCATGTCATCGTCTCTTTCGGCTTCGGGGGATCGGGGCGGGCGTTCGTCCGAGATAGGCGCGGATGCGGTCGCAGCAGGACCTAGGCAAAAGTCCAGTCCGCGACCGCGCGCATCAGAAAAACAACGCTTTCGAATGGGTTGGCAAAGCATACCGCACAAAGCGATCGGGTTCCCGGCGGCGGCATGCGGAAATAACGCCGTATGGCCTTGGTCGATCCGGTGCGCGAAAGCTCGGTCCGGCAGCGTGACGTACGCGTGCCGGGGGCGGACCGATAAGCGAAGGAGACTTCCGATGCAGCAGAAGGACCCGCAGGACCCGGCGTCCATCCTGGCCCGCCGCGACGAGATGGCACGGGCCGCGACCAGGGGCTTTTTCGGCGTCCGCCAGGGCCTGGTCCTCGATCACGATCGGTCGGGCCACCGGCGCTATCACTTCCTCTACGAAGACCTGTTGATGTGACCGGAAGGGCCGAGTGATGCGTAAGATGACTCCCCAGCAGCGCAACGCGCTGATCGCCGCCGTCGTGCTGTTCATCATCATCTGGATCTGCGTCATCGCGTTCCGCGTGACGCTGATGTCGGCGGACACGCCGGTCCGGTCGTTCACCTGATGGCGATGCGGGTCGCGATCGTCGGGGCCGGGATGGCGGGGCTCGCCTGCGGCGAGGCGCTGGCCGCCGCCGGCATCCGCCCGGCGATCTTTGACAAGGGACGCCGCCCGAGCGGCCGGCTGGCGTCCCGGTTGATCGTCGTCGACGGACAGGCCTACGCCTTCGATTACGGGGCGCAGTACATGACCGCGCGGGTGCCCGCTTTCGTCGAGCGCCTGCGTACGTGGGCACGTGCGGGGATCGCGGCGCCATGGCCAGCGGCGGGCGCGGATGCCTGGGTAGGAGTGCCGTCGATGGACGCGCCGCTTGTCGCCATGGCCGCGCCGCTCGGGGTCCGCTGGTCGGCGCAGGTCACCGCGATCGAGCGGGGCGCGGGCGGCTGGTGCCTGCACATGGGCGATGAGGTCGAGGGGCCGTTCGACGAGCTCGTCCTCGCGCTCCCCGCAGAACAGACCGCGCTTCTCGCCGCGACGGCCGGATCGCCGCTCGCTGCGCTGGCGCAGCGTCATGCATCGCGGCCGTGTTGGACCGCGCTCATCGCCTTCGACCGGTCGATCGGTGCGCCGCCGCTGCTGGACGGCGACGGGGTGATCGATCGCGCCGTCCGCAACACCGCCAAGCCCGGCCGCGCGGCGGGGGAGGCGTGGACGGTTCATGCCGATGCCGATTGGTCTGCCCGCAATCTCGAGGCGCCGCGGGAAGAGATCGCCCGGCGGCTGTCCGCGGCGTTGGCGGCGCGGATCGAGGGGCTGCCGGTGCCCGTCCATGCGTCGGCGCATCGCTGGCGCTATGCCCGGTCGGCGGCGGCGGGGCTGGGCCATTGGCGTGACGAGGCGGCCGGGCTGACCGCGTGCGGCGACTGGCTGATCGCGCCTCGCGTCGAAAGCGCGTGGCTGTCGGGGACGGGGGCGGCGGCGCGGTTGCTCGGCGACTGAGCTATCGCATACGCGGCGCCGGCCCGTCGCCGACGACATCGACAGGCCGGGCAAATGCGGGGCCGGGGCCGGGGCGCGCGGCGGCGACGTCGGCATAGCCGCCGCAGGTCCGCCGCCCGGGCGCGCCGCCCGCCTCCACCCGTTCCCCGCAGAAGCTGCGCGGCCCCATCGTCACGTTGCGCAGCGCCAGGACCGCGCCGGTTCGAAGCTCGATCGTCAGGACGTTGTCGGGGCCAACGCGGACGAACGCGGTCGACAGGATCCGCCGGCCGGCATCGGCGCGATTTGCGATCGGTACGTTTTCGTGCCGATGCCCCCCGCGGCGCGCGCGCGCATCCGCGCCCTGATCGGGGAGCGCGGCGGTCGCGGCGAGCATCATCGCGGCGGACATCAGCATCGCATTCTCTCCTCGCGGCGCTCTTGCCGCCCGTCCATGGTATATGCGTTCGTCATCGCCGACCGCGATGCTGATCTTGCAGAACGCCTGTCGGGCCAAGTCGAACCTCGCCTTCGGGCCCTCAGCCAAGTCATCGAACAATATCGTTTATTTCGCAACCAAGCCTCTTGCTTCGTTGTCATCGATCCGTCAGTCTCCCTTCATCAAGCATATGTGCGCGCGCGAAAGATTCTATTGCGGCGCACAAAGTGCAGCTGGATGCGGGGCTCTCCACCGCATCGAACAGGGGGAAGGCAGACATGAGTTCCGATCTTCGCATCGACGCTGGGCTGGGCATCGACAACATCGACCCGCTTTCGGATCTTGGCCACCTCACCGTCATTCAGGGTTGCCAGTGCGCCTTCTGCCAGGGCGGCGACACCAATGCGGGCCAGACCGGCCGCCTGACCAATCCCGGCATCGGTGATGCGAATCCCGAAGGTAACAATATCGGGACGCTCCTGAACCTCGTCACCAACCCCGACGGCAGCCGCTCGTTCACCGGCGATCGCAACATCGACGCGATCCTGATCGGGTCGAAGTGGGGCACGCTCAACCTCACCTACAGCTTCCCGACCGCCGGCTCGAACTATGACAGCACCACCTCGCTCAGCGCGGGCGTGGCCAACTATCACATCGACCTCGGCACGGCGCAGATGGCGGCGGCGCGCGCGGGCTTCGCGATGATCTCGGCCGCGACCAACCTCAAGTTCACCGAGATTACCGAGACCGACACGGTCCACGCCAACATCCGCATTTCGCAGACCGCCGACAACGACGTCGGCTCGGCTTACGGCGGATTTCCCTCGGACAAGCTCGATGCGGCGGGCGATATCTGGTTCGGGCGCACCAACCAGCCCTATTACGACACCGCGTTCAAGGGCACGTGGGGCTATGCCACGATGCTGCATGAAATCGGCCACACGATGGGGCTGAAGCACGGGCATCAGGATTACACCAACTCCGACCTGTCCTTCTATTTCGGCGACTTCCCGCGCTTCGGTACCCGCGCGCTCAGCCCCGAAAAGGATGGTCAGGCCTGGTCGCTGATGACCTATACGCCGGCGCCGAACACCAGCGGCTTCGCGGGTGAGAAGGTCAACCAGCCGCAGACGTACATGCAGTACGATCTCGCCGCGCTCCAGTACATGTACGGCGCCAACTACACGACCAATGCGACCGACACCGTCTACACCTTCAGCCAGACGACGGGCGAGATGTTCGTCAACGGCGTCGGCCAGGGTGCGCCCTCGGGCAACAAGATCTTCCTCACCATCTGGGACGGTGGCGGCAACGACACGATCGACGTCAGCAACTACGCCAACGGCGTGACGGTCGACCTGCGTCCGGGCGAGTTCTCGACCTTCGACGCGGCGCAGCTGGCCAACAGCCTCGCCTATCAGAACGGCTTCGCGTTCGCCCCCGGCAACATCGCGATGTCGCTCCTCTACAACAACGACACGCGCTCGCTGATCGAGAACGTGAAGGGCGGCGCGGGCAACGACGTCTTTGTCGGCAATACGGCGAACAACATCCTCGACGGCGGCGCGGGCAGCGACACGGTGATCTTCACCGGCCAGACCGGCATCACCGCGACGCTCAACGATACCGGTGCCGACGTCATCGTCACGCATGACGGCGAAACCGACACGCTGCGCAACATCGAGAACATCCAGGGCACCGTCGGCAACGACACGCTGACCGGCAACAGCCAGGACAACGTGCTGAGCGGCGGCGCCAGCGGCAACGACACGCTGGTCGGCGGCGCGGGCGATGACCGCCTGCTCGGCGGCGGCTTCACCGTCGTGAACACCACGACCGACAAGCCGGACATCAGCAAGCCGGGAACTGTCAACAACAGCACCATCGCGACCGCCATCAATGTCGCGGGTGCCTATGACCTCGCGCCGCGCAACGACGTCGCCAACAGCACGACGATCCCGCACGCGACGGTTAACGCGACGGCGGCGGGCGGCAGCCTCGAATACTACCGGATCGACGTCGCCGCGGGCGCGACGGTCACGTTCGACATCGACACCAATTCGGCGCAGACCGACCTCGACAGCTGGATCGAGCTGTTGAACAGCAACGGCGTCCAGCTCGCCGACAACGACACCGGCGCGTCGAACGACGTCGGCGGCACCGGTAACGACGACGCGCGGCTGACCTACACGTTCGCCACCGCGGGCACCTATTACATCCGCGTCGGGCAGTGGAACGTCACCAATCCGCCGAACGCGCTGCCGCTCACCGCTGGCCAGACCTATACGCTCCACATCTCGAACTCGTCGGCACCCGCCGATGCGCCGACCTTCGCCGCGGTGAACAACAGCTCGATCGTCGCGGTCGGCGGGGAGGGCAACGACTTCATCCTCGGCACGCTGGGCAACGACATCATCGATGGCGGTACGGGCAACGATACCGTCAGCTATGCACAGGCGTTCAGCAACACGTCGGACGGCGTCGCCATGGACCTGCGCGTGCAGGGCCGCTCGGCCTACAACACCGGCGCCGCGGGCACCGACATTCTGGTCGGGATCGAGAACCTGATCGGGTCGCAGTACAACGACTATCTGGTCGGCGACGATCAGAACAACGTGCTCGAGGGCGGCGCGGGCAGTGACGTGCTCGAGGGCAATGGCGGCGTGGACACGGCATCCTATGCCGGTGCGACCGCGGGCGTGTTCGTGAATCTGGCGCTTCAGGGGGCGTTCCAGAACACCGTCGGTGCCGGCAGCGACTTCCTCACGGGCTTCGAGAATCTCCAGGGTTCGGCGTTCAACGACACGCTCATCGGCGACGCCAACGCGAACACGATCTCCGGCGGGGCCGGTAACGACACGCTGGGCACCGGCGGCAATGCCGGTGGTACCGTCGACGTGCTCGATGGCGGCGCGGGCGCCGATACCGCCACCTTCGCGGGCTATGCCGAGGCAGTGACCGCGACGCTGGCGGACTCGGGCGACGGCAACGCACGCCTCGCCGCGGGCCAGATCGCCGCGCTGCGCAATATCGAAAACCTGACGGGCGGCGCGGGCAACGACGTGCTGACCGGCAACAGCGGCAACAACGTGCTCATCGGCGGCGCGGGCGACGACACGCTCGACGGCGGCGCCGGCAACGACACGGTGTCGTTCGTCGGCACCGCGGCCACAGTCAATCTGTCGCTCACCACGGCGCAGAACACCGGTGCCGGGCTCGACACGATCCTGAATGTCGAGAACGTCCGCACCGGCTCGCTGGCCGACACGATCATCGGCAACGACGGCGACAATATCTTCTTCGATGGCGGCGGCACCGACAGCTATACCGGCGGTGCGGGATCCGACACGGTCGATTATTCCGGGTCGACGGGCGCGGTCACGATCAACCTCAACCTGACCGGCGCACAGACCGCGACGACGTTCGGCGGTCGCGACACGCTGATCGAGATCGAGAACATCATCGGTTCGCAGAACGCGGCGAACAATCTCATCGGCGGCGCGGCCACCGCGAACCGGCTGGTCGGCGGCGCGGCCAACGACACGCTGACCGGCCAGGGCGGCGACGACACGCTGGTCGGCGGTGCGGGCAGCGACATCCTGTTCGGCGACTATGCCAACACCTTCAGCACCGCCGCCGGCACGGCCGACGGCAATGACACGCTGGACGGCGGTGCGGGCAACGACATCCTGATCGGCGGGTTCGGCAACGACACGCTGCGCGGCGGCGACGGTGACGATGTCCTCGTCGGCGGCATCGGCAACGGGACCACAGCGGGCCTCACCGCTGCCTATATCAACGATGGCGGCAACGACGTCTTCGACGGCGGCGAGGGCTTCGACACCGCCTATGCCTTTTATACCGGCCGCGCCGGCGGGGTGCGCTTCGATCTTGGCAATCTTGCGGGCAACAGCGACATCACGCTCGACGGCGCCTCGATCGGTTCCTTTACCAGCATCGAGCGCGTGATCTTCCGCGGCGGTACGGGCAACGACGTGGTCCGCGGGAGCGGCTATGCCGACACGCTGATCGGCAACGAGGGCGACGACACGCTCGACGGCTGGTACGGCAACGACACGCTGTCGGGTGGCCTCGGCAACGACACGCTCAATGGCGGCGAGGGCCTCGACACGGTCAGCTATGCGAACGCCACGCAGGGCGTGCAGGTCGATCTGCGCATCCAGGGCACCGCGCAGGACACGATCGGCGAGGGCGTCGATACGCTGAACGGCATCGAGTATCTGACGGGCTCGGGCTATGGTGATACGCTGCGCGGCGACGACAGCTTCAACCTGCTGATCGACAACGCCGTCGCGGCCACCCAGCCGTCGCTGGTGCAGAGCGATGCGCTGTTCGGCTATGGCGGCAACGACAGCATCCTCGTCACGCGCTCGAACCTGACCACCGCCGGGACGGCGACGTCGGCCACGAACATCCTGATGGACGGCGGCGACGGCGACGATTTCATCGAACTGCGTGCCGGCAGCCTCTCGGCGGGACTGGCGGCGATCGGGGATGGCCTGTCGACGGCGACCTACCTCGCGCTCGGCGCGACCTCGAACGACCGCAACGTCGATGTCGTCACGGTCGATGGCGGTGCGGGTAACGACCGCATCATCCTGACCGGCGTCGCCAGCGCGACGGTCAATGCCGGTTCGGGCGACGACATCGTCAGCATCAGCATGCGCGGCGCGGCGGGGGTAAACAACTACAACCTGACGCTCGGCAGCGGCGCGGACACGATCGTGCTCGGCGTCGGCGCGAGCGCCGGCACCTCGACCGAGGTGGCGACGACCGCGCGCGACAACGTCGTCACCGACTTCGGCCGCGGCGATAACGGCGACCGGTTCGAACTGACCACCTTCCTCAATCGCGGGGCCGGCTATTTCGGCTTCGACGGTTTTGCGGACGGCTATCTGCGGCTTGTTCAGTCGGGCACCGACCTGCTGCTTCAGGTCGATCGCGACGGCACCGGCACCACCAACGGGTTCGTGACGATCTTCAAGCTGCTCGGCGGTTACACCGGCGGCTTCACCGCCTTCAACTTCGATGGCGGGATCGGCAATCTCACGCTGACCGGCTTCGACGGCGACGAAACGATCGTCGGCTCGACGGGGAACGACGTGCTGAGCGGCGCGGGCGGCAACGACGTGCTGGTGGGCGGCCTCGGCAACGATGTCCTTGACGGGGGTACCGGCAACGATACCGCAAGCTATGCCTATGCATCGGTCGGCGTGACGGTCGATCTCGGCATCACCGGTGCCCAGCGCGTGTCGCTCGGCGACAACGACACGCTCGTCAGCATCGAGAATCTGGTTGGTTCGGCATATGACGACACGCTGACGGGCAATGGCGAAGACAACCGTATCGAGGGCGGCGAGGGCGACGACGTCATCAACGGTGCCGGCGGCTTCGACACGGCAAGCTACGCCAACGCGACCGGCCCCGTCACCGCCAGCCTTGCGGCCGGTACCGCGACGGGCGCGGGCAGCGACATCCTCGTCAGCATCGAGGGGCTGATCGGCTCGGCCTATAACGACATGCTGACGGGTAGCGCCGTCGCCAACCGCATCGATGCCGGCGCGGGCGACGACTGGGTATCGGGTGGCGCAGGCGACGACGTCCTGATGGGCGGCGCGGGCAACGACACGCTCTACTATGGCGACCTCACCAATGCGGTTCAGGTCAACCTGAGCAGCGGTCAGGTCAACGCCGGCGCGCAGGGCGGGCTCGACACGGTATCGGGCTTCGAGATCGCGATTTTGGGCTCAGGCGCCGATCTGTTCATCGGCGACGACATGGGCAACACGGCCTATGGCAATGCCGGCGATGACCTGCTGTTCGGCAACGGCGGCAATGACTGGCTGTATGGCGGCGAGGGCAGCGACCAGCTGTTCGGTGGCGCGGGCGACGACCTGCTCGACGGCGGCACCGGGGCCGATTTCCTCAACGGCGGGCTGGGCAACGACACCTATGTCGTCGACAATGCCGGCGATCAGATCACCGAATTCGGCGGCGACGGTATCGACACGGTGCAGTCGAGCGTGAGCTTCACGCTGACCGCCGGGCTCGAGAACCTGACCCTGACCGGGAACGGTTCGATCAACGGTACCGGCAACGAGCTTGCCAACTACATCGTCGGCAACATGGGCAATAATCGTCTGTCGGCAGGTGCGGGTGACGACATCGTCGTGACCGTCACGGGGGTTGCTGGTTACAAGCCCGATGCCGGCTTCGACGTGGTCGACGGCGGCGACGGGTTCGACACGCTGGTCCTTGGCGGGTTCAAGTCGGACTATCATGCGCTCACCGCCAACGGCCGCACCTTCCTCGTGACCGACAATGGCGCGGTCGAGCTGTCGGGCTTCGAGCAAGGTGCGTTCAAGTCGACGGGCCTCACGTCGATCTCGAACCTGCTAGCCAGCACGGTTGCCTTCGATGGCCTCGAATACATCGCCTCCTACGCCGACCTACGCGCTGCGTTCGGGACCGATGCCGCCAAGGGCCTGACCCACTATGTCCAGAACGGTTTTGCCGAGGGGCGTGCGCTGGCGTTCGACGGCCTCGAATATATCGCATCGTACAGCGATCTGCGGGCGGCCTTCGGTGCCGATGCGACGGCGGGTGCGCGCCACTTCATTCAGAACGGCGCGAATGAAAACCGTAGCATCTCGTTCGACAGCCTCGCCTATCTTGCGTCGTACGGAGACCTGATCCAGGCCTTCGGCGCCGACACGACGGCAGCGGCGACCCACTATATCAAGCTGGGTTTCAACGAGAATCGTTCGATCCTGTTCGACGCGAAGACCTATGCGGCGAACTACAGCGATCTGGCCGCGGCGTTCGGCGACGACGCCGATGCGCTGGCGCGTCACTACATCCTGTTCGGCTATGCCGAGGGCCGGACGTTCATGCCGCTGTCGTCGGGGTCGACCGCTGCGGCGGCGGCCCCCGCCATTGGCGAGACGGCGCATCAGCCGGCAGCCGAGGCTGCGCACCAGTCGGTGCCTGCTTCTGCCTTCGCCGATGCGGGCTTCGCAGGCGACGCGGTCTATGTCGAGGGGCGTCACTTCGGCGGCGCCGCGCTCGACGCGCACCTCCTCGTCATCGCCTGATCGACGGGATCGACGCTGGCTGCCTGCGGGCAGCCAGTGCAGACAAAGAGCGGCGCCGGGTTACCCACCCGGCGCCGCTTTTTGTGGGATCGACCGCTGGACCGGCGCCGCGCCGCGCGGCTTCGAGGCGCAACCGAAGAAGCGGCGGCTACCCGCCTCAGGACCGGAGGACACCAACCGGCCTGCGGACGCGCGAGCGCACGTGACCGCTCGAATGGGGTTATGACGAGATCGATCCAGGCAAAAAAAGGAGCCCGGCACCCCCGGCGCCGCGCCCCTTCAGCCGCCACTCCACTGAACCGGTGAGGTCAGCGCCCCTCCACCGCGTTCAGTATCGCGCGGCCATAGGCGGTCTTCTTGAACCGCTCGCCCGCTGCCCGCGCCTGGTCGGCAGTGATAAACCCCTGTTCGAAAGCGATTTCCTCGAGGCAGGCGATCTGGATACCCTGGCGATGCTGGAGCGTGCGGACGAACTCACCGGCTTCGAGCAGGCTGTCGTGTGTGCCGGTGTCGAGCCAGGCATAACCGCGGCCCATCTGCTCGACGAACAGGTCGCCCGCCTCGAGATACAGCCGGTTGAGGTCGGTGATTTCGAGCTCGCCGCGTGCCGACGGCTTCAGATTACGGGCCATTTCGACAACGCGGTTGTCGTAGAAATAGAGGCCGGTGACCGCGTGGTTGGACTTCGGCCGCTCGGGCTTTTCCTCCAGGCTGATCGCCTTGCCGCCCTCGCCGAATTCGACCACGCCGTAACGCTCGGGGTCCTCGACGCGGTAGCTGAACACCGTCGCCCCCGTCGGCCGCGCCACCGCGCTGGCAAGGAGGTCGGTCAGGTGCGCGCCGAAGAAGATGTTGTCGCCCAGCACCAGCGCAACATTGTCGTCGCCGATGAAGTCCGCGCCGATCGTGAACGCCTGAGCGAGGCCATCGGGGCTCGGCTGCTCGGCGTACCGGATGTCGAGGCCGAAGGCTGCGCCGTCCTCGAACAACCGCTGATAGTTGCCGAGATATTCGGGGCTTGAGATGATGAGGATCTCGCGGATGCCCGCCAGCATCAGCACGCTCAGCGGGTAGTAGATCATCGGCTTGTCGTAGATCGGCAGCAGCTGCTTGTTGACCGCGAGGGTCGCGGGATGCAGCCGGGTGCCTGATCCGCCGGCCAGGATGATGCCCTTCATTTCGGTGCTCCGATGAGTTCGTCGAGGATGTCGCCGAGTGCCGCCTGCCATGGTCGCGGCTCGATGCCATAGGCGGCGCGGATCGCGTCGTGGCTGAAGAGCGAATTGGCGGGCCGGCGCGCCGGCGTCGGATAGTCGGCGGTGGCGATCGGCTTGACCGCCGCGACCGCGCCGCCGCGTGCGCCGCTCTGCGCGAAGATCTCGGCCGCGAACCCGGCCCAGCTCACCGCGCCGGCATTGCTGAAGTGGAAGGTGCCGGTGGGGGCGCCTTCGTCCTCGATCAGCCGGACGGCGATGGTGAGCAGCGCCGCGGCAAGGTCGGCGGCGCTCGTCGGGCTGCCGCGCTGGTCGTCGACCACGCCGAGCTCATCGCGGGTCGCGCCGACGCGCAGCATCGTCTTGACGAAATTGTTGCCGTGCGCGGAGACGACCCAGGCCGTCCGCACGATCGCGTGCCGCGCGCCCGATGTGCGGACGGCGAGCTCGCCGCCGAGCTTCGAGGCGCCATAGACGCCGAGCGGAGCGACGGGATCGGTCGGCTCCCACGCGCCGTCCTTGTCGCCGGCGAAGACATAGTCGGTCGAGACCTGCACGATCGGGATGCCGGCTTCGGCGCAACCCTGGGCAAACGCGGCCGGGGCCAGCGCGTTGACCGCCCAGGCCGTCACCTGATCGCTCTCGGCCTTGTCGACCGCGGTGTACGCCGCGCCGTTGATGACCGCTGCCCAGGGCCGCTCGGCCACCTTGGCGGCGATCGCGGCGGTGTCGGTCAGGTCGAGCGTGTCGACATCGACCGCGTGGATCGCATATCCCGCCGGGAGCGCCGCGCGCCGAAGCTCGGTGCCGAGCTGCCCGCCCGCGCCGGTGACGAGGATCTCGCGCATCAGCCCGCGACGCCGCGGCGCTCGGCCGCCTTGGCCGCGACCAGCGGGCGCCACCAATCCTCGTTGGCGAGATACCATTCGACGGTCTTGCGGATGCCCGTCTCGAACGTCTCCGCCGGCGTCCAGCCCAGCTCGTCGCCGATGCGGCTCGCGTCGATCGCATAGCGCTTGTCGTGGCCGGGGCGGTCGGCGACCTCGGTCATCTGCTCGGCATAAGGCTTGCCGTCGGCGCGCGGTCGCAGCTCGTCAAGGATGCCGCAGAGCGTCTTCACCACCTCAATATTCTGGCGCTCGTTATGCCCGCCGACATTGTAGGTGCGGCCCGGCTCGCCGCGCTCGAACACCGCCTGCAGCGCGCGGACGTGATCCTCGACATACAGCCAGTCGCGGACCTGGTCGCCCTTGCCGTAGATCGGCAACTTCTCGCCATCCAGCGCCTTGGCGATCATCAGCGGGATGAGCTTTTCAGGGAAGTGATACGGCCCGTAATTGTTCGAGCAGTTGGTGATGAGCACCGGCAGGCCGAAGGTATGGCCCCACGCGCTGACGAGGTGGTCGCTGCCCGCCTTCGACGCTGAATAGGGCGAGCGCGGGTCGTAGGGCGTCTCTTCGGTGAACAGGCCGGTGTCGCCGAGCGATCCGTACACCTCGTCGGTCGAGATGTGGTGGAAACGGAAAGCGTTGCGCGCATCCTCGTCCAGCCCAAGCCAATAGGCGCGCGCTTCCGCCAGCATCGTATAGGTGCCGACGACGTTGGTCTGGATGAACGCGCCCGGTCCGTCGATCGAGCGGTCGACATGACTCTCGGCCGCCAAATGCGTGACGACGTCGGGCTTGAAGTCGGCCATCGCGGCGCGGACCGCCTCGGCATCGCAGATATCGCCCTGGACGAAGCGATAGCGGTTCGAGTTCGCCACCCGCTCGACCGTCGACAGCGTACCGGCATAGGTCAGCTTGTCAAAGTTCAGGACCTCGTGGGTCGTGTTCTCGATCAGGTGGCGGACCAGCGCCGAACCGATGAAGCCGGCGCCGCCGGTGACGAAGATACGCATGGGATCGGGTCCTTCAGGCGAGCGGCGCCAGCGGGCGGCCGTCATAGGCAAAGGGGCTGTCGAAGTCGGCAAGGCGCGGCTGCACCTTGTCCTTGTCCGACAGCTCGGGGGTCGTGCCGGCGGGGATCGGCCAATCGATGCCGACCGAATCCCATGCGATGCCGCCGTCATGGGCGGGCGCGTAGAGCCCCGAGCACTTGTAGGTGACTTCGCAATCGGGCTCGAGCGTCACGAACCCATGCGCGAAGCCGATCGGAACGAAGAGCTGGTGGCCGTTCTCGGCCGTCAGTTCGGCACCGACCCACTCGCCATAGGTAGGCGAGCCGCGCCGCACGTCGACCGCCACGTCCCAGATGCGCCCGCGGATGCAGCGCACCAGCTTGTCCTGGCCCGCGGGCGGCGTCTGGAAATGCAGGCCGCGCAGTGTGAAGGCGGGCACGGAGAGCGAATGATTATCCTGCACGAAGGCGCAATCGATCCCCATCGCGGCGAAGGCGTCGCGATTATAGGTCTCGGTGAACCAGCCACGGGCATCGCCGAACCGGCGCGGGCGGATGAGCTGGACGGGATCAGTCATGCCACCTCGTCGAGTATCGGACATCGGGCCAATCAGAGCGACCAGTAGGAGATATTCCCGGGGATCGACGCGGGATCGAGCATCGAGCGGACATCGATTACCACCGAGGGCGCGAGCATCTCGATAAACCGATCGGCCTGCGCTTTCAAATCACGGTGCGATACCGCGAAGATCAGCACGTCCACCTGGCCCCAGTCTTCGGGCGAGGTCAGCTCGAGATCATATTCGTGCCGCGCCTCGTCGGCATCGGCATGCGGGTCGTGAATCACGCTGGGCGCGCCTGCCTCCGCCAGCGCGGCGACGATATCGGGGACCTTCGAATTGCGCAGGTCGGGCACATCCTCCTTGAACGTCAGGCCGAGGACGCCGACCCGAACGTCGGCGGCGGGCTTGCCGGCCAGCGCCAGCGCCTTCCTCGCGACGAATGCGCCCATCCCGTTGTTGACGCGGCGACCGGCGAGAATGACCTCGGGCTTGTAACCCATCTGCTCGCTGGCATGCGTCAGGTAATAGGGATCGACGCCGATGCAGTGGCCGCCGACCAGCCCGGGCGAGAATTTGAGGAAGTTCCACTTGGTCCCCGCCGCCTCGAGCACGTCGCGGGTGCGCACGCCCATGCGGTCGAGGATCAGCGACAGTTCGTTCATCAGCGCGATGTTGAGATCGCGCTGCGTGTTCTCGAGCACCTTGGCGGCTTCGGCGACCTTGATCGTCGGCGCTTCGTGCAGGCCGGCCTGGACGATGCTGCCATAGACGTTACGCAGACGCGCCAACGTCGCTTCGTCGTCGGCGGCGATGATCTTGGTGATCGTCTCCAGCCGGTGCTCCTTGTCGCCCGGATTGATGCGTTCCGGCGAATAGCCCAGCCAGAAGTCGGTGCCGCGCTTGAGCCCAGAAACCTCCTCGATCAGCGGGCCGCAAATATCTTCGGTCACGCCCGGATAGACGGTCGATTCGAAGACGATGACACAGCCCGGCTCGATGACCGCGCCAAGCTGGCGACAGGCCGATTCGACGGGGGTCAGGTCGGGCTTCAGCGCCTCGTCGATCGGCGTCGGCACCGTGACGATGTAGAAGGTGCGGCCGCGCAGATCGTCCGCATCGCCGCTGATCGACAGTCCGCTCTTCGCGAGGCGCGCGTCCTCGATCTCGTGCGTCCAGTCCGATCCGGCCTTGAGGGCGGCGACGCGGCGCTCGGACACGTCGAAGCCGACCACGTCCTCATAGGCTTCGGCCAGGGCGACCGCGACCGGCAGGCCGACATAGCCCAGGCCGATGACGGCGATTTTCTCGTCGTTACGCATCATTGTCCCTTAATTAGCCGTGCACGCGAATGTACCATGCCATCGCCTCTCGCAAGCCGCTGCCCAGGTCGTGGGTGGGCGCGAAGCCGAGCAGGCGCCGGGCCTTTGCGATGTCGGCTTGCGAATGGCGGACGTCGCCCGCCCGCGCTTCGCGATAGATGGGCTCCGCCGGATAGTCGCGGCCATGCTCGCGCAGGTTGGCGCGCAGCAGGCCGAACAGATCGTTGAGCGAATTTCGATCGCCCAGCGCCACGTTGTAGACCTGCCCGCGCGCGTCCTCGGGCGCGAGTGCGGCGCGGATATTCGCCTGGACCACATTGTCGATGTAGCAGAAGTCGCGGCTCGTCTCGCCGTCGCCGTTGATGAACACCGGCTCCCCGCGCAGCATCGCGGCGATCCATTTGGGGATCACCGCGGCATAGGCGCCGTCCGGGTCCTGGCGGCGGCCGAATACGTTGAAATAGCGCAGGCCCGTCGCGCGATACCCGAACGCGCGGGCATAGACCGCGGCATATTGCTCGTTCACCGCCTTGGTGACGGCATAGGGCGACAGCGGGTTGCCGATCCGGTCCTCGACCTTGGGCAGGTTGGGCTCGTCGCCATAGGTCGAGCTCGACGCGGCATAGGTGAAGCTTCGCACCTGCCCGAGCCGCGCGGCGTCGAGGACGTTGAGGAAGCCCGAGATGTTGACGTCGTTGGTCGTCAGCGGGTCGGCCAGCGACCGTGGAACCGAGCCCAGCGCGGCCTGATGCAGCACGTGATCCGCGCCCTCGACCACGCGGCGGCAGAGCGCGGCATCGCGAATGTCGCCCTCGACGAACGCGAAGCGGGCCCACGCCGCCTCGCCCACCGATTGCCGAACGGCGTCGAGATTGTGGCGGTGTCCGGTCGCGAAATTATCGAGCGCCCGCACCCGCTGGCCGGCAAGCAGCAGCGCCTCGACCAGATTCGAGCCGATGAAGCCGGCCGCACCGGTGACGATCCACAGCGCCGATTCCCGGCGGAGCATCGCGTCGATGGCCGGGTCGGCGTTCAGCCATGATTGTTGCAAACCAGTTTCCCCGATACGCGGTAGCGCGCGCCTTAGCCGGGTGCGGACGGTGCCGAAACCAAAAAAGACGGGGGTACGCTCAGCGGCGCTCGCCGGGCCCCAGGATCGACAGGCTCGCGGGCTCGAGAAGGATCCGGTCGCTGGAGCGATGGCCGGCCGTCTGCCGGATCGGCGCCGCCCGTCCGACGCTTCCGGCAAAGTCGTTGCCGCGAATCGCGACGCCGCTCGACCGGCCGGGTCCCAGCCGGATGCACGCCGCATCGGCGCGGCCATTGCCGCAATCGACGAAGCTGCTGCCGGCGATCGATACGGTATCGGCGTTGAAGATGCCGATCGCGGCGCCGTCCTGCGTACCGCATGCCTCGAACCGGTCGGCGACGCTGACGTCGCGGCAACCGTCGCGCGCCTCGGCATAACCGACGAACATCTGGCCGAGATAGCGCGTCCAGCGATTGTTGCGCAGTGTGATTCCGCGGCCTGAATAGAGCCGCACCCCGGCACGCCCGTTGCTGCCGACGTTGTTCTCGATCACGACGTTCATGTCGGGCATGGCCGCGGTCGCGGGACGACCGACGGTCAGCGCGATATCGCTGCCGCTGCCGGCATAGCCGGCGAAGCGATTGCCGGCGATGCGGATGTTGCGCGGCACCTGGCGCACGCGCGGCGGAGTCACGATCGAGATCTGGCCAACATTGCCGCCGCACCGCTCGAAGCTGCAGTTGGTGACCGTCAGCCGATCAAAGACGTAGAAGGGGAAGTCGTCGGCTTCGAAATCGATGGGGCCGGGCATGTCGGGACGGCTGCACCGCATGAAGCGGCAGTCGTCGATGACGATATCGGTACCGCCGGTCACCGAAATGGCGTTGCGGTTGGCGTTGTTGATCCCGTCGAAGGTACAGTCGCGGATCGTCACCCGCGCATTGCTGCGCGGTGTGCGCACCGGCCCGTCGCGTTCGCCGCCTAGATAGATGCCATCGCCGGCGAATCCCTCGAACGTCACCCCCTCGATCAGGCAGTCGGCGACACCCGACAGGCTGACGAGGTTGTGGTGCTCGCGAAAGCCGTCGCTCGTCGCATGGCCGACCAGCTTCATGTCACGCAGGGTCAGGTTGCGCGTCTGCGCGGCGGCGCCGCTGACCAGCAGGATGCTCTGCACGCGCGCGCTGCTGGATCGCAGGACGGTGCCCATCCCTTCGCCGCTGATCGTCGCCCCGTCGGGCAACTCGAGCATGTCGACGATATATTCGCCGCGCGGCCCCGAGCCGCCGCCCGCCGGCAACTGCACCGGCCGGCCCGAGGCAAGTGCGCGCGCAAGGGCCGCGGTGTCGCCCACGTCGCCGCGCTGGCGCAACGTCGGCGCCTCGACCGGCTCGACCGCGTTCGCCGCGTTGCAGGCGGGAACCGAAAGGAGCGGGATCGCACCGAACAGGCCCAGCAGGCGGCGGCGATCGGTTTCGTGGGGCATCGGCTTCCTTCGTCCATGGGCTGGCGACCGTGTCTAACGCCTGCTCGGTGAAAGACGATGCACGCGCGCCGCGTTCAATTGCGCTTACTGCCGGGCCTTTCTAAGGCCGGGGCGAACAGTTTCGGGAAAACAGTCCATGTGCGGCATCGCCGGCTTTGTCTCTGCGCGCGAGCTCGACCTCGATGCGGCCGTCCGCGCCATGACCGGCGTGATCCGCCACCGCGGCCCCGACGACGAGGGGGTGTGGATCGATCCGCAGGCGGGCGTCGCACTCGGCCATCGGCGGCTGTCGATCGTCGACCTGTCGCCCGGCGGGCACCAGCCGATGGTGTCGGCAAGCGGCCGCTACATCCTCGTCTACAACGGCGAGATTTACAATCATCAGGCGCTGCGCCGCGACCTGGAAACCGCCGGTGCCGCCCCCGGCTGGCGCGGTCATTCGGATACGGAGGTGATGCTCGCGGCG
Organism: uncultured Sphingomonas sp.; assembly: GCA_913775315.1. Lineage (GTDB taxonomy): Bacteria > Pseudomonadota > Alphaproteobacteria > Sphingomonadales > Sphingomonadaceae > Sphingomonas. The sequence goes on along the minus strand of CAJYIX010000017.1, from coordinate 165,172 downwards.
ATCGAGCATTGGGGCATCGAGCCGACGCTCAAGCGACTGAACGGCATGTTCGCCTTCGCGCTGTGGGATCGGCATGACCGGTCGCTGACCTTCGCGCGGGACCGGATGGGCGAAAAGCCGCTCTACTACGGCGTCCACGGCGACACGCTGCTCTTCGGGTCGGAGCTCAAGGCGCTCACTGCGCATCCCGCCTTTCGCCCGGAGATCGACCGCGAGGCGCTCGGCGACTTCATGCGGCTCGGCTACGTGCCCGCGCCGGCATCGATCTGGCGCGGCATCCGCAAGCTGCCGCCGGCAAGCTGGATGACGGTGGCGATCGACCGGCTCGACCGTCTCGATCCCGTCCGCTTCTGGGATATCGCCGATGCGGCGCGGCGTGGCACCGCGGCCCCCCGCACGGCGGGTCCCGACCTTACCGACGATCTCGAATCGCTGCTGTCGGATGCGGTCCGCTTGCGGATGGAGGCTGACGTGCCGCTTGGCGCGTTCCTGTCGGGCGGGATCGATTCGTCGCTGGTCGCCAGCCTGATGCAGGCCAATGCCAGCAGTCCGGTGCGCACCTTCTCGATCGGGTTCGACGACCCGGCGTTCAACGAGGCCGAGCATGCCAAGGCGGTGGCGGCGCATCTCGGCACCAGCCATACCGAGCTCTATGTCGGCATGGATGCGGCGCGCGACCTGTTGCCTGCGCTTCCTGAAATCTGGGACGAGCCCTTTGCCGATTCGTCGCAGATCCCGATGTTTCTCGTCAGCCGGCTCGCGCGCGAACATGTGACCGTCGCCCTGTCGGGGGACGGCGGGGACGAGCTGTTCGGCGGCTATAACCGGCATGTGACGGGCGCGCGCATCTGGTCGCGCGCCGCATCGCTGCCCGCGCCCGTCCGGCAGCTGGCCGGGCGGGCGCTCTCGCACAAGCTGACCGGCAGCCTCGCCGAGAAGGCGGCCGGGCTGTTGCCGGGCAATCGCCGGATGGCCGGCATCGCCGCGCGCCTGCCGAAGGTCGGGGCCGTCATCGGTGCGCGCTCGCCGATGGATTTCTACGGCCGGCTGATCTCGCAATGGCAGGACGAGCCGCTGGTGCCGGGCGCGCGCGCCGCGCTGTCGCTGCCCGAGCCGCCGCCGTTCGCGGACTTTCGCGACACGATGATGTTTCTCGACATGACCACCTATCTGCCCGACGACATCCTCGTGAAGGTCGATCGCGCGGGCATGGGCGCCAGTCTGGAGGGACGGGTGCCGCTCCTCGACCACCGCGTCGTCGACTTCGCGTGGCAGGTGCCGCTGGAGGCCAAGATCCGCGACGGTCGCGGCAAGATGATCCTGCGCGAGATCCTCGACCGGCATGTACCGCGTAGCCTGATCGAGCGGCCGAAGGCAGGGTTCGCGATCCCCGTCGGGCGCTGGCTCGCCGGGCCGCTCAGGCCGTGGGTCGAGGCGCTGATCGATCCGCGCCGGATCGCGGCGGAGGGCTATCTGGACGGCGCGCTGGTCGCCGATGTGTGGCGGCGCTTCCTGGCCGGCGACGTCCAGCTCGAAACCCGGCTCTGGTGCATCCTCATGTTCCAGGCCTGGCTCGAGCGGCAGACGCCGGCCGCCGGGGCGCGGCACGCCGGCTGAGCGCGCTTCAGTTCCGTTCGATCCCCATCGCGCGCAGCATGTGCGCGTTGATGCGGCGCACGTCGAAGCGTTCCTCGGCCAGCGTCCGGCTCGCCCTGCCCATCGGCTCGATCAGGCCCGGCTCGTCGAGGAACCGCTTCATCGCGGCTGCGAGGGCGGGGGCGTCGCGCACCGGCACCATATAGCCGTTGACCCCCTCGACCACCGTGTCACGGCAACCGGGGGCGTTGGTGGTGACGACGGGGCGGGCGATCGCCATCGCCTCCTGCGTGCTGCGCGGCTTGCCCTCGCGATAGGAGGGGAGCACGAACACGCTCGACGCAGCGATGATCGGGCGGACGTCGGACTGGTGGCCCAGCCAGTCGATCAGCCCCTCGTCGGCCCACGCCTTTACCTCGTCGAGCGTGAAGCCGCCCGGATTGGGGTCCCAGCCGCCGAGCAGGACGAAACGGGCGTCGGGATGCTCGCGCCTGAGGATGCGCGCGGCCTCCACGAACTCGGCGATACCCTTTTCGCGGAGCAGGCGGGCCATCAGGAGGAAGGTGACGGGCGCGGTCACCGGCGCCGCGGGCGACAGCCGATCGAAATCGACGCCCGATCCGGCGAGCAGTTCCACCTTCCCGGCGGGCGCGATCCCGCGCTCGATGAAGAAGCGGCGATCGTCCTCGTTCTGGACGAAGACCACATGGCAGAAGCGGAACGCCGTCCAGTAGAGTGCGGAGGCGATCGTGCGCAGCACCCGCCGCTTCGGCGTGTCGGGCCCGGCGCCGGGGGTGAAGACATAGCCGAGCCCGGCGACCATCGCGAAACGGCGGCGCACGCCGGCGAGGCGCGCGGCGATCGTGCCGTAGGTGACGGGCTTGATGAAATAGCCGAACACCGCATCGGGCTTCAGCCGCCGGAACACGCCGATCAGCGCGATCATGTCCCTGAAATCGCGAAGCGGGTGCATCCCCGTCCGGTCTAGCGACACGTCGACGGGCTCGGCGCCCAGCTCGATCATCGCCGCGCGGGTCGTCTCGTCATGGTCGGGGGCCAGCGCATAGACCCGGATCCCGCGCGCGATGAAGGCGCGGATCAGCGGTCCGCGGAAATTGGCGAGCGTCGCGGCGCCGCTCGTCAGCATGGCGATGCTGCGGATCGGGGGGTTGCCGGTCATCGGCGGCGCTCCGCGGCGGCCGCCTCAAGCGCGTCGGCGACGCGATCCTGCTGCGACCGCAGCGAATAGCGCGCCTCGATCGTGTCGATGCCGTCGCGGCCATAGGCACGGCGGAGCGCCGCGTCGCCGATCAGCCGCTCCAGCGCCGCCACCCACTCGCCCGCATCGGTGGCGAGGAAACCGTTGCGGCCCGGCGTCACGATCTCGCGATTGACGCCGACGGGCGAGGCGACGACCGGCAGTCCGCAGGCCATGTACTGGATGAGCTTGTACCCGCACTTGCCCCGCGCCCAGGGTTCGTCGGGCAGCGGCATGATGCCGATGTCCATGGCCTGGATATCGGCGACCTCGTTCGCCTCGGTCCACTCGATCGCATCGATGCCGTCGATCCCGCGGGCGCGGGGACCGGCACCCACCACGCGCATCCGCACGCCATGTTGTGCGAACAGCGGCAGCAGCGTCGGCAGCAGCGGCTCGACATATCGCCACGTCGACGGCGAGCCGATCCAGCCGACGACGGGCGGCGCCGATCGCACGCCGTCCGCGGGACGATAGTCGGCGGTGTCGACGACGGTCGGCACGATGATGCTGTTGGGGCAATATTGCTCGGCATAGGCCTGGAGATAGGCGTTGCCGCACAGGCAGGCGGACGCGCGGCGCATCAGCGGCACCAGCTTTCGCCCCAGCACCTGCCGCACGAGCGGCGAGCCGTGGCGGTCATATTGATGGAAGATCGCATCGTCGATGTCGTAGACGATCGGCACGCCGGTCATCGTCAGCAGGCGTTCGGCGATGCCCGGCAGATACGGAAACGCCTCATACTGGACCCAGGCCACGTCGAAGCGCCGCGCGTCGATAAGGTCGGTCAGCCGCCGTGCATAGCCGCGGGCGATGGCGCTGCGCGGTTGCGGCTCGCCGCGGGCCAGCCGCTCGAGATAGTCGTCGCCGAGCAGCGGGCGCAGCTCGAGCTCGATCCCCCGGGCAGCGAGGTGCGGGCGATATTGGAGCATCCGCTGGCGAGTGCTCGCCGCGCGCGGTCCGTATTTGGCAAGTCCGAGAACGCGCATCGATCCCCGTTTGGTTCCTCTGGTCGTCGGTCTGGCGCCGGACGGCGGCGCCGCGGATGGGTGCCGGTGTCAGCGCCGGCTGTCGCGGTCGAGCAACATGCGATAGGCCGCCAGCGTCTCGCCGATTTCCGCGGTCGAGCCGCGGCGAAGCGCGCGCGCGATCCGCAACAGCGGCTCCAGGGTGAACGTCATCGCGACGACCCCGGCATGGCCCAGCGCGCCGAAATGCTTTCGCGAATAGCGCAGCCGGCTCGACAGCGAATAGCACAGGCGCCGCGCCTTGACCGCTTCCGACGTGCCGCCACCCTTGTGATAGGCGGCGGTGGAGGCGAGATACTGGATCGTCCATCCCGCGGCATGCACCCGCCGCGACAGGTCGAGATCCTCGAAATAGACGAAGAAGCGCTCGTCGAAACCGCCCAGCGTCTCGAACAGCGGGCGGCGGATGAAATAAAAGGCGCCGATCGTGTGCGATACCCGCCGGTCACTCGCGTGATCGAAGGGGGTACGAAACGACTCGACGCGATAGATGTTCGCCGGCGTCGGGAAGTCGGTCGTATGCTGCTGGATCGCGCCGTCGTCCTCGATCAGGCGGATTCCGCAGACGCCAACACGGGCATTGGCGGCCGCTTCCATGAACGCCAGCACGTCGGCGAGGGTCGAGGGATAGAGCTGCGTATCGGGATTGAGGAACAGGAGATACGGCGCGTCGCCGATCGCGGCCCCGCGATTGCACGCGCGGCCGAAGCCCAGATTTTCGCCCGTCTCGTCGACCACGATCCTGGGATCGGCGGGCAGGCGGCGAAGCGAGCCGTCGACCGATCCGTTGTCGACGACGATGATCCGCGCCACCGTGTCGCCGGCATGGTCCAGCACCGACTGGACGCACGCGCGCAACAGGTCTCCGGCATTCCAGTTGACGATGACGATGTCGATCTCGGCGGGCATGGCGAGGGTCTCTGTCGGCTCAGGTGGAGGAGAGGATCACGCCCTCGCGGACCGCAAGGAAGAGGAGGAGCGCCGCGTTCGCCGCGATGAGCGCGACCGCAGCCAGATCGCGGCGGCCGAGCGGCGTGCGAAAGGCGGCGAACACGACCGCGACGAGCAGCATCTCCTTGGCACGCACCGCGATGATCGGCGACTGGCCGAGCACGACGACGAACACCACGGACAGGCCGAACATGATCGTGAAGCATTTGCGGTAACGGCCGTCGGACAGCCAGCCGCCGGCCACCGCCGCGCCGAAGATGGCGATGACGATCAGGTTGTTGACCGACCAGATCGAGGCCGCATCGATCGCGGCGATATTGTCGACATAATTGCCCACCAGCGGGTTGAAGGTGGAGAACCAAGTGATGATGACGTTGTTGAGGCCGCCGCCCGACAGCATCGCGCCCGCCATCAGCACCCCGATCACGCTCACCGCCACCAGCGACGGCAGGTTGCGGCGAAGCGCAAAGGCGAGGGCAAAGCCCCCGAAGAGCAGGACGATGCTGTAGTGGAAGGTGAAGGCGAGCGCCGCGACCGCGGCGGCGATGACGAACCGCCGCCCGAAGAACAGGTGGATCGCCAGCATCCCGAACGAAATCGCCGCGGCGGCGCGGATCTGGGTATATTCCTGGTTGGGATAGAAGGTCGCCAGATACACGACCATCGCCGCCACCGGATAGGTCAGGTAGCGGCGGAACAGATACGCTTTTACCGCCAGCGCCGCGAGGACCACCGCGGACGCGAAGCTCCAGAAGGGCAGGCCGAGGACGTTGGCGAACACCCATGCGACCAGATGGAAACCCGGCTCGAACCGCGTGTCCTGGAACGAGAAGAAGGGCGGGATCCGCCGGTAATAATCGACATATTCGAGATAGTCGCGCCCCAGCCCCAGCCAGCCCCGGCCGGAAGCGAGCGCCAGCATCAGCACCGCGAAGCCCCAGCCGATCAGGTCGGGGCCGAATGCCGGCCGCATCGCGGCGGTATCGGCGCCGGGCGCCGGGACCGGATCTTCAGTCTGCGCCATTGCCGCCCAGCCGCCTGACTGCCGAGGAGAGGATGCGGATCGCCGGGCGCGCGATCGTCGCCGGGTGGCGGCGCGCGTTCAGCGCACGGCCGAACAGCCGCAGCGCGCTTGGCAACTCGCGCTGATAGAGGTGAATGACCGCGACGTCCGCGAACACGTTCGCGATCGCCTCTCGGCGATAGGCAGGCGCCACGCCGCGCTCCGCCACCTCGAGACAGATGCGCAGCTGGCGTTCCAGGTTGTTGTGCGTGCCGCCGTCATGGATGCGATAGCGGCAGAGGACGATGTCGAACATCGGCCGCATGTCGATCGCGCGCCGTCGGGCAAGCCCCGCGACCTTGATGAAGGTCGGCCAGTCGTCGAGTGCGAGGCCATCGATCCAGGGCCCGGCGGCGCGCAGCATGTCGGTGCCGAACACGGTCGACTGGAGCAGCAGGGGTTTCGGGAACTGGACGCTCAGCTCGCGCTCGCGGCGTTCGGGATCGGCCGACAGCGTCGCTTCGATCGCGGCGCCGTAGACGCGCTCGCCATCGCGCCCCTCGAGATAGGTGGCCTGCGCGACCCAGCAGAGGTCCGGCGCACCGGCCCGTGCCAGCCGGTCGACGATCGCGGCCAGCCCGGCCGGGACGTACAGGTCGTCGGACGCCATGAACGCCACGAACGGCGTGTCGGTCAGCGCGAGCCCGCTGGCGAGCGAATCGCGAAGCCCCGCATTCTTCTTCTCGAACACGCGGACATGCAGCGAAGGATCGAACGGATAGTCACGCACGAACGGGATGGTTTCGTCGGGCGAGCCGTCGTCGATGAAGATCAGCGCCAGCCGGTCGCAGACGCCCGACGCCTCGATCGCGGCGAACGCCTCGGCCAGGAAACGCTGGTGGTTGTAGGCGCCGATTACGATCGTCAGCAGCCGGTCGGGTCCCGGCGCGCTCGTCTCGCGCAGCAGGTCGAGCGGCGCGGCGCCCTCCGGAAGGTCGGTCTGGGCCATGGTCAGGCGGGGTCCGCTGCGATCTGCGTTTCGGGAGAACGGACGAGAATCAGGTACCACATCGCCGCCATGTAGAGCGCATAGTTGAAAAGGTGCGCCATGGCGACGCCCTGGAACCCGAACGCGCGGGTGAACAGCGCGGCGCTGGCCCAGAAGGACAGCGCGAACAGCAGCTCGGTGGCGATGAACATCCGCGTCATGCCGCGCCCGAGCATCACGAACGACAGGACCCAGCTGGAGATTTTCACCACGTCGCCGGCCATCTGCCAGCCGAACAGCACCTCCATCGGCGCGAAATCACGCGTGAACAGGACCCACACGACGATATCGCGGAGCAGGTAGAGCGTCAGCGAGATGGCCGCGACGGCAGGGACGACGATGCGATAGGTGCCGACGATCTCACGCCGCAGCTCGGCCGGCTCGCGGATTTCGGACAGGCGGGGAAGGTAATAGAGCGACAGGGTGACGGTGACGAAGGTCAGATAGATCGTGCTGATCCGCCACATCGCGTCCCAATAGCCGGCATAGGACCAGCCGAACTGCGCGGCGAGGTCGTTGCGCACCGCGACCTGGCTGATCGGCGTCGCGACCGCGGTCGCCAGCGCCATCGCCACATAGCCGCCCAGCGCCTTCAGGTGGCGGCGATCGATCTCGCCGAACACGAAGCGGAAGCGGAACCAGGCGGTCCGCGAAATCTGCTGGAAGGTGACGAAGAAGACGAGCGCCTGGTTGATGCTGAGCGCGACGAGCGTGCCGTACAGGCCGTACCAATAAGCGAGTGCTCCCGTCACCGCGAGGCCGATCAGCGAGCCGGCGATGTTGCTGACGACGTATCGCTTCACCTCCTTCTTGCCGTTCAGGAGCGCGAGGAGCAGGGCGTTGAGGCTGATGAACACGAGGCCGCCCGCCAGCCAGAAGAACACGCTGGCCAGCGCCGGATCGTGCAGGAGCTCGCGCGCCAGCAGGTCGCGGAACAGGACGATCCCCACCGCGCTGACGATCGAGGCGATCGCGGTCACGGTTCCCGCGGTCCGCCAAAGGCTGTGCTGCGCCGCCTCGTCGTCGTAGAATTCGGCGGTGTATTTGACGACGCCGGTATTGGTCGCGCCCGTCGCGAAGGTGACGATCATCGACACCAGGTTCTGGAACTGGCCGATGATCGCATAGCCGCCCGGCCCGACATAGATCGCCAGGATCTTGTTGAGGACGAGGGCCGTGCCCATCCGAACGGCCACGGCGATGCCGTTGAAGAAGCTGGTTTTGACGAGGCTCAAGGTGCGTGCTCAGCCGAAGCGGCGAACGGCATCGATGACCTGATCGACCTCGCCGTCGGTCAGCATCGGCCCGATCGGCAGGCTCAGCACCTCGCGGTGGATGCGCTCGCTGATCGGGAAGCTGCCCTTGCCCAGCCCCATCGGGGCATAGGCCGCCTGGAGGTGCGGCGGCGTCGGATAATGGATCACCGTGCCGATGCCCGCCGCCTTCAGATGCGCGGCGAGGCCATCGCGATCCGGGTGGCGGACGACATAGAGGTGCCAGACCGGCTCCGCCCAGTCGGGGACGAACGGCAGGATCAGGCCGGTGCCCGCCAGGCCCGCGGTATAGCGCGCCGCGATCGTGCGGCGCCGCTCGTTCTCGGCATCGAGGTGCGGCAGCTTGGCGCGCAGGAACGCGGCCTGCATCTCGTCGAGACGGCTGTTGTAGCCGATCAGCTCATGCTCGTACTTGCGCGCCGATCCGTAGTTGCGCAGCATCGCCACGTCGGCGGCGATCGCCGGCCCCGCGGTCAGCGCCCCGCCATCGCCCAGCGCGCCGAGATTCTTGCCGGGATAGAAACTCCAGGTGACGATCGACCGATCGCCGCTCCCGATCCGGCGCCCCTTGTAGCGGGCGCCGTGCGCCTGCGCGGCATCCTCGACAAGCGCGAGGCCATGCGTGTCGGCGATCGCGCGCAGCGGGTCGAGGTCGGCGGGCTGGCCGTAGAGATGGACCGCGATGATCGCGCGCGTCGCGGGGGTGATCGCCGCCTCGACCCGCGCGGGATCGAGATTGTACGTCGCCTCGTCGGGCTCGACCGCGACGGGGATCGCGCCGACATGGCTGACCGCCAGCCACGTGGCGATATAGGTGTTGCTGGGGACGATCACCTCGTCCCCCGGCCCGATGCCGAGCGCGCGCAGCGCCAGGGAGATCGCGTCGAGGCCGTTGGCGACGCCGACCGCGCCGGGCGCGTCGCAATAGGCGGCGAACTCGCGCTCGAATGCCGCGACCTGTTCGCCGAGAATGAACCAGCCGCTGTCGATGACGGCCGCCGCCGCCGCGAGCAGTTCCTCGCGGCGGGCCTGCGCGGCGGCCCTGAGATCAAGAAAATCGACCATCACTCGCCTTCGAAATAGAGAGACGCCCGCCGCGCCTCGAGATACGCCTCGTAGTCGCGGAAATAATCGTCTTCGGAATAGGCGTTCGACGCGAGGACGAGGCACACCGACCCCGACGAGAAATTCTCGAGGTCGCGCCAGATCATCGGGCAGACATAGAGCGCCTGATAGGGTCGGTTGAGATGAAAGGTCCGGCGCGTGATCCCGTCGTCCAGCCCGACATCGAAGCTGCCCGAGACCGAGATGATGAGCTGGCGCAGGTCCTTGTGCGCATGGGCACCGCGCTCGGCACCGCCGGGGACGTCGTAGAGATAATAGACGCGCCGAATGTCGAACGGCATGTGCCGCCCGCCCTCGAGGAAGGTGAGGTTGCCGCGCGTATCCTGGATCTTCGGCAGATCGACGATGCGGCAAAGGTCGAGAAGCGATTTCATGCGGGTTTGCCCTTCGTGCCGCGCGGGGACACGATGACGGCGGGATTGCCCACCACGGTCGCGCCGGCGGGCACGTCGCGCGTGACCACGGCCCCCGCGCCGATCATCGCGCCTTCGCCGATCTCGACGCCGGGCAGGATCGTGGCATTGGCGCCGATCGAGGCGCCGGCCCGCACGCGCGTCGCGCGATAGGGCTGCGAATGATCCTTCGACCGGGGATGGAGATCGTTGGTGAAGGTGGCATTGGGGCCGACGAACACCCGGTCCTCCAGCGTCACGCCGGTCCACAACTGGACGCCGCTCTTGACCGTCACGTCGTCGCCGACGCTCACGCCGCTTTCGATCAGGCAATGCGAACAGATGTTGCAGCCCGACCCGATCGTCACGTCCCGCATCACGACGCAGAACTGCCAGATGCGCGTCCCCGCCCCAATCGCGGTCGTCTGCACGTCGGACGTCGGATGCACGAAGATCGCCGCGTCGCTCATTTCGAGCCGAACCCGGTCAGCATCGTCTTGATCGTCTTGATGACGATCAGCACGTCGATCCACGGCGAATAATATTTGATGTAGTAGAAGTCGTAGTGGAGCTTGCTGCGCACCGAGGCGACGTCGGCGACGTGGCCCTGGCACACCTGTGCCCAGCCGGCGATGCCCGGGCGGATGATGTGGCGATAGCGATAGAAGGGGATTTCCTCCTCGTACCAGCGCGACAGCACCGCGGCCTCCGGCCGGGGACCGATGAAGCTCATCTGACCCTTGAGCACGTTCACCAGCTGCGGCAGCTCGTCGAGGCGGCTCTTGCGCAGGAACCGGCCGAGCGGCGTCACGCGGCGGTCGGCGGCCTGGGTGATCGCGGCATGGCGCACGTCGACATTGGGGTCGGCCATCACCGCCATCGTGCGGAACTTGTAGACGTTGAACGGCTTGCCGAGATAGCCGATCCGCTCCTGCACGAACAGCGCCGGGCCGGGCGAGGTCAGCCTAACCGCGATCCCGACCAGCACGAGGAACGGGAGCAGCACGATCAGCAGCACCAGCGCCGCCACCCAGTCGACGATATGCTTGGCCATCCGATAGGCCGGGCGCGGCGTCAGCGAGCCGAAGCTGTTCTCCGACAGATGCTCCAGCTCGACCCGGCCCGTCAGCGATTCGAGCAGGTGCTTGCTGTGCAGCACCGGCAGCCGCGAGAGCGCATAGTCGGCCAGACGCGATTCCCAGGCGTCGGGCATGTCGTGGCGCAGGTCGACGGCGACGGCATCGAGACCGTCGACCGGATCCTCCGGCGAATGCAGCGTGCGCCAGTCGACATTGGGGACGTCGAGCAGGCTCTGGACATTGCCGAGCGGGATCAGGCCGATGCGATAGCGTCTGCGGCGCGCGGCCTGAAGCACCAGCAGCATCCAGACGAAGCCGATCACCAGCCCGACGACGAGGCTGACGCGGTTGTACTGGAAGCGCGACAGCACGAAGAAGGTGACGAGGCCGCCATAGGCGAGCCCGAACGACGGCAGCAGCGACGACGCCGACTCCTCGCCCGGATAGGCGGCGATGTAGCGCGACAGCCAGATCGCGACGACGGTCGCGACCGACACGCCGATCAGCGTGTGGTTGAGGAGCGCGTAATCGCTTGCGTCGACGCCGCGTGCGAGCCGGAACAGATACGGCAAGACGGCAGCAAAGAAGATACCACCCAGCAGCTGAAACGACAGGCGCTCCAACAGCGATACGCGGCGTGGCTGGAAATTGCTCACGATGACACTTTCAAGTCGTTCTTGCGAATGCCGTCCCGAGCATTGGCGACCGGTTCCGTCAGGACTGTCGGACAGCCGCTGGTGGCCGCGCGGGCGGGCGATAGACGCCTCTTAGCATTTTTGCAACCGACGGTACCCGGCCGACACTCGGGTCGGCACCGCGGTTCAGCGCCGGCGGGGGCGCCCAACGGCGCGGACCTGATCGCTCGCGACGACGAACGGAGAGGTGGCATTGGCGCGTGAATCGTAGTTGCGGTCGATCCGGGTGCGAAGGCGCGACTGGACGCGATTGGCGACCCGGTTCTGGATGCGCGCCATCGGCTCAACGCCCGTCTGTCGTGCCGCACCTTCGCGGGTCTGGCGCTCGCCGATCCGGCCCGCGCCGGTATCGACCGTCTTGGCCGCGCGCGCATCGACGATGACGGGCGCCGGGTCGGGCGGCGGGGCGCCGCGATCCTGAGCACCGGCCGCGCCGGGCGCCGCCAGCGCGCAAAGCGCGGCGAGGATGCACGGAACGCGCATCACCCGGCCCCACCCACCGGCACGAGCGTCACCTGCTCGATCCGGCCCGACAGGCCGCCCGTCGCCGAAGAGGGGCGGGCGACGAGGCGCAGGAACTGGACCGGGCAATTGCCCGAAACCGTGAACTCGCCCGCAAAGCGGCCGGCGTCCTGCGCCGAGTTGGGGACGGTGACGCGGCCGAGCTCGCGACCGTCGCCGCAGACGAGCGTCCAATATGGCGCCGCGCTCGCGTCCTGGGCGATTTCCGCGCTCCTGCCCGACAGGCGATAGCGCCCCGCGGGCAGCGCCTGTGCCTGTTGCAGCATCACGCCGCCGACGGTGACGGGAACGCTGAAATCGAACACGCCGCCGCCCGGCGCCGACTGGATCGAGGCGCTGATCCCGCTGTCGTCGGTGACGGGGTTCCAGTCGAACGGGGAAGGCGTGTCGATGGCGGCCGAAAAACGCGGATCGCGCGACCGATCGCGCGCGACGTCGCGGCGCGTCCCGACATGCAGGCGCCACGCCTCGTCGATCCGGCCGGCGGCGATCAGCGCGTTGACGACGCTGACCTGCGCGGCCGGCGGCACCTTGAGCCCGCTGCGCGCCAGGCTTTCCATGAAGGCGGCGCGGACGCGGGGATCGGTGTCGGTGAAGCCGAGCTGGAAGACGAACGCGTCCGCCCAGTTCGGCTTCCGCTTGAGCGTATCGAGCAATGCGGCGGCGATCGCGGGATCGGAGATCGCGCTCGACAGCACGGGAAACAGGAGTTCGGGCGCGCTCTTTTCGGTGCGCAGCGCGATGTCGTAGTGGCGGAGCGCGCCGGGCACGTCACCGCGCGCCACAGCATCCTCGATCAGCCAGAGCCGGGTGCCGAGCTCGCGCCGGGACAGCGCATCCGAATGGACGAACAGGCGCCGCGCCGCGGGAGTATCACCGGCAATCTGCGTGTAGATCGCAAGCGCGGTCAGCGCTTTGACCGCCAGCGGTTCGGCGGCGAGGGCGCGGCGGGCGAGCCGGTCGGCGCGCGGTCGATCGGCGCCCTCGCTGCCCGCGATCTGCTGCGCCAGCGCGCCGGCGACTCGGCCGTCGTTCGGCGACAGCGCGAATGCCCGCTCCGGATCGGTTCTGACCAACGCATAGGCGAGCGTCTGCGCGGTCGAGACATAGCCGAGCGCCAGCGCCGCCGCCGCCAGCCCGCCGCGCACCGCCCATTCGCGCGGGCTGCGCGCGGCGGTCGGGCGGCGGGCGGGACGGCGGGTCATGGCGGCCCGATCAGCCCTTATCGCGGCCATAGCCATAGCCATATTCATAGCCATAGCCGTAATGCGCCTTGCGCGCCTCGAACTTGGTCAACACGCCGCCCAGGATGTGCGCGTTGGCCGAAAGGAGCCGCTGGAGCGCGGTCTTGACGATGCTCGAGCGGATGCCGTGCGATTCGACGGCATAGACGACGCCCTCGACCCGGCTGGCGATCAGCGGCGCGTCGGCGAGGCCCATCACCGGCGGGCTGTCGATCACGACATGGTCGTAGGTCTCGAGCAACTTGGCGACGAGCAGCTGGAGGCGGTGGCCTGTCAGCAGTTCGGCGGCATTGGGCGGGATCGGCCCGGCCGACATCGCGGTGAGGCCGAGGTCCTGCATCTCGAACGTCAGTTGAGCGATATCGTCCTGCCCCGCCAGATAATTGGACAGGCCGCGGTCGTGATCGACACCGCCCAGGTGGTGGACCGAGGGGGAGCGCATGTCGCCGTCGACGAGGATGACCTTCTTGTGCGCGCGGGCCAGCATCGTCGCGAGGGCGAGCGCGGTCGTCGACTTGCCCTCGGCCGGGCGGGTCGAGGTGACCGCGAGCGAGCGGGGCACCCCGTGCTCGGTCGTGAAGCCGAGGCTGGTCTGGATCGCCAGATAGGCGTCGACCAGGTCGGACTTGCGATCGAGCAACGCATCGCGCGGCGCCACGCCCTCGACCTTCGGCACCGAGCCGAGGAGGGGCAGGCCGAGCCGGCGCTCGACCTCGCCCGGATCGGCGATCGCCTCGTCCATCTGCTCGAGCGCGAAGGCAAGGCCCGCGCCGATCGCGAGGCCGACGAGCAGCGAGAGCGCGAGGTTGATGAGCATCCGCGGGCTCGACGGCTTTTGCGGCACGTCGGCCGGATCGACGATCGCGACGTTGTTCACGCCCACGCCGCCCGCAACGCCGATCTCCTTGAAGCGCTGGAGCAGGCCGTCGTACAGGGCGCGGTTGGTGTCCACTTCCTGCTGGTAGATGTTGTACTGGATGCTGCGGCGGCGCAGGTCGAGATAGTTCGACTTCAGCCCCTCGACGCGCTGGCGCAGCGCGTTCTCGCGCTCGGCCGCCTGGCGATATTCCGCCTGCACCGACCCCGAGACGCGGCTCTCCTCGCGCGCGATTGACCGGTCGAGCTGGTCGATCTGCGACTGGAGCGCGCGTGCCGGGGGATAGTCCGGCTCGAACTGCACCATCAGCTTCTGATAGTCGGCGGCCGCCTCCGCGCGGCGCTGGCGCAGCATGTTGATCGCCTGATTGCGCAGCGCCTCCGCCGACGAGCCGGCACGGCCCGCCTCGCGGAACCGGGCCTCCGCCTGGATCCGGTCGGCGGTCGCTTGGCTCAGCGCGGTGTTCAGCGAGGCGAGTTCGTCGGCGACGATCGATCGCTCCGCCGTCTGGTTCTCGCCTGAGCCCTGTGCGGGCAGGTTGATGATCCGCTGCTGCTCGGCATAGCCGACCAGTTGGCGCTGCGATTCGTCCAGCCGCTCCTTGGCCTGGCCGAGTTCGCGCTGGAGCAGGTTGCGGCCGTAGGACGTCGCCTGGATCTTGCGCTCCAGATTGGTCTGGATGAAGTGCTCGGCCCAGGCGTTGGCGACCTTCTGCGAGAAGACCGGGTCGGGCGAGGTGAAGTTGATCGCGACGAGCCGCGACAGGCGCGTCGGTTCGACACCGACGTTCTTCAGCAGCACTTCGCCCGCGACGCGCTGGCGCTCGGCCCGGCCGGCGGCGGTGTAGCGGCCGTTGGTCTGTGCGAAGGCGGGCTTGTCCTGATCGACGCTGAACCGCTCGAAGAACGCCTTGTCGTCGACGAGTCGCAGCTGCGTCGCGACGCGCTCGGCCAGCACGCGCGAGCGCATCAGGCCGTACTGCGTCTGGTAGAATTCCTGGTCGGCGACGCTCGTCTCGCGCTCCACCCCCTGGAAATTGGTGACCTGGCTCGCCTCGCGCGAGATTTCGATGGTCGAGGTGGCGGTGTACCGCGGCGTCATCAACAGCGTGACGATCAGACCGATAATCGCGCACGCGACCACGGCACCGATGATGACGTAGCGCCAGCGCAGCGCGATGCGCAGATACTGGCGGATCACCGACGTCTTATCGACGGGGGTGACGAGCGCGGGCAAGTTGGGCGTACCCGCCGGAGTGGCGGGCCGGAGCGTGGGACTGACGAGGTTCATCGAAGCGGCCTTACTGCAGCACGGCGATCAGCGGCGCGGCGAGCACCGGCGACAGCGAGACGAAATCACGGAACAGGCGACGCTGCGGCGAATCGCCGACGATGATGACGTCGTTGGCGTAGACCGGCGGATCGTCATAGGCGCCGCGGCGGATCGCCGAGATGTCGTAGAGCCCGGCCATCCGCTTGTCGCCGACGGTGCGCAGGATCACGACCTCTTCCTGCTTGGCGAATTCGGTCAGCCCCTTGGCGGAGGCGACGACGCGCATCAGCGTCATCTGATTGGTGACGGGATAGAGGCCCGGCTCGACCACCGATCCGTCGATCGTCACGACCTGGCTGACCGAGCTCTTGATGTTGACCGTGACCTGTGGGTTGCGGACGTAGCGCGCCTTGAGTGCGGTTTCGATCGCGGTCGCCAGCTCCTCGGCGGTCTTGCCGCGCGCGTCGATCGTGCCGGCCAGCGGCATGGCGATCCGGCCGCTGGCGTCGACCTGCATCTCGCGGTCGAGGTCGGGGATGCCGAACACGCTCACCTCGATCGTGTCGAGCGGACCGATCAGCGCCGGGCGGTCGGCCGCGACGAGGTCGCCGCGATCGGGCGGCGGCAGCACGCTCGACCCCTGGACGACGGTCAGGCTGCCGTTGGACTGAAGCGGCTCGGGCGATCCGCAAGCGGTCGCCGCCAGCGCTAGGCATAGGACAGGGACGGGGAAACGCATGCGCGTGAAAATTCCGGTCAATGGGGGAAGGTGAGGCCGCTCTATAGATTTGGCGGTCAAGACGGTAAAGCCGCGCTGTCGGACGCTCGCCCGCCGCGGGCCAGCAGCACCCCCGCGACGACGAGGATCGCCATCATCGTCGGCGTGCGCGCGGGATAGTCGGTCGCGCTCGCCAGCAGGACGAGAAGGATCAGCGCGGAGCCCAGCCGCGCCAGCTGCACCGCCTCGTCGGGGCGTGCGCGCCAGACGCGGATCGAGGAGACCAGCCACCAGATCATCCCCGCCGCCAGCAGCGCCGCGCCGGCGATCCCGGCATCGAGCGCGATGCCGAGGAAGTCGTTGTGCGCCTGGTTGAAATAGGTGGGCTTCAGCAGCGCGAACGGCTCGTGGATGCGGAACACCGGGTCGAACCCGCCCAGACCCGATCCGAACGGCATGTAGAGCGCGATCATCGCCAGCACCGTCGGCCGCGCGCGCGACCGCATGTCCTCGCCCGTCTCGAGCGCGATCAGGCGGTTGATCGAATCGGCGCGATCCGCCGCGAAGCTGAGCGCCACCGCGCCGCCGATCACGACGACCGCGGCGAGGATCAGCGTCGGCAGCACCCATCGCGGCGCCCCAGCCAGCCGGCGGCGCAGCCGCTTGCCGACCAGCCCGAGCGCCAGCGCCAGCGCCGCGGCGCCCAGCAGCATCCCGCTGCGCGAGCCAGTCGACAGGATCGTCAGCACGAACAGCACGACGAGGCCCGCCGCGATCGGCCCGCGCCAGCGCAGCGCCTCCCGGTCCATGAACGCCCAGGCAGGCGCGATCAGGCAGCCCATCGCGACGAACAGCGCGAAATGGTTGCGGTTGGCAAAGATGCTGCTGACCACCCCCGGCGTGTCGTTGAGGAGCGGGCTGTTGAACCCCGCGCCCGAGAACTGGAGCAGGCCGAGCAGCACCGCCGCGGCGATCATCGCCAGGAGGATCGTCGGCAGCCAGCGGAACACCCGGTCGTTGCCCTGCGCCAGCACCACCAGCGTGGCGGCGGGCACGACGAGCGAGGCGAGCGCGTTGCGCGTCGCGCCCGGCGTCATCGTCCATGGCCGCCACGGTGCCGGTTCGCCGGGGATCAGCAAGATCGCGCGGCCGGGCAGCGCCTGCCACCAGGCGGGCGGCAGCGGGATCAACTGGACGAGCGGCAGCGCGATCGCGGCGATCAGCAGGAACAGGACCGGGCGGACCATCGCCACCGCCGGCCGCGGCCCGGCGAGGATCGCGGTGATCAAGATCGCCCAGGCGCCGGCGCGGACCACCACCTGGCCCATGGCATCGGCCATCGACGCGCCGCCAGCGATCCACAAAAGGACCATGAGCGCGAGCGCCAGCACGAGCGGAAGATCGGGTCGGAACGCGGATTGCCGGGCCGAGGAACGCGGATGAACCATCGCCGCCCCTTAGTCGATCAGTGCGATTTTCAAAACCGCGCACTGCCGCGCGGCCGGCGGGGCAGGGCGGCAGCGGCCGGTCGCAGCCGCCGCGGCGGGCGCTTTACACCCCGATGACAGCGCATTAAGCCTGTTCGAAGAGGGAGGGCGCCGTTGGGGCACGGTGCAGGCTTCCTCCGATAAAACGCCGCGGCGATGCGGTCATACTATCTTTCGAGGATTGCGCTTTTCGGTGCGGCGCCCGAGCGTTCGCTGCCGATGCCGTGGGGGAGCGGGTAGTTGCGTATGAGGCCAGGACGGCTGACGGCCACGCTGGGTGCCGTGCTGATAGTGCCCGCCGCCGATGCGGCCGCCGCGCGGCAGGTGATCGCGCCGCCGCCCGCCGGCCCGTCGCCGCTCGTCGTCAATCCGCAGGGGGGCGCCAATCCGCTGGCCCCGCCCGCCGCGGTGCCGCCCGCGCCGCCCGCCGCCGGTCCGGTCCAGCCCGTCCCGGTGCCGGCCGCGCCGATGCCGGCGCCCACACAGCCGATCACGCTTCAGGCCGTGCGCGGCGAGGCACCGCAGCGCGAATCGGCGATCGAGCGGGGCGCCCGCGCCCGCGGCGACGTACTCCCCGCGCCGAGCGCCGATCCGCTGCGGCTCGACACGCGCAACGATCCCATCCTCGCCATCGCTCGCGACACCGGCGATCGCGCCGCGTTCGACCGGGCGATCCAGGCGGCGGTGGCACGCCATCCCTCGATCGCCGAGGCCGAGGCCCGCGCCGACGAGGCGCGCGCCGCCCGGAACGAGGCGCGGGCGGGCGAGCTGCCCGTCGTCGACCTGTCGATGAGCTATTTCAACGTGCTCGACCGCCAGTTCGCCAACGACCCGCAGAACATCCTCGAACGCTCCCGCCCGCGCGAGCGGACCGACCAGCAGCTCCGCGTCCAATGGCCGGTGTTCAACTTCGGTGCCGCCGATGCGCGAATCCGCGCCGGCAACCAGCGGCTTCAGGCCGCCACGGTCGCGATCGACGACGTGTCGACCCGCCTGGCGCTCCAGGGTGTGCAGTCCTGGTACCAGGTCTATGGCTATCGCGCGCTGGTCCGCCTGTCGGAGGCGTTCCTGGCGAACCAGAGCGATCTGCGCGCCGCGATCGACGTGCGCATCCGTCAGGGCGTGTCGGCGCCCGGCGACAAGGCGCAGGTCGAAAGCTACATCGCCGCCGCGCAGGCACAGCTAGCCGGCTATCGCCGCAACCTGGCGCAGGCCGAGGCGCAGTTCCAGCAGATCACCGGCTCGCCCGCGCCCGCCGCGCTCGGCCGTGCGCCCAGCGCGGCGAACGTTAACATTACTCGTGAGCGGGCGGAGGCGGATGCGGAGGCGACGCCGCTGGTCGTCGCCGCCAAGCGGCAGGCCGATGCCGCGCGCTACGATCTGCGCGCGGCAAAGGCGGCGTCGCTGCCCAGCCTGTCGATGGGTCTGGACACCGGCCGCTACGGCGTGTTCGAGAATCGCGGCGACTACGACGTGCGCGGCAGCCTGACGCTCAGCCAGCGCATTCTTGGCGGGACCGAGCAGCGGATCGACCAATACGCCGCGCGCGCCCGCGGGGCGGAGGCGGCGTTCAAGCGCACCCGGCTGGAGGCGTCGCGCGACGCGGCGATCGCCTGGTCCGACATGGGCGCGCTTCGCGAGACGGCGACCGCGATCGAGGCGAACTACCTCGCCACGCGCCAGTCGCGCGACGTGCTGGTCGAACGGTTCCGCGTCGCGCGCGGCACGCTGTTCGACGTACTCGCGGCCGAGACCAATTATTTCAACGTCGCCACCCGTTATATCGAGACCGTGACCGAGCTCGATATCGCGCGCTACAATCTGCTCGCCCGCACCGGGCGGCTGCTGGACACCTTCGGCATCGCGCCGGCCACCACGGACAGAAAATGAGCGATCCCAACCTGATCGAAGGGCGCCCCCCCCGCTTCGCCGCCTGGCTGGCGGAGCCGATGCTGCGCAACCGGGCGATGTTCATGAAGGTGGCGGTGGCGGCGGTGCTGCTCAATATCTTCGGGCTCGTCATCTCGCTGTTCACGATGACGGTCTATGACCGGGTGGTCCCGAACCTGGCCTTCGACTCGCTGACCGCGCTGTCGATCGGCGTCGCCATCGTCCTCGTCTTCGACTTCATCCTGCGCATCCTGCGGGCCTATTTCGTCGACGTCGCCGGGGCCGAGATCGACCGCGAGATCGGCAGCAACGTCTTCGACCGGATGATGCGCATCCGCCTCGACCTGAAACGGGGATCGGTGGGCCAATTGTCCGGCCTGATGCGCGAGCTCGAGACGCTGCGCGACTTCTTCGCCTCCGCCACGCTGACGGCGATCGTCGACGTGCCGTTCATCGTGCTGACGCTCATCTTCATCGGCTTCATCGGCGGGACGCTCGTCTGGGTGCCCGCGATCCTCGTGCCGATCGTCATCGCCGCGGGCTATCTGACGCACCCCGCGCTCGACCGCCTGTCGGCCAAGTCGATGGCGGGCGGGCTCTCGAAGCAGTCGGTGCTGGTCGAATCGATCGGCTCGATCGAGATGGTCAAGACCTCGGGCGCGCAGCGCCTCCTCGAAAAGCGCTGGCTGAGGGCGATCGACGATCATGCCGACAGCTCGATGCGCCAGCGGCTCATCTCGACGATCGCGCTGACGATCGCGACCAGCGCGAACAGCGCCGCCTATATGGGCGTCGTCGTCTACGGCGTGTTCCTGATCGCGGAGCGGGAGATCACGACCGGCGGCCTCGTCGCCTGCTCGATCCTGGCGGGCCGCGCGGTCCAGCCACTGGCGCAGATCGCCCAGCTGATGAGCCGCATCGCCGCGACGCGCACCGCCTACCGCCAGCTCAACGGGCTGATGAGCGTGCCGTCGGAGGGGCCGGTGGGCACGCCGCTCTACCCCGGCCGCCTCAACGGACGGATCGAACTGAAGGGCGTCAGCTTCAAATATCCCGGTGCCAGCGAAAAGACACTCGACCAGTTCAGCTTCACGGTCGAGGGCGGGCAGCGCGTCGGCCTGATCGGCCGGGTGGGGTCGGGCAAGTCGACCGTCGCGCGGCTGATGCTCGGCCTCTATCAGCCGCAGGAGGGGCTGGTGATGATCGACGGCACCGACATCCGCCAGTTCGATCCCGAGGGGCTGCGCGCCAATATCGGCACCGCGCTTCAGGAAACGGTGCTGCTGTCGGGATCGGTGCGCGAGAATATCGCGCTCGACCGCCCGCACATCGACGATGCGGAGATGCTGCGCGCCTCCAGCCTCGCCGGTGCGCATGCCTTTATGGGCCAGATCACCAACGGCTACGACCTTGTCCTCGCCGACCGGGGCGAGGGGCTGTCGGGCGGCCAGCGCCAGTCGATCACGCTGGCGCGCGCGCTGGCGGGCCGGCCGCAGGTCCTGATCTTCGACGAACCGACCAGCGCGATGGACGCGCAGACCGAAGCGGCGCTGATCGCCCGGCTGGAGGAGGAGACGAAGGGGCGGACGCTCGTCATCATCACCCACCGGCCCGCGCTCCTGAAGCTGGTCGACCGCATCGCCGTCGTCGAGGGGGGCAAGGTCGTGGCCGACGGACCGCGCGACGCGATCCTGCAACAGCTCAATCGCCCGCGCGCGGCGGCCTGACCGGGGACCGGGATCATGAACATCGAACGCTCGCTGCCCGTCCCCGTCGATGCTCGCGGCGCCGTCCGGCTGGAGGATCGCGTGACCGCGCTGCGCCCGCGCGCGGCATCCAACCTGCTCCTCTGGACGATCGTCGGGTTCTTCGTGGCGTTCGTCGCCTGGGCGTCGCTCACCGAACTCGACCGGACGGTGCGCGGATCGGGTCGCATCGTTCCGGGCTCACGGCTTCAGGTCGTGTCCAACCTAGAGGGCGGGATCGTCGAGGCGATCCTCGTCAAGGCGGGCGACGTGGTGAAGCGGGGGCAATCGCTGATCCGGCTCGACCCCACGCGCACCGGCGCCGAACTGGGCACCAACGAGGTGACCGTGGGCGCGCTCCAGGCCAAGATCGCCCGGCTTTCGGCCGAGGCGACGGGCCGCGATCCGGCCTATCCTGCATCGACCAATCCGGCCGTCACCGAACAGATCGCGATCGAGCGCTCGCTCCACGCCGCCCGCGTCGCCGATCTCGCCAGCGCGAGCGCGGCGGGCGAGGCGCGAATCAGCCAGTGGCAGCGCGCCGTGGCCGAAGCGCAGGCGACGTACCAGTCGCGCGCCGCTGCGCTGCGCAGCATCGAACAGCAGCTCGGCCTGATCCGCCCCCTCGTCGATCGCGGGATCGAGCCGCGCCTCCAGCTCGTCACGCTAGAGAACAACGCCGCCGTCGCGCGCGGCGACATGGCCGCGGCACAGGCGGCGATCGCCCGCGCGCAGGCCAGCGTCGCCGAGGCGCGCTCGGCCTTGTCACAGGTACGACAGGATTGGCGAACCACCGCCGCCAGCGAACTCGCCGCCGCACAGGCCGACATGGCCGCCAAGCGCCGCGTCACCCCCGTCCTCGCCGACGCCGTCCGCCGCGCGACGGTGGCCGCGCCGCTGCCCGGCCGGATCAACCGCGTCCTCGTCTCGACCGTCGGCGGCAGCGTCGCGCCGGGCTCGCCGCTGGTCGAGCTGGTGCCGAGCGAGGACCGGCTGATGGTCGAGGTACAGGTCAACCCCAAGGACATCGGCTTCGTCCGCCTGAACCAGCCGGCACGGATCAACATCTCCGCCTATGACTCGGCGATCTACGGGTCGATGGACGGCAAGGTCGTGACGATCAGCCCCGACGCGGTGACCGAGGAGCGCACCGGCCAAAGCTTCTACATCGTCAAGGTCGAGGCGAGCGGCTCGACCCTGAAGGGCCCGCATGGCGAGGCGCTGCCGCTGGGGCCGGGCATGACGGTCGAGGCCAGCCTGCTCGGCGACAAGCGGTCGGTGCTGAGCTACATCTTCACCCCGATCACGCGCATGAGCGAACGAGCGTTCCGCGAATAGGCCGGCGCCACGGAAACCGGGCGTCCGCGTGTTGGCGCGTCCGGCATCGGCGGTGGAAAAGTCGGAAATGGTGCCCCTGGCCGGACTCGAACCAGCATGCCTTGCGGCGTTCGATTTTGAGTCGAATGCGTCTACCATTTCGCCACAGGGGCAGCGGCGACGGACCTAGGCGATGCGGCGGGGGCGGGCAAGCCCCGCGCGTCAGCCGAGCAGCAGACTGACCCGCGCGCCGGCGTGCCGCTCCAGCCGCCCGGCGAGTTCGAGTTCGAGCAGCACCGTCTGCACGATCGCGGGGGAAAGGCCGGACTGGCGGATCACCTCGTCGATCGCGGTGGGGACGGGGCCGAGCAGGCCGGTGACGGCGGCCCGCTCGCGGTCGCTGGCATCCTCAGGCGGCGGTGCCCCCCAGGCTTGCGTCGGCGCGCGCAGCGCGCGCAGGTCGATCGGGCGGAGCAGCTCGAGCACGTCGGCGGCGGTCTGGATCAGCGTCGCGCCCTCGCGGATCAGCGCATTGCACCCCTGTGCGCGCGGGTCGAGCGGGCTGCCGGGGACGGCCATGACTTCGCGCCCCGCCTCGGCCGCCAGCCGCGCGGTGATGAGCGAGCCGGAGCGCGGCGCCGCCTCCACCACGACGGTCCCCTGCGCCGCACCGGCGATGATGCGGTTGCGCTGGGGGAAGAAGCGCGCAAGCGGCTGGGTGCCCGGCGGCTGTTCGGCGATCAGCAGGCCTTCCTGGGCAATGCGCGCCTGAAGCCCCTCGTTCTCAGGGGGAAAGGCGATGTCGATGCCGCTGGCGATCACCCCCACGGTGCCGCTGGCGATCGACCCCTGGTGCGCGGCGGTGTCGATGCCGCGGGCGAGGCCCGAGACGACGGTGACGCCCGCCTGCCCCAGTTCCTGTGCCAAGCCGCGCGCGAAGCGGCAGGCAGCGGCTGACGCGTTGCGCGCGCCGACCATCGCCGCGCTCGGCCGCGCGAGCAGCGACAGGTCGCCGCGGACGATCAGCACGACTGGCGCGCCGTCCGCTTCGGCGAGGAGCGCGGGGTAGTCGGAATCGCCGGTCAGGCAGTGGCGTGCGCCCGCCTTCGCGACGCGGCGGATCTCTTCATCGATGCGGCGCGGATCGGCGGGTTCGATCGGCTTGCCGCCGCCGCGCGCCGCCAGCATCGGCAGTGCCTCCAGCGCGGCGGCCGCCGTGCCGAAGCGGGCGAGCAGCGCGGCATAGCCGACCGGCCCCACCCGGTGCGTGCGCGCGAGCCGAAGCCGCGCGCGACGCTCCGCATCATCCACGCCTGCCGCTGCCGATGCGCGGTTCGGTGCCGCTGGCGAGCCGGTCGATATTGGCGCGGTGCTTCCACAGGACGATGAGTGCGAGCGCGAGGAAGACGAGGACGATGTCGAACCGCTGGAACCACGCCGCCGCGACGGGTGCGCTGACCGCGGCGGCCATGCCGGCGACCGAGGAAATGCGGACGAGCGCGAGCAGCCCGAGCCAGACGACGGCATAGACCCCCGCGACCGGCGGGCTGAGCGCGAGCGCAATGCCCATCAGCGTCGCCACGCCCTTGCCGCCGTTGAAGCGCAGCCAGACCGGGTAGCAATGGCCGATGAACGCCGCCGCGCCCGCGACGGGCGCCAAGCCGGGCCAGACCGCCGCGACGATCCACACAGCCGCCGCGCCCTTCAGCGCGTCGAGCAGCAGCGTCGCCGCCGCCAGCCCCTTGCGCCCCGTCCGCAGCACGTTGGTCGCGCCGATATTGCCCGAGCCGATCTGGCGCAGGTCGCCCGCGCCCGCCATCCGCGTCAGGATGACGCCGAAGGGGATGCTGCCAAGCAGATAGCCGATCAGCAGCGCGGCCACGGGCGGCAGCCAGAGGATCTCGGTGGTCAAGTCGCGTGCCCCATTTGTACCGCCTTTAGGGCAGGGCGGACCGTCTGCGCAACGATCTCGATCAGTCGGGGTCCGAAGCCGACCGGTTGTCCGCTAGCGTACACAGGCCTAATCGCTCGGCGATGAGCGATGCGCGGCCGATCCTGTTCTTCGATTCGGGCGTCGGCGGCCTGTCGGTGCTCGCGCCGACGCGCGCGCTGCTGCCGCTGGCGCCGATCGTCTATGCGGCCGACAATGCCGGCTTTCCCTATGGCACCCGCACCGAGGCGGAGATCGCGGCGCGCGTACCGGCGCTGCTGGGCCGGCTGGTCGAGCGGGTGCGTCCGCGGCTGGTGGTGATCGCCTGCAACACCGCCTCGACGATCGCACTCGCCGCGGTGCGCGGGGCGCTCAACCTGCCCGTCGTCGGCACGGTGCCGGCGATCAAGCCCGCGGCCGAGATGAGCAAGGCGCGGGCGATCGGCGTGCTGGGGACCGAGGCGACGGTGCGACAGCCCTATGTCGACGACCTCGCCCGGCGGTTCGCCGCCGACTGCACCGTCGTGCGACACGGATCGGCGGCGCTGGTCGCGCTGGCCGAGGCGGAGCTTGCGGGCGAGCGGCAGCCGGACGAGGCCTATGCCGCGGTGCTGGCTGGCCTGCTCGATCAGCCGGGGGGCGAGCGGGTCGATGTGGTCGTCAATGCCTGTACGCACTTCCCGCTGGTCGCCGACCGGCTGGCGGCGGCGGGACCGCGCCCGCTGACGTTTGTCGATGGCGGGCCGGGGATCGCGCGGCGGATCGCGTCTCTGACAGAGGGGCAGGGCTGGCCCGCCGCGGCGGCACCGGGGCGCGCGATCTTCACCCGGCTCGACGATCATGCGCGTGCGCTCGCACTGGCCCTGGCGCGATACGGGATCGAGACGATCGAGGCGCTCTAGCGCTTGAAGATAACCGCTGGCAGCCGCAGCGCCGCGAATATCGCCGCCGCCAGCAAGGCAGTGAAGGCGGCGCCCGCGGGATACAGCCCCGCCAGCCGGGCCGCCGCGCCGTCGCCAGCGGTGAAGTACGCCGCGCCGATCAGTGCCACGCCGCCCGCGCCGCCGATCTGCTGAGCAGTCTTGAGCGTGGCGGAGGCCGCGCCCGCCTGCGCCCGGTCAACGTCGGAGACGATCACCGGCGGCAACGGCCCGGCGAGCATCCCCATGCCGAGCCCCGTAAACATCAGCAGCACCATGGTCAGCGGATCGCGCGCATCGCCGCCCGCGACGCGCAGCAGAACGGCAATGCCCGCCGCCGCCATCACGATCGCGCCGGCGACCAGGAGTTTGCGCCCCAGCCGCGGCAGAAAGCGGCGGCCGACGACGCTGATCCCCGCCATGACGCCCAGGCTGAACGGCACATGCGCGAGCGCCGCCTGAAGCGCCGAATAGCCGAGCCCCTGTTGCAGCGCGACCGCGAAGACGAGCAGGAACCCGGCCGAGGCCGCCGAAAAGGCGAGGATCGCGACGAGGCCCCAGAAGAAGGTGGGCAGCGAGAACAGCGCGGTGGCGATGACCGCGGAGCCGTGCGTCGCCTCGCGCCGCTTCGCATGGCGCCAGCCGATCGCGATCAGCGCCATGCCGACCGCCAGCGCCAGCAAGGTGAGCGGTGGCCAGCCGCGCTCCGGTCCCTCGATCAGCGCGGCGAGCAACGCGGCGAACCCAGCCATGAAGATGCCCGCGCCGATCAGGTCGATGCGGATCGAAGCCTCCGACTTCAGCGGTGGGACGAATCGCCATGCCGCTGCCAAGGCGATCGCGCCGATCGGCAGGTTCACGAGGAAGATCGCGCGCCAGCCGAGCCCCAGCACGTCCGCCTCGATCAGCAGCCCGCCCGCGATCGGGCCCAGGATCGCTGCCAGCCCGCCGAGCACCCCGAACCATGCCAGCCGTGCGACGCGCTCGAGCGGGGTATAGAGCAATTGCACGATCGACATGACCTGCGGCGCCATCAGCGCGCCAGCGGCCCCCTGGACCAGGCGCGCCGCGACGAGCTGGTCCGGCGTGCGCGAAAGGCCGCACAGGCCCGACGCCACGACGAACGCTGCGATGCCGGCCATGAACATCCGCCGATAGCCGAAGATATCGCCCATCCGCCCACCGATCAGGAGGAGCGAGCCGAGGCCGAGGAAATAGGCAGCCGCGATCCACTGCATCGCGATGTCGCCCGCGCCCAGGCCGCGGCGGATCTGCGGCAGCGCGGTGTTGACGATCGTCGCGTCTGCTATCTCGACCACGAACGCGGTGAGCACCGTGGCAAAGGCGAGCGTGCGCCGCCAGTCGCTGCGCCCGGCCCCCGCCGGCGCGGCTTCGATGGTCGACACGGGCGGCTCCCCTTCCGCTAAAATAGAATATTGCTTCTACTATTGACGTCGATGGACTAAGCGTCAAGCATCGGCGGCAAAATGACGCGTGGGAGAGGCGAGTTGACGAGCGAGACGGGCGTAAGGCGGCCGGGGCCGGCACAGGGACTGACGGTCATCATCGCCGGCTTCCTGCCGATCCTGGCGATCGTGTCGATGTTCCCTGCGGTGCCGGCGATGATCGGGCATTTCTCGGCTGATTCCAATGCGGGGTGGAAGGTGCCGGCGATGGTGTCGGCACCGGGCCTGACGATCGCGATCGTCGCGCTGTTCGCGGGCGTGCTGGTCGACCGGTTCGGGCGGCGAAGGCTGCTGCTGGCGGCGACCCTGGTCTACGGCCTGTTCGGCGCGATGCCGTTCCTCCTCGAATCGCTCGACGCGATCTACGCCTCGCGGCTCGCGCTGGGCGTCGCGGAGGCGGTGATCCTGACGACGCTGAACACGCTGATCGCCGACTATTGGGCCGAGGACGGCCGGCGCAACTGGCTGACGCTACAGGGGCTGGTCGGACCGGCACTGTCGTCGGTCATGATCTTCTTCGCCGGCAGCCTGGCGGCATGGCGGTGGAACGGCATCTTCCTGCTCTATCTGGTCGCCTTCCCGATCTTCCTCGCGATGCTGCGCTGGATGTACGAACCGGAAAGCGACGCGACCGCGCGCCGGATGCTGGGGATGGACGAAGATCGGTCGGGCTCGCGCTTCCCATGGCCGACCGTCATTTCGATCGGGGCGCTGACGCTGTTCGCCTCGGCGCTCTATTATGTCTTCATCATCAACGGCGGCCTCGTCTGGAAGGAACTGGGCGTCGCCGACCCGCATGCGATCGGCCAGATCAGCGCGTTGCCGACGCTGTTCATCCTCGTCGGCGCGGTGATCTTCTGGTGGACGGGCAAGCGCGGCTTCTCGTCGCGGGTGCAGATCGCGATGTTCCTCAGCATCCTCGGTGCGGGGCTCGCCATCATCGGGCTGGCGGCCGACTGGCGCTGGATGATCGCGGGGATGGCGGTGCAACAGACCGGCGCGGGCATGGCGATCCCGTCGCTGATTGCCTGGGCGCAGTCGAAGCTGCCATTCGCGCATCGCGGGCGCGGCATGGGGGTGTGGACCGCCTGCTTCTTCTTCGGCCAGTTCAGTTCGCCGCTGCTCGTCAATCTTGTCTCGCGCTTCACCGGCACGATGCAGGGCGCGTTCCTCGTCGCCGGGGTGTTGGGGGTCGTCGGGGCCGCCGTGGTGCTGGTGCTGCTGGGGCGTCGCGACCCGGCGCCGCTGGTGAGTGCGCCGGCATGAGGGCGCTGCTGGCGCTTGCTGCACTCCTCGCCGCCATGCCGGCAACGGCACAGACGCGCACCTTCACCGCGATCGAGGCGCCGCCGCAGCCGGGCGAGGTGGTGATCGGCGATCCGAAGGCGCCGAACCGCGAGCAATGGATGCTGCGCGACGGCACCGTCGATGTGCGCAACGTCACCCGCGCGACGCTGACCCCGGTGCTGCCGGTGGGGCCGGGCAGCGGCGCGGCGGTGATCGTCGCGCCGGGCGGCGGCTTCCTCGGCCTCGCAATCGAGGACGAGGGGTGGAAGGTCGCGCGCTGGCTTGCCAATCACGGTATCGCCGCCTTCGTGCTCAAGTATCGCGTCCTGCCGACGCCGCGCGACAACGCCGTCTTTCAGGACAGCCTCGCGCGGGCGATGCGCGGCGAGAAGACGGGCGTCGCTCCGCCCGACGATACCCCGCCCGAGGCGCTGGCGGACGGGATCGCCGCGCTGCGCTATGTGCGCGGTCATGCGGGCGAGTATCGCATCGATCCGAAGCGCGTGGGTTTCATGGGCTTTTCGGCGGGCGGTTTCCTAACGCGCAGCGTCGTGGCGGACGGGGGTGCCGACCGCCCCGATTTCGCCGCGCCGATCTATCCGAACATGAAGCCGATGAAGGTGCCGGCCGACGCGCCGCCGATGTTCGTGACGATCGCCGCCGACGATTTCCTGCTCCAGCGGAGCGGCGGTTTCGGCCTGATCGACAGCTATCGCGCGGCGGGCCGGTCGATCGAATTCCACCTGCTCGCCGATGGCGGCCACGGCTTCGGCCTCGGCAAGGCGGGCACCGGGAGCGAGGGGTGGATCGTGCGGTTCTATACCTGGCTTGGCAGCCGCGGCTTCCTGAAGGCTAGGCCGTGAAGCGCGCGCTCATGGCGCTGGCGCTCCTCGGCGCGGCACCACCCCCGGACAATCGCGCCATCGTTACCGACTTCGCGCGCCTGTTCTACGCCGAGCGCGACGTGAGCTCGGCATTCGAGCGCTATGTCGTGCCCGATTACATCCAGCACAATCCGGGCATTCCCGACGGGCGCGCGGCGGCCGTCGCCGCGCTCGCGCCGATGTTCGCGCAGCCGGGCCGCGTGTTCGCCATCAAGCGCATCCTCGTCGATGGCGACATGGCGGTGATCCACATCCATGCGATTCCGTCACCCGGCGCTCGCGGGGCGTCGGTGTTCGACATGTACCGGCTCAAAAACGGCCGCATCGTCGAACATTGGGATGCGATCCAGCCGGTGCCCGCGCAGGCGAAGAACGCCCACCCGATGTTCTAGGCCTCAGCGCGAGGTGGCAAGATAGGCGAGCACCATCTCGGCCAGCTCGACGCGCAGCGCACCGAACGCCGCCTGATCCGCGCTCTCCGCGGTCGAGCCGAGGCTGAGGTGGCGGGCCATCGTCGCGAAGATGATGTGATAAGCTGCCATCGCCTTTGCGGCGGGATCGGCGGCGGGCATTTCCTCGCGATAACGCAGCATCGCCTCGACCGACGCCTTTGCCGTCTGCGCCGCCGTCGC
This sequence comes from uncultured Sphingomonas sp., assembly GCA_913775315.1. Taxonomy (GTDB): domain Bacteria; phylum Pseudomonadota; class Alphaproteobacteria; order Sphingomonadales; family Sphingomonadaceae; genus Sphingomonas. Next base: position 135,532 of record CAJYIX010000017.1, on the reverse strand, counting down.
CTTGCCCGGCCCCGACACCGCCGGGTCGAACGAGGCGCGCTGCATGACCAGCCGCAGCATCGGCGCGTGATCGGCCAGAAGCTGCGAGTAGCGCTCGACATACAGGGGCACGAAATCGGCGAGCGTCTTCGAGGCAGCAGCGACTTCCTCGAGCATCGCCGCCTCGCTGGATCCGATATCGGTCAGCGCCTCGGCGATCACCGCGTGGATCAGGTTGTCCTTGCTCTCGAAGCGCAAATAGATCGAGCCGATCGAAACCGCCCCGCGCTCGCTCACGTCCTGGAGCGTGAACTCCTCGCTCGCACGCTCCAGCATCAGCTCGCGCGTCGCCGCGAGCATCCGTTCGAACGATTCCTTGCTTCGCCCCTGACGCGGCTGACGCGAGACGGCGGAGGCAGCGAGCTTTGCGGTGGCGGCGAGGCTGGAAATGGCAGTTGACATGGCCGCGACGTTGAAACAAATAAAAACAGAACGTCAATTCTAATTCATCTGCCGTCTCGCGTTTTGATTCGGACGGATGGAGCCTTGGGAGGGGTCCGGCCATGCGTTTCTCTGTCTTCCTCAACGCGCGTACGATGCGGCCCGAAGAGGACCGCGCGCTGATGCGCGACCTGGAGGCCCATGCGGTGAAGGCGGCGGAGCAGGGCTTCTCCGCGATCTTCATGCCGGACCATCACTTCAACGGGTACATGCCCGTCGCCAGCGACAGCTTCATCTTCGCCGGCTACCTCGCGGCCAAGCTGCCGCACATGCATTTCGGCTTCTCGGTGGTGTCGGTGCCGCTCCATCACCCCGTGCGGCTGGTCGAGCGGATCAACATCCTCGACCAGCTGACCGACGGCAAGCTGCTGGTCGGGATCGGGTCGGGCACCACGCCCGAGGAGATGATCGGCTTCAACGTCAACTACAAGGATGCCGGGCCGATCGCGGAAAAGACGCTCGAGCTCGCCGAGGCGCTGTGGGCCAAGCAGATGGACGATCCCGCAATCGTCATCGACAACGGCCCGCATCAGGGCCGCGTGCTCCAGCGGATCGCGCCCACCAACTACACGCCCCGCCACGCCCGGCTGATGCCCGTCGCGATGAAGGAGGCGAGCATGCGCCGCGCCGCCGACAATGCCTGGCCCGCGTTCATCCCCGCCTTCACCCCGCCGGTCATCGGTGGGACCGAGCCGTTCGTCCATGTGAAGAAGTATTTCGACGCCTATCACGCCGCGCTGACCGGCGCGGGCCATTCGGACGAAGCGGTCGCGGCGGCGCTCGACTGGACGACGCACACCTATCAGTGCGTACATGTCGCCGAGACCGACGAGCAGGCGCGTGAGGAGCTCGAAGTCATTCTTCGCGCCTATCAGGAAGCGATTGAGCGCGAGGCCGAGTTCAACGCGCGGGCCGAGGGCGATCCGGCGAACAAGAAGACCGACCGCACGCCCAATGCGCTCACTGAGGACTGGATCGGTACCTGGTGCCTCTACGGTTCGCCCGAGACGGTGATCGAGCATCTGACGCCCTATCGCGACTTGGGCATCGGCAACATCCTGTGCGGGACTACCACCGGCCCGCTGACCGAGGAGCGGCTGCGCCTCGCCGACCAAACGCTGGACCTCCTCTCGCAGAAGGTGATGCCCGCGCTCGACCCGTCGCCGGTCGCGGCCTGATGCGCGTCGTCGGCATCGGCGGCACGCTGCGCGCCGGATCGTCGAGCGAGCGGCTGGCGCGTGCGGTGCTTTCGGCCTGCGAGGCGCGGGGGGCGGAGGTGCGGATGTTCGATGGCCCGCATCTGGCGCGGCTGCCGCATTTCGATCCGGCGACGCCCAACCGCTCGCCGGCCGAGGCCGAGCTGGTCGAGGCGGTGCGGACGGCGGACGCGCTCGTCATCGCCTCGCCCGGCTATCACGGGGGCGTCTCGGGTCTCGTCAAGAATGCGATCGACCTGCTCGAGGATCTGCGCGGCGACGTGCGGCCCTATTTCGACAGGCGGCCGGTGGGGCTGATCGTGTCGGCGGCCGGATGGCAGGCGGGGGGCGTCACGCTCGCCGCGCTGCGCGGCATCGTCCATGCCATGCGCGGCTGGCCGACACCGATCGGCCTTGCCGTCAATTCGATCGAGCAGAAGCCCTTCGATGCGGCCGGACAGCTCGTCGATCCTGGCATCCTGAACGCTGTCGAGGCGATGGCGGGCCAGCTCTTGCAGGGCGTTCGACCCGGCGCTTGACAGCCAATTGAAACGAACTAGAACAACTATTCTATTAACAAAGCGCCGGCCAATTCGAATCGGCGCACGTGATGGGGAGGGTTTGATGACTCGTTTTCCGAAGAAGTGCGTCCTGCTCGCCGGCTGCGGGCTGATCGCGATGGCGGCTCCGGCGATGGCCCAGGACGTGCCCCCGCCCGCCGCGACGACTCAGGCCGATGACGACGCCGCCGACATCATCGTCACCGCCCAGAACCGCGCCGAGCGGGTCGAGGACGTGCCGATCGCGATCGACGTGGTGGGGGCAGAGGCGATCGCCCAAGCCGGCGTCACCGACTTCCGCGAGGTCGAGCGGATCGCCCCGGTGCTCCAGATCACGCAGGATTCGCAGTACACCCGCGTCGCCGTCCGCGGCGTCGGCACCAATTCGAACGACGAGGCGCAGGACCAGTCGATCGCCATCAACATCGACGGCGAATATCTGAACCGCCCGAACATCCTCAACGTCTCGCTGTTCGACCTCGACCGGGTCGAGGTGCTGCGCGGACCGCAGGGCACGCTCTACGGCCGCAACGCGACCGGCGGCGCGATCAATTTCATCACGCGCAAGCCCGGCAAGGAATTCGGCGTCAACCTGAACGCCAGCTACGGCAACTACAACGCGTTCAGTGTCGAGGGCGGCATCGACGTGCCGTTCGGCGCGATCGGCGGCCTGCGCCTGTCGGGGATCTACACCGACCGCGACGGCTATTTCTATCATCCGAACATCGACGCGCGCAGCGGTTCGGCCGGCACCAAGGGCGGCCGCGCCAGCCTTCGCCTGACGCCGGTGTCGGGCCTGACCGTCGACCTGGTCGGCGAATATGTCGAGATCGACAACATCATCCCCGCCTTCGCCGCGGTGGACGTCAATCGCGGCGGGCGTGCGCCGGGTGCGGGCTGCTCGGGCATCGGCTGGACCGAGGTCGCGCCGCTGACGCCGGGGACGCAGTGCATCCCGACCGGCACCAGCTATCTCCAGACGATCGACCGCAAGCGCTACGACGCGCCGATCTCGGGCCTCAGCCCCAACCATATCGAATCGACCGCGATTCGCGGCCGGCTCCAGTATGATTTCGGCCCGGCGACCTTCACCTATACCGGTGGCTATCGTGACAGCTCGCAGGATACCAAGCAGGCGCTGCCGCCCGCCTACGAGTTCCTGGAGTTCGACAACAATGTCGAGACGCAGAGCCACGAGATCCGGCTGAGCGGCAACAACCCGACGGGCGGTTTCCAGTGGCAGGTCGGCGGCTTCTACTTCAACGAGAAGCTCGACAACGTCCGCGGCCTGTTCAACCGCTTCATCGGCCCGAACGGCAGCTACATCAACTTCTTCACCCGCGCGAGCGAGACGAAGAGCTATGCCGCGTTCGGTCAGGTCGAGGTGCCCTTCACCGATCAGCTGACTGCGGTCGGCGGCCTGCGCTACACCCATGACGATCGCACCGGCGTGTTCGGCAACTATTTCTTCGTCTTCAATTCGGGCCGCGTCGACCTGACCAAGGTGCGTCCGGCGCCGCAGGTGCTGACGCCCGAGGCGAAGGGCGAGAAGGTGACCTGGCTCGCGGGCCTCAACTACAAGCCGAATGCCGACACGCTGATCTACGGCAAGGTGTCGACGGGCTACAAGGCGGGCGGCTTCGACAGCGTGGGTTCGTACGATCCCGAGAGCAACACCGCCTACGAAGTCGGCGGCAAGTTCGGCATCGGTCCGCACCAGATCAACACATCGGCCTTCTATTACGACTACAAGGACCTGCAGGCATCGGTGCTGCTCAATCCGGCAGTCGGCGGCCAGATCTTCAACGCCGGCAAGGCGACGATCTGGGGCATCGAGGTCGAAGGCAATTTCAAGCTTTCGAAGCACGACACGTTCAACGCGACGTTCAACTATCTCAACGCCAAGTATGACGATCTGCTGGCCGCCTATACGGTGTTCAGCGTCGGCGGTGCGGATACGTCGGTGGGCGACCTCGACAACAATCCGAATACGGTGACGCAGCCCAACCTGGCCGGCAACAAACTGCCGCAGAGCCCCGACGTCATCATCACGCTCGGCTACGACCACGTTTTCGACCTGGGCAACGCCGGCACGCTGACGGCGAGCGCCTTCTCGCGGTTCAAGAGCGACTATTTCCTCGACATCTTCAACTACAACGACAGCCGCCAGCGCGGCTTCAGCCAGACCGACGTCGCGCTGATCTATCGCCCGGCGAACGAGAAGTTCAGCGTCCAGGCGTTCGTCCGCAACCTCGAGGATGCGCAGCCCCTGGGCTTCGGCACGTTCGTCGCGGCGGGTCCGGACGATATCTACAACTGGAGCTTCGGCGCGCCGCGTACCTACGGCGCCCGCGTCACCATCGACTTCTGATCCCGTCCTGGGGCGCCGCCTGATCCTCGCGGCGCCCCGTTTTTTTGTGGGATAGTAGATGGCCGACACCGAAACGCCCCGCCTGACCCTGACCGAGCGGCTGAGCTATGGCTTCGGCGACTTCGGCTACAGCCTCGCCTACAATATGGCCGGGGCGTTCCTGCTCTACTACTATACCAACGTCGCCAAGCTGCCTGCCGCGGCGGTCGGCACGATCTTCCTCGCCGCACGGCTCCTCGATGCGGTGATCGACATTCTCGTCGGCATCGCCGTCGACAAGACGCGCTCGCGCTGGGGCCGCACGCGCCCCTATTTCCTGTTCACCGCCATCCCCTATGCCGTCGTCGTCGTGCTCCTGTTCAACGTGCCGGACGGCAGCGAGACGATGCGGCTGCTCTACGCCTTCCTCACCTTCAAGGCGCTCGGCATCCTCATGTCGCTGGGGTCGATCCCCTATACCGCGCTGTTGCCGATGATGACGCGCGACACGAGCGAGCGGCTGAAACTGAGCGGCATGCGATCGATCGGCACGTCGGTCTCGGTGATCCTCGGCACCGCCGCGACGATGCCGCTGGTCGGGCTGTTTGGCGGCGGTGACGAGCAACGCGGGTTCGCGGCGACCGCGACGCTGTTCGCCGGGCTGTCGCTGGTCGCGCTGTTCCTCCTCTTTCGCAACTGCCGGGAGCGGTTCGACGACAATGCCTCGCCGCGCTTTGCGGTGATGCCCGCGATCGGGCAGATGCTGCGCAATCGCGCCTGGGCCGTCTGCTTCGGCTTCACGCTCCTCTATTTCATCCGCTTCGGGACGATGATCTCGCTCACCGCCTTCTTCGCGATCGAGGTGCTGGGGCGGCCATGGATGATCTCGATCCTGCTGCCGGCGATCTCGGGCATGCTGCTGCTCGCCGCGTTCATCGCGCCGCCGATCCTGGCGCGCACGGGGCTGCGCAAGGGGTGCCTCGGCGCGATCCTGATCTCGATCGCGCTGTTTGCGGTGCTGCCGCTGACCGAAGCGTCGCCGCCCGCGTTCATCGCCGTCTACCTGATGGCGTCGATCGCAACGTCGGTCACGATCACCGGCATCTTCACGATGGCGGCCGAAGCGGTGGATTACCACGAGGTGCTGTTCGGGACGCGGAACGAGGGGTTGCTGTCGTCGGGCATCAGCCTGGCGACCAAGATCGGCATGGCGGTGGGGACCGCCGCCATCGCCTATTCGCTCGGGATCGCGGGCTATGTGCCCGGCGGGGTGACGGAGACCGCTCGCCAGACGATCCGCTGGTCCTATTATGGCTGGCCAATCGTGCTGCTCGCGCTTCAGGCGGGTGTGATCCTGCTGTGGCCCGCCGGCCGTCGTCCCGTCCTCGCGACCGCCTGACCCGGAGAAACACGATGAAGCCCCTGCTCCTCCTCCCCCTGCTCGCCGCCGCGCAGCAGGTGCCCGTCGCCGACATCCCGACGATGCCGGGCAACAAGCCCTATGCCCCGCCCGAGACGGTGCAGCGCGTCGTCACCCCCGTCGATCCGAAGGAGGCGCGGCTCAAGGTGCTCATCATCAGCGGCCAGAACAGCTACGAGCATGACTGGACGGGGGTGAACAACCAGCTGCGCACGATGATGAAGGACACCGGCCGCTTCGACGTGCGCGTGACCGAGGATTTCGACGACGGCACGCTGGCGATGCTGAAAAAGTACGACGTCGTGCTGCTCAACTATGCCAGCCGCTGGAATTACGGCGACAAGGAGCAGCATCTGTGGTCGCCGGGCGCGTTCAAGGCGCTCTATGATTACGTCGCGCAGGGTGGCGGGCTCGTCGCCTTCCACTCTAGCTTCACCTGGGGCCGCGACATTCCCGAATACAAGCGCCTGCTCGGCGCGGTCATGGTGCCGGGCGAGAGCCGCCGCTCGCCGCCCGATGGCTTCCGCATCAAGATCGAGAGCAAGACGCATCCCGTCACCGCGGGGCTGCGGCCGTACATCTGGAGCTTTATGGAGGACAAATATACCAACATGTCCTTCGACCCGGCGGCCAAGGTGACGGTGCTAGCGACCGCGTTCGACGATGCAGCCGATTACGTGCCGGAAAAGGCCGGGCCGAAATACGACTATGAGGCGTACAAGGCCGCGAACGTCGCGAAGATGAAGGGGATGAACAAGCCCAACCCCGTCGTCTGGACGCAGGATTACGGGAAGGGCCGCGTCTTTTCGATCACGCTCGGCCACGGGCCCGACACGCTCCAGTTCGACGGCGTGCGCACGCTGGTGACGCGGGGGGCCGAATGGGCGGCGACGGGCAAGGTGACGATCCCCGCGCTCGACAAGGCGACGGGCTTCGACATTCCCGAGGCCTATCGTACCGAGAAGTAGCGCCGCGACAGCCACGCGACCAGCGCGAGGGCGGCAATCAACACCGCGTTCTGCGGCAGCGCATGGCCTTCGCCCGCGCTCGCATGGACCGCGGCGGCGATCATCTGGTTGACGATGAGGATCATCGCCGACGCCGCCCCGACCCGGGCGCGGCCCGGTAGCAGGCCACCAAGCAGCAGCAGCGCGCAGACGATCTCGCTCACCCCCACCGCGCGGCCGAGCGGTTCGGGGATGCGTACGGTCCACGCGCCGTGCTGCGCCAGCGTCTCCACCGGCGCACTCGCCTTCATCCAGCCGACGAATGCGAAGAACGCCGCGAGCGGCAGCGACAACAGGATGCGCAAAGCCATCCGAACGATCGCCATTTCTCGTCTCCCCGCTTGACCGTTCCGGCCTGATATAGAATACAAGTTCTAATTGAGATGGGGAGAGGAGTCGAGCGGCCGGGCGCGTGAGCGCCGCAAGTTCGCCGTGCCGATCGCCACCCTCGATGACGGCCCGCCGCCGGGCCGCAACCGGACGAGGAACGGGCAATGGCCGAGATCAAGCGGGGCGTCAGCCTCTACAGCTTCCAGAACGACACCTTCACGGGCAAGATGAGCCTCGAGGACTGCATCCGCACCTGTGCCGAGTTCGGCGCGCGGGGGATCGAGGTGATCGGCGAGCAGACCTTCTGGGGCTGGCCCGAGGTCGGCGTGGATCACGCGAAGGTCGCGGAATGGCACCGCCTCATCAAGCAATATGACTGCGTGCCGGTCGCGCACGACTTCATGCTCGACTACAAGCGCTACAGGGGCCGCGAGATGCCGTTCGAGGAGCAGGTGGCGAGCGTCCGCAAGGACATCGACTTCGGTGCGCTGCTCGGTGTGAAGTATATCCGCGCACTCGTCTCGATCGCGCCCGAGGTGCTGGTGGCCGCGGCGCCGTACGCCGAGGAGAAGGGGATCAAGATCCTGATCGAAGTGCACGCGCCACTGCACTTCGACCACCCGTGGATCGTCCGCCACGCCGACGCCTTCGAGAAGGCGGGGTCGGATGCACTCGGCTTCCTCCCCGACATGGGCATGTTCCTGTTCCGGTTCCCGCGCGTGTGGAAGGCGAAGTTCGAGCGGATCGGCGTGCCCGCGAACATCGCCGACTATATCGTCAAGGCGTACGAGGATCGCGTGCTCAGCGAATACGTGATCCTCAATGTGCGCGAGATGGGCGGGCAGGGGCCGGCGCTCGCGATGGCCGAGACGCTGCGCCACAATGCCGCGTTCGAGCCCAAGCGGATGCTCGACTACATGCCGCGCATCCACAACATCCACGGCAAGTTCTACGAGATGGACGCCGACCTCTACGAGCCGTCGATCCCCTATGACGAGATCGTCCGCGTGCTCGAGAAGGGCGGCTACGACGGCTACATCTGCTCGGAGTACGAGGGCAATCGCTGGATCGAGGATGCCGAGGAGCCGGATTCGGTCGAGCAGGTGCGCCGCCACCAGGAAATGCTCAAGCGCCTGATCGGCCGGCCCACCCCCGCCGCGCTCGCCGCCTGAACCGGAGAACCAGTGTCATGATGGACAACAAGATGATCTGCGTCGACGGCTTCGAGAACGTCGTCGAGGGGGGCGAGACGACCGGCTTCGCGTTCCTGGGGCGGCTGCCCTATTATCGCGGCCTCGGCTTGTCGATGATCGAGGATATCGCCGTCACCGTCGATGGCGAGGCGGTCGCGCGCGGGGACGTGCGCTTCACCGTCCACGGCAACACCTACACGCTCGACGAGATGGAAACGGTCTATGACGACCGCTGGAACTTCGGCGAGAAGGCGACGATCGGCGTCGTCCGCGCGGGCGGCCTGACGCCCGGCCGGCACCGGATCGAGTTCGCGGTGCGGATGCGCGTCTCCTACCTGCCCTTCGTGCCCACCACGAAGGACGTGAAGGAACTCGACCTCGCCGCCTGACGGCCCACAAGTCGCCCCGCCCGATGCCGGCGGGGCGCCTTTTTGCATGGAATTGACGATGCGCGATCCGACGATCGAGGAAATGACCCGCCTGACCGCGGGTGCGGCGATGTGGGCGAGCCACGCGGTCGAGGAAGCGGGCATCCCCGCCTTCACGATGAGCGACGGGCCGATGGGGATCGCCAGCGGCAAGGTCGACGAGCGCGATATCGCCCGGTTGTCTCCGTGCGCCACCGCGCTCGGCGCGAGCTTCGACGCGGACCTCGTCCAGCGGATCGGCGCGCTGGTCGGCAGCGAGGCGGCGGCGCGCGGCGTCGATGCGGTGCTCGCCCCCAACCTCAATCTCGCGCGCAGTCCGCTGGCCGGCCGCGCGTTCGAATATTTCGGCGAGGATCCGCTGCACGCCGGCATCCTCGGCGCCGCATGGCTGACCGGCCTCCAATCGACGGGCACCGGTTCCGTCGCCAAGCACCTCGTCTGCAACGACAGCGAGACCGAGCGCGATACCCTGGACGTGGCTGTCGACGAGCGGACGCTGCGCGAGGTCTATCTGCTCCCGTTCGAGTTCGCGGCGCGTGCCGGCTGCGTCGGGATGCTGGCGGCGTACAATCGAGTGAACGGCGACTGGTGCGCGGAGCAGCATCACGTCATTTCCGAGGTGGTGAAGGGTGAGTGGGGCTATGACGGCCTCGTCATGTCCGACTGGTTCGGCACGCATTCGACCGCGCCGACGCTGAACGCTGGACTCGACCTCGAAATGCCGGGCCCGGCGCGGTTCCTGGGGTTCAAGGCCGACGAGGCGGTGGCGTCGGGCGAGGTGCCCGCGGCACGCGTCGCCGATGCCGCCGACCGGATCGCGCGCGGCGCGCGGCGCGTCACGGGCGAGAAACGACAGGCCTACACCGATGACGAGGCCCGCGACCTGCTGGTCGAGGCGGCGGCGGCGGGGTTCGTCCTGTTGGAGAACGACGGCCTGCTGCCGCTCGCACCCGGCAAGAAGATCGCGGTGATCGGGCCGAATGCGGCGGCGCCATGCTTCCAGGGCGGCACGTTCGCCAAGATTTCGGTCTCGCCCGAGCTGCCGAGCCCCGCGCAGGCGATCGCTGCGCGCTACGGCGCCGACAGGGTGACGTTCGAGGCGGGCGTCGATCCCGCGCCGCGGCTGCCCAACATGCCGGTGGCCCCCGCGCGCGACATCGGCGACGGCTGCACGCGCGGCATGACGCTCGACTATTTCGCCAGCGACGATTGTACGGGCGAGCCGTTTACCAGCGAGACGCGCGCGACCAACTCGCTCGTCTGGTTCGTCGGCGTGCACGAGCAGGGGCCGTTCGACAAGGGCGGCTCGGTGCGCGCGAGCGGCATCTTCACCCCCGAACAGAGCGGGCCGCATCGCTTCTATCTCGGCGCGACGGGCGAAGCGCGGCTGAGAGTTGATGGCGAGACCGTCGTGGCAACGGGCGCGACGCTCGCCAAGGACGTTATGGGCAAGTTGAAGTCCGGCGATGCCGAGACGGGCGAGGTTGTGCTCGAAGCCGGCAAGCCGGTCCGCATCGTCGCCCACTTCACCTATGCCCCTGCGCGCGTGCACGGCCTGTGGTACGGCGTGCGCGGCCCCGACAGCCGCGAGGCGATGCTGGCGCGCGCCGAAGCCGCCGCGCGAGCGGCGGAGGCGGTGCTGCTGTTCGTCGGCGAAACCTCCGACTCCAGCGTCGAGAGCAAGGACCGCCCCGACACGCGGCTCGCCCCCGAACAGGCCGAGCTGGTCGCGCGCGTCCTCGCCGCCAATCCGCGTACCGCGATCGTCGCCAATATCGGCCATGCCTTCGACGCAAGCTGGGCCGAGGATGCCGCCGCGCTGATCGCCGCCTGGTATCCGGGCGAGGGCTTTGCCGAGGCGATCGCCGCGGTGCTGGCGGGCGACCGCGAGCCCGGCGGGCGGATGCCGGTGTCGATCGCACGTGACGAGGCCGACTATCCCGCCTTCGACCTGAAGCCCGGCGAGGGCGGGCGACTCCCCTATGAAGAGGGCACGCGACTCGGCTATCGCGGGCTGATTGCCAGCGGTACGCCGGCGCGGCACCCGTTCGGCAGCGGCGCGGGCTATACGCGCTTCGACTGGACCGATGCCGGGGTCGAGGGCGGCAGCGTCGCCGTCACCGTCCGCAACACCGGCGACCGCGCGGGCAGCGAGATCGTCCAGGTCTATCGCGACACGCCCGAGCCGACGCTGGTCGGCTTCGCCAAAGTCCACCTCCAGCCCGGCGAGGAACGCCGTGTTTCCATCGCGCTACCCGCCCGGCGGTTCATGATCTGGGGCCAAGGGGGCTGGACGCCGATCGGACGCACTCTAAACCTGCGCGTCGCAAGGCATGCCGAGGATCATGGCATGCCGCTCACCGCCGCGTTCGACGATCTGGACGACGCGGCCCTCTAAGGGAGAGGCGAATGGCGCGGTTGCGCATGGGAATGATCGGCGGCGGCCCGGGGGCGTTCATCGGCCCCGTCCACCGCATCGCCGCCGAACTGGATCGGGAAATCGAGCTGGTGGCGGGGGTATTCTCCTCCGACGCCGAACGTTCGCGTCAGGGGGGCGGGGCCTATCGCATCGACCCCAACCGCGCCTATCAGTCGCTGGACGCGATGTTCGCCGCGGAGAAGGCGCGGGACGACGGCATCGATTTCGTCGCGATCGTCAGCCCCAACCACCACCACCTGCCCGCCGCAAAGGCGGCGCTGGCGGCAGGCTATCCGGTGCTGAGCGACAAGCCGATGACCGCCACCTTTGCCGAGGCGAAGGAACTGGGCGAGATCGTCGGACAGGCGGGGCTGCCCTATGGCCTCAGCTACACCTATTCGGGTTATCCGCTGGTCCGCGAGGCACGGGAACGCGTCGCCGCCGGCGCGATTGGTAGCGTTCGCAAGGTCGTGGTCGAGTATCCCCAAGGCTGGCTGGCGGGCGAGGCGAGCGGCAAGCAGGCCGAATGGCGCGTCGATCCGGCGCGGTCGGGGGCAGGCGGCTGTATCGGCGACATCGGCGTCCACGCCTTTCACCTCGCCGAGTTCATCACCGGGCTTCGCGTGACGGAGTTGCTCGCCGACCTCGCCGCCGTCGTGCCGGGTCGCGCGCTCGACGACGACTGCACCGTTCTCCTCCGCTTCGACAATGGCGCGCGCGGCGTGCTGCTCGCCAGTCAAATCGAGGTGGGTGAGCTCAATGGCCTGCGCATCCGCCTCTATGGCGACAAGGGCGGGATGGTGTGGCGGCAGGAGACGCCGAACACGCTCACGCTCCACAGCCTCGACGGGCGGACCGAGATCGTCCACGCCGGCGGCGCGGCGCTCGGCCCCGTGGCACAGGCGGCAACGCGGACGCCTGCGGGCCATCCCGAGGGGTATCTGGAGGCGTTCGCCAACCTCTATCGCGACTTTGCGAAACAGCTGCGCGGCGAGCCCGGCTCGCTGATCCCCGGCATCGACGACGGGCTTCGCGGCATGGCGTTCATCGACACCGCCGTCCGGGCCAGCGCCGACCGCGCCGGCTGGACCGCGTTCACCGTTTGAGGAGAGAGATATGCGGACGATCAAGGGACCGGGCATCTTCCTCGCCCAGTTCGCGGGCGACGCCGCCCCTTACAACAGCCTCGACGCGATCGGCGACTGGGTCGCCGGCATGGGCTACAAGGGCGTCCAGATCCCGAGCTGGGACGGGCGACTGTTCGATCTCGACAAGGCGGCCGAAAGCCAGACCTATTGCGACGAGGTGAAAGGTCTGCTTGTCGACAAGGGGCTGGAGATCACCGAGCTGTCGACGCACCTTCAGGGCCAGCTTGTCGCCGTGCATCCCGCCTATGATGCACAGTTCGACGGCTTCGCGCCCGCCGCGGTCCATGGCAACCCGAAGGCGCGGCAAGAGTGGGCGGTCGATCAGGTGAAGAAGGCCGCGGTCGCCAGCCGCCGCCTCGGCCTTACTGCGCATCCCAGCTTCTCCGGCGCGCTCGCTTGGCCATACGTCTATCCCTGGCCGCAGCGGCCTGCGGGGCTGGTCGAGGACGCGTTCGACGAACTGGCGCGGCGGTGGAAGCCGATCCTCGACGTGTTCGAGGAGAACGGCGTCGACCTCGCCTTCGAACTGCATCCGGGCGAGGACCTGCACGACGGCGTGACGTACGAGATGTTCCTCGAGCGCGTCGGCAACCACCCGCGCGCCAATGTGCTGTTCGACCCCAGCCATTACGTGCTGCAACAGCTCGATTACCTGTCGCACATCGACATCTATCACGAGCGCATCAAATGCTTCCACGTGAAGGATGCGGAGTTCAATCCGACCGGCCGGTCGGGCGTCTATGGCGGGTATCAGGGCTGGGTCGATCGCCCCGGCCGCTTCCGCTCGCTGGGCGACGGACAGGTCGACTTCACCTCGATCTTTTCGAAGATGGCGCAGTACGACTTCGCCGGCTGGGCGGTGCTCGAATGGGAATGTGCGCTCAAGCATCCCGAGCAGGGCGCGGCCGAAGGCGCGCCGTTCATCGACGCGCACATCATCCGCGTGACCGAACACGCGTTCGACGACTTCGCCGCGGGGGGTGTCGATCGAGAGCTCAACCGGCGGATGATGGGTATCGCCGGCGAATGACGGGGCGGGGCGGGGCGTGCGACCCCGCTCGCTCGATAAAATAGAACTTCCATTCTGATATAAGACTCGGCATCATCCGCCCGGACAAGAGCGGGAGAGGCGAGTGTCGAGCGAAGGCGGCCGGGCGTGGAACCGGCGCGAGTTTATGGGTGCGGCGGCGTTGCTGGCGATGGTCGTCGGCGTGCCCGCGGGCGCCGCGATCTGGTCGAAGGTCGAGGACGGCGACGCGCCGACCGAGCGCCAGCGCGCGATGATGCGCGAGGTGGCGCAGATCGTCATCCCGAAGACCGGCACGCCGGGCGCGGGCGAAGTGGGGGCGGGCGACTTCGTCATCCTCGCACTCGCTCACGGCCTCGACGGCACGCGCGATCCGGGCGCCGCGGCGGCGATCCCGGCGGGGGTGCCCGCGCCGCGGCGGCCCGACGGGAGCCTTCGCTATCTCGACTGGCTGGAGGCTGAGCTCGACCGCCGCGCCAAGGGCAATTGGGCAGGCAAGGATGCCGCGGCGAAGACCGCCGCGATCGCCGCGCTGGATGCCGAGGCCTATGCCGGCGACGGCCGCGCGCCGCATCCGTGGAAGGCGATCAAGGGGCTGATCCTGACGGGCTATTACACCAGCGAAGTCGGCGGGTCGCAGGAGCTGCGATACGAGCCCGTCCCCGGCCGCTTCGACCCCGCGCTGCCCAACCCCCCGGGCACGCGCGCCATTTCCAACGACTGGACCGCGGTGGACTTCGGATGAGCGAGTTTGATTTCGATGCGATCGTCGTGGGCTCCGGCATTACCGGCGGCTGGGCGGCAAAGGAGTTGACCGAAGCGGGTCTGAAGGTCCTGATGCTCGAACGCGGGCGGATGATCGAGCACCAGACGGGCTATGGCAACGAGACCAAGGCACCGTGGGAAATGCCGTTCCGCGGCGTCGGCGATGCCGAACTCTATGCCAAGGAATATCAGGTGCAGGTCAGGAACCGGCACTTCAACGAATACACGCAGGACCATTTCGTCAACGACGCAGCCAATCCGTATGTCACCGCGCCGGGCACCGACTTCACCTGGTATCGCAGCTATCAGCTCGGCGGGCGGTCGCTCACCTGGGGGCGGCAGAGCTATCGCTGGTCGGACTATGATTTCGGCGCGAACAAGCGCGACGGGCAGGGGACCGATTGGCCGATCCGCTATGCCGACGTGGCACCCTGGTACGACAAGGTCGAGGAATTCATCGGCGTGTCGGGCGCAGCCGAGGGCCTGCCGCAGCTTCCCGACGGCAAGTTCCAGCCGCCGATGGCGCTCAACGTCGTCGAACAGGCGACGCGCGAGAAGATCATGGCGCGCTGGCCCGAGCGGCGGCTGACGATCGGCCGCACCGCCAACCTGACCGCGGCCAAGGACGAGGAGGGCCGCGCGGCGTGCCAGAACCGCTCGATCTGCGCGCGGGGCTGCTCGTACGGCGCCTATTTCTCGACGCAAAGCTCGACGCTGCCCGCCGCGCAGAAGACCGGGCGGCTGACGCTGATGACCGATGCGGTGGTCGAGAAGGTCGATTACGACCCGAAGACCCGCCGCGTGACCGGCGTCCGCTGGATCGACACCGCGACCAAGACGCGAAAGTCGGCGACCGCGCGGATGGTGTTCCTGAATGCCGGGTCGTTCAACTCGGTCCACCTGCTGCTCAATTCGGGTAGCGAGGCGATGCCGCAGGGGCTCGCCAATTCGTCCGGGGTGCTCGGCACGCACATCATGGATCACGCGAGCACGCTGTCGGCGATCGCGATGATGCCGGGCTATGAGGGGTACACGACCTTCGGCAACCGGCCGACCGGCGTCGTCATCCCGCGCTTCCGCAACATGGAGACCGTGGACGGCAAGGGGCACAGCCGCGGCTTTTCCTATCAGGGTGGCGCGCTGCAATCGAGCTGGACGCGCGGCAAGCGTGAGGCGGGCATCGGCGCGGATTACAAGAATGGCCTCCAGGCGCCGGGGCCGTGGCGGATGGTGCTCGTCGCCTTTGCCGACTGCGTGCCCCGCGCGACCAATCGCCTGACGCTCAGCAAGACGAAGGTCGATGCAAACGGCCTGCCGGCGCTGGAGATCGCGTTCGCGTTCGGGGCGGAAGAGAAGGCCGCGCTGGCGGATGCAAAGGCTGAGGCGGCGGCGATGCTGACCCATGCCGGCGGACAGGTCATCATGGGCCTCGACACGCCCAATCCCGGCGGCGGCGCGATCCACGAGATGGGTGGCGCGCGCATGGGCCTCGATCCGAAGACGTCGGTGCTCGATCGCTTCAGTCGCGCGCACGACGCGGGCAACCTGTTCGTGACCGACGGCGCGCAGATGAGTTCGTCGGCGTGTCAGAACCCGTCGCTGACTTACATGGCGCTGACGGCCCGCGCGGCAGCCCATGCAGTCGAGAGGCTGAAGGCGGGGACGCTGTAGAATTCTCCCCCGGCAGGGGGAGGGGGACCGCCGCAGGCGGTGGAGGGGGCTCGCCCCGGGGCGCACCGCTCCGTTGCCCGCCCCCTCCGTCAGCCTTTGGCTGCCACCTCCCCCTGGCGGGGGAGGATTTTCAGGCGAGCACGCCCGTCAGCAGCTTGGGTCGGTCGCCGCTCTCGCCGCGCGCCTCGGCCATGAAACGGGCCTTCAGGGGCGCGATAGAATCGACCGCGCTGATGCCAAAGCGGCGGACGGCCGACGCCGCCTTGCCCGGCACGCCGAACAGGCGCGTGAGCGTGTCGGTCGCGCCCGCGACCATCAGCGTGTCGAGCCCGCGCCACCGCTCGTACCGCTTAAGCAATTCGGCATCGCCGACGTCGAGGCCCAGGCGCTTGCCCTCGACCAGCACCTCGACCAGCGCGGCCACGTCGCGGAAGCCGAGGTTGAGGCCCTGTCCCGCAATCGGGTGGATGCCGTGGCCCGCGTCGCCGACGAGGACCAGCCGCTCCGCGGTCAGCCGCGCGGCGTGGTGGAAGCCGAGCGGATAGCTCGTCCGCGGGCTGACCGGGCCGAGCGCGCCCAGGAACCCGCCCATCCGCTTCTCCGCTTCCGCCAGCCAGGCGCGGTCGGACAGCTTGAGCATGCCGGGCGCGTCCTTCGCATCCACCGTCCAGACCAGGGCGGAGCGATGCCCGCGCTCGTCGTCCTTCAAGGGCAGGATCGCGAACGGACCGGCGGGGTAGAATATCTCGTACGCGCAGTCGCCGTGCGGATGCTCGTGATTGAACGTGGCGATCATCGCGACGTGATCGTACTGCCAGCGCGCGACGTTGATCCCCGCCGCCTCACGCGTCGGCGAGCGGCGCCCCTCGGCCGCGACCAGCAGCCGCGCCTTTACCACCGCCCCGTCGTCGAGCGTCGCGGTGACGCCCGCCGAGCCGCGGTCGATCGAGACGGCGCGGCGCTGCATCCGTAGGTCGACATGCGGCGATTCGCTGGCGGCGGCGTGGAGCGCGCGGCGCAGCGTGCGGTTCTCGTACATCGTGCCGAGCGCGCCGTCGTCCTCGTCCGGCACGAAGTCGAGCTTGCCCGGCGCAAGGCCGTCCGACACGCGGATCGAGCGGATCGGATTGCCCTCGCCCGCCAGTCGCGCGCCTACCCCGATCGCGTCGAGCATCCGGTGGCTCGCGCTCGCCACCGCAGAGGCGCGGCCGTCATGGCCGGGGGCGAGGATCGCCGCGGGGTCGGCGGGATCGACGACGATGCTGGTCAGGCCATGCGCGGCCAGCGCAGTTGCGAGGGTGGTGCCGACGAGGCCGGCGCCGAGGATGAGCACATCGGTCATGATGAGAGACTTAAGGCGCGGCGCGGCTGTTGACCACCGGGCTTTGGGGCATTGCCTCGCCCGTCACCCCGGACTTGTTCCGGGGTCCACGGTTCCGCGAGCCAAATCGCCGCTGCTTGCGTAGCACGGTGGACCCCGGAACCAGTCCGGGGTGACGGGTAGGCTTGGAGGCGGCGGCACGAAACCACCGTTGTATCCCGGCGGAGGCAGGGATTTAATTGGGGGCGGTTTGCCGTCATCACGCCGGTTCTTCCGCTGGGCTCCGGCCTTCGCCGGGGTACGGGTTTGCGATGAGGCAGGCTCCCGCCTCGCCACCTTGACGCCAATCCCGTGCGGCGCGATGATTCCAACTACGATTCAGGGACATTCGGGGGATTTCATCATGGCCAGCCGTGCGCAGGCCCAGCATCGCTTGTGGCGCGATACGGTGCGGGAGGGGGCGCGACGGTCGACCGCGCTGCTCGGCGCGGCCGCGCTGTTCGTCGGGACGGCGATCCTCCTTCTATCGCTCGCCAGCTACAAGCCCAGCGATCCGGGGCTGAACACCGCGGCGGGCGGCCCGGCGGAAAACTGGTTGGGGCTGCCCGGCGCCTATGCCGCCGACACGCTCTATACGCTGTTCGGCGTGCCCGCCTTCCTGATGATGCCGCTCGGCCTCGTCTTCGCCAGCCGGTTGTGGCGCGACCGCCCGGTCGGCGCGTGGAAGGCGATGCTGCGCGGCGTCCTCATCGGCGTCGTGCTGATGGGCACCGCGCTTGCCTTCCTTGTCGGCGGGTCGGTGCTGGCGCTGCCGGCGGGCTATGGCGGCATCTTCGGCATGGCGCTCGCCGCGGCGGCGCGCGCGGGCGTAGCGCTGATCGGCAATCCGGTGGCCGAGCTCTGGACGATGCGCGGCCTCGGTACGCTGTCGGGGCTGGCCGGCGTGATCTTCTGGGCACGGGGGATGACGATCGAGCTGCCACGCCCGGCGCTGCGCCTGCCGCGCCGCGCCGCGCGTGAGGATGAGGAAGACTTGCCCTTCGAGGTCGACGACGACGTGATCGACGCCGCGCCCGAACCGCGGATGCCCGCCCCGCCGCGCAAGCCCGTCGCCCCCGACCCGCGCCCCGCGCCCGAAATCGCAGAGCGCGCGCCCGCAGTCGTCCCCGCCGCGTCGAAGCCACAGCAGTCACTCGACCTGCGCGACAATTACAAGCTGCCGCCCGCCGACCTCCTGCAACAGGCGCCCGCGAACGCCAAGAACACCGTCGACAAGGCGGCGCTGGAGCGGAACGCCCGCCTCCTTGAAACGGTACTCGACGACTTCAACGTCCGCGGCTCGATCGTCGGGGTGCGCCCCGGCCCGGTCGTGACGATGTACGAGCTGGAACCGGCCAGCGGCATCAAGGCGAGCCGCGTGATCCAGCTCGCCGACGACATCGCCCGTAACATGTCGGCGGTGTCGGCGCGCGTCGCGACGATCCCCGGCCGCACTGTGATCGGCATCGAGCTGCCCAATGCGCGGCGCGAGACGGTGAACCTGCGCGAGCTGATCGCCAGCCAGGGATTCGCCGACCAGTCGGCGCAGCTGCCGATCGTGCTCGGCAAGAACATCTCGGGCGATCCTGTCATCGCCGACCTCGCGCCGATGCCGCACCTGCTCGTCGCGGGCACCACCGGATCGGGCAAGTCGGTGGGGCTCAACTGCATGATCCTGTCGCTGCTCTATCGACTGACGCCCGATCAGTGCCGGATGATCATGATCGATCCCAAGATGCTGGAACTCAGCATGTACAAGGGCATCCCGCATCTGCTCGCCGACGTCGTCACCGACCCGCCCAAGGCGGTGCGCGCGCTCAAATGGGCGGTCGAGCAGATGGAGGACCGCTATCGCATGATGGCGAGCGTCAACGTTCGCTCGCTCGGCAGCTTCAACGAAAAGGTGCGCGCGGCCAAGGCCAAGGGGCAGAAGCTCGGCCGCAAGGTGCAGGTCGGATACGACGACAACGGCCGCCCGGTGCACGAGGAGGAGACGCTCGACCTGTCTCCGCTGCCGCAGATCGTCATCATCGTCGACGAGCTGGCCGACCTGATGATGACCGCGGGCAAGGAGGTCGAGTTCCTGATCCAGCGCCTCGCGCAAAAGGCGCGCGCGGCGGGTATCCACCTCATCATGGCGACGCAGCGCCCCTCGGTCGACGTCATCACCGGCGTCATCAAAGCGAACCTGCCGACGCGCATCAGCTTCCACGTCACGTCGAAGATCGATTCGCGCACGATTTTGGGCGAACAGGGTGCAGAACAGCTGCTCGGCCGCGGCGACATGCTCTACATGCCGGGCGGCAAGGCGCTGGCCCGCGTCCACGGGCCGTTCGTCAGCGATGAGGAAGTGCAGGCGATCGCCGACTTCTGGCGTGGGCAGGGCGAGCCCGACTATATCGACGCGGTTACCAACGAGCCCGACGGCGACGCCGATTTCAGCATGGACGGCGCACCGGTGGGCGGCGACAGCCCCGAGGACCAGATGTACCGCAACGGCATCGCGCTGGTCGCGCAGAGCCAGAAGGCCTCGACCTCCTGGCTCCAGCGCCAGCTGCGCATCGGCTACAACTCTGCCGCGCGGCTGATCGAGCGGATGGAGAAGGACGGGCTCGTTTCCAAGCCCGACCATGTCGGCCGGCGAGAAGTCCTGATGGACGAGGAGGGCCGGCCGCTCGCCTGACCTCCAGGCTGAACCACGCGCTGAACGGCCGATTCACGCTCGCTTCATCGCGGAACCTCTAGCGCGCTCGCATGTCTAGGACTGCCATGATCCGTTACGCCCCCGTCGCGGCGCTGTTCGCCGTCTCCGCCGCCGTTCCCGCCGCCCAGGCGCAACAGGGCGACCTTGCCGCTGTTCAGGCGCATCTGCGTGCCGTCGACAGCATGACCGCCGCGTTCGCGCAGACCGATCGCTCGGGCAAGGTGCTCAACGGCACGCTGACGCTGAAGAAGCCGGGCAGGATCCGCTTCCAGTATGAAAAGGGCGTGCCGATCCTGATCGTCGGCGACGGCAAGGCGATCTGGTTCCTCGACTATTCGGTGGGTCAGCGGTCGCGCTGGCCGATCGGCGATTCGCCGCTGGGCGTGCTGATCGACCCGAACCGCGACATCTCGAAATACGCCAAGGTGGTGCCGAGCAGCAGCCCGAACATCCTGAGCGTCGAGGCGTATGACGCCAAGCGGCCCGAATATGGCCGTATCACGATGATCTTCGAGCGGCAGCCGGCGGCGCCCGGCGGGCTGATGCTGCAGGGCTGGGTTGCGCTCGATTCGCAGAAGAATCGAACAACCGTCCGCCTGACAAATCAGCGGTTCAACGTGCCCGTTTCCGACAACACGTTCCGTTTCAACGACCCACGGAAGGGGACGCGCCGGAACTGACGATCCGTTCATCCGCGCGCAAGGTTGGGGAGCCTATTTCTGTTCTCGCGGAGATGGGGTGCTTTCCGGGATTTTCCCCCTGTTGCCCGGGCTTCGGCCCCCATCCTCCAGCCTGCGTGACTGAACGCCAGGTCGGCCCCCGTTCCATGCCCCCGGAACGGGGGCCTTTCTGTGTCCGGGCCAAAGCCCGTGGCTGGCGGAGCCGGGCCGGCGCGGCTACATCGCGCCTCGCATGACCGACACGCTCAAGATCGCTTCGTGGAACATCAATTCGGTGCGGTTCCGCATGGACATCGTCACCCGTTTCCTGACCGAGGCCGCACCCGACATCCTGTGTCTTCAGGAAACGAAGGTGGTGGACGAGGATTTCCCCCACGGTCCCTTACGCGCGCTGGGATACGAGCATATCGTCATCCATGGCCAGCGGATGCACCACGGCGTCGCGATCCTGTCAAAGGTGCCGCTCGTCGAGGACGATCGCTTCGATTGGCAGGCGAACGGCGAGGCGCGGCACGTCGGCGTGCGGCTGCCGAACGGATTGCGGTTGGAGAATGTCTACGTCCCCGCGGGCGGCGACGTGCCCGACCGCGACGTGAACCCGAAGTTTGGCCAGAAGCTCGATTTCGTCGAACGGATGACGCGCTGGTCCGAGGGGTTGAAGGGCATCCCCACCCTGCTGGTCGGCGACTTCAACATCGCCCCGCTGGAAAGCGACGTGTGGAGCCACAAGCAATTGCTCGACGTGGTCAGCCATACGCCGATCGAGGTCGAGGCGCTGGGGCGTCTTCAGGCGGCGAACGGCTGGGTCGACCTCGGCCGCTGCTTCGTGCCGCCGCCGCAGCGGCTCTACACGTGGTGGAGCTACCGGGCAAAGGACTGGGCGGCGTCGGATCGCGGCCGGCGGCTGGATCATATGTGGGCGAGCGCCGACGTCGCCGCGACCGCGACCGGCCACCGCGTGTTCGAGGATTGCCGAAGCTGGCTGAAGCCCAGCGACCATGTCCCGCTGATGACCGAGTTCGCACTGTGAGCGATCCGGCGCGCGACGCCGCGCGCGCGATCGACGCGCTGCGCCGCGGCTGGCCCGTCGCGCTGGCGGGCGAAGGCGGCGCGATCGAGGTGCTGTCGATCGAGAGCGGCGATGCCAACCGGCTGGCCGACTTCGATGCGGGCGCGCGCGCCGACGTATTGCTGTCGGCGGGGCGTGCCGCGACGCTGAAGCTCGCCAATCAGGCCGATGCCGCGGTCCCTGACGCGCCGGTTCGGATCGAGCGGGCGGCATGGCTCGACTTCGCCGCCGCGACCGCGCTCGCCGATCCGCAGTTCGATCTGGCGACCCCGTTCAAGGGACCGTTCCGCGCCGCCCCGGTCGCCGTGCCCGATGCCGCCGCCGCCGCGCTTCGCCTCGCGCGGATCGCCGGTATCCTGCCCGCTTTCTTCTTGCGCCCCTATGCCGGGACGGACGCATTGCCGATCGCAGCGATCGACGCGCACGAGGATGCCGGCCGCCTCGCCATCGCGGCGCGCGCCCGCCTGCCCGTCGCGGCGGCCGAGGATGCAGAGATCGTCGCCTTTCGCACGCCCGAGGCGGCGGGCGAGCATGTTGCCCTCCTGATCGGGCAGCCCACCGGCGCGCCGCCGCTGGTCCGATTGCACAGCGAATGCCTGACCGGCGACGCGCTCGGCAGTCTGAAATGCGATTGCGGACCACAGTTGCAGGCGGCGCTCGGCGCGATGCGCGCCGATGGCTGGGGCATCCTCCTCTACCTGCGGCAGGAGGGGCGCGGGATCGGGCTGGTCAACAAGCTTCGCGCCTATGCGCTTCAGGATCAGGGGTTCGATACTGTCGATGCCAACACCCGCCTGGGCTTCGCGATCGACGCGCGCGACTTCGGCGTGGCGGCACGGATGCTCAAGCTGCTCGGCCAGACGCGCATCCGGCTGATGACCAACAATCCGGAGAAGGTTGCCTCGCTAGAGGCGGCAGGGATCGCGGTGGCGGAGCGGGTGCCGCACAAGCTGCCGCCCAATCCGCACAACGAACACTATCTCGCGACCAAGCGCGACCGGACGGGGCACCAGCTCTAGCCGCAAGAGAAAGCTCCGTTTTCGATCGGGTTACCAGTCGCGATAACCGAATCTTGGGGACGAAAACGGACCCTCCGTCGGCAGTGATGGGGGCCAAGTGCATGTTTGCGATCCTGAATTGTCTGACGGTCGATCACGACCCGGCGCTGGTGGCGCTCGCCGCGCTGGTGTGGATCATCGGCAGCCTCGCCCTGTTCCTCTTGCTGCGCCGAGCGGGCGATTGCGTCGACGCGCGGCGGCGGCAATGGCTGGCGGTGGCGGCGCTGTCGGCGGGGATCGGCATCTGGGCCACCCATTTCGTCGCGATGCTCGCCTACCGCACGCCGATCCCGCTGCGATTCGGCATGGCGCTCACGATCCTGTCGGCGGCCGCGGCGGTCTGCTGCTTCTGGGCGGCGCTGCACGTAGCCGGCAAGCAGCCGCGGGCATGGCGCAACCTCGCAGCCGGCGGCATCGCCGCGCTCGGCGTCGGGACGATGCACTTCATCGGCATGACCGCTTTGGAGGGGGTGGTGCATCTTGGCGTCGCGCCGGTGCCCGTGCTGATCGCCGGCGGTCTGGTCGCGGGTCTGTTCGCGGCGGCGTTCGGCACGCGCGATCTCGGAAGGACCGCCGGGATCGTCGTGCCCGCCGCACTGTCCGTGCTGGCGGTCGTCATCCTCCATTTCACCGCGATCGACGCGACCACGCTGATCCTCGACCCCGCGCTTGCGACCGTTGCCGACGGCGATCCGATCTGGGTCGTCGCCGCGGTCATGGCGGTGACGATCGGGCTGATCCTGCTGGTGCTGGCGGGGGCGTTTCTCGATCGGCTGCTCACCGACCTCAAGGGCCTGACCGAGGCGACGCTCGAGGGGCTGGCGATCGTCGGCCGCGACGGCCGCATCGTCGAGGTCAATGCGCGGCTCGCCGACATTCTCGGCATTGAGAGCCGCAGCCTGATCGGCACCCGGCCGGAGGCGCTGTTCGTCGACGGCAGCGGCGCCCCGCTCACCGGGTTCGACGAGGGGCCGGTCGAGGCGCGCGCATTCGACGCGGTGCAGGAGGACCAGTGGCTCGAGATCGCCACCCACTCGATCGAGTATCGCGGTCGTCCGTGCCGGGTGCTGGCGGTCCGCGACCTGACCGAGCGCAAGCGGTTCGAACGGCGCATCCAGCACCTCGCCACCCACGACCCGCTCACCCAGTTGCCCAATCGCGCACACTTCACCCAGGTGCTGGAAGCGCAGCTTCGCGACCTGACCCGGCCGTTCGCGCTGCTCGCGCTCGACCTCGACCGGTTCAAGGCGGTCAACGACATCTTCGGCCATGCCGCGGGGGACGAGGTGCTGTGCAAGGTGACGCGCATCCTGCGCGAGACGGTGCGCGCCGGTGACTTGGTCGCGCGGATCGGCGGGGACGAGTTCGTCATCCTCGCCGACCATGCCGACGCCGCCGACAGCGCGCAGCAGCTGGCGCAGCGCATCCTCACCGCCTTCGCCGCCGAAATGGACACCGCACGCGATCCGATGGCGGTGGGGGTCAGTATCGGTATCGCCATCTTCCCGCGCGACGGCGCGGATGCCGAGGGCCTGCGCCTCAATGCCGACATCGCGCTTTATCGGGCCAAGCAGAGCGGCCGCGGGCAGTTCCGCTTCTTCGACACCCAGATGGACCATCTGGCGCGCGAGCGCCGCGAGCTCGAGCACGAGCTGCGCCAGGCGATCGCCGCGGACCAGCTTCACCTCGTCTTCCAGCCGCTCGTCTCGACCGCGCGCGGGCAGGTGGTCGGGTACGAGGCGCTGCTGCGCTGGGATCATCCGGCGCGCGGGCGTATCGCGCCCGACGTCTTCATTCCGATCGCCGAGGAAACGGGCGCGATCGTGCCGATCGGCGAGTGGGTGCTGCGCCGCGCCTGTCGGACCGCGGCGGGCTGGGCGGGCGATGTGGGCGTCGCGGTCAATGTGTCGCCCGTGCAGCTCCTGTTGCCCAATCTGCCCGCCATCGTCGCCGATGCGCTGGCCGAAAGCGGGCTGGCGCCCGAGCGGCTGGAGCTGGAGATCACCGAGACCGCCCTGCTGCGCAATCGCGAGACGACACTTGCCGTGCTGCACGCGATCAAGGCGCTGGGCGTGCGGATCGCGATGGACGATTTCGGCACGGGCTATTCGTCGCTCAACAACCTTCAAGCGTTTCCGTTCGACAAGATCAAGATCGACAAGAGCTTCGTCTCCTCGGTCGAGGACGACCAGGCCGCGCGGTCAATCATCCGCGCGATCGTCGGCCTGGGGCGCAGCCTCAACCTGCCCGTCGTGGCCGAGGGGGTGGAGACCGACGCCCAGCGCCGCATGGTGACCGAGGAGGGGTGCCCGCAGGCGCAGGGCTATCTGTTCGGGATGCCCGCCGAGCATCCGGTCTTGCCGGCGATGCGCCTGCGCTCGGTCGGATAGCGACGCGCGGAGCCACCGGCGCGGGCCTGCGTTATCGGCCGGTCACCGATCGGGAAACCGCCTTGCACCGACCATTCATCGACCGGACCTGGGCGCGTCGCCCCGATACGCGGATCCTCGTCACGCTGCTGCTCGTCACCGCGGGGCTGGCCGGCTTCGCCTATGTCGCGTCGGAGGTGATGGAGGGGCATCCGCTGGCCATCGACCGCTGGCTGCTGCTCCTGCTTCGCCAGGTCGCCGATCCCGGCGTGTCGATCGGCCCGCGCTGGTTCGGGCAGGCGATGCTCGATCTCACGGCGCTCGGCGGGGGCACGGTGCTGACGCTGGTGACGATCTTCGTGACCGGCTATCTCGCCGCGCGGCGCAAGCTGGCGCTGGCGGCGTTCGTCGCCGGATCGATCGGCAGCGGGGCCGTCCTCACCGCGCTGCTCAAGGTCGTCTTCGCCCGTGCGCGGCCCGACATCGTCCCGCATCTGGTCGAGGTGAGCTCGGCAAGCTTCCCGAGCGGCCATGCGATGAACTCGGCGATGGTCTATCTGACCGGCGTGGCGCTGCTCGCCAGTGCCGAGCCAGACCGGCGGGTGCGCGTGTTCCTCATCACCGCGGCACTGCTCCTCACGCTGTCGATCGGCTTTTCGCGCGTGTTCCTCGGCGTGCATTTCCCGACCGACGTGCTGGCGGGCTGGGCGATCGGCATCGCCTGGGCGGTCGCGGCGTCGTGGGTCGCCGCGATCCTGCAGCGGCGTCAGGCGATCGAGGGTGCGGAGGGGACGACGACCTCGACCGCGCCCTGAGCGACGCGCACCGTCACCGGGGTCTTCGCCAGGCATTCGCCGTCGATCGAGATCTTCTGGCGCGGGCGCGTGCGCAGGCCGAGGGCCTTGCCGCGAAACTCGACGGTGTTGGCACTGCGCGACTTCAGCCGCACCACCTTGGCATACCAGTCGAAGGCGAGGCGAAGGAGGCTGCGTCCCGTCACCGCCTGGATGACGAGGTCGCCGCTGTCGACGTCGGTCGTCTCGATCAGCTCGACGCCGCCGTGGTAACGCCCGTTGAAGATGCGCACTTCGCTGGCCCACGTGCGATGCTCGCCCGTCGCATCCTCGACCGTCAGGCGAAAGGGGCGAAAGCGGGTCAGGCACCAGATCGCCCAGCCGAGATAGCCGACGCGGCCCAGATAGCGCTTCAGCTTGTGCGGCACGGTATCGCCGATCATCGGCGACAGGCCGAGGGCGGCGGCGTTGACGAAATAATGCTCGCCGATCCGGCCGAGGTCGATGCGCCGCCGCCGCCCCGTCGCGATCATCCGGACCGCGCCAGCCAGGTCGAGCGGCAGGCCGAGCGTGCGCGCGAAGCTGTTGGCGGTGCCCAGCGGCAGGACGGCGAACACGCAATCGGTTCCCGCGACATGTCGGACCAGCCTTGCGAGCGACCCGTCGCCGCCACCAACGATCACCATCGGCGCGCCGTCGCGGACCGCCCCGGCGACAATGCCGTCGAGGTCGGCCGGATCCTTGACCGCGTGCGAGCCGATGAGCGTGATCCCCGCCGCCTCGAGCCGTTCCTTCGCCTCGCCGCACAGCGCCTCGCCCTTCCGCGAATGAGCGTTGACGATCAGGACCGCGTGGGTGGGGACTGGGTTGTCGGAATGCTGCAATTCGGTTCGACCCGCTTCCATTCGGTGACGGGCAGGGGTCTGCCGCGCCGGCCACTCTAGGCCATGAACATCCGCCGCGCCATCCGGCTCCGCCCAAAGAGGTGAAACAGACGGTCGACAGTTCTTCCGAGATCCTATAGGATCGGTGTAATACCTTGGGAGAGGGGCAGGATGGATCAGGGCGGCACGATGGCGGCGGGATCGAATGCGGGCTTCTCGCTCGATCGGCGCACCGCGCTCGCTGGCATCGCCGGCGTGTTCGGGGTGGCCCTGTTTGCGCCGCTGGCGCGCGCGGCGGGGTACGAGCCGATCCCGAAGATCAACACCGGCAAGCCCGCGGTCGTCTTCACGCCCGCCCAGCGCGCGCTGGTCGCGGCGCTCAGCGAGCGGATCATGCCGACCACCGACACGCCGGGCGCGATCGCCGCCAGCGTGCCCGAATACATCGAGCACATGATGGGCGACTGGGCGGTCAACGACGACCGCGACCTGATCCTCGGCGGCCTTGCCGCGATCGACGCGCGCAGCAGGGCCGACTTCAAGAAGCCAGCGCTGAAGGCGTCGGGCGCGCAACAGGATGCGCTGCTGACGCTGGCAATGAACGACGCGATCCCCGGGGGTGCGAAGTTTTTCGAGGCGTTCCGCCAGCTGGTGCTGACCGGCTATTTCACGTCCGAGGTCGGGATCATGCAGGAGCGGACCTATCTGCCCGTCCCGGGCGACTATGACGGCGCCTATCCCGCATCGAAGATCGACCGCATCTTCTCGTCCTGACGCGGCCTCCCCGCGCGTTTCCTTTCCGAATTCGACAGGCAGACATCATGGCAGCAACGGATCGCTTCGACGCAATCGTCATCGGCTCGGGCGTCAGCGGCGGCTGGGCCGCCAAGGAACTGACCGAAAAGGGCCTGCGCGTCTTGATGGTCGATCGTGGCCGGATGGTCGAGCATGGGGAGGATTATCCCTATGACGGCAAGCCCGCCTTCGAAATCCCGGCGCGCAACCGGATGCCCGCGGCCTTCACCAAGAGTGATTACAAGGGCCTCAATTTCTGGGTGCAGCCCGCGAACCAGCCCTTCTTCACCAACGACCGGCTGAACCCCTACGATTTCGACGCGCCCAATCCGTTCCACTGGGTGCGCGGCGGCGTGGTCGGCGGCAAGTCGCTGACCTGGGGCCGCTGGAGCTTTCGCTGGGGACCGAACGATTTCGAGGCGAACCAGCGCGAAGGAATCGGGACCGACTGGCCGATCCGCTATGACGACGTCGCGCCGTGGTACAGCTATGTCGAGAAATATATCGGCGTGTCGGGCGGGCGCGAGAATCTCGACTATCTGCCCGACAGCGAATTCATGCCCCCCTTCCCGATGAACGTCGCGGAGAAGTGGCTGAAGACGCGGCTGGAAACCGAGTTTCCGGGGCGCAAGCTCATCAACGCGCGCCTGTCCAACATCACCGAGGACAAGCCCGATCAGAACCGCACCCGCTGCCAGAAGCGGGCGCAGTGCGACCGCGGGTGCAGCTTCGGCGCCTATTTCTCGACGCAGGCGGTGACGCTGCCCGCCGCGCGCGCGACCGGGCGACTGACGCTGCGCCCCGATACCTGGGCGACCAACGTCGAATACGATGCCGCGAAGAAGCGGGTGACGGGCGTCCGCCTCGTCAATGCCAATACCGGCGCGGTGGAGGTCGTGCCGGCGCGCATGGTGTTCCTGTGCGCCTCCGCCATGGGATCGCTCCACGTCCTCCTCAACTCGCGGCCGGAGGGGAGCGAGCGCAGCCATTTCCACTCGAACGGCGCGCTCGGCAGCGCGGTGATGGACCATATCTTTAAGGTCAATATCGGCGGCGACGTGCCGGGTATGACCGAGTTCGTCGAATATGGCCGGCGGCCGGGCGGCGTCTATGTCCCTCGCTTCCGCAACCTCACGGCCGAGGAACTGCCGTTCAAGCGCGGCTATGGCTATCAGGGCGGGGCCAGCCGGCGACAGCCCGCGCCCGAGGGCTTCGGCGCGTCGATGAAGCATGGCATGCGGCAATATGGCGGCTGGCGCTTCAACATGAGCGCGTTCGGCGAATGCCTGCCGTACGAGGACAACCGCGTCATGCTGAACTTCGACAAGAAGGACGCGCGCGGCATGCCGCTCCTGCGCTTCGACGTCACCTTCCGCGACAATGAGCTCAAGATGATGGACGACGCGCAGGCCGAGGGCGAGCGGATGCTCCGCCAGGCGGGCCTGACCAACGTCACCAGCAATCGCGGCACGCACATCCCGGGTGAGGCGATCCACGAGATGGGCGGCGCACGGATGGGCCGCGATCCCAGGACCTCGGTGCTCAACGGCTTCAACCAGGCGCACGATGCGGCCAACCTGTTCGTCACCGACGGCGCGATGATGGCGTCGGTGTCGTGCGTGAACCCCTCGCTCACCTTCATGGCGATGACCGCGCGCGCCGCCGATCACGCCGTCAAGCAGATGCAGGCCGGCGCGATCTGATCCGCGCCGCGCCCGTTCATTGGGCATCCAAGCGGGCGGCGCTATGAAGCGCGGGTGAGACTGTTCCTGCGCGCCGCGCTCGTTGCGATGATGATCCGTGCCGGTTTGGGTGTGGCGGCGGCACAGGCGCTGCCGCCGGCCAGTGACGCCGCGCTGGCAGAGGATGCGGCGGCTGTCGCCCCGCGGCTTGGTGTCGCGCCCGCGGTTGCGGCCCGCCTGCTTGCGCTCCAGGTCGAGAGTGTTCCCGTCACCGACGCCATCGCCGCACGCTTCGCCGACCGGCTGACGGGCATCGCGATCGAGCACACCCCGGTCTTTCGCATCGTCGTCCGGCTGAAGGGCGACGATCCGGTGGTGTCCGAGACGGTGGTGATCGCGGGGCAGCCCGTCGCCATCGTCTATGTCCCCGGCGCGTGGGCGAGCCGGGGCGAGCTGCTGGCGGCGATCACGACCTATCAGGCGCCGATGCGCGACAGCCTCGACGTGCCGCCGGGCCTCGGCATCGATCAGCGCAGCGGCGAGCTCGTCGCCGTCGTCTCTGCCCGCGATGTGGCGCGGGAGGGAGTGCAGGGCCTTCGCGACCGGCTCGCCTCGATGACGCAGGTGCCGGTGCGGCTGCGCGCCATCAACGATCCCTCATTGGACTTTTCAAGCGAGGGGCTGGGCGGCGGGGTGCGGCTGACCGGATCGCGACCGGGCGATACGCGGCGCTACCTCTGCACCTCCGCCTTTGCTGTCACCGATGGGACGCGCGACGCGCTGACCACGGCGGCGCATTGCCCCGACGCGCTGTCGATCCGCGACGCGGGCGGGCGGACGATCGACCTGCCCTTCGCCGGGCAATGGGGCTGGGGCAATCGCGACGTGCAGCTCAATCTGAGCGCAGTGCCGCTCGATCCGGTCTTCTACACCGATGCCGAACGGACCCGTGGCCGCGCGGTCGCGGGTGCGATGCCGCGGGCATCGATGCGCGCCGGCGACGTCGTCTGCCACCGGGGCGAGCGGACGGGCTATAGCTGTTCGCAGGTCGAGCTCACCGACTTCGCGCCCGCCGGCGACCTGTGCGGCGGCGCGTGCCTGCCGACGTGGATCACCGTCGCCGGGCCGTCGTGCAAGGCCGGGGACAGCGGGTCGCCGGTATTCCTCGGCCCGGTCGCGTACGGCATTCTCAAGGGCGGCAGCTATCGCAGCGATGGGGGCTGCGCCTTCTATTTCTACATGTCGATCGACTACCTGCCCGACGGCTGGCGGCTGCGCACCGTCGCCGATCCCCCGCGTCTGCCCATGCCCGGTGCGCTTCCCGCCGCGCCGTGATAGGGGCCGGCCATGTCCCGTTCCCAACCCAATGCCGGCGAGATCGTCGTCGATGGCATCACCTATGACTGGCACCTCCAGAGCGAGCCGCACCTGTCCGACGACGAAGGTTGGAAGGGCATGACCATCGGCCTTCGTGACCAGGGGGGCAAGCGCGAGGCGTTCGTCCAGTTTCCCGCGCCAAAGCGCCTGCTTCGCGGCCTACCGCGCGGGCGGCTCCAGCTCGACGAGCCGACGATCGCGCGCTCGATCCGCGCCGCGCTTGCCGCGGGCTGGGACCCGATGTCGCGCGGGCGGCCGATGACCTTCATGGTCGATGCCGAGGGCAACTGACGCGCCGCCTGATTGATTTGCGCCGCCCGCCGCGGTAAGGCGCGGCCATAAAATAGCGGGGATGAGCCCGCCAGGCATACGAGTGCGACCGCACCACGGGGCCGTAGAATGGGAAGGGATCCTATGTCTGCGGCGTACCCACTATCCACCTGTATCGAATGGCAGTTCGCCGAGGCGGGCGACCTGCCCTCGCGGCTGCATGCGGCGAAGGCAGCGGGCTTCGAGCTGGCCGAGTTCCACCTGTGGCGCGACAAGCCCGTCGCGGCGATCGCCGACGCGCTGAACGAGACGGGCATCCGCCTGACCGGCGTGTGCGTCGATCCGCGCCGATCGATCGTCGACCCGGCCGAGCGCGACGAGATGCTGAAGGCGGTGCGCGAGACGATCGAGGCGACCGCGGTCCTCGGCAAGCCCGCGCTGATCGTCGCGTCGGGCTTCAAGGTCGAGGGGATGAGCGAGGCCGAGCATTTTGACAACGCCGTCGCTGCGCTCCGCGCCGCCGCCGATGCGGCCGAAGCCGCCGGCGTGATGCTGCTCCTCGAACCGCTCAACACCCGGCTGTTCGCGACGATGTATCTCGTCAGCACGAAGCTCGGCCTCGACCTCGTCGAGGCGGTGGGCAGCCCCAATCTGCGCCTCCTCTACGACGTGTGGCACAGCGCGGTGATGGGCGAGGATATGGCAGGGGTGCTGGCCGGCCGCATCCATCTGGTCGAGCATGTGCAGGTCGCCGACATTCCCGACCGCAACGAGCCGGGCACCGGCGAGCTAGACTGGGCGAAGGTCGCCGCGACGCTGCGCGAGCTTGGCTATACCGGCGCGATCGGGCTCGAATATTTCCCGACGATGCCGATGGACCAGTCGCTCGCCCAGTCGCAGCGGATGCTCGCCGCCGACTGACGACCCCGCCCGCTGGCACGGGTCGGCGGGCGCTTCTTGCCATGAACGGACCTTCGCGATGAACAGCGACCGAATTGCGATCAGCCTCGACCTGATCAACCGCCATTACCAGGAACCGAACCGCAACCGGTTCGAAAGCAAGTATTTCTGGGAGGAACTCTACCCCCTGATCCGCGCGGCCGGCTTCCGCTCGATCGAGATTCCGTACGAGCCGGTGTGGCAGTTCGGCGGGCGCAGCGGCGTGCCGATGACGCGCTATTCGATCGAGACGAAGTACGAGAGCGCGGCCAATTACCGCGCGGTGCTGGCCGAGGCCGGGATCGAGCGGGTGGCGGGCATCACATTCGATCCCAACCTGTTCATGCGCAACGACAATCTCGGCTTCTTCTTTGGCGCGTCGGGCCATTTCGCGGGTGAGGCGCTGACCCACGCCGCCGACCTCGGCGCCGCCTATCTCGCGGTCAGCCCGTCGCCCTATTACGGCCGCGCGGCGCATTATCACCCGGACCTCGAGGCCAAGCGCGGCGTCTTTGCCGAAAAGACGACCGAACTGCTCGCCGGCCTCGCCGAAAAGGCGACGGGGACGGGCGTCGCGGTCGTGGTCCGCCAGGATTATTGGAGCTTGTTCCGCGGCGGCGACATGCCGGCGCTGCTGGCGGGCCTGCCCGAGGCGGTGAAGCTCGACGTCGATACCGCCGGGCTGACGATCGCCGGGATCGACCCCGCCGCGTTCATCGAGGCGCATGTTGACCGCATCGGCTGCGTCCACCTGACCGACACCGATTTTGTCGACACGAACGAGACGTGGAAGACGGCCAATCCCGAGTTTCCGGAGGGCCATGCAACTCAGGTGTTCCGCGATCCCGGCACCGGCTCGGTCGATCTAGCGGGCATCGCCGCGCTGCTCGATCGCCTCGGCTATGCCGGCCCGGTGACCGTCAGCGCCCGCCAGACGCGCGATCCGTTCCGCGCGCTGCTGCGCACCCGCGCGCTTCTCAACCGTTTTGCGAACTGAAGGCTCCGACGATGCCCAACATCCGCTACGCCAACATGTGCCACTGGAAGTCGATCCCCTATCGCCGGATCGAGAACTTCCGCGACTTCTATTACGAGGACCGGACCAACACCGCCTATTATTCGGACTGGGACACGATCCTCAAATACCAGGCGGCGCTGGGCTTCGACGGCATCGAGATCGCGCCTTGGGATCTGTCCGACATCCTGCCGCTGTTCGGTTCGCCCGAGGCCTTCGCCGCATTTGCAAAGGAGCGCGGGGTCGAGGTGATCGGCATGTTCCACGGTGCCCACGCCTCGCACGATGCGGGACATGAGGAAGAGGCGATCCGTGCGGGGCGCGAGGCGGTCGACACGATCGTAAGGTTCGGCGGCCAGTATATGAACACCTGCCCGACGCAGAATTACTGCGGTGCCGGCCCGCTCAGCCACGAAGAGGTGCAGCAATGCGCCAAGGTGCTGAACGAGATCGGCCGCTATGCTACCGACAATGGGGTCAAGATCGGCATCCACAACGAGTTCTTCTGCGCGATCAACCTGCCCAACCACCGCGAGCTGATCGAGTCGACCGACCCGCGCTACGTCCATTATTGCCTCGACACCGCGCAGGTCGCAATCCTGGGCGAGGACATCCTGACCTTCTACAAGGATTATCATGACCGGATCAGCACCTTCCACCTGAAGGATACCGCCTCCGCGCGCCAGCCCGACAGCGTCCGCTATTCGCGCGATCCGGAGATCACTGACGACGGCAAGCGATGGTTCTGGGAACCCGGCCTCGGCGAACTCGACCTCGAGGGGCTGTACCGGCTGCTCAAGGAGCATGAGTTCAAGGGCTGGATGTCGATCGAATATGACGGCTCGCCCGACATGCTCGCGTCGATGGCGTTGACCCGCTACCACCTCGATACGGTGCTGCGGCCGATCTACGACTGACGGGGCGGCGCTATCTGGCGTCGATCGACGCGCGGAGCGCCGCCACTGCATCGCCGCTGGTGGTCCGCGCGTCCGCGGCGGCGAAGCCGAGGGCGACGAGGCGCGGGTCGCTCGCCGCGGGGGCGCCGGCGGAAGCGTGGATTTCCTTCGCGCCCGTTGCCGCCAGGACCGCGGCGGCGTTCCCGGCGCGCACGCCCGCGCCCGGCATGATCGCGATGCGCCCGGCCGCGCGCGCAGTCATGCGCGTCAACGTCCCGATGCCGTCGACCGCGCTTCGCGCGCCGCCCGACGACAGGATGCGGTGATAGCCGAGCGCCGCGGCGGGCTCGACCGCCTCCACCGGATCGGCGAGCAGGTCGACGGCGCGGTGCAGCGTCAGGTCGATATCGGCCCGCAGCGCCCGCGCGGTCGCCGCGAACCAGCCCAGCGTCTCGATATCGGGCCGGTCGCCGATCGCCGCGCCGAAGACGAGGCCGTCCGCGCCCGCCGCGATCGCCGCGCGCATCTCCGCCGCGATCAGGACGCGCTCGTCTGCGGTATAGGCGAAGTCGCCCGCGCGCGGCCGGACCATCGCGTGGACGCGCCGCCCCTCGGCCGCCGCCGCCGCCGAGACAAGCGCGACGAGCGCGGGCGTCGGCGTCAGCCCGCCGACCGCCAGCGCACCGCACAACTCCAGCCGGTCGGCGCCGGCGGCCAGTGCCGTGCGGGCACCCGCCAGGCTTTCGACGCAGATTTCGAGGATCGCCATGCCCGTCCCGCCGCCTTCCTGCCTTCCGTTTGCTGCCACGCGTAGGAAGCCCGGCCGCGCGCTGTCAAACCGGATGCGACGGTTCAGAACGCGCGGACGATCCCGATCTCGCCCGCGAACCGGCGATAGTCGTAGAGCCCGACGCTCGACGCGTTGCGTTCGAACGTGGCGCGTACCAGCGGGGCAAAGCCCTTCCAGCTCAATTGGCGCAGCGTCGCACCGGCGCTGGCCTGGATCAGCCATTCGCGCCGCCGATCGGGGAACAGGAACAGGCGGGCGTCCCCCTCGGTCCGTCGCGTCGCGGCGCTGGCGAAGACCGTGGTGCGGCCAAGGTCGCGCCAGCCGCTGACGCCGAGCTGGCCCGACACCGTCGCATACCCCGGATCGCGCGCGGTCTGGCGCGTCGCACCCACCGTCACGCCGATTCCCGCACGCGGCGACAGCGCGCGCTCGACCGTCGCCGAAAGATCGAACAGGCCGCCGTCCTGAAGCGCGTTGCGGCGGTACCGGGCCGACGCGGCACTGACCGAAACCGAAAGCTGCGCGCGCCGCCCCAGCGGATGCAGCCAGTCGAGCGCGGCGGTGTTCGTGCGGGCATAGAGGCTGCCGCCATACCAGCGCCATCCGGGGCCCGCGGACGGGGTCACTCGGTCGCGCCCGCTTACCCATTCGAGGCCGAGCAGCGCGGAGGCGGACGCATCGTTGACCATGCGCTGGCGATAGAAGCTGCCCGATCCCGACACCCGCGGCAGCAGCGACAGCGTTTCGCCGACCGCAATGCGCGCGAACGCCGTGCTGCTTGCTCGCACGCCTAGCCCCGATTGCGACCGCGCCGCGCGCGACAGGGTCAGCGGTGCGATGACGGTATCGAGCGTGCGTGCATCGGTCGCCCGATTGACGTTGCTGTCGGGTGCAACCGCGAGCTGGAACGAGCCGCCGAAGGGCCGCGTGGTGCGCAGCGCCGCGGCGAACTGATCGACGACCGCCGCGACGTCGGCGGGCAGCACGCCGGCCTGTGCCTGTCGCAGCGCCCGCCGCGCCCCCTCCGCATCGCCGCGGGCCAGCAGGATGCGCGCGAGTTCGAGGCGGACGGCCGCGGCGTCGGGCTTTTCGTCGAGAAGCCGTCGCAGCGTCGTCGCCGCCGCGTCGCTGCGGCCGAGCGCGTCGAGCAGCATCGCGCGGCGAAACAGCGCCTCTGCCTGCACTTCTGCGTCGCGGTCGCGGGTCAGCGCGTCGAGCAGGACCAACGCCTCTTCGGGTCGTCCGCCGCGCTCGGCCGCTGCTGCTGCTGCGAATACGCCGGCCGGATCGAGCCGGACGGTGGTGACCGGCGCTTCCTGTGCCGTCTGTACCGCGACCGGCGGAGGCGCCATCACTGCCGCTTGGCGACGGTGATCCCACCGATCGCGACGGCCGCCGCATCCGAGGGGTTGCCCGTCGTCAGATAGAAGCTCGCGCCGATCTCCTGCCCATCGGGCCCGTAAAAAGCCGGCCTGATGATATTGAACGAGTCGACATTCCGGCCGCCGTCAAGCGAGGCCTGGACCATGACCCCCTCGATCAGGCGGTTGCCGAAGCCGAAGCTGCCGAAATCGCGGCGTGTGCCGTCGGCGGCGGTGCCGACCAGCGACAGGCTGCCGGTGTAGCTTGCGGCCCCGAAATCGACGTCGAAGCGAGAGGTGCCGCCGATGCTGTAGGTATCGCCAAGCCGGTTCGCGCCCGCGCCGGCGACGATCCCGGCATAGCTGCCCGTCCCGGTCCGGCCCGACAGCAGTTCGCGCGGGGTCTGGATGCCATACGGCACGAACTGGCGGGTGGTGTTGGCGATCCGCTGGCCCTGGGCCGCGTCCTGAACGGTGCGCGTCCAGGTGGCGAAGCTCAGATAGGTCAGCGCGATCTCGCTGTTGGTGCCGCCGGGACGATAGAAGGCGACTTCGACAGGGCCGCCCTCCGATCCTGTCACCTGTCCGCGATAGGTGGCGTAATTGGCGCGACCATCGGCGACGCGATCGGCCTCGACCGGCGTGTATACCGCACTCCCGACCTCGATCGAGCTTGGCCCGGTCGGCGTGATCGTCACGCGGCTGTCGGACTGCGCCGCGTTGACCTGTGAGTAGCCGGGCTGTCCCTCGCGCGCCTGGGCAAAGGTGCCCGCGCCGGTCGCGAACAGCCGCTCGGTCGACTGGACATTGACCAGCGACAGGTTGGGCAGCCCGGTGGCGGGGGTCGCCCGCTGGCCGGTGAGCGCGCCGTTCAGGACGGTGCCGTTCCCGCTTGCCTTGAACGACGCGCCGATCTCCTCGGCGCCGGGGCCATAGAACTGGCCGCTGATCGTCCCGCCGAGCGTGCCCGCCCGGCCGCTCGAATAGCTCATATTGCCCGAGAAGCCGTTGCCGGCGCTCCCCACCTGACCGCCCGCGCGAAAGCGCAGGCTGCCCACACGACCGCCGCCGGTGATGAAGTCGAACTCGTCGAGATTGGCGAAGGCCGTAAAGATGCCGCCGCCGAAATCGACGCTGAAATCGCCGCGACCCTGCACGGTGCGCAGTTCCTCGCCCGGGGTGGTGAGCAGGCCGAAGATGTCGGTCGCCCAGGCGGCGCTACCGGACCGCGGCACCGCGCCGGCGGGCGTGGTCAGGCCGTAGGCGAAGGTCGTGAACTGCGTCGCCTGTACCCCGCCCGCCACGGCGTTGCGCTGCCAATAGCCAAGGCCGACATAGCGGTTCGAATTGCCGGCATCGTAAAGCGGCACCGTGACCAGCGTCAGATATTCGGGGTCGCCGCCCGTCTTGGCAAAGGTCGCCTCGCCGGGGAAACGGTCGGGCCGGCGGTCGGCGGCAACGAAGGTCTGGCTTCGGCCCGCGGTCGTGACGGTGTAGCTGCCCGCGGCCGCGTCGTAGCTGACCTGGATCCCGGCGCTAGACACGGCGGTGCGGTTGACGATCCCGCCGGCGGTCCGCACCTCGACATCGGTCGTCGTCGCGTCGCTGGTGAAGGTCTGGCTCGCCTTGAGGTCTGTGATGAGCGTGTTGACCGGCGCGGGCGTAGGCGTCGGTGTGCCGCCCCCGGTGCCGCCGGTCGGCGGCGCGGGCAGTGCGCCCACGCCGCCACCACCGCCCGCCCCGCCACACGCGGCAAGCAGGACGCAACCGGCCATGGCGGCCCCCAGACGCAACGAACCCATGACACCCCCCATCGGGCCGCACCCCCGCGACCGCAGTGGCAAACTGCCTGATCGCATGCCGCTAAGCAACGGTGGGGCGGGCGTTTTCCCGATCGGTTGGTCGAGCGCGGGCGAGCAGGCGGTCATGGATACGGGACAGCGTCAGCGTCGCGGCGATCGCGCCGGTCAGGCACATCAGCATGTCCCATTGCGTGTCCCAGGGATCGC
Organism: uncultured Sphingomonas sp.; assembly: GCA_913775315.1. Lineage (GTDB taxonomy): Bacteria > Pseudomonadota > Alphaproteobacteria > Sphingomonadales > Sphingomonadaceae > Sphingomonas. Next base: position 97,486 of record CAJYIX010000017.1, on the reverse strand, counting down.
CCTGTGTTCCCAGAAATTCGTCGGCCCCCTGTCCCAGCGCGGCGGCGGCGGCGAACTCGACCAGCTCGTAGGCCGCACTGACCGCGAGGCAGCAGGCGATGACGAGCACCGTCAGCAGTCGCCCGGGCTGCAGCCCGCCTGCCCGCACCAGAAGCTCGCGCAGCACGATCGCGGGCACGAAACCCTGCACCAGATGACCGAACCGGTCATAGGGATTGCGCGCAAGGCCCAGCCAGTCCTGCACCGCAAACCCCGCGGGTACGCGCGCATAGCTATAGGCGCCGCCGAGCATCAGCACGAGCCCGTGGAAGAAGATCAGCCCGAGCGCGAGCGGCGTCAGCGGGAAACGCCGCCGCGTCGCACAGAGGATCGGTAGCGCGATCAGGACGGGCGCGACCTCCATCCACCAGGTCGCGCGATCGAAGGGGCGCCAGCCCGAGGCGAGCAGTGCCGCGCCCCAGCCGCCGGTGACGAGGATCAGGGGGGTGTCGCTCCCGATATTGGATCGACCGCCGCGCATCAGGCGCCGAACCTTGATTCCAGCCGGACCAGCACGTCGCGAATCTCGGTCAGCAATGCGGTCTGCGCATCGACGGGCCGCGGCCCGGTATCGTTGGCGTCGAGCGCGTCGCGCTGCCCAAGGATCCGGTCGCGGACCGCCCGCGCGTTGACGAGGCCGATAAGGTCGGCGTCGGACTTGCCCGTCGCGGCATTGCTCTGGCCCGCGGTTTCGATCCTCAGTTGAAGGATGCCGAACGCGGCGAGCAGCGGCCCCTCGCGAATCGAGATATCCTGGATCTTGTCGAGCGGGATCGTCATCTCCCGGCGAAACAGGACGCCGCGCGCGATGACGACGCTCCGTTCGGTCAGGTCGCAGCGCAGCGACGCGAAATAGCGGCGCGTCCAGAGCGGCCCGAAGATCAGCCATAGCGGCAGCAGCGGGATGCCGATCACCGAGGCGACGAACGGCATGCCCCAATAAGCAAGCATGTAGATGCGCAGCTTGGGGCTGAACTCGCCCCGCAGCAGCACCGGCTGTCGATCCGCTATACGCTCGTCCATCGCTATCCCCCTGTTCCCGGGGGAGCGTATCAAAGCCCCAGCAGCCGCGCGACCTCGCCGAAGTCGGCGGCGATATCCTGCACGCCGATCGCACGCAGCACCGCGGCATGATCGGGCGGGCAGTGCGTGCCCGCGCACAGCCCGATGACATGCCCGCCCGATGCGACCGCGCCGGTCACGCCGACCGGCGAATCCTCGAGGATCGCGCAATCCCCGATCGGCACGCCGATCGCCGCGGCGGCGTGGAGGTAGAGGTCGGGGGCCGGCTTGCCGCGCGCGACATGCTCCTTGCCCGAATAGACGTGATCGCCGAACGCATCCTCGAGGCCGAGGTGGCGCAGGTGCGTGCGGATCCAGTGGACCGACGAGGATGAAGCGATCGCGCGGGGCAGGTCGGCGGGCAGCGACCGGACGAACGCGACCGCGCCCGCGACCTCGCCGATGCCACCCCGCAACACGCGCTCGTTCTCGACCTCGCGCTCGGCGTGGAAGCCGTCCGGCAAGGGCCGGCCGATCCGCCCCTCGATCGCGTCGACGAAGGCGCGGCCCGACAGACCCATATAATGCTGCATCGCCTCGGCCGGGCTGTGCGGGTGGCCGATGCCGGTCAGGTATTCGGCAAGGTGGCGATTGCCCTCATATTCGCTTTCGACGAGCACGCCATCGAAGTCGAAGATCAGCCCGGCGAACTTCATGCCCGGCCCCCGAACAGCGCAGTGCCGACGCGGACATGCGTCGCGCCGATCGTGACTGCGGTCGGATAGTCGCCCGACATGCCCATGCTGAGGCCCTCCAGCCCATGGTCGCGCGCCAGCTTGGCGAGCAGCGCGAAATAGGGGGCGGGTTCGACTTCCAGCGGCGGCACCGCCATCAGCCCGGCGAGCGGGAGACCGGCGGCGCGCGCCTCTGCCAGCAGCGCGGGCAGGTCGGCGACCGCACAGCCGCCCTTCTGATCCTCGTCACCGATATTGACCTGAACGAGACAGGCGGGGCGGCGGCCGGTCTTTTCCATCGCCCTCGCGAGTGCGGTGACGAGGCTGGGGCGATCGACCGAATGGATCGCGTCGAACAGCGCCACCGCCGCCTCGGCCTTGTTCGACTGGAGCTGGCCGACGAGGTGGAGGACGATGCCCGGTGTCTCCTCGCGCAGCGCGGGCCATTTGCCTTCTGCCTCCTGCACCCGGTTCTCGCCGAAATGTCGCTGGCCGGCGGCGATCAGCGGGAGGATCGCGTCGGCATCGTGCGTCTTGGAGACGGCGATCAGCGTCACCTCTTCGGGCTTGCGGCCCGCAGTGGCGGCGGCGCGGGCGATCTCGGCCTGAACGGCAGTCAGGCGGGCGGCAGCATCGTCGTGGCTCATCGCGCGCGCTATAGGGGCACGGATGCGTGCCCGCCACCCTTCGACGCTGCCCCGGCTATGGCTGATGACCGACGAGCGGTTGGGCGAGGGGCTGTGGGCGGCGCTGGCGGCGTTGCCGCATGGGTCGGGTGTGATCTTTCGCGATTATGCGACGCCGCTGCCCGAACGGCGCGCCCGATTCGCGGCGGTGCTGGCGGTGGCGAAGCGGCGGCGGCTGGTTCTGGTGCGGGCAGGCGCAGCGGCGATGCGCGGCGAGATGGGCGTGCATAACGGGCGTGGGCGGGGGCTGCGCACCGCCTCGGTGCATGACCGGAAGGAGATGATCGCCGCGCGCCGGGCTGACGCCGACCTAATCTTCGTATCGCCGGTATTCCCCACGCGCTCGCATCCCGGCGCGCGGACGCTCGGGCCGGTTCGGCTGGGCCGCATGTTGCGCGGCGCGACTTCGCCCGCGATCGCGCTCGGCGGTATGGATGCGCGCGCGTTCAGGCGGCTGCGAGCGCTGGGGCTGCATGGATGGGCCGCGATCGACGGCCTGTCCCGCGCTTAGAAGCGGAAGGCGGTACCCACATACACCGCCTGGCTGTCGCGGCGGGTGTCGGTCAATTGCGGCATGCGCAGCCGCTCTTCGTCGGCGCGATAGCGGACGCCAGCGGTCACGTCGAAGTTGCGCGTGAGCGAGTAGGAGGTGCCGAGATCGACCGAATAGCTCGGCGCATCGGCGACGAGGCGCGGTTCGCTGCCGGTCGGCTTGTCGGCGCGGGCCTGGACCCGGCCGCTCAGGCGCTTGCCGGTATAGCTGACGCCGAGGTCGACCGCCTCGCGGCTGCCGGGCAGGGTGCCGAGGTCGACGCGCGATACGTCGCCCGACACGGCGAACCGCTTCCAGCCCACCGACATGCCGAGATTATAGGCGATCGGCTGCATGCTGGCGGCGGCGACGGTGGGGATCGTCACGCTGGCGGTGCGCAGCGCCTCGCCCCCGCGGGCGGTACGGGCACGAACCGCGACGGTCACGTCCTGACGCTTGCTTTGCTGTTCCGACGGCGTGAAGCGGAAGCCCGTCGCCGACAGCCCGCTGCGCGACAGGGCGGCGGCAAGGCGCGGATCGGCGGCGGCGGGGGTGAACGACCCGATGCCCGAGCGGCCAATGGCCGAAGCCTGACCACGGCGCGCGAATCGCAGTTCGTCGGGGCGGGGCGCACCGGACGCCGGAACGAGCGCGAGCGCAGTGGTGGCAAGCACCCCCGCACCAAGCCCGATCATGGCTGTCCGCAACGTCACGCGAATCCCCTCTATTTCGTTCGAAGCCATTACCATGCTTCGCGCGCGGCGTTCCACAGGGTCGGGCGATTTAGACGGAGTGTTGCACGGGGTCCACAATCGCACCGCCGCGCCATCGCTTGCTCCGCCCACGGTAGCGCCTATAGAGAGCCGGTATTCGCTTATCTCGAGGACTTCGCCGATGTCGCGCCGCCTGGCCCTAGCCCTTCCGCTCGTGTTCGCGCTCGCTGCCTGCGGCGGCAAGGGCGATCGTCCGCGCGACCTCGCCGCCAGCCAGATCACGACGATCGGCGTCAACAGCTATCTGTGGCGCGCCAGCCTCGAGACGCTGAGCTTCATGCCGCTCCTCCAGACCGACTCGAACGGCGGCGTGATCGTGACCGATTGGTACGTGAACCCCAACACGCCGGGCGAGCGGATGAAGGTCACGGTGACCATCCTCGACCAGGATCTGCGCGCCGATGCGCTGCGCGTGACCGCTCAGCGCGAGGTGAACCAGACCGGCCAGTGGGTCGCCGCGCCGGTGCAGGCCGCGACGGTGCAGAAGCTTGAGGACATCATCCTGACCCGCGCCCGCGACATGCGCCGCGGCGCGGTGGCCGGCTGATTTGAAGGTCCGGTCGGCGCCGGTCGCGCGCCGGCTTTCGACGGAGTTGCCAGAATGAGCACGCGTTTCAACGCGTTGAAGGCCGACGCCCATTGGCAGGGTGTCTGGGACGAACGCTCGACGTTCGCTGCGCAGGACGATTCGCCTAAGTCCAAGAGCTACGTGCTCGAGATGTTCCCCTACCCCTCGGGCAAGATCCACATGGGGCACGTGCGGAACTACACGATGGGCGACGTGCTTGCCCGGTTCCGGCGCATGAAGGGCTTCGAGGTCCTGCACCCGATGGGGTGGGACGCGTTCGGGATGCCCGCCGAGAATGCGGCGATGGAGCGCAAGGTCCATCCCGGCGCCTGGACGTACGACAACATCGCCGCGATGAAGGCGCAGCTGAAGCGGCTGGGCTTCGCGCTCGACTGGACGCGCGAGTTCGCGACCTGCGACCCCGCATATTACGGGCACGAGCAGGCGCTGTTCCTCGACCTGCTGGCTGCGGGCCTCGTCTATCGCCGCGAATCGGCGGTGAACTGGGATCCGGTCGACATGACCGTGCTCGCCAACGAGCAGGTGATCGACGGTCGCGGCTGGCGGTCGGGCGCGCTCATCGAGAAGCGCAAGCTCAACCAGTGGTTCCTGAAGATCACCCAGTTCGCCGACGAACTGCTCGATGGGCTCGGCACGCTCGAGCATTGGCCGGACAAGGTGCGGCTGATGCAGGAGAACTGGATCGGCAAGTCGGTCGGTCTTCAGTTTCGCTTCCAGCCGGTCGCGCCGTTCGACACCGCGATCGAGGTCTATTCGACACGGCCCGACACGATCTTCGGCGCCAGCTTCGTCGCGGTCGCCGCCGACCATCCGGTCGCGCAGGCGCTGGCGGCGGGCAATCCCGATGCGGCTGCCTTTATCGAGAAATGCAAGCAGGGCGGCACGACCGCGGCGGAGCTTGAGACGGCGGAGAAGCTGGGCTTCGACACCGGCTGGACCGTTGCGCATCCGTTCGACGGCGAGCGGACGCTGCCCGTCTACATCGCGAACTTCGTGTTGATGGAATACGGCACCGGCGCGGTAATGGGCGTGCCCGCGCACGACCAGCGCGACCTCGACTTCGCGCGCAAATACGGCCTGCCCGTGCCGCGCGTCGTCGCCGAGGGCGACAGGACCGATCCGGTGTTCGTTTGCGACGAGGCCTATACCGGTCCCGGCGCGCTGGTGAACTCCGCCTTTCTCGATGGCATGGACGTGGAGGCCGCCAAGGCCGCCGTCATCGCTCGCGCCGAGGGCGAGGACTGGGGCCGCGGCACGACCGTCTGGCGTCTCCGCGACTGGGGCGTCAGCCGCCAGCGTTACTGGGGCACGCCGATCCCGATCATCCATTGCGAAGCGTGCGGCGCGGTCCCCGTGCCGCGCGAGCAATTGCCGGTGAAGCTGCCCGAGGACGTGTCGTTCGACGTGCCGGGCAACCCGCTCGACCGCCACGCGACGTGGAAGCATGTCGACTGTCCCGCGTGCGGCAAGCCCGCGCGGCGGGAGACCGACACGCTCGATACCTTCGTCGATTCGAGCTGGTATTTCATCCGCTTCGCCAGCCAGCCGGCCAACAAGCCCTTCGACCGCGCGGTCGCCGAACAGTGGCTGCCCGTCCAGCAATATATCGGCGGCGTCGAGCATGCGATCCTGCACCTGCTCTACGCCCGCTTCTGGACGCGTGCGCTCAGCCATATCGGCCTCATCGACGTGAAGGAGCCGTTCGCCGGCCTGTTCACGCAGGGCATGGTGACGCACGAGACGTACAAGGCAGCCGACGGGCGCTGGCTTTCGCCAGAGGAAGTACGGGACGGCACCGAGATTTCGACCGGCGAGGCGATCACGCTCGGCCGCGTCGAGAAGATGTCGAAGTCGAAGAAGAACACCGTCGATCCCGGCCCGATCGTCGATCAGTACGGTGCCGACGCCGTCCGCTGGTTCATGCTGTCCGACAGCCCGCCCGAGCGCGACCTGCAATGGTCGGAAGCCGGGATCGAGGGCGCGTGGCGCTTCGTTCAGCGGCTGTGGCGCTTGTTCACGGCGGACGCGGTGGAGGAGGGCGAGGACGTGGCGCTCCGCCGCAAGCTGCACAAGACAATCGCCGGCGTGGCCGAGGATGTCGAGGCGCTGGCCTTCAACAAGTCGGTCGCCAAGCTCTACGAACTGGTCGGCGCGATCGAGAAGGCGCAGCCGTCCGCAGACCGCACTGCCGCGATCCGCGCGCTCGCGCGCATCGTCGCGCCGATGTGCCCGCACATCGCCGAGGAAGCGTGGGCGGCGTGGGGCGAGGACGGCCTGATCGCCGACGCGCCCTGGCCCGAGGTCGATCCGGCGATGCTGGTCGAGGACGAGGTGACGATCGCGATCCAGGTCAACGGCAAGCTGCGCGACACGCTCGTCATGCCCAAGGGCGCCCCGCGCGAGGATGTGGAGGCCGCGGCGCTTGCATCCGAGAACGTGGTGCGCATGCTGGAGGGCAAGACTCCACGAAAGGTGATCGTCGTGCCCGACCGACTCGTGAACCTCGTCGCGTGATCCGCGCCGCTGCCCTGCTCACCCTGTCGGCTACGCTGATCGGCGGCTGTGCGCTCCGCCCGCTCTATGGCGGCGGGCCGGACGGCGCGGTGCGCCAGACGCTGGGCGCGGTCGAGGTCGCGCCCATCGCGGGTCAGAATGGCTGGCTGGTCGCCAATGCGCTGCGCGACCGCCTGTCGAACGGCGAGGGGCAGGGCGGCGCGCGCTATCGGCTTCAGGTGACGCTCGACGACGAGATCATCGGCCTCGGCGTCCGCCGCAACGACACGATCACGCGCGAGCGGCGGACGCTGCGCGCGCGCTATCAGCTGGTCGATGCCGCGACCGGCGGGGTGGTGCTCGATGCGACCGCGGGGTCCGACGCCGGCATCGACGTGGTCAGCAGCGAATATGCGACCATCGCCGCCGAGCAATCGGCGCTCGAACGCCTGTCGGGCATCGTCGCCGACCGCATCGTCGCGCGCATCGCCCTCTACGCACAGCGTTCCCAGGACGGGAAATGAACCTCAAGCCCGCGCAGATGCGGGCGCGGCTGGAAAAGCCCGACGAGGGCACGCGCCTGTACCTCCTCTACGGCCCCGACGAATCGGGAACGGGCGAGCTCGCCGCGGTGCTTCAGCGCGCGCTGGGTGAGGGGGTGGAGCGCGTCGACATGGACGGGGCGATGCTCAAGGCTAGTCCCGGTCGCCTCGCCGACGAGGCGGCGTCGATGTCGCTGTTCGGGGACAAGCGCTTCATCCGCGTGACCGGCATGGGCGAGGAAAGCCTGGAGGCGGTGACGCTGCTGCTGAACGCCGAGCGGGCGGGCAATCCGGTCGTCGCGATCGCGCCGTCGGTGCGCAAGACGGGCAAGCTGGTGAAGCTGGTCGAGGCCGCAAGCAACGCCGCCGCCGCCGCCTTCTATGTGCCCGAGGGGGCGGATGCCGCGCGCCTCGCCGCACAGATCGCGCGCGAGCACGGCCTGCGGCTCGGCGGCGGGTGTGCCGAGCGGCTGGTGGCGGCGACGGGCGGCGACCGGGCGGTGATGGTGCGCGAGGTCGAGAAGCTTGCCCTCTATCTCGACGCCGCGCCCGAGCGGCCCGCCGATTGCGGGGCCGAGGTGTTCGACGCGGTCGGCGCGGTGCTCGACGAAAGCGCGATGGGCGCGGCGATCGAGGCGGTGGTGGGCGGCGATCCGGTGACCGCGGGCACCGAGCTCGCCGCGATCGCCGAGGATAATCTGGCGATCCCGACACTGCGCCAGCTTGCCAAGCGGCTGATCGCACTCGCCGACATGCGCCGCGAGGTGGAGAGCGGCGATGCAGCGGCGGTCGTCGTCAAGCGCCACCGCGTGTTCTGGAAAGAAGAGGCCGCCACGATCCGCGCGCTGCAACGCTGGAACGCCGCGCAGCTTGCCCGCGCGGTCGAGCGGGTGCGGACCGCCGAGCGCGCGATCGTCGCGCCGGGCAATGCCGGCGCGATCCTGGCGGAGGTCGAGGGGCTGGCGATCGCGCGGATGGGGCAGCGGTTGGGCTGAGGCTCAGATATCCTCGACCAATCGCCGGTAAAGCTCCGGGCGTCGGTCACGGAAGAAGCCCATCCCCGCGCGGTTCTTCTTCACCCGTGCCAGATCCAGCGTCGCGGTCAGCACGCCCGTTTCGTCCGCTCCGAACTCGGCGATCATCTCGCCGAACTCGTCGCAGATGAAGCTGTGGCCGTAGAAGACTTGGCCATGCTCGTTGCCGATCCGGTTCGAGGCGACGACGGGCACGATGTTCGCCACCGCATGGCCCAGCATCGCGCGCCGCCACATGTGCCGCGTGTCGAGCGTCGGGTCGTGCGGCTCCGCACCGATCGCGGTTGGGTAGAAAAGCAGTTCCGCCCCCATCAGCATCATCGCCCGCGCGGTCTCCGGGTACCATTGGTCCCAGCAGATGCCGACGCCCAGCTTCACGCCCGGCCCGCCCCACACCTTGAACCCGGTATTGCCCGGGCGGAAATAGAATTTCTCCTCATAGCCCGGCCCGTCGGGAATGTGGCTCTTGCGATACACGCCCTCGATCCGCCCGCCGGGCGCAATCATCGCCAGCGAGTTGTAGTGGTGCGGCCCGTCCGCCTCGAAGAAGCTGGTCGGGATGTAGAGGTCGAGTTCGTCCGCGAGGCGTTGCATCGCCAGCACCGCGGGATGCTCGTTCACCGGGCGGGCGGTGGCGAACCACTCCTCCTCCTCGGTGCGGCAGAAATACTCGCCCTCGAACAATTCGGGCGGCAGCACGACCTGCGCGCCGCGGCCCTTCGCCTCGCGCACCAGCTCGCTGACCGCGGCGATGTTGGCATCGAGATCGCGCGTGAAGGCGAGTTGCATCGCCGCGACGGTCACTTCGGTCATGCGGTGATCCTCGGCAGTTGCTGGCTGATGCAGTGGAAGCTGCCGCCGCCGGTCAGGATGTGGTCGGCGCGCAGGCCCACCGCGCGGCGACCGGGGAACAGCGCCTGCACCGCCGCCACGGCCTTTGCGTCGTTGGGCTGGCCATAGGTCGGCACCGCCACGACGGTGTTGCCGATATAGAAGTTCATGTAGCTCGCCGGCACGACCTCGTCATCGACCAGCACGCGGCCGGGGGAGGGGATGCGCACGACCTCCACCCCCATCGCCTCGGCGCGCCGGGCGGCGTCCTGATAGATCAGCCAGTTGGGGTCGTTCTCCTCCGGCTCGGGGATCGCGAGCCGGTTCGGACCGACGAACCGCGCAAGATTGTCGACATGCCCGTCGGTGTGATCGTTGACGAGCCCGTCGCCCAGCCACAACACCCGGTCGTAGCCGAGATCGCGATACAGCCAGTCCTCCGCCCGCCCCTTCGACAGGCCGGGATTGCGGTTCCGGTTGAGCAGGCACTGCTCGGTTGTGACGACAAGGCCGGTGCCGTCGCCGTCGATCGAGCCGCCTTCGAGCACCCAGTCGCACAGCTCGAACTCGATATGCCGCCGCCGGGCGAGGCGCGGGCCGACATCCGAATCGCCGGGAAAGTCGTATTTGCCGCCCCAGCCATTGAAGCGGAACGCGCGCGCGGTGCCATCGCCGGTCACGATCGCGGCGGTATCGCGCAGCCACACGTCGCCGAACGCGGCGGTCAGGATCTCGACGCCCTTGCCGATCCGCGTCATCGCGGCGCGCGCCGCCTCGCCATCGGCGCAGACAAGGAGGACGCGCTCGCCGCGCCCCTCGTCGGCGATGGCGTTGGCGAAGGCGAGCGTCTCGGCCCGGGCGCCCTCGAGCGGCGGACCCCAGACGTCGGGATGGCTGGGAAAGCCGATGAGGACGGCCTCGTGATCGGCCCATTCGGGCGGCGGCGGCAGGGTCATGGCCTGCGATCTAGTGCGATTCCCGGGCGAGCGGAACACCCGTCCGCCCGAGAATCGCGGTCAACAAAGCCTGAACGTGTCGATCAGGCGGCGAAGGCAGCCGCGGGGATCGAGTAGAGCACCTCCGCCCGCGCGGTCGCCGCGGCCTTCAGCCCCAGTGCCTCGGGCACCACCTGCTCGACATAGAAGCGGGCGGCGGCCTGCTTCTGCGCGAGAAAGGTCAGATCGCCCTCGGCGCTCGCCGCGACGCGCCCCTGTCGCTCCATCAGCCAGCCGCAGGTTGCGACTGAGAGCATGGTGAGGAAGGGATAGGAGGCGGCAAGCTTGTCGTCGGCATCTGCGGTCATCAGCCCCCGGCCGACCTCCTCGCATGCGTCGATCAGCGCGGTGAGGCCCGCATCCTTCGCCTCCTCGCGCATCGCCGCGATATGGGCGAGGAACACGCCGCCATTGTCCATCGACAACTTGCGCCCGACCAGATCGGCGGCCTGGATGCCGTTGGTCCCCTCATAGATCGGGGTGATGCGCGCATCGCGGAAATGCTGCGCAGCGCCCGTCTCCTCGACATAGCCCATGCCGCCATGCACCTGGATGCCGAGGCTGGCGACCTCGTTGCCGATGTCGGTGCCGTGCGCCTTGGCAAGCGGGGTGAGGAGGTCGAGGCGCTTCTTCGCTTCCGCGTCGCCCAGCGTCGCGCGGTCGCCCTCGCTGGCGGCGAGATAGACGAGCGCGCGTGCCGCCTGTGTCTGCGCCTTCATGCGGAGAAGCATCCGGCGCACGTCGGGATGCTCGATGATCGCCACGTTCGCGCCGCCGCGCGCGCCCTGAACGCGGTCGAGCGCATAGGCGACGGCGCGCTGCGTCGCGCGCTCGGCCACCTGCACGCCCTGAAGCCCGACGTTGAGGCGCGCATTGTTCATCATCGTGAACATCGCCGCGATCCCGCCGCCCTCATGCCCGATCAGTTCGCCCACGCAGTCGCCATTGTCGCCGAACGACAGGACGCAGGTGGGAGAGACGTGGAGGCCCATCTTGTGCTCGATCGACACGACGCGAACGTCGTTGAAGTCGCCGGGCTTCCCCTCGGCATCCAGCCGGTACTTGGGCACGAGGAACAGGCTGAGGCCCCGCGTCCCCGCCGGCGCGCCTGGCAAGCGCGCGAGGACGAGGTGGACGATCTGCTCGGCCAAATCGTGGTCGCCGAAGCTGATATAGATCTTGGTGCCCGTGATCGAGAAGCGCCCGTCCGCCAGCGGCTCGGCGCGGGTGCGCAGTGCGCCGACGTCGCTGCCCGCTTGCGGCTCGGTCAGGTTCATCGTGCCGGTCCATTCGCCGGTCGACAGGTGCGGCAGATACGCCGCCTGCTGCGCCGCGCTGCCATGATGCATCAGCGCTTCAATCGCGCCGACGGTCAGCGTGGGGCAGAGCGCGAAGCCCATGTTCGCGGTGCCTAGCGTCTCCAGCACCGCGCTCGCCAGCACGAAGGGCATGCCCATGCCGCCATGCTCGGTCGGCGAGCCCACCGTGCCCCAGCCGCCCTCGACATAGTCGCGATACGCCGCGCCGAACCCCTCGGGCATGACGACGCCGTTCTCGCGAAGCTGCGCGCCGACGGTATCGCCCGCGCGGTCGAGCGGCGCCCATTCGCCCGCGGCAAAGGCGCCGACGCCCTCCAGCACAGCCTCGACGGTGTCGGGCGTCGCCTCGGCGAAGCGGTCGCTGGCGGCGAGCTCGCCGATGCGGGCGATATGGTCGAGCACGAAGCGCTGCTCGGCGATGGCGGGAGTGAAGCTCATCGGTCCTCTCTTGTGGCGATTTTCTGCGCGATATAGCGGGTTTCGGATGCTGCCGACAAACCCGCCCCTTGGGACACGGTCCTTACGCTACGGCACGCCCGGCGCGATTGAGGCGGCGGCGGCGGTCATTGCTCGCGGCGGCTGCGTCGCGGTGCCGACCGAGACGGTTTACGGGCTGGCGGCGGACGCGACCGATTCGCGGGCGGTGGCGGGCATCTATGCGGCCAAGGGGCGGCCGAGCTTCAATCCGCTGATCGTGCACGTGCCCGACCTCGACGCCGCACGCGCCATTGCGCGGTTCGACGACGCGGCGCTGGCGCTGGCGGCGCGCTGGTGGCCGGGGCCGCTGACGCTGGTCCTGCCGCTGGCCGAGGGGAGCCCGGTCGCGGCGCTGGCGACGGCGGGGCTTGATACCGTGGCGGTGCGGATGCCCGCACACCGGGCGATGCAGGCGCTACTGCGCGCCTGCGGCAGGCCGCTGGCCGCGCCGTCCGCGAACGCCAGTGGCGGGATCAGCCCGACGCGCGCCGAGCATGTCATGGCGAGCCTCGGTAGCCGGATCGAACTCATTCTCGACGACGGGGCAACCCCGGCGGGGATCGAATCGACGATCGTCGATCCGGCGCGCCGGCTGATCCTGCGGCCGGGGCCGATCACCGCCGACGACCTCGGCCTTGCACGCGGGCCGGATGGCGAAGCGATCACCGCGCCGGGCCAGCTTTCCAGCCATTATGCGCCGGGCAAGCCCGTGCGGCTGGACGCGACCGGGCGGCGGGCGGACGAATGGCTGATCGGCTTCGGCCCGGTCGCGGGCGACGACACGCTGTCGCCGAGCGGCGATCTAGTCGAGGCGGCGGCGCGCCTGTTCGACGCGCTCCACCGCGCCGATGCCAGCGATGCGGCGGCGATCGCGGTGGCGCCGGTGCCGGACATGGGGCTGGGCGAGGCAATCAACGACCGGCTGCGAAGGGCGGCGTTCTAACCGCCCAGGATCGCGTCCGCCTCGGTCCGGTCCAGCCCCTCGGCTTGCCCCCGCGTCACGACGCTCGTCACCGCGACGTCCATCGTCACGTTGCCCAGTGTGCGGATGATGTCGGGCAGCGTTTCGACCGCGACCAGCAGCGCCAACGGCTCGATCGGCACGCCCATGGCGAGCGCGATCGGCGCGATCGAGGAGACGAAGCTGATCGTGCCCGGCAGGCTGACCGCGCCCAGCGTCGTGATCGCGGCGGCGGCGATGCCGATCGCGATCTGCTCCGGCCCCAGCCGGATGCCGAACACATGCGCCACATAGAGGGCGACCGAGATGTTCATGGCAGGCCCGGTGAAGCGGAAGATCGCGACCGCCAGTGGCAGCACGACGCCCGACGCGGCGACGGGCAGGTTCAGCGCCTCCGCCCCGCGCAGCATGGCAGGGAGCGAAGCAAGGCTCGACTGCGTGCTGATCGCCACCGCCTGGCTCGGCCCGATCGCGCGCAGAAACTGGCGCAGCGATACCCGGCCCGCCACCATCGCGGTCGGATAGGCGAGCAGCCAGACGAGGATCCCCGTCCCCGCGACGATCGCGACATAGTGAACCAGCGCGCCGAACGCCGCTGTCCCCGCCTTGGCCCCCACGACATAGGCGAGCGCGAACACGCCGATCGGCGCCAGCCACAGGACCCAGGTAATCATCACCAGCATCGCGTCGGCGATTGCTTGGAAAAAACGGCTCAGAAGCTCGCGCGGCTCCTGCGGCAAACGCGTGAGCGCGAAGGCGAAGGTGACGGTGAAGACGATGAGCGGCAGGAACGCGTCCTCCGCCGCCGCCGCGACCGGGTTGGTCGGCACCATCGCGATCAGGAAGTCGGAAAAGGGCGGCACCGGCCCCACCGGCGCGGCACCCGCGAAGCTCGCCTTCAGCGCATTGCCCGCCTCCGCGCCCAGCGGGAAGAAGTCGAGCAGCGTGAGCGTGAACAGCGCGCCGAGCGCCGACGAACTCCACAGGCAGATGAGGAAGACGGCGATCGCCCGGCCGGCAAGCTTGCTCGCCCGCGCGGCGCGCGCGGTGGCGGCGACGCCGGTGACGAGCAGCGCGACGACGAGCGGGACGATCGTCATGCGGAGCGCATTCAGCCACATCGTCCCGATCGGCTGCGCGACCGAGGTGCCGGCGATCGCTGCGTCGGGGCGCCACGCCGCCAGCGCCACGCCCGCGGCGATGCCCGCGACCAGCGCCAACAGAATCCGCATCGGCTGCGACATACTCGCCCTTCCCAAAAGGCCGCGCTATCAGACGACCGACAAATTTGGTGCAAGGTGTAGCGGGAACGCGTGATGGCAAGAAAATATTTCGGCACCGACGGCATTCGCGGCGCGACCAACCTATCGCCGATGACCGCCGAAATGGCGATGCGCGTCGGCATGGCGGCGGGCGCGCACTTCCTGCGCGGGGATCACAAGCATCGCGTGGTGATCGGCAAGGACACGCGCCTGTCGGGCTATATGCTCGAAAACGCGCTGGTGGCGGGGTTCACCGCGGTGGGCATGGATGTGGTGCTGGTGGGGCCGATGCCGACCCCGGCGGTCGCCATGCTGACGCGGTCGATGCGCGCGGACCTGGGCGTCATGATTTCGGCGAGCCATAACCCCTATGCCGACAATGGCATCAAGCTGTTCGGCCCCGACGGCTACAAGCTGTCCGACGCGGACGAGGAAGCGATCGAGGCGCTGATCGACGGCACCGTCCCCCTCGTCCCCTCGGCCGAGATCGGGCGCGCCAAGCGGATCGAGGATGCGCGCGGGCGCTACATCCACTTCGCAAAGTCGACTTTTCCCGAGGATCTGCGGCTCGACGGGCTCAAGATCGTTGTCGATTGCGCCAATGGCGCCGCCTATCAGGTCGCGCCCTCGGCCCTCTGGGAACTGGGCGCCGAAGTCGTCGCGATCGGCGTCGGGCCGGACGGCAAAAACATCAACGCCGGCGTCGGCTCGACCGCGCCGGGCGTGCTTCAGGAAACCGTCGTCGCGTCGGGCGCGGATATCGGCATCGCGCTCGACGGCGATGCCGACCGGCTGATCGTCGTCGATCAGGACGGCGCGATCGTCGACGGCGACCAGTTGATGGCGACGATCGCATTGGGCTGGGCGCGGCGCGGGCGGCTCAATGGCGGCGGGTTGGTCGCCACGGTGATGTCGAACCTTGGCCTCGAGCGGCGGATGGCGAGGGAGGGGCTCGAACTCATCCGCACCAAGGTCGGCGACCGCTACGTGCTCGAGACGATGCGCTCACGCGGGTACAATGTCGGGGGCGAGCAATCGGGGCACATCATCCTCGCCGATTACGGCACCACCGGCGACGGCCTCGTCGCCGCGCTCCAGATCCTGGCAGAAGTGGTCCGTGCGGGCGCCCCGGCGGGCGAAGTGCTCCACCATTTCGATCGCGTGCCGCAGGTATTGAAGAACGTCCGCTACGACCGCGGCGCCAAGCCGCTAGAGGCCGCCGCCGTGATCGACGTCATCGCCGCGGCAGAGGCTGAACTGGCGGGTAAGGGCCGGTTGCTCATCCGCCCCTCGGGCACCGAACCCGTCATCCGGGTGATGGCAGAGGGCGACTATGCTGCCCAAGTCGAGGCCACGGTCGACCGCATCTGCGACGCGGTCCGCGCGGCGGCCTAATGCCCCCGTCATCCCGGACTTGATTCGGGGTCCCGCTTCTCCTTCGTTCGGCCAGAAGAAGCGGGACCCCCGGGTCGAGCCAGGGGTGACAATGGTTTTGGGATCAGCGTCCAGACATCCGCGCTACTTCGGCTCGGTCATCGCCGGCGGGTCGCTCGCGGGAAAGGTGTCCTCCAGCGCCTCGTCGAGCGCGTCGTCCTCGCGCGGGTTCTTCGCGACGCTTTCGTTCATGCGTGCGATCTGCTCCGGGCTGGCGGCGGTCTGGTGCTGCGCCTTCCAGTCGGCATAGGGCATGCCGTAGACGATCTCGCGGCCCGCATCCTTGGTCATGCCCCCGGCCTCGGCCACCCAGTCGCCGAGGCAATTGCGGCAGAAGCCCGCCAGCCCCATCAGGTCGACATTCTGCGCGTCGGTGCGATGCTGGAGGAGGTGGACCAGCCGGCGAAACGCCGCGGCGGCGACCTGATCGTCGAGTTCGTCAATGGCGGCCATTTACGCAATCCTATGCATGGTTGATCGGGGGCCAATATCGGCTACGAACCGCGCCGGACAAGCCGAGGAGCCGATTTCACCATGACCAAGGCCATGCCGCCCCGTTCTCGCAAGGTACGCGTCCTTGCGACGCTGGGCCCGGCGAGCAGCACGCCCGAGATGATCGCGACGCTGTTCGAGCGCGGCGCCGATGCGTTCCGCATCAACATGAGCCACGGCGATCAGGCATCGAAGATCCCGGTGATCGAGGCGATCCGCGCGATGGAGGCGGAATATCGCCGCCCGACGACGATCCTCGCCGATCTTCAGGGGCCCAAGCTGCGCGTCGGCAAGTTCGCCGACGGGCGGGTGATCCTCGAGCCCGGCCAGACCTTCGTCCTCGACCGCTCGCCCGAACCGGGCGACTCGACTCGCGTCGAACTGCCGCACCGCGAGATTTTCGCCGCGATCGCGCGCGATGCCCGCCTGCTGCTCGACGACGGCAAGCTCGTGCTGCGGGTCACCGATCACGGCGACGACCGGATCGAGACTGTGGTCGAAGTGGGCGGCGCGCTGTCCAATTCGAAGGGGCTCAACGTCCCCGACGTGGTGCTGCCAATGGCGGCGCTCACCGAAAAGGACATCAGCGACCTCGCCTTCGCGGTCGAGCAGGGGTGCGACTGGATCGCGCTCTCGTTCGTGCAGCGGCCCGAGGACCTCGCCGACGCGCGCAAGCTCATCCAGGGCAAGGCCGCGCTCCTCGCCAAGATCGAGAAGCCGAGCGCGGTGGCAAGGCTGGACGAGATCGTCGAGCAGTGCGACGGCGTGATGGTCGCGCGCGGCGACCTGGGCGTCGAACTGCCGCCGCAGTCGGTGCCGCCGCTCCAGAAGCGGATCGTCGAGACCGCGCGCCGCCTGGGCCGCCCCGTCATCGTCGCGACGCAGATGCTCGAATCGATGATTACCGCACCGACGCCGACCCGCGCCGAGGTGTCGGACGTGGCGACCGCGGTCTATGACGGCGCCGACGCGATCATGCTGTCGGCTGAAAGCGCCGCGGGTGCCTGGCCCGCCGAATCGGTCGCGATGATGGACGCCATCGCCAATGCGGTCGAGCGCGACCCGGCGCATGGCGACCGCGTGCACTTCACCGTGACGACGCCCGACCCGACGACCGCCGACGCACTCGCCGCCGCAGCCAAGACCATCGCCAACACCGCGAGCGCCAGCGCGATCATTTGCTTCACCATGTCGGGCTCGACCGCGCGCCGCATCGCGCGCGAGCGGCCGTCGGTGCCGATCCTCGTCCTCACCCCGCGCGCGCAGACCGCGCGGCGGCTGGGCCTGCTCTGGGGCGTCCACGCCGTCCAGACGCGCGACGTCGCCTCGTTCGAGGAGATGGTGGCCAAGGCCAAGCGCATGGCGCTGCGCCACGGGTTGGCAAAGGGCGGTGAGCGCGTGGTCGTGTGTGCAGGCGTCCCGTTCGGCGTGCCGGGGTCGACCAACGTGCTGCACGTCACGCAGATCATCGGCGACGAGCTCAAGAACTACAGCCACGAGGGCTGAGTTCACGCCCAGCCATGACGAAGCGGGCGCGGCCGATGGTCGCGCCCGTTTTCGTTTCAGCGCGGCGCGCAGCTATCCCCCGCGCCGGCGTCGAGGTCGAGGCAGCGCCCGTCCACGTCGCCGGGCTTGAGCGGCAGGCCAACGAGCGCCGCGAAGCTCGGCATGATGTCGACCGTCTCGACCGCCAGCGGCTGCTCGAAATGGGCGAGGCCCTTGCGCCAGAACAGGATCGGCACGCGGCGGTCGTAATCCCACGGGCTGCCGTGCGTCGCACCGCTCTGGATCGGCGTGATGCCGTGCTTCAAGAACACGAACAGATCGCCCGACCGCTCGGCATCGAACGCCGCGCGCTGGCGCTGCGCCACCGTCCAGGTGTCGGGCGAGCCGGTGGGCGAGGGGAGGGCGCGCACCTCGTCCGCGGTCAGCACCTCGGCCACCTGGGGCGCGGCGCGCCACGCGGCGATCGCGGCATCGCGGACGCGCGTGCGCCATTCGCCGGTGAGCTCGGGCGCCAGCCACACATCGCCGTTGAGCGAGCCGTAGAGAAGCTGCCCGCCGGTCCAGCCGAGTTCGCCCGCGATCCGCTTGCCCAGCGCCTCGGGCGCCAGCGCGGGGTCGACGCGCGCGGCGGTGGGCACGCCGCGCTCACGCTCGCGCTCGGGCAGGTCGTTGCCGCCGTGATCGGCCGAGAAGCCGACGACATAATCGACGCCGGTGGCATCGAGCGCGTCGAGCAGCGTCCCCACGGTCCGGTCGAGTGCGGCGACCTGGATGCACATCTCCGACCCCTCGGTGCCATAGCGGTGGCCGACATAGTCGTTCGCCGACAGCCCCACGGTCAGCACGTCGGTACCGCGCCCGCGGCCGAGCTTCATGTCCGCGACCATCCGCGCGGCGAGCGCAGCGATCGAGGCGTCGAAATCGGGCGACGCCTTCCACAGCGCCTCCTGCCCCGCGGGCCGCTCGAACCGGCCGTCGCCCATCGACTTGTCGCCGACCTTTACCGCATTGGCGAAGCCCGCGCAGAATTCGGGAAGCGGCTTGGGGGCGGCGGGGGCGGCGATGGCGGCCTGCGCCGCTTCGTTCGCCGCGACCACGGCGGGCGGCGGGGCGACCTTCTGCGTCGAGACATAGCCCTTGCCGTCGCGCCAGAACCAGATCGCGTCCATCCTGTGGCCGCCCATCATGATCGCCGCACGATCCTTGCCCGCGATCGAGACGGTGCGCGTATTGCGATCGCGCGCCTTCATCCGCTCGCCCAGCGTCGGCACGCGCAAATGCAGGTCGCTGGGGACGTAATCCTTGTAGGTCCCCTTCGACTCATCCTCCGCGCAATAGATTTCGCCCGGCCGCGGGCCTTTGAAGCTCGTCCAGCTATTGGCGATGATGCCGGTGCGCGCGGGCCGGTCGCCGGTCATCAGCGTCGAGTGGCCGGGGCACGTCTCGGTCGCCGCATGGCTCTGATAGCCATTGGGAAAGACGACGCCGTCCGACAGCCGCTTCAGTCCCGCCCGGTAATAGGGGCGGTATTGCTCGAACAGGTCGGTCGAGAACTGGTCAGCCGAGATCATGACGACGAGCTTCGGCGCCGGCCGCGGCGCCTCTTGCGCGAGGACGGGGGCGGCGAGGGCGAGCGCGGCGGCGGCGGTCAGGAACGTGCGGATCATGGTTCGGTCCCATTGCGCCGAATCATGACGCTTTCGCGGCGATCAGGCCGCGATCAGCGCGTGGTCGGCAAGGAAGGTGCGGAACGTCGGCGCATCGCGGAACAGATGCGCATGGATGCCGAGCGCATTGGCGGCATCGACATTGGCGGGGTTGTCGTCGACGAACACCGCCTCGCTGGACTCGAGCCCGAAGCGGGAGAGCGCGAGGTGGTAGATGGCCGGATCGGGCTTCACCAGCCGCTCCTCGCCCGATACGACCACGTCGCGGAAACGGTCGAACAGCTCTGACCATTCGGTCCGGAAGGGCGGCCAGAACTCGTGGCTGAAATTGGTGATCGCGAACAGCGGCACGCCGGCATCGTCCAGCGCCTCGACGATCTCGTGCATCCCCGCCACCGGCCCGCCGATGCTTTCGTTGAAGCGCGGGCCCCAGGCGGCGATCAGGTCGGCATGTTCCGGATGCGCGGCGGCAAGCTCCGCCGAGGTGTCGGCGAAGTTGCGGCCAGCGTCATGCTGGAAGTGCCAGTCGTGCGTGACCACGTCGCGCACGAACGCATCGAGCGCCCGATCGTCGTCGATCAGGCGCTCGTACAGGAACCGGGGGTCCCAGTGGAACAGGACGTTGCCGATGTCGAAGATGACGGCATGCGGGCGCATGGCGCGGCAATCCTCGACGGCGGCAATCAGCCCTGGCGTGCCTTGAAACGGCGCTGCGTCTTGTTGATGACGTAGACGCGGCCACGGCGGCGGATCACGCGATTGTCGCGATGACGACCCTTGAGCGACTTGAGGCTGTTGACGATCTTCATGACCGGCTCGATTCGTATCCAGATTTGCGCGGAAAAAAGCGAAGGCGCCGCCTAGCGGTGGGGGGTGCCCGCGTCAAGGCGTAACGCCCGAATGCGACCGATGCGCTTTTGGCGGAAGCCAAAGCGATACAGGCGCGTTACGATCCCGCTGCCGGGCTTCGTTCGCCCCGGTGCGGAGGAAGGAAGTCCGTCATGCGTCGTCGTTCGCTTGCCCTTTTGATGATTCCGGCGCTTTTCGCCAGCGCCTGTACGACGGGCGGTGCGCGGCGCGGGCCGGTCGAGGTGATTCGCTACAATCTGGGCACGCCGATCGCGGTCGGCAGCTTCGCGATCGACCGCGATGCAGCGCGCGGCATGACCGGTCTTTCGAGCGACTATGAAATGGTCGTGAGCGCCGTTGGCGACGAGATGACGCGGCTGGGCTTCACGCGCGTGGCAGACGGCGCCCCGTCGATCTATCTGGTCGAAGTGAGCGTCGATCGCGCGCAGGTGGGCGAACGACGCGTCGGCCCGCGATTCGGCATCGGCCTGGGCGGCGGCACCGGCGGGTTCCGCGGCGGCGGTGTCGGCGGCGGAGTCTCCACCCAGTTCGGCGGATCGACCCGCCCGGTCATCGGCAACGCGCTGACGGTCAAGATTCGTCGCCGCACCGACCAGACCGTCGTCTGGGAAGGCACCGCGCGCACCAGCGGCATGGCGCCCGCCAATGCCGACGATGCCGCGTTCGAGGCTGGCCGGATCGCCAATGCGCTGTTCCGGGACTTTCCCGGCCAGTCGGGTTTCACTACGACCGTCCCATGACCATCGACGTGAACGCCGCCTTCGACAGCGGCAATATCGAGCTGGTCGCCATCGACGGCGACCGTGTCGACCTCAACATCCGCCGCGATGCGGGGTCGGACTTCTACCAGTGGTTCCACTTTCGCGTCGCCGGCGCAAAGGGGCGGACGCTCACCTTTCGCCTGCTGAACGCCGGCGGGGCGGCCTACGCGTTCGGCTGGCCGGGCTATCGTCCGCGCGTGTCCGGCGACCGCGCGCATTGGGTGTTGGTCGGCGCCTCGACCTATAACGACGGGGTGCTGACGTTCAGCCACGCGATCGAGCAGGACGTGGTCTGGTTCGCCTATTTCGCGCCCTATTCGATGGAGCGGCACCAGGACCTGGTCGCGCGCATCGCCGCGGCGGGGGGGGTGTCGCACCGCACGCTCGGCCATTCGCTCGACGGGCAGGCGATCGACTGCTTCGACCTCGGCACCGGGAGCAAGCAGGTGTGGATCTATGCCCGCCAGCATCCGGGCGAATCGATGGCCGAATGGTTCATGGAGGGCGCGCTGGAAGCGCTGACCGATGCCGAGGATCCGGTCGCGGTCCTGCTGCGCGAAAAGGCGACGATCCACCTCGTTCCCAACATGAACCCCGACGGGTCGCGGCGCGGCCACCTGCGCACCAACGCTGCGGGCGTGAACCTCAACCGCGAATGGCATTCGCCGAGCGCCGAGCGCTCGCCCGAGGTGCTGTGCGTCCGCGACGCGATGGACGCGACCGGCGTCGACTGGGCGATCGACGTGCACGGGGACGAGGCGATCCCGGCCAATTTCCTTGCCGGGTATGAGGGCATCCCGTCCTGGACCGACGAGCACGGCGAGCGCTTCTACGACTATCAGCGCCGCCTGGCCGAGGCGACGCCGCTGTTCCAGACCGAGCAGGGTTACGACAAGGCACCGGCGGGGCGCGCCAACCTTGCCATGTCCACCAACCAGCTCGCCGAGCGGTTCGGTGCGGTGTCGATGACGCTGGAAATGCCGTTCAAGGACCACGATCCCTCGCCCGACCCGGTCGAGGGCTGGTCCCCCGACCGGTCGAAGGCACTGGCACGCGCCTGCCTCAAGGTGCTGGCGGACGTCATCTGATGGAGCTGCGCGACGACCGGCTGGATCATCCGGCGGTCGTCGCGCTGCTTCACGAGCATTTCGCGGGGATGCTCGCCGCCTCGCCCAGGGACATGACGCATTTCCTCGACCTGTCGGCGCTCGCCGCGCCGGAAGTGACGTTCGTGACCGCGTGGGAGGGCGATACGCTGCTCGGCTGCGGCGCGCTCAAGGCGCTGGGCGGCGGCGAGGGCGAGCTGAAGTCGATGCGGACCGCGCCATCGGCGCTGCGGCGCGGCGTCGCGTCGGCAATCCTCACGCACTTGATCGGCCGGGCGCGCGCAGCGGGGAGCACGCGGCTCAACCTGGAGACCGGCACCGGCCCGGCGTTCGACGCGGCGGAGGCGCTCTATCGGCGGCACGGGTTCGTGCCGTGCGCGCCGTTCGGCGATTACGAGGCGACCGACTTCAACCGCTTCATGACCCGCGCGATCTGAGCGTCAGAACTTCAGCTTGTAGCGGACCATCGCCCGGTTGATCGCGCCGCCCTGCGCATCGCTGCCCTGTTCGACCTCGACGCCCAGCTTCTCCCGATCGGACAGGTTCAGCTCGGCGCGCGGCGGGCCGTTCGGCGGCTCGTATCGGTCGGGCAGGGGCTTCAGCCGGTACTGACCGGGATCGGTGCGGCCGCAGACGACGATATCGTCGCCGCTACCGCCGGGCGTGCAGCGCTTCTGAAGCGGCACGCGCAAATCGTCACGGGCCGGCGGCGGGCTGGCGGCGGTCTGGATGCCGAGGATCAGCACGCTCAGCATCGATCGGCTCCCTCACGCGGACCGGCAATGCTGACGGTGGTTCGTGTCGAAACGAAGGCGGCCTCAGCCGAGGAAGCGGCGCACCAGATCCTTGGCGACGCGGACAGGACGGCGCGTGTCGGTGTCGAGCGCGCACCAGCTCGACTTCACCTCGACCAGCACGTCCTCGCCGCGCTGGATCAGCGTCGTGAACATCGCGCGCGCACCCTCGACCTGCTCGGCGATGACCGTCGCGACGACGGTATCGTCGAGGAAGGCGGGGCGGCGATAGGTGATCTCATGTTTCAGCGCGACCCACAGGTGGCGAGCCACGGCCTCAGCCGGCGCGACCTTTTCCCAATAGGCGACGACCGCGTCCTGTACCCAGTTGAGGTACACCGCGTTGTTCACATGCCCCATGTGATCGATGTCGCCCGGGGCGATGCTGACTTCGTGATGGTGCATTCGATTAGGCTGCGCCTAACTGACACTCATGTCAATTGGTTTCAGGTCAGCAGCCACGTACCGAGCAGACGCCCGAACGGAAAGGTAAAGAAGCCCGCGATCAGCAGCGCGCCGAACACCATGCCGCGCACCGCGCTGCGATGCCGGGCATGCTGGTGACGGCGCGCAGTCCAGACGATCAGCGGCACCTGGATCAGCGTCCATGCCGACAGGATATGGATGAGGCTCAGGCCGCCATGATTGGTGTTGCGGATCGTAAAGCTGACGAGCGCAGTCCCCGCCATCGCTGCGACCCAGACATACCCCAGCCGCCGGTGCAGCCGGTCGCCGCGCGGGCGCAGCAGCATGACCGGCGTCAGTGCCAATGCCGCCATGATCGTCGCCAGATGCAGCCAGATACCCGGCCCGATCAGGTGCCATTGCGCGCGCCCGCGAAACAGCGCGACGAGCACGACCGCGAGCAGCAGCGCCGCGCCGATCGCCAGAAACCGCTCGAACGCATCGACCCGCCGGATGTCGGTCCGCCTGTCCGCCGAAACTGCCGCCGTCGCCATGTCGATCCCCCGATCCCCTCGGCGATGCTGCCACGGCGCGGGGCCGCCGCCAAGCGGGGTCAGCCGCGCTCCGCCGCGCTCACCGCATCGGCGGCGCGCAGCGAGGCGAGCAGCTTGGTCAGGTGCGCCGCGTCGCGCACCTCGAGGTCGATGGTGTTGGTGTGGAAGGTCGTGTCGCGGTTGTCGAGGCGCAGGCCGAGGATGTTCGCCTTGTGCGCGCCGATGATCGTCGCGATCGCACCGAGCGCACCGGGCTCGTTCTTGAGCGTGACCGCGACGCGCGCGGTGCCGCCCTCGGCCTTGTCGCCCCAGGCGAGGTCGACCCAGTCGGCATCCTCGGTTTCGGCAAGCATCGGACAGGCGATGCCGTGGACCTGGATCGGCTGGCCCGGCCGGCGAACGCCGACGATGCGGTCGCCGGGAATCGGCCGGCAGCATTCGGCCAGGTCGAAGGCGACGCCGGGGGTGAGGCCGAGGATCGAGATCGCCTGACGCTGCGGCGGCATCGCGGTGTCGGCCCCCTCGGTCGAGCCGGGCATCAGCGCTTCCATCACCTGCGCGTCGGTCAGCTGCTGGTGCGCGATCGCGATCATCAACGCCGCCTCGTCGGACAGGTGCAGGCGGCGCAGCGCATCGCCGAGCGCCTCGGCACTCAGCGGCACCGGCAGGCGCGCGACGATATCGTCATAGAGCTTGCGCCCCAGCGCGATCCCCTCGTCCCGCTCCTTCAGGCGAAGGTGACGGCGGATCGCTGCGCGCGCCTTGCCCGTGATCGCGAAATTGAGCCAGTTGGGCTGCGGCGTTTGCGCTTTGGACCGCAGGATCTGAACCTGATCGCCATTCTCGATCTCGGTACGCAGCGGCACGACGCGGCCGTTGATCTTGGCCCCCACCGCCTGGTTGCCGAGATCGGTATGCACGTCATAGGCGAAGTCGATCGGCGTCGCGCCCTTGGGCAGCTGCACCAGCTCGCCGCGCGGCGTGAAGGCGAAGATGCGATCCTGGTACATCGCCATCCGCGTATGCTCGAGCAGCTCCTCGGGGCTTTCGGCGGTGTCGAGGATCTCGACCAGATCCTGAATCCAGCGGACCTGCGTGTCGGGGCGCACTTCCTTCTGTTTGTAGGCCCAGTGCGCGGCGAGGCCGTATTCGGCCTGCGCGTGCATCCCCTCGGTGCGGATCTGGATCTCGATGCGGTTGTCGCCGGCATGGATGACGCTGGTGTGCAGCGACCGGTATCCGTTACGCTTTGGCGTCGAGATATAATCCTTGAACCGCCCGGGGACGAGCGGCCACTTGCGGTGGATCACGCCGAGCGCCCGGTAGCATTCCTCCTCGCTCTTCACGATCGCGCGGAACGCCATGATGTCGGACAGCTGCTCGAGGCTGACGTGCCGCTCCGACATCTTCTTCCAGATCGAATAGGGGTGCTTCTCGCGCCCCGTCACCTCGGCCTCGATTCCCGCGCGGCTCAGGAGCTGGCGGATATTGTCGCCGATCTTGTCGATCCGCGCGCCGTCCCCGTCCTGCATCGATTCTAGGCGCCGGGTAATCGATTCATACGCCTCGGGCTCCAGTTCGCGGAAGGCGAGCGTCTGCATCTCCTTCATGAACTCGTACATGCCGATCCGCTCGGCGAGCGGGGCGTAGATATCCATCGTCTCGCGCGCGATCCGCCGCCGCTTTTCGGGCTTCGGAATGAACTTGAGCGTGCGCATGTTGTGCAAGCGGTCAGCCAGCTTGACCAGGAGCACGCGAATGTCGTCGGACATGGCGAGCAGGAACTTGCGCAGGTTTTCGGCCGCGCGCTCGCTCTCGCTCTGCGCCTCGATCTTCGACAGCTTGGTCACGCCATCGACCAGTCGCGCGACGGAGGTGCCGAACTTCGACTGGATCTCCTCCGGCGTCGCGACTGTATCCTCGATCGTGTCATGGAGGATGGCGGTCGCGATCGTCTCGTCGTCGAGGCGAAGGTCGGTCAGGATGCCCGCCACCTCGATCGGGTGGCTGAAATAGGGGTCGCCGTTCGCGCGCTTCTGGCTGCCATGCGCGTGCATGGAAAAGACATAGGCACGGTTGAGCAGCGCCTCGTCCGCGTCGGGGTCGTAGCTCAGGACCCGGTCGACCAATTCATATTGCCTCAGCACAGCCCTAATGTGGGGGCAGAGCGTGCGGAATTGCAACGCATTTGACCGCTCCCTGCCGCACTGCAGCGCCGGAGAGCGGCGCAAATGTCACGAAACCCTCAACCCTTGGCGCGCGCGTTACACTTTTCGAGCGCCGCGGCGTCGAAATCGGTGCCCCCGGCGGCGAAGCGGCTGACCGGGCCGACTTCGCGCACCAGAAGCTCGCACATGATTGCATCGCGCGATCCGGCCTTGGCCGCGGTACAGGCGCCGTCGGCGCACCTCCAAACGGTGCTGCGCGTGACGATCGATGCCTTGGCTGGCGCGGTCGCGGGGACGGCGCTGTAATAGCCCTCGGCCATGGCGGGGCTGGCAGCGACGAGGCTCAGGGCAAGCGGGGCGAGAAGGCGAAGCATGGGGAGGGCTCCTGTCAGAAAGCGGGTTGCGCTTTGCAACCTACAAGTCGGCTTCTAAGGTTGCAAGTCGCAACCTATGCTGCTCTGCAAAAAGTACCCGCGGTTGCCTGTCCCCGCTTTTGCTTTAGGATCGACGAATGGGATTGCGCGAACCGCTGCGCCAGCTGGCGATGAACTGCAGCCTCCCCGCCGCGCTGGAGGCGATGGGCGAACGCTGGTCGTTCCTGATTCTGCGCGCCAGCTTCAACGGCTTCCGCCATTTCGAGGAGTTCCAGGGCGAGCTCGGCATCGCGCGCAACATCCTCGCCAACCGGCTGGGGCGCTTGGTCGACCACGGCATCCTCCAGCGACGACCGTGCGACGACGATCGGCGCAAGGTCGAATACCGCCTGACCGACAAGGGCAAGGACCTGCTGCCGACGCTCGTCGCACTGCGCCAATGGGGCGAGAAATACGAGATGACGGGCACCATTTCCCCCGTACTGGTCGACGCCCAGGACCACCGCCCGGTCGCCCCCGTCCGCGTGATGAGCCACGACGGCCGTCCGCTGACGACGCAGGACCTGCTCTGGGCGCTGCCGGAAGAAGTCGAGGACGCGAAGGCGGCGGAGTAGCGTGGCGATCGAGAACATTGTCGTACTGACCGGCGCGGGCATTTCGGCCGAGAGCGGGATTGCCACGTTCCGCGGGCCGGGGGGCTTGTGGGAGGGGCACCGGGTCGAAGACGTGTGCACGCCCGAGGCGCTGGCGCGAGATCCGGCGCTCGTTCACCGCTTCTACGACCTGCGCCGGGCGGCGCTTTCGACCGTCGAGCCGAATGCGGCGCACCGGGCGCTGGGGCTGCTAGATGCTCAATGGCCGGGCGAGCTGCTGATCGTCACGCAGAATGTCGACGACCTGCACGAGCGAGCGGGGGCAACGCGGCTGCTGCACATGCATGGTGAGCTGAAATCGGCGTTGTGCGCGGCGTGCGGGGCGCGGGCCGAGTGGGTCGACGCGCTGCCGCCGGCGACGGTGTGCGGGGCGTGCGGCGGGCCGACGCTCCGCCCCGACATCGTGTTCTTCGGCGAAATGCCGTACGACATGGAGCGGATCGAGGCGGCGCTGGCGTCGTGCGACCTGTTCGTGTCGATCGGCACGTCGGGCGCGGTCTATCCCGCCGCCGGGTTCGTGCAGACGGCGGGGCACTGGGGGGCAGCAACGTTGGAGATCAACCTCGAGCCGTCGCAGGGCAGTTTCCTGTTTGAGGAAAGCCGGATGGGGCCGGCGAGCGTGCTGGTGCCGGAATGGGTGGCGGGGTTGCTGACCGGGTGATCCTGAACGTCATCCCGGATCGAGTCCGGGACGACGAACGGACAACCGGGGTGGGTCACTCCACCCAATCCAGTCCGATGTCGCGATAGAGGCCGCGATCCTCGTCCCAGCCGGGCTTCACCTTGACGTGGAGGTAGAGGTGCACCGGCACCCCCATGATCCGCGACAGCTCGGCGCGCGCCTTGGCGCCGATGTCCTTGATCCGCGCGCCGCCCTTGCCCAGCACGATCGCGCGCTGGGTGTCGCGCTCGACGAGGATCTGCTGGTGAATCTCCACCGACCCGTCGTCGCGTTCCGAATAGCGCTCGGTCTCGACCGCGCTTGCATAGGGGAGTTCGGCGTGGAGCTGGAGGTAGAGCTGCTCGCGCGTCACTTCGGCCGCCATCATGCGGTCGGTGGCGTCGCTCACCTGATCCTCCGGGAAGTGCCACGGCCCCTCGGGCATCCGGCCCGCCAGCGCGGCCTTGAGCTCGGCGATCCCGTCACCGCTGGTGGCCGAGACGAAGAAGATCTCGTCGAACGCCAGCCGCTCATTGAGCCGCTGCGCGTGATTGAGCAGGCGCGGCTTGTCGGCCAGATCGACCTTGTTGAGGATCAGAATCTTGGGTTCCGACCGCGCGGCCAGCCGGTCGACGATCGACAGCACCTTCTCCGGCAAGCCGCCCTTGGCATCGACGACCAGCGCGATCGCGTCGGCGCCCTCGGCCCCTTCCCACGCCGCCGACACCATCGCGCGGTCCAGCCGACGCTTGGGGTCGAACAGGCCGGGGGTATCCACGAGGAGGAGCTGCGTCTGGTCCTCGATCGCGATGCCCATCAGGCGGACGCGCGTCGTCTGTGCCTTGGGGCTGACGATTGCGACCTTCTGGCCGACGAGTGCGTTGACGAGCGTCGACTTGCCCGCATTGGGCGCCCCCACCACGGCGACGAGGCCGCAGCGGGTCGATTCTTGAGTTTCGGTCATGGGCGGCCGTTAGCGCAAGGACGCGCAAACCGCCATGCCCGCGCTTATTTCAGCAGCACCAGCTCCTCGGCCATGGTCGGATGCAGCGCGACCGTCGCGTCGAACGCCGCCTTGGTCAGCCCCGCCTTCACCGCCACGGCGGCGGCCTGGAGGATTTCCGGCGCATCGGGGCCGATCATGTGGATGCCGAGGATTTTGTCCGAATCCGCGTCGCACACCATCTTGTAGAGTGCTCGCTCGTTGCGGCCGGCCAGCACGTTCTTCATCGGGCGGAAGTCGGAATGATAGACCTTGACCGACCCGTGCTTCTGCCGCGCCTGCGTCTCGGTCAGGCCGACGCCGGCGATCGGCGGGTGGCTGAAGACGGCACTGGGGATGCAGTCGTAATCGACCGTGGTCGGCTTGTTCCCGTAGAAGGTGTCGGCGAACGCCTGTCCCTCGCGGATCGCGACGGGGGTGAGCTGGACGCGGTTGGTGACGTCGCCGACCGCGAAGATGCTGTCGCAGGTGGTGCGGCTCTGCTCGTCGACCTTGATCGCGCCCTTGTCGTCCCACTCGACGCCCGCGGTCTCCAGCCCCAGTCCGCCGGTATTGGGCACGCGGCCCGTCGCGAACATCACCGCGTCGACGGTCACGTCGGGGTGGTTGGTCATCGATACCTTGAGGCAGCCGTCCGCCTGCTTCTCGATCCCGCGGAACTCGGCGTTCATGCGAAACTCGATGCCCTTGGCGGTCGAGATCTGGAGCAGCCGGTCGCGCACCTGCTCGTCATAGCCGCGCAGGATCACGTCGCTCCGGTTGATGAGCATGACGTGGGACCCAAGCTGGTGGAACACGCCCGCGAACTCGTTGGCGATATAGCCCGCGCCCGCGATCAGGATCCGCTCGGGGATTGCGTCGAGGTGGAACGCCTCGTTCGAGGTGAAGCCGTGTTCGTGGCCGGGGCAGGACGGGACCTGCGGCGTCGCGCCGGTGGCGATCAGGATGCGCTCGGCGGTGACGGTACGGCCGCTGGCGAGCTTCACTTCATGCGGCCCGGCGATCGTCGCGCGTTCGAGGATGATCTCCGCGCCGCTCGATTCGATCGTCTGGGTGTACGCCTTGTTGATCCGGTCCACTTCGGCCAGCACGTTGTCGCGCAGCCGCTCCCAGGTGAAGGCGCAGTCGGGCGGCACGTCCCAGCCGAAATGCCGCGCATCGCGCAGGTCCTCGGCGAAGTGCGCGCCGTAGACGAGCAGCTTCTTGGGCACGCAGCCGCGGATGACGCAGGTGCCGCCGACGCGGTATTCCTCCGCCACCGCCACCTTCGCGCCATAGGCGGCCGCCACGCGCGCCGCGCGCGTGCCGCCGGAGCCCGCGCCGATCACGAACAGGTCATAGTCGTACTGGGCCAACGCGGGCGCTCCTTCACATATGATTGCCGCCAGATAGGGTGGGGCGGGGCCGGGGACAAAGGCTTTCGCGCCGGAACCGCGGGGGCGCCGCGGACGTAAGGGGGGCAAGCGACTGGAGGGACGATGGCGCGCGCGGCGAAATGGACGGTGGGCGTGCTCTTGTGGGTCGTCGTGGCGGCGTGCCTGGCCGCGGCGATCGTACCGGCGTTCCTCGACCGCATCTATTATCGCGGGGCCGAGAGCGGCCATTTCGACGGCGAGCGGTTCTTCAACCCCGATGGCGACGACACCGCACGCGTGCCCGGCGGCGGCAATCGCGCGGGCTTCTTCTGGCGGCGGCTGACCGGTGAGGGGGAGGCGGCGTGGCCCGCCAGCGTGGCGGTGCGGCCGGCGACGAAGGCCGAGCTGGCGCTGCCGTCATCCGGCGGCGCGGCACCGCCGATGCACGCGACGTGGGTCGGCCATGCCAGCGTGCTCGTCCAGATGCCGGGGCTCAACATCTTGACCGATCCGGTCTGGGCCGACCAGGCGGGCCCGTTCGGATTCGGGCCGAAGCGGACGACGGCACCGGGGATCGCACTTGCCGACCTGCCCAGGATCGACCTGATCGTCGTCAGCCACAATCACTACGACCATCTCGATCTGGCGACGTTGAAGCGCCTATGGGATCGCGACCGACCTTCGATTGTCACCAGCCTCGGCAACGGCGCGATCCTGCGGTCGGCGGGGATCGAGGCGACCGAGCTTGACTGGGGCCGGGAGGCTGGCGTGCGCGGCGCTCGCGTGCATGTCGTGCGCAACCATCACTGGGGGAGCCGCTGGTTCGCCGACCGCAATCGCGCGCTCTGGTCGGCGTTCGTCGTCGAACTGCCGGGCGGCAACCTCTTCTTCGCGGGCGACACCGGGTTCGGCAACGGCGCGTGGCCGCGCGAGGCGGCGGCGATCGGGCCGATCCGGCTGGCGGTGATCCCGATCGGCGCCTTCCGGTTCCAGCCCGGCGAGATGGCGACGGGCAGCCATATCGGCCCGCGTGAGGCTGTCCGCGTCTGGGATCGGCTGGGGCGCCCCACGGCGATGCCGATCCACTGGGGGACGTTCAAATTGTCGGCGGAAGCGCGTGAGACGCCGCCGGCGATGCTCGATCTGCTGATGCGCTGCGCCGGCGAGCCCGCCGACCGCTTTGCCCGACGCGAAATCGGGCGGCCGTTCGACGTGCCGCCGCTGGCTGCAGCGCCGCCGCCGCTCGACGAGGCGCTGCTGGCCACCTGCGCCCGCACCCCGGCGGTGCGGGCGCTTCGCTAACGGGTCAGCCGCCGGCCTTGAGCGGCGGGGTCTGCTGGTGCTGGACGACCTTCCAGACCTCATGCTCCAGCCGGCGATAGGTGGAGGTGCAGTGCGCCTCGTACTTCTCGCCGCCGTCCTTTTCGGCATCGACGGTATAGCCGATGACGATCAGTCCTTCCTGCGGGCGCATGATCTGCTGGTCGGAGAAGGCGACCTTCGACCAGCGCGGGGTCTTCGAAACGGCTTCGACCGCCTGTGAGCCGGTCATGACGAAGGGCGGGGCGGGGACGACCATGACGCACTCGTCGTCGATCGACTCGCGATAATGCTCTGCATCGGCGGTCCACAGGCTTTCCTCGAACGCCCAGACGCGGTCGTCATCCATCTTGCTTCTCCTGATTTGTCAGGTGGATGAAGCGGTCGGACCGGTTGCGCGGTTCCGGCGCACGGGCCAAAGCCCTTAGGCCGGGAGTAGTAGCCTAGCCGTGGTGCCGCGCCCGGCGACCAGCTCGAACGTGCCGCTGAGTTGCGCGGCAAGCGTGCGCGCGATGCTCAGGCCAAGGCTGCCCGAGCCGTCGATGTCGAACCCCTCGGGCAGGCCGTGGCCGTCGTCGCGCACCTCGATGCGGAGCGACTGTGCGCCGTCGCGCGACAGTTCGACTTCGATCACGCCATGCTCGCGACCGGCAAAGCCGTGCTCGATCGCGTTGGCCATCGATTCGGCGACGATCAGCGCCAGCGGGATCGCCGCGTCGGGGCTGAGCGTCGCGTCCTCCTCGACCATCACGTGGCAGCGGATGCCGGGGCGACCGCTCGCCTCGATCACGTCGTGGCACAGGGGTTCGAGGAACTCGCGCATCCGGCGGGTCGCGCCGCCGGCGTCATAGAGCTGGCGGCTGATCCGGCCGATCAGAGCAAGCCGGCGGGAGGCTTCGTCGAGCGCAGCCCGCGCGTCGGCATCACTGATCCGCCGCTTCTGTAGCGAAATGAGCCCGGCAGCGACCTGAAGATTGTTCGAGACGCGATGCTGAAGCTCGCGAAACAGGAGTTCGCGCGTATCGGCGAGGACGCGGCTCAGTTCGCGTTCGCGGGCCAGCTTGGCGTTGGCCCGCTGCATCCAGTGGATGATGAAGACGTCGGTGACGACGACGAGCAGATAGAACGCCATCGCGAGCAGCGTGCCCGAGCGGATGGCGAAGCTCATTTCCGGCTCGACGAAGAAGTACCAGGCGAGCAGCCCGCAGACGAGGCCCGCATAGGCACCGCATCGCGCGCCGAACAACGCCGAGGCGAGGATGACCGCGGGGAAGAAGGTGACGAAGGGAAAGCCGCCCGGCAGATAGGGATCGGTCGCCCAGCGCAGCGCGAAAGCGGCGAGGATGAGCAGCGTCGTGACCGCGAAGCCGAGCACGGGCCGCCCCGCCGCCAGCGGCAGCCGCTCGATCCAGATCCGGTCCTGCGTCACGCGATCGATCATCCTCATCGCCGTTGCGGTTCCGTATCGTAAAGCAGAACCGTTTGGATTCATTAAAAAAGGAGGGGCACGGTCCAAGGACCGCACCCCTCCCTCATTTTAGGGGCTGCCCCCTCTTAGTCTTCGGTGATGAACGAAGGCAGGCCGATATTCTCGCCGCCCTCGTCCTTGCCGCCTTCCGAGCGCTCGCGGCGCGGGCCGCGGTCACGGCGGGGGCCGCGATCGCCGCCGCGGTCACCGCGGTCGCCGCCGTCACGGCGCGGACCGCGATCGCCGCGGTCACCGCCCTCGCGGCGGGGGCCACGGTCGCCGCGCGGCTCACGTGCAGGGCGCGTGTCCTCGAGCTCGGCGCCGGTTTCCTGGTCGACGACGCGCATCGACAGGCGAACCTTGCCGCGCGGGTCGATCTCGAGGACCTTGACCTTGACCTCCTGGCCTTCCTTCAGGACATCGCCGACCTTCTCGACCCGCTCGTTGCGGATCTCGGAGACGTGGACGAGACCGTCCTTGCCGCCCATGAAGTTCACGAACGCGCCGAAGTCGACGAGGTTGACGACCTTGCCGTTATAGACCTTGCCGACCTCGGCCTCCTCGACGATGCCCTTGATCCAGGCGATCGCCGCCTCGATCTGCGCGTGATCCGACGAGCTGACCTTGATGACGCCGTCGTCGTCGATGTCGACCTTGGCACCGGTCGTCGCGACGATCTCGCGGATGACCTTGCCGCCGGTACCGATGACGTCGCGGATCTTCGACTTGTCGATCTGCAGCGTCTCGATGCGCGGCGCGTGCGCCGACAGTTCGCTGCGCGTCTCGCCGAGCGCCTTGGCCATCTCGCCGAGAATGTGCGCGCGGCCTTCCTTGGCCTGGCGCAGCGCCGCGGTGAAGATCTCCTCGGTGATGCCGGCGATCTTGATGTCCATCTGCATCGTGGTGATGCCCTCGGACGTGCCGGCGACCTTGAAGTCCATGTCGCCGAGGTGATCCTCGTCGCCCAGGATGTCCGAGAGGACCGCGAACTCGTCGCCCTCGAGGATCAGGCCCATCGCGATGCCCGAGACGGCACGCTTCAGCGGCACGCCGGCGTCCATCATCGCAAGGCTGCCGCCGCAGACCGTCGCCATCGACGACGAGCCGTTCGACTCGGTGATGTCGCTGGTGACGCGGATCGTGTACGGGAACTCGTCCTTGGTCGGCAGCACGGGGTGCAGTGCGCGCCACGCGAGCTTGCCGTGGCCCACTTCGCGGCGACCCGGCGCACCGAAGCGGCCCACTTCACCGACCGAATAGGGCGGGAAGTTATAGTGCAGCATGAAGTTCTGGTAGCTGAGACCGCCCAGACCGTCGATCATCTGCTCGGCATCCTTGGTGCCGAGCGTGCAGGTCGCGATCGTCTGCGTCTCGCCGCGGGTGAACAGCGCCGAGCCGTGCGAACGCGGCAGGAAGTGCGCTTCCGCGACGATCGGGCGGACGGTCTTGAGGTCGCGGCCGTCGATGCGGATGCCTTCCTTGAGGATGGCGGTGCGGACGATCTCGGCCTCGAGCTTCTTCACCAGCTTGAGCACGCCCAGATACTGGGCGGGATCGCTGTCCTTGAGGTCGGCGAACGCCTCGCGCGCCTTGGTGCGCGCGACGTTGATCGCGTTCTGGCGCTCGGACTTGTTGGTGAGCTTGTACGCGGCCTTGAGGTCGGCGCCGATCAGGTCCTTGAGCTTGGCCTTCTGCGCGGCCTGATCCTCGACGGGCTTCAGATCCCAGGGCTCCTTGGCGGCCTGCTCGGCGAGCTTGATGATCGCGTCGATCACCGGCTGCATCGAGCGGTGCGCGAACATGACGGCGCCGAGCATGACGTCCTCGGACAGCTCCTTGGCTTCCGATTCGACCATCATCACCGCGTCGTGGGTGCCCGCGACGACGAGGTCGAGCTCGCCCGCCTCGACCTGCTTGTCGGTCGGGTTCAGGATATACTCGCCGTCCTGATAGCCGACGCGCGCCGCGCCGATCGGGCCCATGAACGGCACGCCCGAGAGCGTCAGCGCGGCCGAGGCAGCGACCATCGCGAGGATGTCGGGCTCGTTCTCGCCGTCATAGGAGAGGACCTGCGCGATCGCGTTGATCTCGTTGTAGAAGCCCTCGGGGAAGAGGGGGCGGATCGGGCGGTCGATGAGACGCGAGACCAGAGTCTCCTTCTCGGTCGCGCCGCGCTCGCGCTTGAAGAAGCCGCCGGGGATGCGACCCGCGGCCGAGAACTTCTCCTGATAATGGACGGTGAGCGGGAAGAAATCCTGCCCTTCCTTGACCGTCTTGGCAGCCGTCACGGCGCACAGGACGACGGTCTCGCCGAGCGTCGCGATGACCGCGCCGTCAGCCTGGCGGGCGACCTTGCCCGTTTCGAGGGTGAGGGTCTTTCCGCCCCACTCGACTTCCACTTTCTTGTGATCGAACATTTCGTTTCCTTCACACCGGCCGCCCGATGCGGGCCGGGGCCTACTTGGATGCGGACGCTGATCGCCCGCAGATGGCGGAATTTCCGCCGCCGCCATGGCGCCGAATTGCGCCCTGCCGGATATGGAAACGGCCCCGCATCGCGGAGCCGTCCCGGATTACTTGCGAAGACCCAGCTTCGCGATCAGTGCGGTATAGCGGTCCGCATCCTTCTTCTTCAGATAGTCGAGAAGGCTGCGACGCTTGTTGACCAGCATCAGCAGGCCGCGACGCGAATGGTTGTCCTTGGCGTGCGTCTTGAAGTGCTCGGTCAGGTTGGCGATGCGCTCGGTCAGGATCGCGATCTGGACCTCGGGGCTGCCCGTGTCGCCGCTGTTGCGGGCGTTGTCCTGGATCAGCGCTTCCTTGCGCTCGGCAGTGATCGTCATGTTTCTTGTCCT
Source organism: uncultured Sphingomonas sp. (assembly GCA_913775315.1). Lineage (GTDB taxonomy): Bacteria > Pseudomonadota > Alphaproteobacteria > Sphingomonadales > Sphingomonadaceae > Sphingomonas. The sequence goes on along the minus strand of CAJYIX010000017.1, from coordinate 61,771 downwards.
CGACATCGTGTCACAGGTTGAAGCCCCGTACGACGCGGACGTTTCCGCCCGTCACCTCGACCAGCGCGACCGGCGTTTCACCGTCCAGCGCGAAATATTGGCCATCGTCGGCAGCAGATCCGGTCAGCACCCGCCCCTGACGGAGCGCTCCTGCCTGACCGGGTTCGAGGGATAGAGCCGGGATGTCGTCCAGCCCCGCCCTCAGCGGCAGGATATAGTTCTCAAGCGTGCGGCCCTTACTGGCCTCAGCCAGAATGTCCAGCGGAATCGCCTGATCCAGCCCGAACGGCCCCGCCTTTACCCGGCGCAGCATCGTCACATGCCCGACGGTGCCGAGGGCGTATGCGATGTCGCGTGCGAGGCTGCGGATATAGGTGCCCTTGGAGACATGCGCGGTGAAGGTGGCGGCGTCGAGCGGCCCCTCGCCGGGGGGCGTCAGGTCGAGCGAATGGATCGTGACGGCACGCGTCGCCAGCTCGAACGTCTCGCCCGCGCGCGCCAGATCGTAGGCGCGCTCGCCGTCCACCTTGAGCGCCGAATAGGCCGGCGGCACTTGTTCGATCGGCCCGGTGAAGTGCGGCAGGACCGCCTCGATTGCGGCTGCATCGCGGCGCACGTCACTCTCCGCCACGACCTTGCCCTCGGCATCGAGCGTGTCGGTCTCGGTCCCGAAACTGACGGTGAAGTCATAGACCTTGTCGCTGTCGAGCATCCGCCCGGCGAGCTTGGTCGCCTCGCCCACCGCGATCGGCAGCACGCCCGTCGCCAGCGGATCCAGCGTACCGCCATGCCCGACCTTGGCCTTGCCGTAGCCGCCCTGGCGCAGCGCGCGCTTCACTGCGCTCACGCCCTGTGTCGAGCCGAGACCGAGCGGTTTGTCGAGGATGATCCAGCCATGCATGGCGAGCGCGGTTAGTCGCTGGCGGGTCGGAGCGCCAGCCGCGCGTGCGCCCGCGCCCTCAAGCCGCCGCAATCGCTACCGAAGACTGGCGCCGGGCCATGGGAGACAGATGATGATCGCGACCGCGCTGACCGCGCTTGCCCTGGCCGCTTCGTCGCCCGGTTGTGCGGGACCGGCCCCGGCATCCGTGGACCGGCCGGACGGGACGCGCGGCCAATACGCCTTTCAGAACGGCGGCCCGGTGCCGCTTCGCCTGCGCTGGATCGACCGGGCGGGCAGGGCGGTCGATCAGGGGATCGTGGAACCCGGCGGGTTCATGGCGCTCGATACCTATCCGGGCCATCTGTTCGAGCTGGTCGATCCCGCCGGCCGCTGTCGTCGCCGGGTGCGGATCGACGGGGTGCTGAACGGCACTTATGTGGGCACCAGCCGCTATCGCCGCGTTCCTGCGCCGCCGGGCTGGAAGGTCTTCGTCGACCTCGCGTTGCGCCCGAAGCGCGAGCCGGCTCGAACGGCACTGGCGACGATCGCGCGCATGCTGAATGAGGTTGACGCGGTGCTGCCCGCCGCCGCGCTGGCGCAGGTGCGGGGCACGCCGATCTTCCTCCTCGACCATTCGGGGCCGGGCGGCATGTACCATCCCGATCCGGGCTGGCTGGTTGCGCACGGCCGCACGACCGAGATGACGCGCGGGATCGAGGTCTCGGATGCGGCGGTGTTCGTCGACGCCGCGCGGGTGCAGCCCGGATACATCCTGCACGAGCTGGCGCACGCCTATTTCTTCCGATTGCCCGACGCCGATCGCGCGGTGATCGAGGCGACCTATCGGGATGCGATGGCAAGCGGACGCTATCTGGCGGTCAAGCGCCATGACGGCTCGACCGTCGATGCCTATGCGCGGACCAACGCCGCCGAATATTTCGCCGAACTGACCGAGGCCTATTTCAGCCGCAACGACTTCTTCCCGTTCACGCGTGCCGACCTTTCCGCGCACGATCCGGAGGGGGAGCGGCTGATCGCGCGGATGTGGCGCTAGGCCGCGGCTTCCATTGCCTCGGTGAAATGGCGGCGGCAGAGCGCCACGTAGCGGTCGTTGCCGCCGATCTCCGTCTGCGCGCCCTCGCGCACCGCCTGTCCTTCGGCATCGACGCGCAGGTTCATCGTTGCCTTGCGACCGCAGGGGCAGATCGACTTCAGTTCGGTTAGCGAGTCGGCGATCGCCAGCAGCCGCGCCGCCCCCTCGAACAGCGCCCCGCGGAAATCAGTGCGCAGGCCATAGGCGAGGACGGGAATGTCCGCCTTGTCGGCCAGCGCGGCAAGCTGATCGACTTGGCGGCCCGACAGGAACTGCGCCTCATCGACCAGCACGCAGCCGACGGTGCGGTGCGCGTGCTCCGCCATGACGACGGCGAACAGGTCGGTCGCCGCGTCGAACGCGGTCGCGTCGGCGCCCAGGCCAATGCGCGACCCGATCCGCCCCGCGCCCGCCCGATCGTCGAGCGCGGCGGTGAACAGCATCGTGTGCAGCCCCCGCTCACGATAGTTGAAGTCGGCCTGAAGCAGCGTGGTCGACTTCCCCGCATTCATCGAGGCGTAGTAGAAATAGAGCTTGGCCATCGCGGCCGCCGCCTTAGCAGCGCGGTCCCCGATTGCGAAGGCGCGAGGACGGGCGCATGATGCGGGCGATGGCTGGCCTGATCGCCCTGCTTTCCCTGTTCCTCGAGGTGCCCGACCGGCGGCTGGCGGTCGATTCCGCGGACAGTCTCGTCACGGCCACGGTTAGCTTTTTCGGCTTTGCCAGGAAGACCGCGCGCTTCCCGAAAGTCGAAGGGTCCGCCGATGTGGTCGGCGACGACGTTCGCCTCGACGTACGGGTTGATGCCGCGGCGCTGGTCGCTCCTGACAGCGTGACCGAGCGGCGATTGAAGGGTGAGGACTTCTTTGATGTGGCGCGCCATCCGATCGTGCGCTTCGTCGGGTCGGGCCTGCACCCCACCGGATCCGCGACGGGCACCATCGACGGGAACGTGGTCGCGCGCGGGGTCAGCCGACCTGCCAGGCTCGACGTGCGCTTCTCACGACCGATCGAGACGCTGGCGGCGGGCGGCGGCTTTCACGTGTCCGCCGTGACCGAGATCGATCGCCGGGATTTCGGGATGACCGCCTATCCGCTGATCGTCGGGCGCCGGGTGCGCATCGCGATCGAGGCCGATCTTCAGCCCTCGGCCTGATCGTCTTCCTCAAGGTCGCGCGCTACCTTGGGCGAGCGCAGCAGCGCGTCGATGCGGTCGCCTTCGTCAAAGCTCTCGTCGACCAGGAACTTGAGCTTGGCGGCATATTTCAGGTTGATGCGGCCTGCCACCTCGCGCTGGAGATAGGCGGTGTTGGTGCGCAGCGCCTTGAGCACCGCGGCCTCTTCCGATCCCAACAGCGGCTTGATGAACACCGTCGCGTGGCGAAGGTCGGGGGACATCCGAACCTCGGTCACGCTGACGCTGTGCGCGGCGAGCACGTCGTCATGCACGTCCCCGCGCATCAGCACGTCGGACAGGACATGACGAACCTGCTCGCCCACGCGCAGCAGCCGGACCGAGCGGCCCTCGGGCGAACTATCTTGCTGGCGTGCCATCAGACCCTCGCGGAGCGGACGCTCAGAGCGTCCGCTCGCGCATCTCCACCTCGAAGGTTTCGAGATAGTCGCCGGCCTTGATGTCGGTGAAGTTCTGGCTGAACGTCACACCGCATTCGAGGCCCGCGCGCACTTCGGCCACATCGTCCTTGAAGCGGCGCAGCGACGCGATCTCGCCCTGGTAGATGATGACGTCGGCGCGCGTGATGCGGGCCTTGAGCGCCTTTCGGATGACACCTTCGGTGACGAGCAGACCCGCCGCCTTGCCGTGCTTGCCCGCCGAGAAGACCTCGCGGATTTCCGCCCGGCCGACGACCGTCTCGAACGCCTCCGGCCCGAGCTCGCCCGCCATGCCGGCGCGGATCTCGTCGGTGAGGTCGTAGATCACGTCGTAATATTTGAACGCGACCTTGTTCCGCTCGGCGATCTCGCGCGCCTTGGCATTGGGGCGCACGTTGAATCCGATGATCGGCGCGCCCGAGGCCGCGGCCACGTTCACGTCGCTCTCGGTGATGCCGCCGACGCCCGAATGGAGGACGCGCGCGCGGATCTCGTCGGTCGAGATCTTATTGATCGCGGCGACGATCGCCTCGACCGACCCTTGCGTGTCGGCCTTGACCACCAGCGGATATTCGATCGCCTTCTTCGCCGACAGCGCCGAGAACATGCTCTCGAGGCTGGCGGGCGCGTTGGTCGTGCGCTTCTGCGTCAGGACCGACTGGCGATAGGCAGCGACCTCGCGGGCGCGGGCCTCGTTCTCCACGACCTGCACCGGGTCGCCGGCCATCGGCACGCCCGACAGGCCCAGCACCTCGACCGGGGTCGAGGGACCGGCTTCCTTGACCTGCTGGCCCTTGTCGTTGACCAGCGCGCGGACCTTGCCGCTCTCGGCACCGGCGACGAACACGTCGCCGACCTTGAGCGTGCCGCGGCTGACGAGCACCGTCGCGACCGGACCGCGGCCCTTGTCGAGCTTGGCCTCGATCACAGTACCCTCGGCCGCACGATCCGGGTTGGCGCGCAGTTCGAGCAGTTCGGCCTGGAGCTGGATCTTCTCGATCAGGTCGTCGAGGCCGATCTTCTTGAGCGCCGACACCTCGACGTCCTGCGTCTCGCCGCCCATTTCCTCGACCACGACTTCCTCGCTCAGAAGCCGCTCGCGGATCTTCTGGGCATTGGCCTCGTGCTTGTCGATCTTGTTGATCGCGACGATCATCGGCACGCCCGCCGCGCGGGTGTGATTGATGGCCTCGACCGTCTGCGGCATCAGGCCGTCGTCGGCGGCGACGACGAGCACGACGATGTCGGTCACGTTGGCGCCGCGGGCACGCATCTCGGTGAACGCCTCGTGGCCGGGCGTGTCGAGGAAGGTGATCTTCGACTTGTCCTTCTGCGTCACCTGATAGGCGCCGATATGCTGGGTGATGCCACCCGCCTCGCCGCGCACCACGTCGGTGCCGCGAAGGGCATCGAGCAGCGACGTCTTGCCGTGATCGACATGGCCCATGATCGTGACCACCGGCGGCCGCGGCAGCAGCGCGCCGTCATCGTCCTCCGTCGTGTCGAGCTGGATGTCGATGTCGCTGTCCGACACGCGCTTGATGTTGTGACCGAACTCGGTGACGAGCAGTTCGGCGGTGTCCTGGTCGATCGTCTGCGTCAGCGTGACGGGCATGCCCATCTTGAACAGCGACTTGACGAGGTCGGCGCCGCGCTCGGCCATGCGGTTGGCGAGCTCCTGCACGGTGATCGCCTCGGGCACCTTGACGTCGCGAACCTGCTTGGCCTGCGGCTCGCGCGGGCCGCCATGGCCGCGGCGTTCCTTTTCACGCGCACGCTTGAGCGCGGCGAGGCTGCGGGCACGCGCGCCGCCGTCCTCGTTCAGCGCACGGTTGACCGTGAGCTTGCCCGACTGGCGGCGATCGTCGCCCTTGCGGTCGCGCGACGGCGCGGGACGTGCAGGCGCATCGCGGCGCGGGGTCGCCGCGCCGGTGCCGCTCGGCGCCGAACGCGGGGCAGCCGCCTGACCGCCGGCAGTGCTCGCCGTGGCGGCGGGCGCTTCCTGCTTCGGCTCTGGCTTGGGCTGCGGCTTCGGAATTTCGGGGCGCGCGACGGGGCTGAACCGGCGCGGCGCGGGCAAGCCCGGATCGAGCTGGAGCGTTACCGGCTGCGGCGGCGCGGGCGGGGCCACGGGCTCAACCTTGGTCGGCGCAGGCGCGGGCTCGGCCGCCTTTGCGACCTCCGGCTCGGGCTGCGGGGCCGGGGTGGGGCCGGGCGCAGGCTCGGGTGTCGGGGCGGGCTTGGCCGCTTCGGCTTCGGCGGCGGCTGCAGCCGCGCGCTCGGCGGCCTCAGCCTCGGCCTTTTCGGCCTGGCGGCGAACTTCGGCCTCGGCCGCTTCGGCGCGCAGGCGCTCGTCACGGCGACGCGCGTCCTCGAGCGCGGCCATGCGCTGCTCCTCGGCCTCGCGCAGCAGGCGTGCCTGGCGCTCGTGCGGAGTCTCGTTCGTCGGCGGGCGACGCACGGGGGCCGGCGGCGGCGGCGGGGCCGCAGCGGCGGGGGCAGGGGCGGCCGGCGCCGCCTCCTGGACAGGCGCACCCGTGTCCTCGCCCGGACGGCCGATCATGCGCCGGCGCTTCACCTCGACCACGACGGTGTTGGAGCGGCCATGGCTGAAGCTCTGCTTCACCTTGCCCGTCTCGACCGTGCGCTTGAGGCCCAGCGGCGCGCGCGCGCCCAGCTTCGGCTTGTCGTTGTCCGTATCGCTCATTCGGGTACTCGAAGTCCTTCGTTCGTTCCGGCGTCGGCCGGGCCATTCGTTCCGGCTTTCACCGGGGCGTCGTGGCCGGCAGTTCCGCGCAGGACCGTGGTTGCGGTCGATGCGCCCTGCGAGCCGGTTTCGCAAGGCTGGGCGGTAGGTTCAGGTCCGATAAAATGCAGCCAGCGATCGAGCGTTTCGCTCACCCGCTTCGCTGCTCTGGCGTCGGTCAGACCGATATGTACCACATTTTCGCGGCCTAGCGCCAACGACAATATGGTGCGCGGGATCGGCAATACCACCCCGGTCAGGCCCGATCCCTCGGCATCGCGGCCGACGCGCCAGGCTTGGGCGAGCTTGCGCACACCGTCGCCGCCGGCGTCGGCCGCGTGATACAGGCAATGCAGCCGGCCGAGCCGGGCAGCTTCCTCGATCCGCTCGCCGCCGGTCAGCAGCGTCCCCGCCTTCGCCTCCAGCCCCAGCCGGTCGAGCGTCGCGCGTTGCAGCGCGTCGGCGATCCGGTCGGCCAGGTCGGCGGGCACGGTGATGTCGCTCGTCTTGAACGCGCGCGACAGGGCGCCGCGAAGGCGACCCTTGGCGATCGCCGCCTCCAGCGCGGGCTTGTCCACGCCGATCCACGCGCCGCGGCCGGGGGCCTTGGCGCGCACGTCGGGATGAATGCTGCCATCGGGGCCGAGCGCCAGGCGCACGAGCCCCTCGCGCGGGCCGGTCTCCCGCGACAGGATACAGCTGCGGTCATTCATCGCGGCCCCTCCTCAGCGGAGGGGCGCGATGCCGCGATCAACGGTGCGAAAGCGCGCTCATTGTGAGGATTCCGCATTTGCGTCCTCCTCGACCTCTGCCGCAGGCGCTGCTTCGTCCTCGAACCAGTGCGCGCGGGCGGCCATGATGATCTCGTTGCCCTGCTCGTCGGAAAGGCCGTACTCGCCGAGGATGCCGCCCTTGTTCTCGGGCTTGCGCGGCGCATCCTCGCCGCGGCGGCGCGGTTCGGCGCGGCGCTTCTCGACCAGTTCGTCGGTGGCGAGGTCGGCGAGATCGTCGAGCGTCTTGATCCCCGCCTTGCCCAGCGTGACGAGCATCGCCTCGGTCAGATAGGGCATCGTCGCCAGATCGTCCTCGACGCCGAGCGCCCGGCGCTCCTCGCGCGCGGCATCCTCGCGGCGCTCCAGCGCTTCCTGCGCACGGCTCTGAAGCTCCTGCGCCAGTTCGTCGTCGAAGCCCTCGATGCTCGCGAGCTCGTCGAGCTCGACATAGGCGACCTCTTCGAGTTCCGAGAAGCCCTCGGCCACCAGCAGCTGCGCCAGCGTCTCGTCCACGTCGAGCTCGTTCTGGAACGTCTCTGAATTGCGGACGAAGTCGGCCTGGCGCTTCTCGCTGGCGTCGGTCTCGGTCAGAATATCGATGCCCTTGCCCGTCAGCTGGCTGGCAAGGCGGACATTCTGGCCGCGGCGACCGATGGCGAGCGAAAGCTGATCATCGGGGACCACCACCTCGATCCGGTCGTCCTCCTCGTCGATCACCACACGCGCGACGTTCGCCGGCTGAAGCGCGTTGACGACGAAGGTGGCCGTATCCGGCGACCAGGGGATGATATCGATCTTCTCGCCCTGCATCTCCTGCACGACGGCCTGCACGCGGCTGCCCTTCATGCCGACGCACGCGCCGACCGGGTCGATCGACGAATCGCGGCTGATGACGCCGATCTTGGCGCGCGAACCCGGATCGCGGGCGGCGGCCTTGATCTCGATGATACCGTCGTAGATCTCGGGCACTTCCTGCGCGAACAGCTTCTTCATGAAGTCGGGGTGCGCGCGGCTGAGGAAAATCTGCGGCCCGCGATTCTCGCGGCGCACCGACAGGATCAGGCTGCGCACGCGGTCGCCGACGCGGACGACCTCGCGCGGGATCTGCTGGTCGCGGCGGATGACGCCCTCGGCCCGGCCCAGGTCGACGACGACATGGCCGAACTCGACGCGCTTGACGACGCCGGTGATGATCTCGCCGACGCGGTCCTTGAACTCCTCATGCTGGCGCTCGCGCTCCGCGTCGCGGACCTTCTGGAAGATGATCTGCTTGCTGGCCTGCGCCTGGATGCGGCCGAACTCGATCGGCGGCAGCGGATCGACGAGGAAGTCGCCGAGCGCGGCATCCTTCTTCAGCTTCTGCGCACCCTTCAGGTCGACCTGCTTGTAGAGGTCGTCGACTTCCTCGACCACCTCGACCACGCGCCACAGGCGAAGGTCGCCGCTCCCTGCGTCGAGCTTGGCGCGGATGTCCATCTCGGCGCCGTAGCGGTTCTTTGCGGCGCGCTGGATCGCCTCTTCCATCGCCTCGATGACGATGGCGCGGTCGATCAGCTTTTCCTTGGCGACCGAATCGGCGATCGCGATCAGCTCGGCCCGATTGGCGGAAACGGCGTTGGCCATCTTCGTCTGTTACCCTTCCGTGAGAATCTTGTCGGCGCCCTCGACAGAGAGCGGCTGCGTCGCGGCGATCAGCCGATCGGTAAGCAGCAATTTGGCGTCGGCAATCTTGGCGAAGTCGACGGTCATGCGCGCATGCTTGCGCACGTCGATCGTGACCGCGGTCCCCTCGACACCCACCAGGTCGCCGGTCAGCTGCTTGCGCCCCTCGACCGGCTCGGTCAGCGTCAGGCGCGCTTCGTGGCCGGCCCAGTCGGCGAAGTCGTTGAGGCGCGTCAGCGGCCGGTCGATGCCGGGCGACGACACTTCGAGCCGGTAGGCGCCCTCGATCGGGTCCTTGCCCTCGGCCTCCAGCGCATCGAGCCGGTCGGAGATGCGGCGCGACAGCTCGGCACAATCCTCGATCACCAGCTGGCGCGTGTCGGGCCGCTCGGCCATCACCTGAAGCGTCGGGTCCGACCGCCCGCCGAAGAACTTGACGCGCACCAGCGACAGCCCGAGCGCGGCGGCTTCGGGTTCGATCAGGTCGGTCAGGCGGGCAAGATCGGTCAAACTACACTCCGGTGGGTAGACAAGCGGGTATCGCGCCGGAGCCTTTCGGCCCCGACCCCGGCAATGTCACCAATGTCGAGAACAAGGGGCCATATACGCGCGTTGACTGACACGCACAAGCCGTCCCGGAACCGGGATAGGCGGAACCGGCTTCCATGCTACGGGTTCGCCAAGCAAACTACCTGCCGGGAGAGACCGACCATGCGTGCCCCCCTTGCCCTTGCGGTCGCCGCGACCGCGCTGATCGCCTGCAACGACGGCGCGTCGCCGACCGCCCCCGCGCCCGGGCCGAGTCAGACCGCGACGCCCACTCCGACGCCGGGCGCGACTAGCGGCGGCGTACCGTTCCAGACCGCGGCGGTGGCGACGTTCGATGCCCCCTGGGCGATGACCTTCCTGCCCGACGCGCGGATGCTGGTGACGCAGAAGGCGGGGCAGATGCTGCTCGTCAGCGCCGACGGGAAGACCAAGACGCCCGTCGCCGGCATCCCCGCGGTCGACAGCGCGGGGCAGGGCGGGCTGATGGACGTCGTCCTCGCCCCCGCCTTCGCGCAGAACCGGCAGGTCTATTTCTCCGCGTCGATGGCGGGTACGGGCGGCAAGGGTGTGGTGCTGATGCGCGGCACGCTGGCCGAGGGGGGCGGTTCGGCCAGACTTGAGAACGTGACCGAGCTGTTCCGCGCAACGCCGTTCGTGTCGGGCGACGGCCATTATTCGGGCCGCATCGCCTTCTCGCCCGACGGCCAGTATCTGTTCTTCACCAATGGCGAGCGGCAGAAGTTCGATCCGGCGCAGGACCCGAAGGCGACGCTCGGAAAGGTGCTGCGCCTGACGCTGGACGGCAAGCCGGCGGGCGATCCGGGCCTGACGCAGAAGGGCTTCCACCCTGCGGTCTGGTCGTACGGTCATCGCAATCTGCTCGGCCTCGCCTTCGACGCGTCGGGCAATCTGTGGGAACAGGAAATGGGGCCGAAGGGCGGGGACGAAGTGAACCTCATCCTGCCCGGCCGCAACTATGGCTATCCGATCGTCTCCGACGGCGACCATTATGACGGGCGCGACATTCCCGATCACAAGACGCGGCCCGATCTCGAGCCGCCGAAAGTGTCGTGGAACCCGGTGATCTCGCCCGGCGGGCTGATCGTCTACACCGGCAATGCTTTCCCGCAGTGGAACGGCGACCTGTTCATCGGCGGGCTGTCGAGCGAATCACTGGTCCGCGTCGACGTGAACGGGACCAACGCGACCAAGGGCGACCAGTTCCCGATGGGCCACCGCATCCGCGAGGTCGAGCAGGGGCCGGACGGCGCGCTCTACGTCCTCGAGGACGGCGAGGGCGGGCGGCTGCTCAAGCTGACGCCAAAGGCCTAGCGCGCCAACAGGAAGTTGATCCGCGCCGCCGCGATCGGGCGGTCGCGGTCTTCCTGCCAGGCGAACGCCTCGACATTGGCGATGCGTGTGCCAAGGCGGACGACATGCCCCGCCGCGCGCGTGTCGCCGTCCTTGCCGCCGCGCATGAAATCGGTGGTGAGGTTGATCGGTTTGATCGTCACGCCCTCGTCAGCCAGCGCGTGACGCAGCGCCGCGACCGCCGCCATTTCGACCAGCCCGCCGATCGCGCCGCCATGGACGAAGCCGGGGCGTCCCATCACCTTGTCGCCGAACGGCATGACGAGCACCGGCGCGCCGCTATCGTCGGGTTCGACGCGCAGGCCGAGCAGCCGGGCGTAGGGGGGCAGGCTCATGGCTTGAGACCCGTCGACATGAAGGTGCCGGCGACGTGTGCCACCGGATCGTCGGGGTCGCCGTCATGCGCGATCCCCCGCACGAACGCGATTGCGCGCGTCAGCCGATAGCATTCGCCGCGGCCGATCACCGTCTCGCCCGAGCGTGCCGGCCGCAGATAATCGACGCGCAGGTCGAGCGTGGCGTGCGGCACGAAACCGCCGCGCTTCATCCAGACCGCGACGCTGGTTGCCATGTCCATCAACGCCACGATCGGTCCGGAGGCGAGCACGCCGCTGGCTTCGTCACCGACCAGCTCGGGCTTCCACGGCAGGTCGAGCTCGGCCCAGTCGGGACCGTGCGCGCGGTATCCGATGCCGAGGATGCCGCCGTGATGCGCCTGCGTGCGGGTCAGGAACTGTTCGGGGTGGAAGGGGATGGGGGCCATTGCCGCCCTTAAAGCCCAAGCGGGGTGCGCCGCCAAGGTTACAGTGAATTAACTGCGTTCGCGGCGCATCCCGCGCGATCCTCTGGCCGCCGCCGACTTGGCGGTGCCGACAAGGGGATGACCGATGCCGACCACCGTTCCACTCGATCGCCTGCCCAGCCTTGCCACGCGTGTCGGCGATCCCGCCGCGATCCCCGCGGCCGAGCGGCAGGGCGACGACGTCTATGTCTATATCGTCGCGATGACGGGGGGCGGGCGCTGAGCGATCCGGTTTCCGCGTGGCGGTCGGGCGCGGCGATGGCGGCGCTCGACCGGGCGGGCGACCCGGCCGTCGCTGCCGCGCTGGTCGCCGATGGCGACTGGGCGGCGGCGATCCTTTCGCCGCTGCTTGCCCGGCCCAATGCGGGCTGGCCCCTGGCCGGGCGGGTGACGGGTGATCGCGCGACGCTGATGATCGAGCGGCGCGCCGACCTCGTACTCGCGGTGACGGCGCTGCGGCCGGCGGGCGAGCCGCCGGGCGGCGTCGTCGCGGGGGGACGGCAGTCGTTCGTCCGCGTCCTCGCCGGAGATGGGCGCCTCGATCGCTGGGAGGCGGGCGTCGTCGGGCCTGATTTCAGCGCGACGACCGCTTCGCCGCTGGGGCCGCGGCGATCGGTGGACGTGCTCCGCGGCAGCGCCCTCGCGATCGACGGACGGCGCGAGGCGCATCGGTTCGTCGCCGGCGAGGGCGGTCTGATCCTGCTGACGCTGACGCTGGCTGTCGATGCCGCGCCGCTGCTGCGCGACTATGTGCTTCCCGGCGGGCGATTGCGCCGGGTGGCCGCCGCCGAGGGTGACGCGGCGCAGGCGGCGATGCTGGTCGAGGTGCTCGGCGCGCTCGGCGGCGGGACCGGCGCGCTGGCGGCAGCGAGCGCCCATCCCGCCTTCTTCGTGCGCTGGGCGGCGATGCGGCACTGGCTGGCGCAGGATGCGCGCGGGGCGGCGCCGACGTTGGCGCGAATGGCCATCGCCGATCCGCATCCCGAAGTGCGGGCCGCGGCCATGGCGGCGCAGGCGATGCTGGCATGTCCCGTCTGATCCCCGCTGCGCCGTCGGGCGCACTTGATGCCGACGAATGCCTGTCGCGGGCCGAGGCGTCGGGCGTCGATCCGCAGGACGAGGCGGGGCTCGCGTCGCTGGCCGACGACCTGGCCGCGCTGTCCGCCGACCGCGGCCTCGTCGCACGCGTCGCCGAACGGGTGCTGGCGGGCGGCGGGGGCGCGGCGGAAAATGGCGGCTATGGCGCGCAGGCGCTGCTGCTCGCCCCGCCCGGTCGCCGGTTCGTGCTGCGCGCCGCCTTCTGGCCGGGCATCGGCGACGCGATGCTCGCCGACAGCGCACCCGCGGCGTTCTTCTACGGGACGGCGCACGATCATGATTTCGCGTTCCTCACCTGCGGCCATGCAGGACCGGGCTATTGGAGCGACGAATGGACGCTGGCCGCGCCGCATGCCGGAATCGCCGGCGAGCCCGTCGCGCTCGTGCCGGTTGGCCGGCATCGCCTCGCGCCCGGCGATGTCCGGCTCTATCGCGCCTATCACGACATACATGCGCAGGCGCCGCCAGCGGCATTGTCGGTGTCGGTCAACCTGCTGGTGCGCGACGATGCCGCGCCATGGCGGGGCCAGTATCGCTACGACACCGATCGCGGATGCGTGGCGGGCGCGCTTGCGGTGATGCCCGCGGCGTTACTGCTCGACCTCGCGGCAGCGCTGGGCAAGGGCCTCGACCTAGTCGAGGCGTTCGGGCGGGGTCATCGCGATCCTTGCGTCAGGGTCGCGGCATGGCGAACGCTCGCGCGGATCGCCCCCGACATGGCACGTCCGCTGTTGGCAAAGCCCGACATCGCCGCCGATCGGATGCTTGCCGCGCACGCGCACGCCATCGCGACCGATCTGGATCAGGTTCGAACCGATCCGGCGTGAAGACCTGTAATTTGCAGGCGTGATGCTCGCCCGCATAGCCTGTGACCCGCTGAGCCCTGCGCTTGCCGCCGCGCTCGCGGCGCGCGGCCTGCTCGCGCTGGCGCCGCTGGCGGGGGAGGTCGATGCGGTAATGCTCTCCAGCATCGCCGCGCCGCGGGCGATGGTCGCACAGGTGCGGGAGACCGGCTGGACTGGCCCGCTGATGCTGCTGGTCGATCGGCCCGATCGCGTAATCGAGGCGCTGGACGCAGGCGCGGACGAGGCGGTCTGCGCGGATGCCGCCCCGGCGGAGATCGCCGCCCGGCTGGCCGCGCGGCTGCGCAGCGTCGCGGGGCGCGTCACGGTCGGCGACCTGTCGCTCGACCCGATTGCGAGGACGGCAGTGCGGGGCGGCCGGTCGCTGCATCTTCGTCCCCGCGAATATGCGCTGCTGGCCTATCTCGCGCGCCATGCCGGTCGGCCGGTGCCGCGCGCCGAGCTGTTGCGGGCGATCTGGCGGCTCGGCTTCGATCCCGGCACCAATGTCGTGCAGGTGCATGTCGCGCGGCTGCGCGCGGAACTCGACCCGCCGGGCGCTGCGCCCATGCTGCGCACTGACCGCGGGCTTGGCTATCGCCTGTCACCGGCCTAGTCCTCGCGTTGGGAGGATGCCGATGACCGAACGCGTGACGATGACGATCGAGGGCGGCGTGGCAGAAGTGCGGCTGGCACGCCCCGACAAGCTCAACGCGCTCGACCCGGCGATGTTCGCCGCGATCGCCGACACGATCGACCGGCTGGGCGAGGCGCGCGATGTGCGCGCCGTCGTGCTGTCGGGCGAGGGGCGCGGCTTCTGTGCCGGGCTCGACATGGCGAGCATGGCGGCGGCGGGCGATCTGGGCGGGCTGGCTGAGCGGCGACACGGGATCGCCAATCTCTATCAGCATGTCGCCTGGGGCTGGCGGACGCTGCCGATGCCGGTGATCGCGGCGCTGCACGGCGTGGTGTTCGGCGGGGGGCTCCAGATCGCGAGTGGGGCGGATATCCGCATTGCAGCGCCCGATGCGCGGTTGAGCGTGATGGAGCTGAAATGGGGCATCGTCCCCGACATGGCGGGCTACGCGCTGTGGCGCGGGCTCGTTCGCGACGACGCGCTGCGCGAGTGCATCTATACCGCGCGCGAGTTCGGGGCCGAAGAGGCCGCGGCGCTCGGCTTCGTCACGCGGCTCGCTGACGATCCGCTGGCCGAGGCGCGGTCGTTGGCGCGCATTATCGCCGACCGCAACCCGCATGCGATCCGCGCGGCCAAGCGGCTGGCGGCGATCGAGGGCGACGCTGCCGCGATCCTGGCGGCGGAAGCGAGCGAGCAGGGCAAGCTGATCGGCAGTCCCAACCAGATGGAGGCGGTCGCCGCCAACCTCGGCCGCCGCGCGCCCGTCTTTCGCGACTGACGCGGCGCGCGAAAGCGTACCGATCGCAAGCGGTTAATCGATCGTCAGGCACCGGGGCCTAGGCCGCACCGATCACGGATCGGACGACATGATCGAGGTACTGGACCAGCATTACGAGCGATTGCGGCTCAGGGTCGCGGCAATGCGCGAGCTCTGCCGTGCGCCCGCGCCCGACATGGCGCGGCTGTCGCGCGCGCGGCACCAGTTGATGGCCGCGAGCATGGACCGGTCGCGGTTCCTGAAGCAGACGGCGTACCCCGCGCTGCTTTCGACCGGGATCGTCGGGATCGCCGCCGCGCTCGATACGCTCGACCAGGACCTTTCGAAACTGCGCGCGGCCGCCAGCCTCCATGTCTCGTCCTGGCCGCCCGACCGGATCGGCGCGGACTGGCGCGGCTATTGCGCCGCCTCCGCCGCGCTGATGCGCAGGATCGAGGATAGGGGTCGCCGCGAGCGAACCGTCCTCATGCCCGCGCTTGCCGCGCTGACTCATCAGATCGACGCTTAGGACCCCCGTCATGCAGACCGACACGAAAGCCGACTATTCGATCCGGCACGACCCGGCCGACCGCATGTTGCGGATCACGGCAACCGGGTTCTGGTCGGCGGGGCTCGCGGCAAAGTTCGCGGCGGACCTGCTGGCGCAGGGCGTGATCCTGCGCCTGCGCTACGGCGCTTTCTATACGCTCGCCGATGTGAGCGACGCGCCGGTCCAGCCCGCGGGGGTGGTGGACCAGCTGGCGGCGATGATGCCGCGCGCGCTGCAACTGACGCGCGCGCCGATCGCCGCGATCGCCGGCTCGATCCTGACCAAGATGCAGATCGAGCGCTATCTGAACGCGCCCAATTGCCGCGTCTTCACCGACCGCGACGAAGCGGTCGCGTGGATGCATTCGGTCGGGTTGCCGCCCTGACAGGGGTGCCCCGGCACGCGGCCGGGGCGCTTTCGACATCAGCCGATCTTCTGGCCGGTCTTGGCCCAGTCGGCGAGGAAGCCCTCGATCCCCTTGTCGGTCAGCGGGTGCTTCACGAGCTGCTTGATGACCGACGGCGGCGCGGTCATCACGTCGGCGCCGATCTTCGCGGCCTCGAGCACGTGGATCGGATGGCGCACGCTCGCCACCAGGATCTCGGTGTCGAAGGCGTAATTGTCGTAGATCAGGCGGATGTCGGCGATCAGCTGCATCCCGTCGAAGCCGTTGTCGTCGTGTCGGCCGACGAACGGCGAGATGAACGTCGCCCCCGCCTTGGCCGCGAGCAGCGCCTGGTTGGCCGAGAAGCAGAGCGTCACGTTGACCATCGTGCCGTCGTCGGTCAGCGCCTTGCACGTCTTCAGCCCGTCGATCGTCAACGGCACCTTGACCGCGACATTGTCGCCGATCTTGCGCAGGATCTCGGCCTCCCGCATCATTTCGGCATGGTCGAGCGCGACGACCTCTGCCGACACCGGCCCCTCGACGATGCCGCAGATCTCGCGCGTCACTTCGATGAAGTCGCGGCCCGCCTTGGCGATCAGCGACGGGTTGGTGGTGACGCCGTCGAGCAGCCCGGCTTCGGCCAGTTCGCGGATGTCATCGACGTTAGCGGTATCAGCGAAGAATTTCATCGGCCCGGCCTCGCGAGTATAAGGGGATGGTGCGCCTCTACCGACATGGCGGCACGGCGTACAGAGCGAACCTTCTTGAGGCGCCGTTAACCGGCATCAATTACCGATCGCCGCATGAAGCCGATCGACGTTCCCCCGCTCCCCGACGAAGTGCGCCGGCTCGAAGTGCTCGATGCGCTGGGCCTGATCGGCGCGGCGCCCGAACTCGACCTCGAGGCGCTGACCGAATTCGCCGCGCGGCTGATCGGCACGCCGATGGCCTCGATCTCGTTGATCGATTCGCATGACCAGCATCTGCTCGCCAGTTTCAACATGGATCGCACGCCCGTTCCGCGCGGCATGACCTTTTGCGACCGGACGATCGGACAGGACGGCGTGATGGTGGTGCCCGACGCGCGGCAGGACCGGCGCTTCGCCGACAGTATCCTCGTGCGCGACGGGCCGCGCTTCCGCTTCTATGCCGGCGTCCCCCTTCGCGTCCGCTCCTCGGGGCAGCAGGCACCGATCGGCGCCCTGTGCGTGCTCGACAGCGAGCCGCGCGAACTGGGCGAGAACGAGCGGATTGCGCTGCTCCGTCTGGGAAAACTGGCCGAGGCGCTGATCGACGCCCGCGCGGCCGCGCGCGAGGCGCTGGCGCTGGCGCAGCGCACGCACGATCAGGCGGTCGTGCTCGGGCGCAAGGACCGTGTGTTCCGTCAGGCCGAGCGCATGGCGATGATCGGCGCCTGGAGCTTCGATCCGACGACCGAGACCGTCGAGTGGTCGGAGGGCGTCCGCCGCATTCACGAGGTCGCCGACGACTTCCAGCCCACGCTGGCGAACGCGCTCGACTTCTATCCCGCCACGGCGCGCGCGGTGGTCAGTGCCGCACTTGCCCATTCGCTGGAGACAGGCGAGCCGTTCGATTTTGAGGTCGACTTCGACACGGCCGAGGGGCGCCGGCTGCGCGTCCGCGGGCTGGGCGAGGTGGAGCGCGAGGCGGGGCGCAGCGTCGCCGTCACGGGCGTATTCCAGGACGTGACCGCGCGCTATCTCCTCGAACAGGACCTGCGGCGCAGCGCGCATGTCGATGCGCTGACCGGCATCGCCAATCGCGCGGCATTCGACCAGCGGCTGGAGGCCGCGATCGCACGGGCGCGGGGCGGCGACAGCGCGCTCACCCTCGTCCTCATCGACCTCGACGGGTTCAAGGGCGTCAACGACACCCATGGCCACATGGCGGGCGACGACGTGCTGCGCGCGCACGGCCGGCGGCTGCGCGGCGAATGGCTGACCGACAGCTTTCCCGCGCGCCTCGGCGGGGACGAATTCGCGCTGCTGCTCGAAGGGGCGGCGACGCGGGAGATCGGCGCGCGGATCGCGCGGCTGCTCGCCCTGTTCGCGCGGCCGATCCCGCTGGGAGACCGGATGGTGCGCGTCGGCGGGACGATCGGCTGGGCGGCGTTCACGCCGGGCATGACCAACCCCCGCGACCTCATCCACGCCGCGGACACCGCGCTGTACGATGCGAAGCGCGAGCGGCGGGGAACGGCGAGGGCGGCGCAGGCGTAAGGTGAACGGCACCGGGCCGCTCCCCCACCCGGCCACCCACGGAGTATCCCGATGGTGGCCGGTTGGGGAGCGGGCCGATGCCGCGACCTGCTACGCCTGACCCTTTCTTTACCGGGCCGAGCCGCTATCTCGGCGCCATGCCCGGTGAGCGTGCCCGCGTTATCGTGATGAATTCGGCGCTCGGCCCGCTCGACTACCGCGTCCCCGCGGGGATGCGGGTGGAGCCGGGATCGGTGGTGGTCGCGCCGCTGGGGCCGCGCCAGTTGCTCGGCGTCGCCTGGGACGCGGATCGCCTGCCGACCGAGGAAGTGGGCGACAATCGCCTGCGCAACCTGCTCGGCGTCGCCGACGTGCCGCCGCTGCCTACGCCGCTGCGCCGCCTGATCGAGTGGACCGCGGATTATTATCTAAGCCCGCTCGCCGCGGTCGTCCGCATGGCGCTGCCGTCGAGTTCGGCGCTCGAAGGGGCGAAGCTCGCGACCGAATATCGTGCGACCGGCCACGTCCCCGACCGGCTGACGCCGCAGCGCGCACAGGCGCTGGAGCGGATCGGCGACCGGCAGGGGCTGGTGCGCGAGCTGGCGACGATCGCCGACGTCAGCGACGCGGTGATCCGCGGGCTAGTGAAAGCGGGCGCGATCGAGGCGATCGAGGTCGATATCGACCTGCCCTATCCCGCGCCCGACCCGGACCATGCGCCGCCCGCGCTGTCGGCCGAACAGGCCGAGGTGTCGGCGACGCTGCGCGCGGCGGTGGCGGGGGCGGCGTTCCAGCCCTTCCTGCTCGACGGCGTCACCGGCTCGGGCAAGACCGAAACCTATTTCGAGGCGGTGGCCGAGGCGATCGACGCGGGCCGCCAGACGCTGGTCCTGCTGCCCGAGATCGCGCTGACCGAACCCTTTCTCAAGCGGTTTCATGCGCGGTTCGGGTGCGAGCCGGTCGCCTGGCATTCGGGGCTTCGCCAGTCGCAGCGCCGCCGCGCTTGGCGCGCGATCGCCAGCGGCGACGCGAAGGTCGTGGTCGGCGCCCGCTCCGCCCTGTTCCTCCCCTATCCGAAGCTCGGCCTGATCGTCGTCGACGAGGCGCACGAGACGAGCTTCAAGCAGGAGGACGGCGTCCATTACCACGCGCGTGATGTCGCGGTGATGCGGGGGATGTTCGAGGGGTGTCCGGTGGTCCTCGCCACCGCCACCCCGGCGATCGAGACGCGGCATCAGGTCGCGCTCGGCCGCTATGCCGAACTGAAGCTGCCCGGCCGGTACGGCGCGGCGCAGATGCCGGCGATCGAGGCGATCGACCTCTTGCGCGACCCGCCGCCGCGCGGGCGCTGGATCGCACCGACGCTGACCCGCGCGATCGACGACACGCTGGGGCGCGGGGAACAGGCGCTGCTGTTCCTCAACCGCCGAGGCTATGCGCCGCTGACCTTGTGCCGGACCTGCGGGCATCGCTTTCAGTGCCCCAATTGCACCGCCTGGATGGTCGAGCACCGGCTGATCCGTCGGCTGGCCTGTCACCATTGCGGCCATGTCATGCCGACCCCGCGCGTGTGCCCGGAGTGCAAGGAGGAGGAAAGCCTCGTCGCCTGCGGTCCCGGTGTCGAGCGGATCGCCGACGAGGCGGCGGCGCTTTGGCCCGACGCGCGGATCGCCATCGTCACCAGCGACACGATCTGGTCCCCCGCCAAGGCGGCCGAGTTCGTGGCGCGCATGGAGCATCGCGAGATCGACATCGTGGTGGGGACGCAGCTTATCACCAAGGGCTATCATTTCCCCGACCTGACGCTGGTCGGCGTGATCGACGCGGACCTGGGCCTTGCGGGCGGCGACCTGCGCGCCGCCGAGCGCAGCTTTCAGCAGATCATGCAGGTCGCCGGGCGAGCGGGGCGCGGGGACAAGCCCGGCCATGTCTATATCCAGACGCACGATCCCGCCGCACCGGTGATGCAGGCGCTGGTCAGCGGCGATGCCGAAAGCTTCTATGCTGCCGAGACAGAGGCGAGGCAGGACGCCGACGCGCCCCCCTTCGGGCGCTTTGCGGCGATCATCGTGTCGAGCGAGGACAAGGACGCCGCGCACGACACCGCGCGCGCGATCGGCCGCGCCGCGCCGCGGGTGGAGGGGATGGACGTGTTCGGCCCCGCCCCCGCGCCGCTTGCCATGCTGCGCGGGCGGCACCGCTTCCGCCTGCTCGTCCACGCCCGCCGTGTGTTCCCCGTGCAGGAGGCGATCCGCGACTGGCTGGGCGGCGTCGACTGGCCCGCGAAGGTGCGCGTCGCGGTCGACGTCGATCCCTACAGCTTCGTTTGAGCTTGAACCCGGCGGCGAGGTGGCGGATTGAGGCGGCGCCAACGACGGAGCATCGCCTTGACGCGTTTCTTCCTTTTCCTTGCGATGCTGCTGATCGGTACCGCGCCAGCCCGGGCCGATGATATCTCGGCGGCGGCGCGCGGGGTGGTGCGGATCGTCACCGTGGCGATGGACGGCGAGGAAGTGGTGGGCTTCGGCCACGGATCGGGCTTCGCGGTCGCGCCGAACCGCGTCGTTACCAATGCGCATGTCGTCGAGCTGGCCGCGCAATATCCCGACAACGTCGTGATCGGCGTGGTGCCGAGCGAGGGCGAGCGGTCGGTGCAGGGCCGGCTGATCGCCGTCGATCCCGCCCGCGACCTTGCGCTCATCGAATTCGGGGAAGTGCGCCTGCCGCCGCTCGCGCTCTATTCCGGGCCGGTCGAGGATGGCGAGGCGCTGGTATCGCTCGGTTATCCGGGCAATGTCGACATCGCCACCGCGCGATCGGCTGCCGACTTCATCCGCCCGCTGACGCCCGTGCGGACACAGGGCAATTATGCCGGGCTTCGGACGCTCAGCGGGACGCAGGTGCTGCTCCACACCGCCGGCATCGCGCGCGGCAATTCGGGCGGGCCGCTACTCGACCGCTGCGGGCGCGTGATCGGCGTCAATTCGGCGATCACCCGTGCCGACGACGGCGATGCGGGTTTCGGCTTCGCGATCGCCGATGCCGAGCTGCTCGCCTTCCTGCGCGAGGCGGGACAGGCGGTGACGAGCGTCGGCACCCCCTGCACCAGCATCGAGGCGCAGCTGGCAAGCGAGCGCGATGCCGACGCGCGCACCGCCGCCGCCGATGCCGCCGCCGCGCGCGAGGCCGCCGAGAAGGCCGCCGCCGCTCGCGCCGCCGCGATCGAGGAAGCGCGCGACGCAAACGAGCGGACGCGCGAGAACTTCCTCGGGATCGCCGCGCTGCTGCTGGTCGTCGGCGCGCTTGGCGTGGGCGGCGCGGGCCTGCTCTATCAGCGCGGCAAGCAGCGCGAGGCGATGTGGGCGGGCGGCGGCGGCGCGGCGTTGATGCTGGCCGCTATCCTCGT
Organism: uncultured Sphingomonas sp.; assembly: GCA_913775315.1. Taxonomy (GTDB): domain Bacteria; phylum Pseudomonadota; class Alphaproteobacteria; order Sphingomonadales; family Sphingomonadaceae; genus Sphingomonas. The sequence goes on along the minus strand of CAJYIX010000017.1, from coordinate 40,381 downwards.
CTTCCTGCTGCGCCCCGCCTTCGATCCCGAACGGGCGGCGGCGCGGGCGCGCAGCGGCGGCCCCGCCGCCTCGCCGACGACGGCGGGCGTCGATCCGCGCGCGGGGGTAGGCAAGCTCGTCTGCACCATCGATCCCACGCGCAGCCGCGTCACCGTGTCGGCGACCGACGACGTGGCGCTCGACTGGGGCCGCGACGGCTGCGTCAACGGGCGCACGCAATATGCCGAGGCCGGGCGGCGTTGGGCGCGCATCCTCGTCCCCGATGCCGAACAAACCGTCTCGCTGCTCGAGTTCGATCCGGCGACCCGCACCTACACCAACACGCGCTATCTGCTGTCAGCCGCGCAGATGAGCCAGGCACGCGCACTTCGAAAGGAAGTGCAACTCAAGCAGTGCAGCGCCGACCAGGCGGCGCGCGCGGCGCTCGCCGGTCAGCAGTCGGCGATCCGCGCCGCGCTGCCGTCGCTGCCCAACGAACGGCTGGTCTATCGCTGCAAGCCCGCGGTCTAGGACGGGTCCACGACCCCCTCGCGGCGCCGCAGCGTCCGCTTGCGATCGAGGCCATAGGCGTACCCCCCCATCGTCCCGTCGCTACGCGTGACGCGGTGACACGGGATGACAACGGCGACATTATTCGCCCCGCACGCCGATCCCGCCGCGCGAACCGCACCGGGGCGACCCACCTCGGCGGCGAGTTCGGCATAGCTCATCGTCCCGCCCGCCGGGATGCGGCGGAGCGCCTGCCACACCGCCTCCTGGAACGCCGTGCCCGCGACGTCGAGCGGCAGGTCGGGATCGCGGCCGGGCGTCTCGACCTCCGCCACCACGCGGGCGGCGAGGTCGGCGAGCGCGTCGCCGCCCGGCTCGATCGCGGCGCGGGGGAAGCGGGCGGCGAGCGCGCCCTCGTCCTCGTCGAACGACACGCGGCACAGGCCCTTGTCCGTCGCGGCGACCAGCATCGGGCCGAGCGAGGTGGGCGCGATCGTCCAGTGGATCACCGCACCCTCGCCCCCGCGTGCCCAGACGCTGGGGGCCATGCCGAGCCGGCGGGCGTTTTCCTCGTAGAAGCGCGAAGGGCCGGAATAGCCCGCCTTGTAGATCGCCTCGGTCACCTGTCCCTCCTCGCTCAATGCCGCCGCGGCGCGGCCCGCGCGCAATCCCCGGATATAGGCGGCGGGGGTGACGCCCAGCGCGCGCCTGAACAGCCGGTGGAAATGATGCGGCGCGTAGCCTGCGGCCGCCGCCAATTCGTCCAGAGAAGGCGGTGCCCCCGCCGTCTCGATCAGCGCCAGTGCCTTCGCCACCCCCTCGCGATCGCGCGCAGCCTCGTCCGGGCGACAGCGCAGGCACGCGCGATAGCCCTCGGCGCGCGCCGCATCGCCGTTGGCGAGGAAGCGGACATGCTCTCGGCGGGGCCGGCGGGCGGGGCAGGAGGGGCGGCAATAGATGCGCGTCGTCGTCACCGCGACGACGAAGCGGTCGTCGGCACTGCGGTCGCGCCGCTCGAAGGCTTCCCAGGCCGCCTGTTCGTCGATTTCCATGATGCCGGCATAGCTTGCCGCGCGCGCGCCTGCATCCCGCCGCTTGCGGTCAAACCGGTCCCGCGCCTAGGCTCCTTGCAAGATGGGGGAGTTTCAGATGCGTCACCTGTTCCTTGCCGCCGCCGCCGCGCTGTCGATCGCCGCGCCGGTCGCCGCCGCCGAGCCCGACTACGCCGCCGCCGTCCGCGCCGACTACAAGGCGGAGCTGGCGGCGATGTTCGACTGGTTCCACCGCAATCCCGAGCTTTCGTTCAAGGAGACGAAGACCGCCGCGCGCATGGCCGCCGAGCTGCGCAAGGTGCCGGGGATGCAGGTGACCGAGAATGTCGGCGGCACCGGCGTCGTTGGTGTGCTCAGGAACGGCAACGGCCCCGTCATCCTCGTCCGTGCTGACATGGACGGCCTGCCGGTCGAGGAGAAGTCGGGGCTGCCCAACGCCTCGAAGGTGCGGCAGGTCGGTGTCGACGGAGTCGAGGCGCCGGTGATGCACGCCTGCGGCCACGACACGCACATCACGTCGATGGTCGGCACCGCCCGGCGCATGGCGGCGCTCAAGGACCGGTGGAAGGGTACGGTCGTCTTCATCGTCCAGCCCGCCGAGGAGCGCGTCGGCGGCGCGGCGGCGATGGTGAAGGACGGGCTCTACAAGCGATTTCCCAAGCCCGAGGCGGCGCTCGCCTTCCACGTCTCGTCCGAACTCGCGGCGGGGAAAGTGTCGGCGGCGGAGGGGATCCAGTATTCCTCGTCCGATTCGGTCGACATTACCGTCCCCGGCATCGGCGCACACGGCGCCAGCCCGCACATGGGCAAGGACCCGGTCTATATGGCCTCGCAGCTCGTCATCGCGTTGCAGGGCCTCATCAGCCGCGAGCAGCAGCCCTTGAAGCCCGGCGTCATCACCGTCGGCTCGTTCCATTCGGGGCTGAAGCACAACATCATCTCCGACGAGGCCAAGCTCCAGGTGACGGTCCGCGCCAACGACGAGGAGGAGCGCGCGCGCCTGATCGCCGGCATCCGCCGCGTGGCCAAGGGGATCGGCGAACTCAACGGGATGCCGGCCGACAAGATGCCCGTGGTGACGGTGGTGGAGGGGACGCCGACGACGATCAACGACGCCGCGCTCGCCCGGCGGCTGAACGGCGTGATGGCGCAGGCGCTGGGCGCGAGCAACGTCGTGCCGTTCGCGCAGAAGGGCATGGGGGCGGAGGATTTCGCCTATCTCATTCAGCCCGATCTGGGCGTGAAGGGCTATTATTTCGCGGTCGGCGGCACGCCGCAGGCGGTGATCGACGCGGCGGCGAAGGGCGGCCCGCCGGTCCCCTCGCACCACTCGCCGCTGTTCAAGATCGCGCCCGAACCCGCGATCGTCACCGGCACGATCGCGATGACCGCCGCGCTCCTCGACCTGATGAAGCCGGGCGCGGGCGGGAGTGCGGGTTCGTGAAGCGGCTGGTCCTGATCGCCCTCGCGCTTGCGGGCTGCGGGGGGCAAAGCACGAAGGACAGCGCGGCCAGGACCGGCGAGATCGACGTGACCAACGCCAGCGTGGCGGAGGTTCAGGCTCAGACCAGGGCGGCGGGCGCGGCGATGCGCTTCGACCCCGGCCAGTGGCGCACGACGATCGAGGTGCTGGAGGCCGACATCCCCGGCCTGCCGCCGGAGATGGCCGGCGAGATGAAGCGCCGGATGCTCCAGAAATCGACCGTCTCGAGCTGCATGACCCCGGAGCAGGCGGCGAACCCTAACGAGGACCTGTTCGCCGGCAAGTCGGGCAATTGCCGCTTCGACCGCTTCACGATGAAGGATGGCAAAGTCGATGCCGCGATGACGTGTGCGGGCGACGGCCAAGGCGCGGGCGCGGCGAAGATCGCGATGACCGGGACGTTCGATAACCGGCGATTCGAGCTGGAGAACCGGATCGAGGCCGCGGGGCCGGGGGCGGCAAGCGCGATGAAGATGCGGTCGCGCGTGACGGGCGAGCGGACGGGAAATTGTGCTTAAGTGATTTGCAGTCAGCGTACTCTTGGAATTGGTGAGATCGGTGAATGACCGAAGGCGAGCCCAAGAAAAATATTGACCTCTCTTATTTATTTGGGGGTAAGCAATTCGACATCGAGCATGCGTTGAATATGTACGCGAAAAGTTTTGTACTTATGCCCGCGTTCGGAATATACGAAAAGAAAGTCATAGAAGTTTTCAAGTCTCAAATCGAGACCTGTCATATTTACATTATTGGTACTCTGCCAGCGGTCGAGATCGTCGATTGGCGCCTCGATGCTGAACGACTTTTCATTAGGATGCTCGTTGCCGGCAAGCGTCACGAGCTCGATTGGCCACTATCTGACGGAGCCGAACTCGTTGAAACCGAGGACGGGTGGTTTGTAAAGAGCAACGATAGCTACTGGGCGCCTACCCAAGAGGAGTTCGTTCGTCGGCTGAATCAAGAACAAGATGCAATCCCCTTTGACGTACTCTATATTGGACAAGCGTATGGCAAAGACGGATCACGCAACGCGCTGGATCGATTGCTCAAGCACGAAACTCTGCAGCAAATTTCGGTAAGAGGCATACCGGCCGATCGCCGACTTAATGTCCTTATGCTGGAAATCGAGCCGGGAACTCGCATGCTTACCTTTATGAATCCGTGGGCTTTGAACAAGGAACAAAGCGAATCCAGAATTTCAGCAGGTTTAGATAAACTGTTTGGAACTTCCGATGCTGAGCGGGTAACCCTTTACGAAGCGTCACTTATCCGATATTTTCAACCTCCTTTCAATAAAGAGTTCAAAGAAAGCTTTCCATCTACAAACCTGAAATTATTGAAAGATTGCTATGATAAGGATTTTTCTGCGTTAATCTCAGAAATTTGTATAGACGAATTGCCTTTCAAAATGACAAGCGGCATCGTACCGCCATCGCAGTACCATACGGCGTATTTCGATCTTCACGAGGACGACGCGCGCAAGGTATTTTTCGAATGGAAAGCACCGTGACGTTGGCGGGTAGCAGTAAGCAATAGCCCCACCCACCCTCGACAACCGCCCCGTTTTCCGCTGATCTCCCGCGCCATGCATCGCCCGCTTCTTGCGCTCGCCCTGGCGCTCGCCGCCGCCGCTCCCGCTGCTTTCGCGCGTCAGGCGCAGCCGGTCGCGGCGCCCGCGCCCGCCTATAGCTACACCAAGACGATGATCCCGATGCGCGACGGGGCGCGGCTGGAGACGGTGGTGATCCGGCCGCTGGACAAGACCGGCCCGCTGCCGATCCTGCTCGAGCGGAGTCCCTATGGCATCCCCGACGAGGCGCCGGCGGAGACGCCGCCCGACCAGAGCTTCCTCGCGCGCGACGGCTACATCATGGTCTATCAGAACATGCGCGGGCGGTTCGGCTCCGATGGCAGGTTCACCATGTCGATGGCGATCGCGCCCAAGGGGTCGAAGGCGGTTGACGACGCCACCGACGCCTATGACACGATCGACTGGCTGGTGAAAAACGTACCCGCCAACAACGGCAAGGTCGGGATGTGGGGCGTGTCCTATCCCGGCTATGCCGCCGCAGTCGCGCTGACCAAGCCGCATCCGGCGCTCAAGGCCGTCAGCCCGCAAGCCGGATGGAACGACTGGTGGATGAACGACGACCTGCACCGCTTCGGCGCGGCGCGGCTGACCTATGCGACCGACTGGCTGTACCTGCTCCAGCATTCGAAGACGAACGACGACTTCCCCGGCTACGACCAGTTCGACACCTACGACTGGTTCCTGAAACAGGGGACGCTCGGCAATATCGAGAAGCGCTGGTTCAAGGGCGTGTCCCCGATCATGACCGCGATGGTCGAACGGCCCGATTACGACGCCGGGTGGCAGGCGCAGCGCTGGACCGACGCGCTCGGCCGCGCGGGCGTCGCCACGCTGTCGGTCGCGGGCTTCTGGGATCAGGAGGATCCGTACGGCCCCTGGCGCATCTATCAGAAGCTGGAGCGCGACGACCCAAACAAGCTCAACACGATCGTCGCCGGCCCGTGGAACCACGGCAGCTGGCGCGGTCCCGGCGACAAGGTGGGGCCGATCCCGATCGGCACCGACAGCGGCACCGCGTTCCGCCGCGATGTGGAAGCGCCGTTCTTCGCCTATTGGCTGCACGGCAAGGGCGAGCGCCCCTATTACGAGGCGCGGATGTTCCAGTCGGGCAGCTGGCAGTGGCGCGACTATCCGCAATGGCCGCCCGCCGCCGCCAAGCCGACCAGCCTCTATCTGCGCGCCGACGGCACGGTCAGCTTCGACGCGCCCGCGGCGGGCGAGGCGTGCCGCGATTACGTGTCCGACCCCGCCGCGCCGGTCCCCTATCGCCGCCGACCGATCTCTTCGACCTGGGGCTCGCGCGACTGGCCGTGGTGGGAGGCGGACGACCAGCGGTTCCTGGGCGGGCGGCCCGACGTGCTGAGCTATGTCAGCGCGCCGCTGGACGCGGACCTCACCGTCACGGGGTCATTGAAGGCGATGCTGATGGCCTCGACCAGCGGCACCGACAGCGATTTCGTCGTGAAGCTGATCGATGTGCTCCCCGACGACACCGAAAAGCTGCCGCGGCCGATGAAGCCGGGGGATTATGCGAAGTCCCTCAACGGCTATCAGCTGCCCATCGCGATGGAGGTGCGGCGCGGCCGCTGGCTCGACGGGTACGAAAAGGCCAAGCCGCTGGTGCCCGATCAGGTGCGAAGCTGGGACGTGGACCTGCGCGAACACGACCATGTTTTCAGGAAGGGCCACCGCATCATGGTGCAGGTCCAGTCGAGCTGGTTCCCGGTGATCGACCGCAACCCCCAGACGTTCGTCCCCAACATCGCCAAGGCCGCGGCCGGCGACTTCCGCCGCGCGACGCAGCGCGTCTGCGCGGGCTCGCGGATCGTGCTGCCGGTGATGCGCTAAGCCGGGTTGCGCCGACGCAGCCCCGTCATGCTATTACACCGACAAATAGAGGATCGGGAGGATGGCGATGACGGGACCGGAACTGAGCCGGCGCGGCGTGATGGCACTGGGCGCGGCGAGTGCGGCGGTCGCCCCGCTTCGCGCGCAGACGGCGCCGGCAACGGTCCTCGCGCCGCGTCCGCCGATGGGCTGGAACAGCTGGAACAGCTTCGCGACGACGATCAGCGAGGCACAGGCGCGCGAGACCGCGGCGATCATGGCGAAGCGGCTGCTGCCCTTCGGCTACGACATCTTCACCGTCGACATCCAGTGGTACGAGCCCGAGGCGTCGAGCTATGCCTATAACAAGGCGCCGGTGCCGGTGATGGACGGGCATGGCCGGCTGCTCCCCGCGCCAAACCGCTTCCCGTCGAGCGCCGGCGGCAGGGGCTTCGCGCCGCTCGCGGACGATGTGCACCGGTTGGGGATGAAGTTCGGCATCCACCTGATGCGCGGCATCCCGCGGCTGGCGGTGGAGCGCAACCTGCCCGTGCTAGGCACCAATGTCCGTGCGCGGGATATTGCCGATACGAGCAGCGTCTGCCCCTGGAATCCCGACATGTACGGCGTCGACATGAAGCGGCCGGGGGCGCAGGCCTATTACGACAGCGTGTTCGCGCTCTATGCCGGCTGGGGCGTCGATTTCGTCAAGATGGACGACATGAGCCGCCCCTATGACGCGCATGCGGCGGAGATCGAGGCGGCGCATCTGGCGATCCGGCGCACCGGGCGGCCGATGATGCTGAGCCTGTCGCCCGGCGAGACCCCCGTCGCGCGCGCCGATCACGTCCGCCGCTTTGCGCAGATGTGGCGCATCTCCGACGATTTCTGGGACGAGTGGCCGCTCTTGGAAGCGCAGTTCACCCGGCTGGAGAACTGGAACGACGCGCGCCGGCCGGGCGGGTGGCCCGATGCCGACATGCTGCCGTTCGGGCGCCTCGCGCTCGGCCAGCGCGATACCAAGTTCACGCCGGCCGAGCAGCGGACGGTGATGACACTGTGGTCGATCGCCCGCTCCCCGCTCATCATGGGCGGCGACCTGCGCCATCTCGATGCGCCGACGCTGGCCTTGCTCACCAATCGCGAAGTGCTGGCGGTCAATCAGGCCTCGAGCGACAACCAGCCGCATTTCGTGGCGGACGGGACGCGCATCTGGTCCGCCCGGCCAGAGGCGGGGAGCGGGCGCTATGTCGCGCTGTTCAACACCACCGACAAGCCCAAGGAGGTCGGCATCGCGCTCGACCTGCTCGGCCTACCGCCGCGCGTGGCGGTGCGCGACCTGTGGGCGGGCAGGGATGCGGGGCGTGCGGAACGCCGGATCGCGCGCACGGTCGCACCACATGGGGCGGAGCTGTTGAAACTGAGCTGAAAGGGGAAGTCCCCGATCAGATCGCACCCATCGGGGTCTGCATCTGATCGGGACTTGGTGCGGTCGAGAAGACTCGAACTTCCACGGGCTTTCGCCCACAACGACCTCAACGTTGCGCGTCTACCAGTTCCGCCACGACCGCACGTGTCATACCGCCAAGAGGACCCGGCGGCCGGTAGGCGGGTGCCCCTAGCAGCGTCCCCGGACCCTTGCAACACGCTTTCTTCTCGATTTGCCCGATGCATCGCCGCAGCCTAGAGCCGGGCGCGATGCAGACCGCCCGATCCCCCCTGTCGCAAGAGGCATGCCGCATCCTCGCGCTTGCATGGCCGGTGATGCTGACCAGCCTCAACTGGACGATCCTGCACCTGACCGACGTGATCGTCGTCGGCCTGACGGGCACGCACGAGGTCGCCGCATTGGGGGCGAGCCGGGCGCTGACGTACATCGGCATCGTCGTCGTGCTCGGCTGGCTGTCGGGGGTCATCGTCATGGTCTCGCGCGCCGACGGGGCGGGGGACCTGCGCGAGACGGGGCGCGTGCTGCACGAGGGGCTGGTGCTCGGCCTGATGCTCGGGGTCGCGAGCGGCGGCATCCTGTTCGCCTTTGCCGAGCCGCTGCTCCGCTTCGTCGGCGTGGCGCCCGACCTTGCGCCCGCCGCGGCGGCGGTGGTGCGGGTGATGGCCTGCGCCTACCCGTTCCAGCTTCTGTCGATCGCCGCGAGCTTCTTTCTCGAGGGCGTCAGCCGGCCGCGGCGGGTGATGGTGGTGCAGCTTTCGGTGCTGCCGCTCAACGGCGTGCTCGCCTGGGTGCTGGCGACCGGGCAGTTCGGGCTGCCGGCGTTCGGCGCGGTCGGCGCGGCATCGGCGACCGCGATCGCGTCGGCTTTCGGCGCGGCAGCGATGCTCTATGCCGCCTGGACGCTGCCGCGCGCGGCCGAGCGGGGGGTGCGCACGCTCACCGATTTCCGATGGGCGGGCGTTGCCGCGCTGCTGTCCTTCGGGGCGGTGCCGGCGCTTGCCTCCGGCCTCGAGCTTGCGGGCTTCTCGATCCTGATCGCACTCTCGACCCAGTTGGGCGAGGCGACGGCGCATGCGTTCCAGATCGTCTTTTCGGTGCACAACGTCACCTTCGGCTTCGCGCTCGGCCTGGGCTCGGCCGCGGGAGTGCGCGTCGGCAATGCGGTGGGGGAGGGGCGGCCGGACGAGGCGTGGCGGCGCGCCGCGATCGCCGCGGGGCTGGCGGCGTTCGGCACCGGGTTGATGGCGCTCGTCATCCTGATCGGCATCGGCCCGATCGTGTCGGTGTTCCCCTCCGCGGCGGCAGTCCATGCCATCGCCGCGGGGATGCTGCTGCGCTGGGCGCCGTTCATCCTGTTCGACGGGCTTCAGGTCGTCTTCGTCTATGCGCTGCGCTCGCTGGGCGATCAGGTGGCGGCGGGGCTCAACGGGATCGCGGCGTTCTTCGTCGTGACCGGCGGGCTGGGCTGGTGGCTGGTGCATGTTGGGGTAGGGCCGGCGGGGCTGGTCTGGGCATCGGGCGCGGGGATGGTCGCGGCGGCGCTGTTCAATGGCGTGCGGCTCTGGTGGGTCAGCGGCCGGGCCGACGGGCGGCTGCGCACCGCGCCCTGACCCCTTGTGGCGGTAAGCCCCGCCACTTACCTGCCGACCGACAACGAAAAGGGGCGGCCGACGTGCAACCGATCCTGACGCTTTCGGGCGTCACCAAGACCTATGCCAGCGGGCATCAGGCGCTGAAGTCGGTCGACCTGTCGATCAACAAGGGCGAGATTTTCGCACTGCTCGGCCCCAATGGCGCGGGCAAGACGACGATGATCGGCATCGTCTGCGGCCTGGTCGTCCCGTCCTCCGGCACCATCACCTTCGACGGGCATGACGTGGCGCGCGATTTCCGCGAAGCGCGGCGGCGGATCGGGCTGGTGCCGCAGGAACTGTCGACCGACATGTTCGAGAAGGTGATTTCGACCGTCCGCTTCTCGCGCGGCCTGTTCGGGCGCCGCCGCGACGATGCGCTCGTCGAGCAGGTGCTCAAGGACCTGTCGCTGTGGGACAAGCGCGACGCCAAGATCATGGAGCTGTCGGGCGGCATGAAGCGCCGCGTGCTGATCGCCAAGGCACTGGCGCACGAGCCCGACCTCCTGTTCCTCGATGAGCCCACCGCCGGTGTCGACGTCGAACTGCGCCGCGACATGTGGAAGCTCGTCCATCGCCTGCGCGAGGCGGGCACGACGATCATCCTGACGACGCACTATATCGAGGAAGCCGAGGAGATGGCCGATCGCGTCGGCGTCATCAATCGCGGCGAGCTTCTGCTGGTCGAGGAAAAGACCGCGCTGATGAAGAAGCTCGGCAAGCGCGAGATGGACATTTCGCTGGTCGAGCCGATGAGCGCGGTGCCCGCAGAGCTTGCCGAATGGGACCTGACCCTTGCCGACGAGGGGCACAAGCTGCGCTACGTCTTCGACGCCCAGGCGGAGCGGACGGGCATCCCGTCGCTGCTGCGCAAGGTTTCGGAGCTCGGCATCCAGTTCAAGGACCTCGACACCTCGAAATCGAGCCTCGAGGACATTTTCGTCGACCTCGTCCACCGGCCGGAGCAGGCAGCATGAATCTTCCCGGCGTCTGGGCAATCTATCGCTTCGAGATGACGCGCTTCGGGCGCACTTTCTGGGGGAGCATCGTCACCCCCGTTATCACCACCGCGCTCTATTTCATCGTCTTCGGCGGTGCGATCGGCAGCCGGATCCAGGAGGTGGACGGCGTGCCCTACGGCGCGTTCATCGTCCCCGGCCTCGTCATGCTAAGCCTGCTCACGCAGAGCCTGATGAACGCATCTTTCGGCATCTACATGCCGCGCTTTGCCGGCACGATCTATGAAGTGTTGTCCGCACCCGTCGCGGCGGCGGAGCTGATCCTCGGCTATGTCGGGGCGGCGGCGACCAAGTCGATGCTGATCGGGGCGATCATCCTTGGCACCTCGGCCTTTTTCGTGGACCTGCGCATCGAGCATCCGGTGATGATGGTCGCGTTCCTGATCCTCACCTCGGTCGCGTTCAGCCTGTTCGGGTTCATCGTCGGACTGTGGGCCAAGGGGTTCGAGCAGTTGAGCCTCGTCCCCTCGCTGATCGTCACGCCGCTCACCTTCCTCGGCGGCGCCTTCTATTCGATCGACATGCTACCCGCGCCGTGGCGGACGGTCAGCCTGTTCAACCCGGTCGTCTATCTGGTTAGCGGCTTTCGCTGGAGCTTCTTTGGGCGCGGCGACGTGGATGTGGCCGTCAGCCTGGGCGCGACGCTGGGCTTCCTCGTGATCTGCACGGGCATCGTCGCGTGGATGTTGAAGACCGGGTATCGGCTGAAGGCCTGAGCGGCCCGGTCGGTTGTCGGCATCGTCACCCGCGAGGAGCGACCCTGAACGCGGGCGACGATGCCGATTCCGTCTGCGGCTACCGGGAGTGCGTGGCGCCGCAGACGTATCTCCCCCGAGCCATTTCGTAATAGCGGTATGGGGCGGCGTTCCGCCATCACTCCTTAGGGTGCGCTAAAGTCGCTGTTTTTCGGGTCAGCCGGCGGCGCGCAGCGCCAAATCGTCGCTGGCGAGCATCTCGGTCACCGCGGTCTCCACGATCGGGCGGCTGAAATAATAGCCCTGGATGTGGCTGCACCCCTGCTGGCGCAGGATGTCGAGCTGGCCTGCGCTCTCCACCCCCTCGGCGGTGGTTTCCATGCCCAGCGCTTCGGCCAGCGTCGTGATCGACTTGATGATCGCGGTCGCCCCCTTCGAGTTCAGGAGGTCGATGATGAAGCTGCGGTCGATCTTGATCTTGTCGAACGGGAAGCTGCGCAGATAGCTGAGCGAGGAATAGCCGGTACCGAAATCGTCGAGCGCGACGCGCACGCCGAGCGCGCGGAGGCTGTGCAGCGAGGCCAGCGTCGCCTCCGGGTTCTCGATGAACAGGCTCTCGGTGATCTCGAGCTCGAGGCGATTGGGGGCGAGACCCGTCTCGGCCAGCGCCTGGAGGATCACGCTTTTCAGCCCCACATGGCCGAACTGCACGGGCGAGACGTTGACGGCGATCCGCACATGCTGGGGCCAGGTGCGCGCGACGCGGCACGCCTCGCGGATCACCCACTCGCCGATCGGGATGATGAGCCCCGTATCCTCGGCCAGCGGGATGAAGTCGACCGGCGAGACGAGGCCGCGTACCGGATGGTGCCAGCGCAGCAGCGCCTCGAACGAAGAGATGCGGCCCGCCGACAGGTCGAACAGCGGCTGGAACATCAGCGACAGCTGGCCGAGGCGGATCGCGTCGTGAAGGTCGAGCTCCATCTGCCGCCGCTTCTGTGCCTCGGCATCCATGCGCGGCTCGAAGAAGCGGAAACCGCCGCGCCCCTCCTGTTTGGCGCGATAGAGGGCGAGGTCGGCGTTCTTCGACAGTTCGACCGGGTCGGGGCCGTCGGCGCCCAGGATGGCGATGCCGACGCTGGTGCCGGGGACGATCCGGTGACCGTTGACGGTACAGGGCCGGGCGACGAGCTGGACGAGTTCGGCGGCGCTGCGATCGAACGAGCGGTGCGTGTCGTCGACGAGCATCGCGAACTCGTCGCCGCCGAGCCGCGCGACGAGGCCATCGCCCGCGAACCCGCGCAGCCGCTCGGCGATGACGCAGAGCAGCGCGTCGCCGGTGGGATGGCCGAGCGTGTCGTTGACCGCCTTGAAATTGTCGAGGTCGAGGCAGAACAGCGCCTGTCGCCGCTCCGACCCTTGCGCCAGCGCGCGGGCCAGATGATCGTCGAGCAGCGTTCGGTTGGCGAGGCCCGTCAGCGCATCGTGCAGCGCCATGTGCGTGATCTGCCGCTCGCGCTCGCCGATGTCGTCGACCATGCGATTGAACGTGGCGGCAAGGTTGCCGAGCTCGTCGCGGGTCTCGACAGGCACCTGCGCGTAATTGCCCTCCGCCACCTTGCGCGCGGCGGCATCGAGCGCGCGGATCGGCAGCGTCAGCCGTCGCGCGAGCAGCCAGCTTCCCGCCGCAGCAAGACCCACCCCGACGATGCCGCAGGCCAGAAGCAGCCACAGCATGGGCATGTAATCGGCCAGCGCACGCGTCATGCTGTAGGTCAGGAGCAGCGTCTGCGGATCGTCGGCCCGGAAAGACGCGATGCGCACCGCACGGTTCAGCGTCCGCTGACCGTCGACGATCGCCTCGTCACCGGGGCGGACGGTGCGGGCATCGACGATGCGGGGGGCAAGGTCGATCGCCGACAGCTTCGACAGCGCGGCCATCTCGCCATGGTCGAGCCGGTTGGCGAGCACCAGCCAGCCGATCGTCACGGGGGCATCGACGCGCGCGGCGGCGGCGTTGAAGCGCGCATCGCCCAGCCGCAGCACGCCGGCATCGGCGCCGCGGTCGAGCGCGGCACGCAGCGCGTCGGCGTCGGTCGCCGAAAGCGCGCCGGCAAAGCCCGTCACGCTGCCGTCGGTGCCGACGAAGAACGCCTGGTCGAGCTTCAGCCGGCCCTTGAGCGAATCGAGGGCGGAGGCGAGCGTCGGCGCGTCGCTGGTGGCGGCGGCGCTGCGAAAGCCGAAATCAGCGGCGAGCACGCGGCCCGCATCGCGAAGCTGGGCATAGCGCATCGTCGCCACGCGGTCGAAGACCTGCGCGCCGGCGTCCATTTCGCTCGCCACCATCCGCTCGGCATAGGCAGTGATGCCGATCTTCGCGCCGAGCAGGATCAGCGCGGCGGCGAGCGCGAACAGGCCGGCATAGAACAGCGTCAGCTTGGTCGTGAGCGACCCGCGGACCACCGCCTGCCCGCGGCGCAAGAGAGTGATCGCGCGGCGCATCGGGTCAGCGAAGCGCGACCTGGATGCGCTTGGCAAGGTCGCCGCTTGCCGGCACGTCGATGTCGAAGCTCACCTCGTTGTCGCGGGCGCGAAGGCGTGGATGCCAGACGGTCAGGCGTGCGCGCCCCCCCGTCACCGACCGGATCGTCGACAGGCCGTCGGCGCCGGTCTTCATCGCAAACGGCGTGTCGACGACCTTGATGAACCCCGACATGCGATCATGGATGTTGCAGCCCAGCGCGACCGCACCGGGGGTGCGAAAGGTATAGCTGCGCGTCTCGTCACGGCCGAACAGCTTGATCTCGAACCGGGCGGGCTTCGAGAAGCTGTAGACGTGGTGGCGCACCTTATCCTCGTTGGGGAAGGGCACCGTCGCGCCCACGGGGACGATCAGCGTCGAGGGATTGAAGCTGATATTCTTCTGCACCATCGCCAGCTTCCACGGGAAGCGGATGGGTCCGGCGGGTACGCCCGCGGCGGGATGAATCGTCACTACCGCATCGGGGATCGGCGTGCCGGCTGCGTCAACCACGCGGATGCCGACGTCGCCTGCATAGGCCGGCACGGCGGCGGAAAGGAGCAGGGCGGCGGCGACGGCGAACTGTTTCATCGCATCCGTATCGGCGCAAAATATCAAATGTCAGTAAACGGCGCGAATGCATGCGTTGAGGGACCTTCGAACGGGTCTTTAACCAACACTGGCTAGTCAGGCGGCATGAACGCACCGCTTCGGATCAGGATCGCCGCCACGGCCGGCGCCCTCTGCATCGCTGCCTCGGCAGGCGCTCAACAGCTTGCCGAACCGGGTAAGCTGTTGCTGACAAATGGTATCGGTAGCATCGAGGGGGCGGCGGGCGGCGGGCTGACGCCATGGGCGGTGATCGCGGGCAACGCGACGCGCGACGGGATCGGCGTTCAAGCGAGTGCGACCGTCGCCGAGTTCAAGGACTATGATTTCCAGGTCGCGGGCATCTCGATCGGTGCGTGGGATCGGGTCGAGTTGTCCTATGCCCGCCAGCGTTTTGATACCAATTGGGTTGGCGGGGCGCTGGGCCTCGGTAACGACTACAAGTTCGACCAGGACATCTGGGGCGCCAAGGTCAAGATTGCCGGCGACCTCGTCTATGGCAGCGAATGGATGCCGGCGATCGCCGCGGGCTTGCAGTACAAGAAGAGTCTCGACGCCCCGATCGTCCGCGCGGTGGGGGCGCAGCAGTCGGAGGGCGCCGACCTCTATGTCTCGGCCACCAAGCTGTTCCTGCGCTGGTCGCTGCTCGCCAACGTGACCTTGCGCGCGACCAAGGCGAACCAGAACGGCCTGTTGGGCTTCGGCGGGGACAAGCGCGATGCGCGGACGGTCCATCCCGAGGGATCGCTCGCCTATCAGGTGTCGCGCCGCTTCGCGGTCGGCGGCGAGTTCCGCTCGAAGCCCGACAATCTCGGCATCGCGCGCGAGGACGACTGGTTCGACGCGTTCGCCGCTTATGCGCTCAACCGCAATCTGACCGCGACGGTCGCCTATGCCGATCTGGGGTCGGTCGCAACCGTCGAGGGGCAGCGCGGCGTCCTGCTCCAGCTTCAGGGAAGTTTCTAATGTTCGCCTTTACCGCGATGGCCATGCTGATGACGCCTCAGGCCGCCGTTCAGGAGCAGCCGGTCGAACCCTACAAGGTCGATCCCGCCAATGCCGGTGCCACGCCGTTTGCCGGCGACGGCATGGCGCGCGCGTTCGGCGGACAGGACGGGATCCGGCGGATCGTCGATCGCTTCGTCACCGCCAATTTCGCGGACAGGCGGATCGGCGAGATCTTCACGAACCAGGATCAGGTGCGCCTGCGCCGCGTGCTGTTCGAGCAGTTCTGCTACATCCTCAACGCCGGCTGCACCTATACCGGCCGCGACATGCGCACCGCGCACAAGGACATGGGCGTGCAGCAGGGCGACATGAACCGGCTGGTCGAAAACCTACAGGCGGCGATGGCGGCTGAGCACGTCCCCTTCGCCGCGCAGAACCGCTTCCTCGCCAAGCTCGCGCCGATGCGCCACGACGTGGTCGAGCGCTAGGCGCTTTTCCGACATACCAACTCGACGGCGCTCCGCCCCTCGGCGAAGCGGAGGTCGAAGCCGTGCAGGTCGGCGATCGCCTTGACGAGGCTGAGGCCGAGGCCGGCACCCTCCACCTGCCGCCGCCCGCGATAGAAACGCTGCGTCACCGCCGCGCGCTCGGCGGGCGGGATGCCGGTGCCGCCGTCGCTCACCCGGATCGTGCCGCCATCGGCATGTGGGATCAGTTCGATGCCGACGCGGCCGCCTGGCGGGCCGAACTTCATCGCATTGTCGATGAGGTTGGCGATCGCCTCCATCAACAGGCTGGCGTCCCCCTCGACCGGCGGGGCGGGAGGAATCGCGCAATCGAGCACCATCCCGCGATCCTCGGCCAGCGGGCGGTGGAGGTCGCAAGCATCGTCGACCAGCCGCGCCAGATCGACGGGGGCGAAGCGGCTGCGGCGGGCGTGATCCTCCATCTCGCGCAGCCGCAGCAGCGCGGCGACGACGCCGAGCAGCGTATCGACCTCGGCCAGCGCGCCCTCCGCCGCCTCGGCGAACGCCGCCGGGTCGCGGGCATCGCGCAGGCTGCGGTCGAGGCGCGCGCGCAGGCGGGTGAGCGGCGTGCGCATCTGGTGCGCGATATCGTCGCCGATCCCGCGTACTTCCGCCACCAGCGCCTCCAGCCGGTCGAGCATCGTGTTGATGTGTGCGCACAGCATGCCGAAGCTGTCGGGATCGCTCCCCACCGGCAGCCGCTGGCGAAGGTCGCCCGCGACGATCCGGCGGGTGAGGTCGCGCACCGCATCCACCTGCCGCGCCGCCCGCCGCCCGGCGACGAGGCCGAACACGATCGCAAGGCCAAGGCCGGGGATCAGCGCGAGCAGCAGCGACTGCCAGACGAGCGCCAGCGACGCCTCCGTATCGTCGAGGTCGACGCCGGACAGCAGCGTCATGTCGCCGGGCAGGCGGCAGATCGTCACCCGCGCCTCGTCGCTGGTCTTGCCGGGCAATTGCGTCGGGATCACCGTCGTCACGAACGATCCGCGGGCGGGGCCGGCGGGCAGGCGCGCGACATTGCCTGCGATCAGCCGGCCCTTCGCATCGAACAGGCCGAGAAAATGGTCGCGGTGGATGTCGCGCGACAGCCGCTCGCGCAGTTCGTCGGCACGCTCCACCGGCGGGGTCAGCGCGAAGAAGGTGCAGTCGTCGGTCAGCGCATGTTCGATCGCGCGCCGGTGGCTGCCGTTGGCGAGCGCCCAGAACACCGCGGCGAGCAGCAGCGACTGGACGATCAGGATCGCCGCCAGCGCGCCGCCCCAGCGCCACGTCGCCCGCGCGCGCGGATCAGCCGGCAGGATCGAGGACATAGCCCTGGCCCCGGACGTTGCGGATGAGCGGCGCTTCCCCCTCACCGTCCACCTTGCGGCGCAGGCGCCCCATATGCACGTCGACGACGTTGCTGTTGGGCTCGAAACTGTAGCCCCAGACGTCGCGCAGCAGCATCGAGCGGGTGACGATGCTGCCCGCCCGCCGGACCATGTAATCGAGCAGCTTCAGTTCGCGCGGCAACAGATCGAGCGGCCGGCCGCCGCGCGTCGCCTGTCCGGTCAGCAGGTCGAGGTCGAGCGGACCGGCGATCAGCCGCGTTTCCCGGCTGTCGTCGGGGCGGCGCAGCAGCGCCTCGATCCGGGCGATCAGCTCGACCAGCGCGAATGGCTTAGGCAGATAGTCGTCGCCGCCGGCGCGAAGGCCGCGCACCCGGTCGTCGAGGCTGCCGAGCGCGCTGAGCACCAAGGCCGGCGTCCGCCGCCCCTCGGCGCGCAGGTCGGCGAGCAGTGCCAGCCCCTCGCCATCGGGCAATTGCCGGTCGAGGATGAGTAGGTCGAACGCTGCCGCCCGCGCCCGCTCGCCCGCGATCGACAGATTGCCGGCACGCTCCGCCTCATAGCCCGAGGCGGCGAGCTCGAGCAGGATCTCGTCCGCCGTGCCGTCGTCGTCCTCGATGAGCAGGATGCGCGTCATGGGCCGGGTGTCGCGCCGCCGGGCGGGATGCGTCAACTGAATAGGCGTTCAGACTCTGAACGCGGATTTAATCGACGCGCGACGATAACGCACGTTAGGCAGGCGGCAGGCTTTCGGAGAGGATGATGCGGACGTTCTGGCTTGCCGGCTTGGTCATGGTCGCATCGCCGGCGGCGGCGCAGCAAGGGGCGATCTCGCTCGATGCGCTGGTCGCCGACGTGATCGCCAACAACCCCGAGCGGCAATTCTATCAGCGCCAGATCGAGACCGCAGGCGTGCAGCGCGACGCGGCGGGCCGCTGGGCCGATCCCGAAGCAACGGTCGAGTTCGGCGAGCGGCGCGCGACCGATCCGGTGAGCGGCAACCTGGCGGGCGAGGGGATGACCTATGCCGTTTCGGTCGTCCAGCCGATCGAGTTCGGCGGCCGCATCGCGCTTCGCCGCGCGATCGCCGAGCGGCAGGTGGGGCTGGCGAAGCTCGGCCTCCAGCAATTCGATGCGACGCTGGGGGCGCGCGCGCGGTCGCTGGGCTACGGGCTGTTCGCGGCGGACGAAAAGGCGGCGGCGGCGCGCGAGGTGGCGGCGCGGATGCGCACGCTCGCCCGCATCATCGTCGCGCGCGATCCCGCCGGTCCCTCGCCGCAGCTCGAGGCCGCGTCGCTACAGGCGAGCGCGATCAGCGCCGAGCGCAGCGCCGCGACCGCGGATGCCGAGGCGAATTCGATCCTCTACGAGCTCAACCAGCTGCGCGGTGCGCCGTTCGCCGCGCGTATCCGCATCGTCCGGCCCGACATGAGCCTGCCCGATCTGCCGCCCGGCGGGGCGCTGGCGGCGAAGGCGAGCGAGAACAATTTCGAGCTCCAGTCGCTGCGCGCGCAGTTCGAGCAGCAGGGGCTGCGCGTCGACCTCGCCCGCAAGTCGCGCCTGCCGACCGTCGCCGTCGGCCCCTATTACGAGCGCGCCCGCTCCGACATTCGCGAGACCAATTACGGCGTGCGGCTTCAGACCACGCTGCCGCTCTGGAACCGGCAGGCGGGCGACGTCGCCGCCGAACAGAGCAAGCAGGCACAGGCGAACGCGACGCTCGTCGCCGCCGAGCGCCGCATCGCTCGCGACGTGTTCGACCAGGCCGCGCAATATGAGGCGAAGCGCGATGCGCTCACTAAATGGGACGGCGATTCGCCCAGGCGCTTTGCCGAGGCGGCGGCCGATGCCGACCGCAACTATCGACTCGGCGCAATCCCGCTGACGACCTACACGCAGATCCAGCAATCCTATGTCGATGCGGTCAACGCCGTGCTCGACACCCGGCGCGAGGCGATCGAGGCGCTCTTGAAGCTGCGCGCGCTCAACGGCGGCAATCCGCTGACGCGATGAAGGCCTGGCTCGATCTCGTCACGCGCAACCGCCTTGCGGTCGCGCTCGTCACCGCGCTCATCGCCGCGGTCGGCCTGTGGTCGTTCACCACGCTTCAGATCGACGCGATTCCCGACATCACCGGGGTGCAGGTCCAGATCAACACCGCGGTTCCCGCGCTCGCGCCCGAGGAGATCGAGCGGCTGGTGACGCTGCCGATCGAGCGCGCGATGGGCGGGCAACCCGGCCTCGACCAGACGCGTTCGCTCACTAAGACGGGCCTCAGCCAGGTCACGCTCCTCTACAAGGACGGCACCGACCAGTTGAAGGCGCGCCAGCTCGTCACCGAGCGGCTGACCGCGGTGCAGAACCAGCTGCCGCCGGGCAGCACGCCGCAGCTGGCGCCGATCACCACGGGCCTCGGCGAAATCTATTACTACACGCTCGAATGGAAGCGGCCGCCGCTGGGGATGAGCGCCCAGCGCCAGTTGATGGAGCTCTACGAGGCACAGGAATACACCGTGCGCCCGATGCTGCGCGCGGTCGCCGGCGTCGCCGACGTCAATTCGAACGGCGGGCTGGAGGAACAGTTCGTCGTCGAGCCCGATCCCGTCCGCCTGACGATGCACGGCGTCACTGCCGGCGAGCTGGCCGAAGCGGTGGGCAAGAATGTCGAGAATGCCGGCGGCGGCATCATCCGGCGCGGGGCCGAGCGCTTCACCGTCCGCACCGAGGCGCGGGTGACGAGCGCCGAGGCGATCGCCGCGATCCCGGTCAAGTTCGCCGGCGGCATCCTGCCGCTCACCGTCCGCGACCTCGCCACCGTCACCACCGGTGCCGCCCCGCGGCAAGGTGCGGCGACGCAGAACGGGCGCGAGACGGTGCTCGGCACGGTGATGATGCTCGTCGGCCAGAACAGCCGCGAAGTCGCGATGCGCGTCGAGGATGCCCTGCCGGCGATCGAGGCGGCGCTGCCCAAAGGAATGGTGATCGACCGCCAGTACAGCCGCGCCGATCTGGTCGACCGGACGATCAAGACCGTCGAAAAGAATCTGGGCGAGGGGGCGCTGCTGGTCGCGCTGGTCCTATTGTTCGTGATGGGCAACTGGCGTGCGGCACTGATCGTCGCGCTCGTCATCCCGCTCGCCTTCCTCGTCACGACGGGGGGGATGCATGCGCTGGGCGTGTCGGGCAATCTGATGAGCCTCGGCGCGCTCGATTTCGGATTGATCGTCGACGGGGCGATCGTTGTCGTGGAGAACAGCCTGCGCCTGCTCGGCCAGCGACGGCGCGAGAAGGGCGAGGACCTGACCGCCGACGAACGGCGCGAGATCGTGGCGGAGGCTGCACGGATGGTGGCGCGTCCGACATTGTTCGGGATCGCGATCATCGCGCTCGTCTATGTCCCCGTCCTCAGCCTCGGCGGGGTCGAGGGCAAGCTGTTCCAGCCGATGGCGCAGGCGGTGATGCTGGCGATCGTCGCGGGCCTCATCTGGACCTTCACCGTCGTGCCCGCGCTGTCCGCCTGGCTGCTGCGCGCACCCGCCAAGGACGAGGGCGAGCAGAAGGGCGGCTTCGTCGGTATCGCCGAGCGGGTCTATACGCCTGCCTTGAACACCGCGATCCGGCATCCGGCGCTGCTCGTCCTTGCCGCGCTTGTGTTGCTAGCCTCGACGTTCATGGTGTTCCGCACCCTCGGCTCTCAATTCACGCCGCAGCTCGACGAGGGGGCGATCACCGCGATGGTCTATCGCCCGGTCGGCATGTCGCTGGAACAGAGCCTTGCGATCGAGCAGGCGACCGAGCGCGCGATCCGCCGTGCCTATCCGCAGGTGACGCACACCTTCTCGCGCATCGGCACCAGCGAGGTGGCGACCGACCCGATGCCTCCCGAGCAGAACGACCTCTATATCTTCTACGGCCCGGAAAAGGACTGGCCAACCGGCGACGGTGGCCCGCGCACCAAGGACGAACTGATCGCCGGGATCGAAAAGGTCGCCAAGCGCGTCTACGCCAAGCAGAATTTCGAGTTCGCCCAGCCGATCGAGATGCGCTTCAACGAGATGCTGGAGGGCGTGCGCGCCGACGTGGCGGTCAAGATCTATGGCGACGACTACGACACGCTCGAACGCGCCGCGGCCAAGGCCAAGGCGGTGCTCCAGAAGCTGCCCGGGACCGAGGGGGTCGAGTTCGAGACGTCCGGCCGGCCCAAGAGTATCGTCGTCGAGCTCGATCATCCCGCGCTCCTCCGCCTCGGCCTCGGCACACAGGAAGTGAACAACGCGATCCGCGATGCGCTGGCGGGGGCGGAGGTGGGCTTCATTCCGCACGGCCCCGCGCGCCACGCGATCGTCATCCGCATGCCCGAAAGCCTGCGCGCCGATCCGTCCGCCATTCTCGCGCTGCCGCTGCGTGTCGGCGATTACGGCATGGTCCCGTTGTCGCGCGTTGCACGGCTGCGCCAGGAGCGGATCGTCGAGCCGATCCTGCACGACGACACCAACCGGCGCGCGGCGCTGATGGTCAACCTGTCGACCAATGACCTGGCCGGCTATGTCGACAAGGCGCGGACCGCGATCCAGCAGCAGGTGAAGCTGCCCGAGGGGTATCGCATCGAGTTCGGCGGGCAATACCATCAGCTCGAAGCCGCGCAGAAGCGTCTGACGATCGTCGTCCCCGCGGCGCTGATCCTCATCTTCGCGCTCGTGTTCGCGGCGCTCGGCAGCGTGCGCGATGCGGCGATCGTCTATACCGGCATCCCGTTCGCGGTGACGGGCGGCGTGCTGGCGTTGTGGCTGCGGGGCATGCCGTTTTCGATCACCGCGGCGATCGGGTTCATCGCGCTGTCGGGGATCGCGATGCTCAACGGCCTCGTCCTCATCGACCATATCAATTCACTGCGCGACGGGCGCGAGGGCGAGCCGCTCGAGGTGGACGAGGCCGTCCGGCGCGGCGCGCACGATCGCCTGCGCCCCGTCCTGTCCACTGCGCTCGTCGCCTCGGTCGGGTTCATCCCGATGGCGATCGCCAGCGGCGCGGGCGCCGAAGTGCAACGACCGCTTGCCACCGTCGTCATCGGCGGCATCATCACCTCGACGATATTGACGCTGCTGCTGCTGCCGAGCCTGTATCACTGGGTCGAGCGGCGCGCGGCGCGCAAGGAGGCGGGCGAATGAGGGCAGGGCACGGCGAGCATCACCTGATCCACCGCGTCGGCTGGCTGCGCGCCGCGGTGCTGGGCGCGAACGACGGCATCATCTCGACCGCCAGCCTGATCGTCGGCGTCGCCGCGTCGCCGGGTGCGAGCGCGCAGACGGTGCTGCTCGCCGGCATCGCCTCGCTCGTCGGCGGCGCGCTGTCGATGGCGGCGGGCGAATATGTGTCCGTCAGCTCGCAAGCCGATACCGAGAATGCCGACCTCGCCCGCGAGGCCGCCGAGCTTGCCCGCGCGCCGGAAGCGGAGACGGCGGAGCTTGCCGCCATCTATGTCGGGCGCGGGGTCGAGCCGGCGCTGGCGGGACAGGTGGCGCAGCAGATGATGGCGCACGACGCCCTCGGCGCGCATCGCCGCGACGAACTCGGGCTGGCGGACGAGGGCGGGGCGAACCCCGTCCTCGCCGCGCTCGCCTCCGCCGCCGCGTTCGCGACCGGGGCGATCGTCCCCGTCGCAATCGCCGCGATCGTGCCGCGTGAGACGGCGGTGGCGGCGGTGTTCGTGGCGGCGGTGCTGATGCTCGCGATCCTCGGCGCGATCGGAGCGCGCGCGGGCGGTTCGCCGGTCGTGCGCGCGGTGCTGCGCGTGACGATCCTCGGCTGCGCGGCGATGGCGCTGACCGGGCTATTGGGGCGGGTGAGCGGGGTGTTGATCTAGGAAAAATGGCGCACCCGAAGGGATTCGAACCCCTGGCCTCTGCCTTCGGAGGGCAGCGCTCTATCCAGCTGAGCTACGGGTGCCTAGGGCGTCGCCTAGCAAAGCGGGGCGGGGGGCGCCAGTGGTTTTGGTGCGCTTCGGTCGAACGCGGCGATCACCCGATCGCCGGTCTCGCGGCGCAGCGCCGCGATACCCGTTTCGCGGTGCCGGGTCGGGTGGACTCGATTGGTGAGCAGGCTCCAGGCAAGCCCGCGCTCGAAATCGAGCCATAGGCCGGTGCCGGTGAAGCCCGTATGCCCGATTGCCCCGTCGCTGCACGCATCGCCGCCGGGCCAGCCGGGTACGCGGCGCTCCCACCCGCAGGCGCGCGTGAGCGACGCGCGCTCGCGCATCGCCGACAGCGCGGTGGGCGAGGCACCGGTGCCGTCCAACAGCCCGCGCGCGAAATCGAGAACGCCGTCGATCGTCCCGAACAGCCCGGCATGGCCCGCCGCACCGCCGAGCGCGGCGGCGTTCTCGTCATGCACCTCGCCCTTCAGCACGCGCTCGCGCCACATGCACCGCTCGGTAGAGACGCTGAGCGCGGGGTCGGGGCGCCAGGCAAGGCCCGGCGGCATGGGGAGCAGGTCGAGCGGACGCCCGGTCAGCCGCTCGATCGCGATGCCAAGCAGGATGAAGTTGATATCCGAATAGACCGGCAGCCCGGCGCGCCATTCGCGTTGGAGGACGAAGGCGCGCAGCGTCCGCGGATCGCTGCCATAGGTATAGATCGGCTCGACCGCGGGCAGGTGCGTCTGGTGCGACAGCGCGGCGCGGAACGTGATCCGCCGCTCCGCCGCGTTCGCCACGTCGTATTGGCGCAGATCCGGGATCGCATCGGCGATCGGGCGGTCGAGGTCGAGCCGCCCCTCGTCGGCCAGCTTGAGGATCGCGGGGGCGGTCGCGATCACCTTGGTCAGCGAGGCGAGGTCCCACCAGTGGCCGAGCGTCAGCGGCTCGCGCATCGGCTGAAGCTGCGCATGGCCGGTCGAGACGAGCGCACGCTCGCCGCCCGCTGTGACGAGGCCGAGCGTGGCACCGGGGATCTTGCCCGCCGCCACGGCGCGTGCGGCGGGGGCAAAGGCGGCATCGGCGACGTCAGACAGCGGCATTAGCAGGCCTCGCGGGAACGAGCGGACAGGACGAAGGGAAGCAGCAACATCGCCGCAAGGCTGAGTGCGCCCGACATGACGAAGAAGGCGGCATAGCCGTGCGTTGCGGCAAAGGCTCCGGCGCCCCCCGCCAGCAGGCGCGGGAGGAGGAAGGCGAAGCCCGACAGGAACGCATATTGTGCCGATGCATGGGCCGGGTTCACGATCAACGAGAGATAGACGACGAACACGGCCCCGGCGAACCCGTTGCCGAACTGATCGGCGCCGGTCGCCAGCCACAGGGCTGGGGCCGACAGCGCGTGCGCGCCCAGCCAGACGAACGCGAAATTGCCGAGCCCCGCCAGCAGCGCGCCGAGCGCCAGCGTCCGGCCCGCCGGCCAGCGCGCCGCGAGCAGCCCGCCCGCGGCGACCCCCGCCATGCTTGCCATGAGCGCCACCACGCCGTCTGCCAGCCCGATCGCGCGGAGCGAATAGCCGAGCGAGGCGACGAACGGCTTGGACAGCGTTAGCGCCAGCACGTCGCCCATCCGATAGAGCGACACGAACGCGAGCAGCAGGATCGCAACGAAGCCATAGCGCCAGAAGAAGTCGAGATACGGGCGGACGGGCGCCGCGCTGGTCGCGATATCCGGGGCCGAGCGGCGGCGGATCGCAGGGATCGTCGCGGCCATCATGAGGAACGGCGCCAGGGCGACGCCGAGCAGCCAGGGCGTGACGTTGCTCCCCGCGCCGATGCCGAGCATGCCCGCGATCGCCAGCAGCGCCGCACCGGCCGCGCCGATCAGCATCGCGACGCCCGCGACCAGCGCCGTCGTCGCCGCGATTCCGGCGATCAGCGAGGACGACCGGCTGCCCTCCCCCTCGCGCCGGGTCAGCGCGATGGGCACGAACGCCGCCAGCGCGATCGCGGCGGGGACCAGATAGGCGATGACCCATCCGGCTGCCGCCGCGACGACGAGCACGCCCGACCCCGCCGCGACCATCGCGGTGCGATAGCCCCAGATGTTCGCGGCGACGATCGGCCCCTGCGCTGCGGCACCGGGCGCGAGCTCAATCCGCCAGCCATCGGCCGCGATCTCGAGCATCGTCGTCCAGAAGGCGAGGTTGAGCGCGCAGAATGCGGTGAGCGGCGGCGACGCGTCGGGATGCGTCAGCGCGAGCGCCGCGATCGAGGCGGCGATGCCGAGCTGCGACGCGAGGATCCAGCTGCGCCGCCGGCCATAGAAGTGCGCGAAGCCCGGCACGCCGACGCGATCGACGAGCGGTGCCCACAGGAACTTGAAAGTCGGCAGCAGCGACACCCAGGCGAAGAAGCCGATGACCGCAAGGCCGACGCCGTTCTGTGCCAGCCGCAGCGAGAGGATCGTCGAGAAGAGGTAGAAGGGAAGGCCGGCGCACATGCCCAGCAGGGCGAACAGCGCCAGCCGGCCGGCCGGCACCCCCGTCGCAACTCGCGTGTCGCCCCCGATCATCGCCCCTCGCGCCTGCTCGCCCTCTCCAAGCGGCCAGCACCTAGGATAAGTCTATAATGCAGATCAGCAAAGGACGCGATTTCGGCGGCCGGTTCAGCCGAGGATGTGCATCCACATCGGCTTGCCCGCCAGGCTCTGCGACCCGGCGAGCTTGTCCAGCGCCTGCGCGACGCAGCGTTCTGGCCCCTCGTGCGTGACGATCGTGACGATCACGCCGCCGCCCGCCGTCGCGCCGCGCTGGATCAGGCTTTCGATCGAGACACCGGCATCGCGCATCGCCGCGGCGATCTCCGCCAGCACGCCGACCTTGTCGACGACGGCGAAGCGCAGGAACGCGCGGCCCCGGCGCTCGCCCGGATCGGCGGACGGCTGCGCGGCGAGGCTGGCCGAGGGCATGGCATAGGCCGGACCGAACTCGCCGCGGGCGATGTCGATCAGGTCTGCGACGACGGCGCTGGCGGTCGGGCCGTCGCCCGCGCCAGCGCCCTGAAACAACAGGCGGCCGACGAAATTGCCCTCGGCCACCACGGCATTGGTCGCGCCGGTGACGTGGGCAAGCGGGTGATCGACAGGGACGAGGTGCGGGTGGACGCGCTGGAACAGCCCGCCGGCATTCGCCTCGGCCAGCCCGAGCAGGCGGACGCGATAGCCGAGCGCGCCCGCCTCGGCGATGTCGGCGGCGATCAGGTCGCGGATGCCGGTCACGGCCACGTCACCGAACGCGGGGCTGGTGCCGAAGGCAAGGCTGGCGAGGATCGACAGCTTGTGCGCGGCATCGACGCCGTCGATGTCGAAGCTGGGGTCGGCCTCGGCAAAGCCCTTCGCCTGCGCCTCCGCCAGTACGTTGGCGAAGTCGCGGCCCTCGGCCTCCATTCGGCTGAGGATGAAATTGCAGGTGCCGTTGAGGATGCCGTAGACGCGCGCGATCTCGTTCGCCGCGGCGCCCTCGCGCAGGCCCTTGATGACGGGAACGCCGCCGGCGACCGCCGCTTCGAACTTGAGCGCGACGTCGGCATCCTCGGCCGCGCGCGCGAGTTCGAGGCCGTGGTGCGCGATCATCGCCTTGTTCGCGGTGACGAAGCTCTTGCCTGCAGCCACGCTGGTGCGCGCGAGCGCGAGGGCGGGGCCGTCGGAGCCGCCGATCAGCTCCACCACCACGTCGGCGCCGTCATGCCGGCCGAGGCCGACCGGATCGTCGACCCAGGCGAAGCGGGCGATATCGACGCCGCGATCCTTGGCGCGGTCGCGGGCGGAGACGGCGACGACCTCGATCGGGCGGCCGGCTCGGCGCGCGATCAGATCGCCGTTCGCATCGATGAGCCGGATGACGCCCGCGCCCACGGTCCCGAGACCGGCGATCGCGACGCGGAGCGGAGTAGTCATGGTCGAACAGCCCTTATCGTCATGCCGGACTTGTTCCGGCATCCACCGTGCCGCGCAAGCACTGAACGCGGCTCATGCGGGACGGTGGACCCCGGAACAAGTCCGGGGTGACGAAGAAAGAATTGGGTGCGGGGCTAGCGGGGCTACTTGCCGAACAGCCGTACCCCGGCGAAGGCCGGGGTCCAGTCACGGGCGGTCAGAAGTTGTCACTGGCGTTTGCCAACTGGACCCCGGCCTTCGCCGGGGTACGTACCGGGTTGGTCGCCTTTACTTCTTGATGAGACCGATCTCGACCAGCCGCTCGTGCAGATAATCGTGCGCGGTGATCGGTTCGGGATAGCGGTTGGGGCGGTCCTCCGAAATGCAGCCGGGCAGCGTCTTGATAACGAAATCGGGCGCGGGGTGGAGGAAGAAGGGCATCGAATAGCGCGAATGGCCTCGCCGCTCGACCGGCGGATTGACGACGCGGTGCGTTGTCGAGGGGAGGACGTGGTTGGTCAGCCGCTGGAGCATGTCGCCGACATTTACGACCATCGCCCCCTCGGGCGGCTTGACCGGCAGCCAGCGGCCGTCGCGGTCGAGCAGTTCGAGCCCCGCTTCCTCGGCGCCGAGCAGCAGGGTGATGAGGTTGATATCCTCGTGCGCGCCGGCGCGGACATTGGGCGCATCCTCGGTCACGGGCGGATAGTGGAGCAGGCGGAGGACCGAATTGCCGTCCTCGACCGCATGCTCGAACCAATCGGGTGCGAGGTCGAGGTAGCGGGCGATCGCCGACAGGAGCCGCGAACCGGCACGGTCGAACGCGGCGAAGAGGTCGAGGAAGGTGTCGCGGAACCCCTCCGGCACGTTCGGCCAGATGTTGGGCGACATGACCGCGGCGAAGCGATGCCCGGCGGGGAGCTCGCGGCCAATGTGCCAAAACTCCTTGAGGTCCACATGGCTCGCGCCCTTGGCGATCTCGGTTTTGAACGGCGTGTAGCCGCGCGCGCCGCCGCCGCCGGGGACGAACCAGCCGCGCTTGGTTTCCTCCGGCAGCGCGAACAGCGCCTCGGTCATCGCCCAGGCGCGGGCGATCAGCGCATCGTCGATGCCGTGGTCGCGGACGATCGCGAAGCCGTAGCGCTGGAACGCCTGGCCGAAGTCGCGGGCGAAGCCGTCGGGGTCGCGCGCCTGATCGTCGAGCGAAACGGGCCGGATGTCGGCCAGCGGGGTATCGAGCATGGAACGTGCCTGTCTTGAATGGATTTGATAGCGCCCAAGATAGGGCGTCAGCCGGGCAGGTCGCAACCCGCCCGGCGATTCGCGCGCCCGCGCCGACATTCCGCGTGACCCGTGCGCGGTCTGCGCTAAGGAGCCCCGATGCATCAGCCGCTTGCCGCCCCCGCGTCGCTCGACCGCGCGCCGATCCCGTTCGGCGAGTTCGTGGCGCTGGCGGCCGCGCTGATGGCGCTGACCGCGCTCGGCATCGATTCGATGCTGCCCGCGCTCCCGGCGATCGGCGACAGTCTTGGCGTCGGTAATCCCAACGACCGCCAGTTCGTCATCACCAGTTTCCTGATCGGCTTCGCGGTCGCGCAGCTTGCGCACGGGCCGCTTTCCGACCGGTTCGGGCGGCGACCGATCCTCGGCGTGTCGCTGCTGATCGCCGTCGTCACCAATCTGCTGGCGGCGGCGGCAGGAAGCTTCACGCTGCTGCTGGTCGCGCGCTTCGTCGCGGGGATGGCGGTGGCGGGCGCGCGGGTCGTGACCGTGGCGATGGTGCGCGACTGTTTCGCCGGACGGCCGATGGCGCGGGTGATGAGCCTCGTCTTCGTGGTGTTCATGGCAGCGCCGGTGCTCGCCCCCGCGTTCGGCCAGATCGTGCTGCTGTTCGCGCCGTGGCGCTGGATCTTCGTCGGGATTGCGACCGTCGCCGGCCTCGTGCTCGCCTGGTTCTGGGTGCGGATGCCCGAGACGCTCGATCCCGAGCAGCGCAGCCCGCTGCTGCCCGGCCACATCCTCGCCGGCTTCGCCAAGGTTTGCCGTGATCGGATGGCGGTGGGCTATACGCTCGGTGCGACCTTGCTGTCGGGCGGGCTGTTCGGCTTCATCAATTCGATCCAGCAGATCATGGCCGACCTGTTCGGCGCGGCCGAGTGGCTGACGGTCGTCTTCGCATGCGTCGCGGGCACGATGGCGCTCGCCAACTTCATGAATTCGCGCATCGTCATGCGGTTCGGCACGCGGCTGATCTCGCACAGCGCGCTGGCCGGGCTGATCGTCATCGCGGCGGTGCATCTGGCCGTCGGGCTGATGGGCCTCGAATCGCTACCCTTGTTCATCGTGCTACAGGCGCTGTTGATGGCCTGCTTCGGGCTGGCGGCGTCCAATTTCTCGGCGATGGCGATGGAGAATATGGGCGGGATCGCCGGGCTCGCCTCCAGCTTCCAGGGGTTCGTGTCGACGCTCGGCGGGGCGCTGATCGGTGCGGTCATCGGCCAGGCGTTCGACGGGACGACGGTGCCGCTCTATTCGGGCTTCTTGCTGATGGGGCTGATCGCCTTCTTAATCGTTGCGATCGCCGAGCGTGGGCGGATGTTCCGGCCTCACTGAAGGAACGCCCGGCGGATCGGCCCGTTACCACCCTGCTTCAATCAAGGAGGGTGCGATGGGCGGACACCGTGTGGGCGAACAGGGCCCGAACGACGACGGTTTCGAGGAAGACGGCTATGACGAGAGCCAGCGCGCCGAGATTCTCGAGGCGACGCGCGACGGACCGAGCGACGGCAACATCCTGACCGACCTCGCCCCCGATCTCGGCGACGATACCGCCGAGGAAGAGGATGCGCTCGACGACCTGACCGACGAAGACCTTGGCGAAGAGGATGAGGACGTCGATCAGGACGAGGACGACCAGGCCGAGGACGAAGCGCAGGCCGACTTCGACGCCGACACGCTCGAAAGCGAGGATGGCGACGACGATCTGGACGATGGCGGCCGTGCGGCGATCGAGCCCTGACGAGCGGGCTTGACGGCAGCGCGCTGGCATCGGCACCTTTGGCGACGATGAGACATGCGTCGCCACTGGTCGTGCTGGCGCTGCTTGCCGGATGCGGCGGCGGCGAGGATGCGGGTAACAATTCGGCGGGTGCCGCCGATGCCCCCGCCGTCACGCTGATGAACGAGGAAGCGGCGGAGGCGGACAATGCCGCGCTCGCGCCGCTGCCCGAGCCCGAGGCGAATCTGGCGGCCCCGGACGCGTCGCTGCCCGGCATCGACGCCCCACCGCTTGCGCCGCGCGCACAGCCCACCGCGACGCCCACGCCGGAGGCGGGGCGCGCGGGCGCCGCGCGGATCGTTCGTGCCTATTACGACAGAATTGCGAGCGGTGATTATGCCGCTGCACGGGCGATGTGGGACGACAACGGCGAAGCGTCGGGGCTGACGCCCGCCGATTACGCGAAGCGCTTCGACCGCTTCGCCGATTTTAAGGCAGATGTCGGTCCCGCGGGCCGGATCGATGCGGGCGCGGGTCAGCGCTACGTCGAGGTGCCCGTCACGGTCACTGCGCGGATGAAGGAGAGCGGCGAGGTCGTCGAGCGGCGTGGGATCGTGACGCTGCACCGCACCGGCGATATCGAAGGTACGACCCCCGCGCAGCAGCGTTGGCGAATTGCAAGCGCCGAAATCCTGCCGCGCGCAGCCGCTCCGCTGCCTGAATCACCGCCCGTCCCTGCGACCGGCGAAGCGCCCGAGGCCGACGCGCCGGTCGTCACCGCGCGCTATGCCTGTGAGGGCGGGGTGCGGCTGATCGCGCGGTTCGATAACGCCAAGAACCAGGTGACGCTGCGCCGCGGCTATCGCGCGCTCGGAACGCTGCAACAACAGCCAAGCGGGTCGGGCATCTGGTACAAGGGCGATGGCGGTCTCGAACTGCGTGGGAAGGGCGACGCCTCGACGATCACCATCCCGGGCACCGCGCCGCTGTCCTGCGACGCGCGTTGATGGGGACGCCTTACCGCGTCGAGATCATCGCTGCCGACGCCGACATCGACGAACTGGGCCATGTGAACAATGCGGTCTGGGTGAAGTGGGTACAGGACGTCGCGGGCGCGCATTGGCATGCGGTCGCGCCGCCGAGTGACATCGACGCCTATATCTGGGTCGTGATCCGGCACGAGATCGACTATCGCGGCAACGTCCGCGCGGGCGAGCGGGTGACGGCGGAGACCTGGGTGCCCGAACCGCCGCGGGGCGCACGCTTCAACCGGCACATGCGTTTCCTGGGCGAGGACGGGAGAGTGCGCGTGGAAGCGGTGACGACCTGGGCACTGATCGAGCGTGCGAGCGGGCGGCTGATGCGTGTGCCCGCGGAAATGGCCGCGCCGTTCCTGGCGTGAGGAGAGGGCCCAACCCAATGGCCACGTCATCCCGAGCTTGATCCGGGGTCGCGCTTCGTCTTCTGGACGTAGAAAGGCGGCGGGCCCCCGGGGTGACGAGCCTCTATGATGGGGCAACAAGAAAAAGGCCGGGGTTTCCCCCGGCCTTTTGCTTATTCGGTGCCGCCGAAGGTGCGCTGCCACCAGCCGCGGCGCGGCGGACCTTCGGGTTCGGTCGAGACGACCGTCGGCGCAGCATCCGCCTCGGTGGCCGTAGCCTCCGCCTCCATCGGCTGTGCCATTTCGCCGACGACCGAAACCGGCTCGGGCGTACGGTCGGCGGGCATCGCTGCCCCGGCAGTAGCATCGACCGGCGCGGCGTCGGCCTTCTTGCGTCGGGTACGCTTCGGCTTGGCTGGCGCCTCGGCTTCCGCGTCGGCAACCGGCGCCGCCTCGACTTCGGCCTCGACCGGTGCAGCCTCCACATCCGCCTTCTTGCGGCGGGTACGCTTGGGCTTGATCGGCGCCTCGGCTTCCGCGTCGGCCACAGGTGCCGCTTCGACCTCGGCCTCGACCGGCGCGGCCTCTACGTCCGCCTTCTTGCGGCGGGTGCGCTTGGGCTTGGCCGGCGCTGCCTCGACCGGCTCGGCCGGGGTCGCATCGGCGATGGTGACGGCGGTTTCGGCCTCGACCGGGGCTTCATCCTCGACTGGCTCGGCGGCATCGTCGGCGTTGTCGTCCGAGACGTCGACGGCGACCCGCGACTCGCCTTCCTCGCGGCGACCGCCACGACGGCGGCGGCGACGGCGGCGACGCTCGCCACCCTCGGCCGGTGCCTGGGTTTCGGCGGTCACCGTCTCGGCATCGCCCTCGACGGTTTCGTCGGAGGCGTCGCTCTCGCCCTCGCTGTCACCGGCTTCGCTTTCCCCGGCGTTGCCGTTCTCGTCCTCGCGCTGGCGACCGCGGCGACCGCGGCGGCGGCGACGCTTGCGGCCGCGGCCGCCCTCGTCGCCTTCGCCCGAGCGCTCACGCTCGCGCTCGCGGCGCGGTTCGGCCTGCTCGGTCTCGGTGGCCTCGACGGCTTCCTCTTCTTCCTCTTCCTCGTCGAACTCCTCGATCTCGGGCTCGTCGAACTCCTCGACGATCGGGTCGAGCTTGGGCGCATAGGCCGGCGGGGGGCCGGAGGCCTCGACCGACATGCGCGCGCCCTCGAGCTCGCCATCCGCGGCGACCTCGACCATCACGCCGTAGCGATCCTCGATTTCGGCGATGTCGGCGCGCTTCTTGTTGAGGACGTAGAAGGCGGCTTCCTGGCTGGCGCGCAGCAGGAGCTGCGATCCGCGACCGCGCGCAGCCTCCTCCTCGATCAGGCGGAGCGCCGACAGGCCTGCGGACGAGGCAGTGCGGACGAGCCCCGTGCCCTCGCAATGCGGACAGGTGCGGGTGGAAGCTTCGAGCACGCCGGTGCGCAGCCGCTGGCGGCTCATTTCCATCAGGCCGATGGCGCTGATGCGGCCGACCTGAATGCGGGCGCGATCGTTCCTCAGCGCCTCCTTCATCGCCTTCTCGACCTTACGGACGTTGGACGAGTGATCCATGTCGATGAAGTCGATGACGACGAGGCCGGCCATGTCGCGCAGGCGAAGCTGGCGCGCGATCTCGTGCGCCGCCTCGAGGTTGGTTGCGGTCGCGGTCTGCTCGATATTGTGCTCGCGCGTCGAGCGGCCCGAGTTGATGTCGATCGAGACCAGCGCCTCGGTCGGATTGATGACCAGGTAGCCGCCGGACTTCAGCTGGACGACGGGGTGGTACATCGCCGCCAGCTGATCCTCGACGCCGAACCGCTGGAAGAGCGGTACGGCGTCCGAATATTGCTTCACCCGCCGCGCATGGCTGGGCATCAGCAGCTTCATGAAATCCTTGGCGTGGCGATACCCTTCCTCGCCCTCGACGATCACCTCGTCGATCTCTCGATTGTAGATGTCGCGGATCGCCCGCTTGATCAGGTCGCTGTCGCCATAGACGAGCGCGGGGGCCGAGGACTTGAGCGTGTTCTCGCGAATCCCGTCCCACAGCCGGGCGAGATAGTCGAAGTCGCGCTTGATCTCGGTCTTGGTGCGCTGAAGGCCGGCGGTGCGCACGATGCAGCCCATGGTCGAGGGCAGCTTCATGTCGGCCATGATCGCCTTCAGCCGCTTGCGGTCGGCAGCCGAGCTGATCTTGCGGCTGATGCCGCCGCCATGCGCGGTGTTGGGCATGAGGACGCAGTAACGACCCGCGAGCGACAGGTACGTCGTCAGCGCCGCACCCTTGTTGCCGCGCTCTTCCTTGACGACCTGGACCAGCAGCACCTGGCGGCGGCGGATCACGTCCTGGATCTTGTAGCGACGGCGCAGATTCATGCGGCGCTGGCGCAGCGCCTCTGCAGGGTCGTCGCCATTGCCCTTCTTGCGGCGCGGGGCGGGCGCGCCCTCTTCGCCGCCATGATCGCCGTCGTGCTCGGCGTCATCCTCGTCGTCGCCGGGGCGCTCGAGCACCTCGACGTCGCCGTCCTCGTCGTCGTCATGATCCTCGGCGGCGCGCAGCGCGGCTTCCTCGGCGGCGTGCTCGGCCTCTTCGGCGAGCAGGGCGTCGCGATCCTCCTTGGGGATCTGGTAGTAATCGGGGTGGATTTCGGAAAAGGCGAGGAAGCCGTGGCGATTGCCGCCGTAATCGACGAACGCGGCCTGGAGCGACGGCTCGACGCGCGTCACCTTGGCCAGATAGATGTTCCCCTTGAGCTGCTTGCGCTCGGCCGACTCGAAGTCGAATTCCTCGATGCGGTTACCCTGGACGACGGCGACCCGGGTTTCCTCCCGGTGCCGTGCGTCGATCAACATGCGTGTTGCCATTCAAAACTCTCCGCGGCGTCGGCGGCGCGTGGCCGGCCGGGCGCCGATGCGATGGATTGGCCCCTGCGCGCATCGCGTCGGGGGCCGTTCGATGTGGATGAAGTGCCTCTGCTGCGAAGAGCCGGCCGGGGCGTTCGCCCGGCAGCATCCCTGCCACGCGCCGGCCCCAAGGGGCGGCGGGGTGGCGAAGGACGGAAACAAGCCTCATTGCAGCGTCAACCTGTGAGCGTCCGACCCCGTGAAGCACGCCGGATCGGGCGGATGTCCCGACATGGCTGTGCATCAAACCTCGACGCGCCAGTATCGGTAATCTGCGACGTAGCACCGGGTCGCCCGCGCATCAACCGGCGCGTTTCTGCCGCCCTGCCGGCAAAATCGTGCCGAACGACGCGTTAACCGCGCCATTTCACTTCACTCCAAGGGGTCATCGCTAACCCTCATGCCAACGAAAAGGGGCTGACAGGGCGATGCGTTTTGACTGGACCGCTGCGCGGGCGGCGCGCCATAGCGTGCGGGTGATGTGGATCTTCGCGCTTCTCGCCGCTTGGGCAGGCGGCGTTCCCGCGCTGGCGGGCGACCTTGCCGAGGTGCGGGTCAGCGACGAAGCGATCGTGGTGCGGCTGGATGGGAATGCGGCGGGCGCCTCGACCTTCATCCTCGACGCGCCGCGGCGGATCGCGCTCGATATCGCGGGCGTCGCGCCCGGTGCGCGGGTCGAATCGGGCGGGCCGGTGGCGCGCGTGCGCCAGGGCGCGACCGAACGCGGCGCGCGGCTCGTCTTCGACCTCGACCGGCCGGCGATCGTTCGCGAGGGGCGGTTCGATGCCGCCAGCGGCACGCTGACGCTCGTCCTTCGCCGTGTCGACGACCAGCGGTTCGCGCGCGCCGCCGCAGAGGGCCGATTGCCGCTCGCCGGCTTCGACGGCGGGTTCGAGATGGCGCGCCGGCCCAGCATGCCGCCGGCCAATGTCGGCTCGCGCGTCAGCCTGCCCGTGCCCGCGGCGAAGCGGGCGCCTGCGCTGCCGCGCATTTACGGCGACGACGACAGCCGCCCGCTGGTGGTGATCGACGCGGGCCATGGCGGCAAGGATCCCGGCGCGCTGAACGACGAGGCGGGGCTGCGCGAGAAGGACGTGACGCTCAAGACCGCGCTGGCGATCAAGGAGCGCCTCCTCGACAGCGGCCGCGTCCGCGTCGCGTTGACGCGTGAGGACGACCGGTTCCTGATCTTGCAGGAGCGGTACGGCATCGCCCGGCGGCTGAAGGCGGACCTGTTCATCTCGATCCACTGCGACAGTGCGGGCAACCCGGAGGCGACCGGCGCCACCGCCTACACTCTGTCCGAAGTCGCCTCCGACAAGGAGGCCGCGCGGCTGGCGGCGCGCGAGAACAAGGCCGACATCATCGCCGGCCTCGACCTCGGCGATCAGGCGAGCGACATCTCCTCGCTGCTCATCGACCTGGCCCAGCGCGAGACGATGAACCGCTCGGCCAGCTTCGCACGGCTGCTGGGGCGCGAGGCCAAGCCGCTGATGCCGACCAAGGACAATTTCCATCGGATGGCGAGCCTCGTCGTGCTCAAGGCGCCGGACATGCCGTCGATCCTGTTCGAGACAGGCTATATCTCGAACGCGGGCGATGCCGAGTTCCTAGGGTCGAAGGACGGGCGCAAGAAGGTGGCCGAAAGCGTCGCGCGCGCAGCCGAGGTCTATTTCGCGCGGCGGATGGCGTCGCGCTGAAAATCGGCGTCGCTCCACTCGCCGCGGCGGCATTTCCAACCGACGCAACCTCGTCTAAACCGCGCGCCTGATGGCGGAAGCGGACGCGAACTCGGTCAATTTCAGGCTCCAGCGCGGCGAGGGTGCGGGCGGGTGGTTCACCCGGTTGCGCCGGCGCTGGTGGTTCCGGCTGCTTGCCGTGCTGGCGCTGCTGGCTGGCATCGGCATGGTCGCTGGCTGGGCGCTGTTCGCGCGCGACCTGCCGAGTGTCGATGCGCTCAAGGCCTATGAGCCGCCGCTCCCCACCACGATCCGTTCGGCCGACGGGACGCCCATCCACACCTATGCGCGCGAGCGGCGCGTCGAGCTCGACTATGCCGAGTTCCCGCCGCTGCTCGTCCGCGCGTTCCTCGCGGCCGAGGACAAGACCTTCTTCGAGCATCACGGCGTCGATTTCCCCGGTTTCGCCGGCGCGGTGGTCGATTACGTCAGCAAGATGGGCACCGGCGCGCGCGCCCGCGGCGGGTCGACCATCACCCAGCAGGTCGCCAAGAATTTGCTGATCGGCAACGAATATTCGCCCTCGCGCAAGGTGCGCGAGATGATCCTCGCCTGGCGGATCGAGGATGCGCTGACCAAGCCGCAGATCCTCGAGCTCTATCTCAACGGCATTCCGATGGGACGGCGCGCGTTCGGCGTGCAGGCGGCGGCGCGCGCCTATTTCAACAAGGACGTGGACCAGCTCGCGCTTCAGGAGATGGCGTTCCTCGCGACGCTGCCCAAGGCGCCCGAAAGTTATGGCCGCGCGGCGAATGCCGATCGCGCGCTCGAGCGGCGCAACTGGGTGTTGTCGGAGATGCTGCGCAACGGCTTCATCAACAACACGCAGTACCAGACCGCGCGTGGCGAGCCGCTGGGTCTGTCCGACCGCCAGCTCCCGACGCTCCAGTCGAACGCCGGCTATTATGTCGAGGAAGTGCGGCGCCAGCTGATCGACCGCTTCGGTGAGAAGGCGGCGGAGGGGCCGTACAGCGTCTATGACGGTGGCCTTTGGGTGCGCACCTCGCTCGACCCCAAGATACAGGCCGACGCGACCGACGCGCTGCGCCGCGGGCTGCTCCGTTTCGATTCGGGGCGCGGCTGGTCGGGGCCGATCAAGACGCTCGACATCGCCGATGGCTGGCAGGGGCCGCTGCTCGCCAGCAACATGGCGATCGACTTCGACGACTGGCGCGTCGGCGTGGTCGTGTCGCGCGGGTCGGACAGTGCCGAGATTGGCTTTACCGACGGCACCACCGGCACGATGCCGCGCTGGGGCGCGCAGATGCCAGTCCGCGGCAAGGGCGGGACTGCCTTCGCCGCGTTGAAGGCCGGCGACGTGGTCGCTGTCGCGCCCGAGGGCGGGCAGTGGGTCCTTCGCAGTATTCCCAAGATTTCGGGCGGCATGGTGGTGGAGGACCCGCGGACGGGCCGGCTCCTCGCGCTGCAGGGCGGGTTCGACGCCAGCCTCGACAGCTTCAATCGCGCGACGCAGGCGATGCGCCAGCCGGGTTCGACGATCAAGCCGATCGTCTATGCCGCCGCGTTCGAGGCGGGAATGACCCCCGCGACGATCATCGTCGACGGCCCGTTCTGCGTCTATCAGGGCGCGCGGCTGGGGCAGAAATGCTTCCGCAACTTCGGTAATTCGCGCGGGGCGGGGCCGCATACGATCCGCTGGGGCCTCGAACAGTCGCGCAACCTGATGACGGTGCAGGCGGCGAACCGGACGGGCATGGAAAAGGTCGTCGGGCTGATGCAGCGCATCGGCATCACCGACCAGAAATACGCGCCCTATCTCTCCTATGCGCTGGGCGCGGGCGAGACGACGGTGATGCGGATGGTCAACGCCTATTCGATCCTCGCCAACAACGGGCGCCAGCTGACCCCCAGCGTCATCGACTTCGTCCAGAACCGCAAGGGCGAGGTGATCTGGCCCGAGCGGTGGCGCGCGTGCGAGCGGTGCAACATGCCCGATTGGGACGGCAAGCCGATGCCGCGCCCGCGCATCCGCGCGCGGCAGGTCGTCGATGCGGTCAGCGCCTATCAGATGACGCACGTGGCCGAGGGCGTGATCCAGCGCGGCACCGCGACGATCCTGCGCGACCTCGGCCGGCCGATCATGGGCAAGACGGGGACGTCGACCGGGCCGACCGACGTGTGGTTCGTCGGCGGTACGCCGCAGATGATCGCCGGCCTTTATCTTGGCTACGACCAGCCGCGCAGCCTGGGCGGCTATGCGCAGGGCGGCACTGTCGCCGCGCCGATTTTCAAGGCGTTCGCGACGAAGGCGTGGGAGGGGATGGAGGTGCTGCCGTTCCGCGCGCCGCCGGGCACGCGGATGGTGCGGATCGACCGCGGCTCGGGCCGGCCGGTGACGGGGGCGTGGCCGACCGACGATCCCAAGGCATCGGTGATCTGGGAAGCCTTTAAGCCCGAGAGCGAACCCACCCGCCAGCGCCGCAACCGCGAGGCCGAGGCGCAAGAGCGGGCCGAGGCCGCCGCCAAGGCGAAGGCCGCGGCCGCCGCGGCGCGCCGCCAGACGCAGCAGCGCCCGTCCGACAGCGATTTCTTGCAAAGGGAGGGCGGGATTTACTAACGCGGTCCCAACCCCCCTTCGTCATCCCGGCGAGAGGCCAGGATCGCCCGGTTGGCGGGCGCAGGATCGCAGCGATTCCAGCCCAAGCTGGAATGACGTTCAGAGAATTGGAGTTTCCCATGCGCGCCGAAGCGCAGGCCTATGCCGACCAGATCAATGACGCGCTCGCGCTCTTACGCCGCTTCCTCGACTGGGATCGAGCGCTGCGCCGGCTCGACGAACTGAACGCGCGCGTCGAGGACCCCACCTTGTGGGATAATCCGCGCGCCGCGCAGGAAGTGATGCGCGAGCGCCAGCGGCTCGACACCGCGATCGGCGCGACGCGGGCGATCGAGCGCGAGCTCAGCGACACCGCCGAGCTGATCGACATGGCCGATGCCGAGGGTGATGCCGAGATGGCCGAGGAGGGCGTCGCGGGCCTGAAGGCGCTCGCCGCGCGCGCCGAGGAGGACAAGATCAAGGCGCTCTTGGCGGGCGAGGCCGATGCCAACGACGCCTATCTCGAGGTGCACGCCGGCGCCGGCGGGACCGAGAGCCAGGACTGGGCCGAAATGCTCCAGCGCATGTACGCGCGCTGGGCCGAGCGAAAGGGCATGAAGGTCGAGATCGTCGACTATCACGCCGGCGATCAGGCGGGGATCAAGTCGGCCACGCTGCTGCTCAAGGGTGAGAACGCGTACGGCTATGCCAAGACCGAGAGCGGCGTCCACCGCCTGGTCCGCATCAGCCCCTATGACAGCTCGGCGCGGCGGCACACCAGCTTCTCGAGCGTCTGGGTCTATCCGGTGATCGACGATTCGATCGACATCGAGATCAATGAGAGCGACCTCAAGATCGATACCTATCGCGCCTCGGGCGCGGGCGGGCAGCACGTGAACACGACCGATTCGGCGGTGCGCATCACCCACGTTCCGTCGGGCATCATCGTCGCCAGCCAGAACGACCGTTCGCAGCACAAGAACCGTGCGACCGCGATGGGGATGCTGCGCGCGCGCCTGTACGAGGCCGAGCTTCAGAAGCGCGAGGCGGCGGCGATGAGCGATTATTCGGCGAAGACGGAGATCGGCTGGGGCCACCAGATCCGCTCCTACGTCCTCCAGCCCTATCAGCTGGTGAAGGATCTGCGCACCGGCGTGACTTCGACCGCGCCGTCCGACGTGCTAGACGGGGCACTCGACCCGTTCATGGCCGCGGCGTTGTCGCAGCGCGTGACGGGCGAAAAGGTCGAGGTGGAGGACGTCGATTGAGGAGGCAGGGGGCGCCGATGCTGACGTTGCTGGCCCCTGCGCTCGCGCTGGCGGCATCGGCGTGCGAAGCGCCGGTCAAGGCGCCCGCGATGAACAAGACCGAGGAGAAGGTCGAGGGCCGCTTCCCCGCCGCCGATCGGCCCGTCGCGACGATCGTCTCTGCACGCTGGTCGACCGAGGAAGCGCGCGACCGCGTCAAAGAAGGCGCGTCGGTGATGGACAAGGCGGGGATCAAGCCTGGCATGACCGTCGCCGACATCGGCGCGGGCGAGGGATACTATACCATCCGCCTCGCCGCGCGGGTGGGTGAGGACGGCCGCGTCCTGGCCGAGGACATCGTGCCAGAGGTTCGCGACGGCCTGGCCCAGCGCGTGGCGCGCGAGCGGCTGGACAATGTTAGCGTGCGGCTGGGCCTGCCCGAGGATCCGCGGTTGCCGGAAAACAGCTTCGACCGGATCCTGATGGTGCACATGTACCACGAGATCG